>NZ_JBOHXV010000025.1:0-53245 GCF_050737075.1 Stenotrophomonas sp.
CGACGTGGTGCTAGATCTATCGCTCAATGTGCAAGAGCGCATCCTGTAGAAGCGTCGCAAAACTTCAACCGCCACAGTACGTTAGCTCACTTTTGGCTGTTTTTTACAAGAATCCCTGCCGACCCTCATTAGTGTCTGACGCATACATTCCGATGCTCGCCCGAAGCACGTCCGAAGGCAGGCAGTCTCGCAGCTTCTTGTTGTTATCCGGGTCCCATCCGCGCATGCGAAAAAGTTCTTCGCGCAGACCGGAATCAATATGACGTCGCGTGAGTAGCACAGCACTGAGCCATAGTGAGTCCGAGCGAGGCTCTGAAAGCAGCACCTTGATCAATGCCTGCTCGTCAACCGATAACTGAGGCCACATATTGGAAACTTCCGCGAGAACCCGAGCCGGAACGGCCGTGCCTGGCACATCGAGGAGATCTCGGATCAAGCCCGTGCGCGACGCGCCGGGGGGCAGGAACTCCACGATGAGCTCAGCGACCGTGATCTCATACGCAGTTGGCGATCTAACGCCGTTGATCCGCTTCACAAGTCCAACCCATTCCGCGCAGATCGCCGCCATGTCTGCGTGGCTCAAATGTGGCGCAGAGCGAGACACGATTCCGTGCAGCCGCGCGTCACTGAACTTGATAGTGCCGGGCAGGTGCTTAAGGACAGTAGGCAGGAGACGACCCAGCAGCCCCCATGCCTCGAACTTATGCGTCTTATCGAGAACCAAGCACCACGAAATCAAGACTACCGATGAGTAGGGATTTGACCAAGCACGAACCAACGTGGACGTAACCCGGTCAAGCCGATCTTGAGAGACTTTCGCCCAGCTGTCGCGCAGTGCAGTAAGCGCTTCACTCAGCACCTGCGGATGGCGCTCAGAAGCGATTCGTGTGAGCACCAGATCATCATGATCCCGATGCTCGCGGATCCATGACGAAATGGCTCTGGCTCGTATAGATGCCTCATCGTAGCTAAGGAGGCGATGCATGTAATCAAGCGTCATCTCTTTCGGGTTCTGATCGAAGAACTTCGCTCCCTCCCACGCAACTTCCGCGGAGCATCGAACAGAATCATCTTCCATGAACGCTCGCACCATTGCGGCGTCAGTCGCATCGAAGATTGACGATAGCGACGAAGGAACACTCAGCATTCCACTACCGTCGACCTTGGACAGTGTCGCCTCGCCGCAAGTCCATGACACGTCACTGAGGGACACGAACGATGCTTGGCGTATCCAGGTCTGCACGTCGTCGAGCTTTGCGCCCACCTCATCCATGCGGCTGACCAAGAAGGAGAAGCAGACGTCGCGAGTCGAGATGAAGATTGATCCGAGACCTCGCTCTGCTATGCGGAATAACGCCTCCAAGCCGTCTCCCTTCACATGCTCAGCGAGCCAGGCGAGGTTCTTGGCAGCCGCTTTCGCCGTGTGCGGGGAGAGACACAGTAGCGACTTTTCAATCAGCGCCAGGAGGTCTTGTCGATCAAAGGTGGACGAAAAATCGACAAGTGACTCAGATGCAGCGCGAAACACCGGGTGCACAAAGGAGATCTGTTGGTCGGGAGAGACTTCCACGATGCCTCTTCGCTCGAGATTCCTGACAGAAGCGCGATGCGTCTCGGCAAGTTCAGGCACAGGCGCGTAGCTGGCTAAGCCGGAGGGCGCGGGCACGCTTTCATCCAGCCTCCAGTTCGATTCCTTGCCGCTGACCTCCACATAGCCAGGCAGGTCAGTCCTACCATGGTTCGTCAGAAACGCGAGCTCATCCATTGCCAAGGAAATTCCTGGCGCCGTTCCAATCGCCAGCACTTGAAGCAGGCTCGCTGATGTCTCGGCGGCTAACGCTCGTCCCAAATCGGATGCATCTTCCTTCGCGAGCCTCAGTGCTTTCTCCAGTGTTGGCGCCTCACCCAGGCGGTCGGAGTTGAGCGCCAAGTAACTCAGGAATCCGGGTTACAGCGTAATCTCGCCTCCGCCAAACGCATCTAGAACTGACTGATAGAGCACGCTCGACACTTTTCCGCGACTGCCGAGGTCCCGCCATAGCTTCGTCGCAAGCTCAGCAGAATGTGCATCCAGATCGACCCAGGCATGACTGCGCAATCGAGCGCCCGAGAGTGAGCTCGTGTTGAACACACCAAATATTCGGTCCTTCGCTTGCACGACGATGAGCAGCTTTGTAGCGTTTGCTCGCAACACTAAGTCCTTGAGTTGTGCAAGCTCCTGAGCGGAATTCGGAACAGGATGTGTGCCTCCGAAAGGGTCGTCGAGGATGGCAACGCGCCAAGCTCTCGCACCATCGAGAAGGAACCGAGAAGCTTCGAGCACGCTGAAGCATTCCTTGGCTTCATAACCCTTCACTTGGAGCTTTGAAGCCAACTCACGCGCCGTGAACGTCTTTCCAGTCCGAGGAGATCCTGAGAGCAAGAGCACGTGCGACGCTAAGAGACCCGCCAACATCTGGTCTTCCAAACCACGCGATACATAGTCACTGGGCCGCATCGTGGATGGCGCGTGGCGCTCGATCACATCACAGATGGAGGCCAGCACATCGATGCGATCTCCTTTGGCGCCCTGAACTCGCGCTCTCATCTCTCCGATCGCATGCGCAGCAGATCCAGTAGGTACGCCCAACTCAGCCAGCGTGTTCATTATCCGCGTTTGCACGTCCTCCGACGTTTGCTGCTCTAGGATCAAGACCCGGCCCAGCGCTGAGCGAAGAGCGGCCTGATCAATTTCAGCGGCCGTCTTGATCAGGTGCGCATGACGCGTTTGCCAGAGCGTCGTGCCGTCCTCGGCGAGAGTTCCGAGCGCGCGCGAGTAATCTCTCCGGAATGCCTCGGCACTAGGTGCCGAAACGCTCCGCTGCAGGATATCCTCCGGCATTCGCTTGATCAGAAATGACGACACGGCATCCACACAGCGGCCGGAAATAACGAAGAGCGCAAACCGCCGTTCGTCTTGAATGAGCCGATCCAGAAGTGTGCCCTCCCCTTTCCGATCAGGGAAGTGAGCAAGATGGCTGGCGAGCTTAGCCAGATCTAATGCGCTCTCGCTCCCCTTGACCTGCACTTCGACCGTTGCGGCAGCGCCAAGGCAAGCGAACTCCAGCTGACCGTCCTCGCCACCTGCAGGTTCCGCGAACATCTGAACCCTGTCGAGGCTTCTGGAGCGAAGCGCGATGTCAATGCAAACCAAGTCTTGGAACTCAAATTTCTCAGGGGCGATGATGGCGATGTTCATCGCCAGATTGTAGCCGGCGAATAGCCATAAATGCGCTGTTGCTGTGCCCTAAATCTCACATTTCCGCGCGAATTCAGCGCGAAATGAAAGGTCGGATGGTCAGCGCGTGGGTCGTGGCGGACCGCAAGGATCTGACTGGGCAAAGCCGCGCCCTGACATTGACCGGACTACCGGTCAATAGCGCTTGATCCTCTCCGGCACCCTTCACGCGAGGTCAGTGCAGCGGAGGAGGTTGTCCTTGGCTTTGCAGCCTTCGCGAAACCTCGAGCAGCCAAGGAATGGACCGTGGCGGCTGTTCTTTTTCTGGATACATCCCTTCTTGCAGACCGGGCAGCGATCCCCGATGTGCACGGGCACCGTGATTCGCTGCGCATGACTTCTCTGTGGCTCGGCTTGGCGCGTGCCCGCTTGCTTGCGCGTAAAGTCGCATCCTGGGAAGCGGCTGCACCCGGAAAATGCGCCGCGCTGACGCCAAAGCGCCGTTTCCAGCTTGGTGCCCAAAGCGACAATCTCGAGGATTTCGGCAAGTAAGGCTCCCAGCTCGAGAACATCGGCGCCACTTGGGGTATTGTTGCCTTGACGTCGAGCTACGGAATCGATGCGGCGACTGCGGATGAGATCACCGCGATGTTCGCGGAGTACAGCTTGTCCAAGGGCGCAGAGGCCTTTTTCCGACCACTTGCGGCCGCGTTGGAGCGCGCAAGAAATGCGAGCCTCGCCGCGGCGTTGCCCCCCATACTGTTAACGAGCACTGAAAGGACCCCGAGATGCTGGCCGACGCGCTGCTGGAAGAGTTGCGGAGCAGAGGAGAAGGTCCTGACTTGGACTACAAGGCCGAGCGCTATGCATTCGCCAAAGCCACTGCGGAGCAGAAGTCCGAGCTGCTTAAGGATATCCTGGCCCTGGCCAACACACATCACAGCGGCAACGCCTACCTGCTGATGGGATTCAGGGAGAACCCGCCGTATCCGGCGGAAGTGATCGACCTTCCTGCCGACGGCGCCATCGACGATTCCAGGCTCCAGCAGTTCGTGAATGAGAAGCTGGAGACCAAGCTGGTTTTCAGGTACGAGGAGCAGTTGTTCGACGGCAAGCACATCGCCGTCATCACCGTCCCCAATCAGCCCAGGCCGTTCTACCTCACCAAGAGGTTCGGCAACGTGGAAGCCAACACGGTCTATGTCCGCCGCGGGAGCTCGACAGGCATCGCCACTCCTCGCGAGATCTACCGGATGGGGGTGGCCGATCATTCCAGGGGCGAGGCCCTGCTTGACCTAGCCGTGCTGGATGAGAAGAACCAGCCGCTGGCCGACCACTTCGAGCGGACATTCTTGACGTTCGAGGAATTGCCCGACTACAAGCGCTATCAACCGCCCGCCTACCTAGCCGCTCCGAACTACAACCTCGAGAACCGGAACTACTGGCGCGAGGGGGCGGAGTACTTCCAAGCCAAGAACCGTCTCATCCGAATCCGGCTGGAGTTGGGCAATCGCTCCAACTTCGCCTTGAGCGCCATCAAGCTCGAGGTCACCTGGACCAGCAACGGCGGCCAGAGCTACAGGATGCTGACCGAGTCGGAGGTTCCCGACCCGCCGGCGGACGAATGGCACCTCGGGCCTGTCCCCAGGGGGGACGGGACAACCGAGGTGGACGAGGAGGGTATGCAACCCGTGTTCAATTGCCACCTAGGCAACGTCCGCCCCGGCGAGATCCGCCGGATCGCTGAGGATCTAATCCTCTTGCCCGCAGGACCCGGCAGCTACACCATGAAAGTGCGAGTTCTGGCCAACGAGCTGGATACGCCGCAGGTCATCGAACGTGTAATTGAGGTGCGGGGAGAATCCAACCACCTGAGCTTCGACGAGCTCCAAGAGTTGCTGGATGACGACCAAGACGGACGCGAAACGGTTTCAGAAAATGAGGACGGCTGACGCCGCTTCGTATTGGACTCGGCGACGGCCATCAGGATTTTCGGCGCGAGGCCCAAGCTGGCGCCGACGACGCGTCCGATCGAGAACCAGCACGATCCCGTCTTTTTGCTAGCAGCACAGCCGACCTTCCGGACGAAGCAGCGCAACCAACGCATCAGCTCTTTCTCGTCAGTGGCGAACACGCATTCGAACACACCCTGGATCAAGTGGTGTGCTTAGTCTGCTCCGTTCTTACGGACGCCTAAAAGAAGGCCAATTCAGGCCATGAATAGTGCTTCTTGCGCCTGAGCTAGCGACCTACTTGGGGCGAGCGATATCCCTCCCTACCACCGATAAATCCTCCTAGTCCCCTGCCCCGCCGATGCCGATATGCGGCCAAAACCGGTCACTCGCGACCGCCACCAATCGCCCGCCAGTTCCATACGCAGTCCTAATCGGAGAAAATCCAATCATATGCCTTTCTACATGTTCCGAGTTCGAGTCCCCGGCCTCCGACTTGCACTAAGATCATGTCTCTGCAGCACAGATCATCTTAGAAATGCCTTACAAAGCCGGACTGCCTCGTTGCAAGTCAGTGTTCTCTGTAAGTATTTTTCAGGGACATCAATTTGGAGCACTGACAGTGTGCTACCACGCGTCCGCGCTGTCGGATCACTTCCGTGCATCTGCGGGACCAGTACTCAATAAGTACAGAGATCCAAGGCAGAAGCCGTGAAGCCCTCGCCCAAGCCCTGCCTGGCTCCGGTGATGAGCAGCGCAGTACCCAGAGCCACAAACGCTACATAACCAGCAAAGCTTACCGCCGTCTCCAGCTCCAGCAACACCGCGTCCCCACGTCGCTTCTTTGCCCCCCGTTCCACCCATAGGCCGTTCTTCTCGTGATCTTTTCTGGCACATCAACGAAACAAGCCCGGCGTGAGCCGGGCTTGTTCGTGTTGCCGTTATGGATGGATCAGAACTTGTAGGACGCGCCCATGTAGAAATACCGGCCGACGTTGTCGTACATCGAGTGCCCCACCTCGGCACCGAAGTAGTTGCGCGGAGGATCCTTGTCGAAGGCGTTGTCGATTCCCAAGTACACGTCGATCTTGTCACCCGGGAACTGATATCCCAGCTGGAAGTTGTGGTAGGTGTACGAGCCATTTCGAATCGGGCTGGCCGAACCAGGGTTGCTGGAATAGCTGCTCGGGGTAACGCGCAGGTTGCCGTCGATGTAGTTCAGGTCCCACGAGGCACGCCACTGGCCCAGCGAGTACTTGCTCTGCAGGGTCGCCCGCCAGCGCGGATCGGTCACGTAGGTGACGTACTCGTTGTACTCGTCCGGGAAGTCCTGGAAGGTCCACTCGCGTGACTGGATCAGACGGCTACCGACCAACCGGACCACTGCATCTCCCTCAAGCATCTTCCAGCGATAGTCCATTTCCACGTCAACGCCGATGCGGCGGGAGCGTGCCAGGTTCTCGTTCAGCGCGGTCCAGCGAACGATCGAGTGCTCAGGGAACAGGCGGCCCTGTGCATCGGTGAAGCCGCCGGCCGGTGCACGCACGACCTGGTCGCAGAACGAGTTGCCTACCCCGCCGGGGGAATCCACGCAGCGACTGGCGTTGGTCTGTGCCGTCACAGCGCCGATGGCGTCCTCCAGATTGATGTTCCAGTAGTCCACCGACATGCCGAAGCCCGGCAGGAACCCTGGTTGCCACACGAAACCGTAGGTGAAGCTGCGCGCGTGCTCCGGCTTCAGATCCGGATTGCCGCCGCTGACGCCCGGGCGATTGGCACTGTAGGTATCGATCCAGCCCACCGGCACGCCCAGCGCGGAACAGTTGGCCTGCCGCAGTGCCGGGTCCTTTGCAGTCGACGGACGGTTGGTGTTGGTCACCAGGTAGTTGCAGGGATCGGCGATGGTGGCGAAGTTCTCGCTTTGCGGGTTGTACAGCTCGCCGATACTCGGTGCACGTACGGCCTGCGACAGCGTGCCGCGCACGCGCAGCGAGGGGATCACGGTCCAGTCCAGACCCACTTTCCAGGTGGTGGTTTCGCCGATGCTGCTGTAGTCCGAGTAACGGCCTGCGGCGTCCATTGTCAGCGAGTAGATGCCCGGGATGTCGGCCAGCAGTGGGACGCTGGTTTCGACGAAGACTTCCTTCACGTCGTACTGCCCCATCCTGTTGGGGATGGCGTTGAGGAAGGTCAAACCTTGGGCGGCCAGCGGGTCGGTGATCTCACGGCTCTTTTCCTTGCGGTATTCCACGCCGCCAGCGATGCCAACGTCGCCAGCCGGTAGGCGGAACAGCGAAGAATTGGCCACGGAGGCACTGAACACAGTCTGCTGGATACGTGAGAAGTTGAACGAATCCACGTTCATCCAGTCCCGCGCGGCCTGCGTCACCGCGCCATTGCCGAGCACGCTGAACGGCACGCAGCCTTCCCGCGCGAAGCTCGAATACACCCGACCGGTGTGCGGATTGACGGCGTCCGGGTTTAGCGTGGTACGGCAGGCGACATTGCCGGTGGCCGGGTCGATGACCGCGTCCAAGCCCGCCTGCCAGCGTTCGTTGATGCGGTTATTGAGGTTCCAGCGTTTGACCTCGGTCTGGCCCCAGTTGCCATAGGCGTCGTAGGTCCAGTTCTCGCTCAGGTTCCCTTCAATGCCGAACACGAAACGCTGGGTGTTGCGTTCAACATGCTCGCCGCGCTGGCCTGCGTCGACGTTGAAGCGGTTCAGTGTCAGCTGGGACACGCCGTTGGCCGCCATCAGAGCGCGCAGCTCAGGGCTGACAAAGGCATTGTCGCGCTGGACGCGGATGGTGGTATCGAACGACGGCTGGGCCAGGAAGTCGGACACCGTTTCGGTGTACTTGCCTTCGAAGTACAGGCGGTGATTGTCGTTCAGGTCGAAGTTGACCACCGTGTTGACGCTCTTGCGGTCGAAGCCCGGCTGCAGATCGGCAACGGAGTTCAGGTCGGCGAAATCGCAGTCGGTGCACGAGGTGTTGCTGACCACGATGCCGTCATACCGCTGCTTGCGGAACGACCCATCCGGGTTGAACTGGTAACGGTTGCCCCAGGTCGACGGATTGCGGAAGTCGAACGTGCCCAGCGTGAAGGTGCCGCCGAAGGAGATGGAGTGATTGCCACCCGGACCGCTCAGAATGGTCTGCGGATTGCGCTCGCTCGGCGCCTCGCTTGGGTCAAACGCGGGATTGGGGACTGACACAAGGAATTCGTTGCCGATCGCGCGATCGCTGCGGCGGAAACGGTCCTGCTTGCTGTACTCCAGCGCTATGGCAGCGTTGCCGCGACCATTGGCGAAATCGGTGCCGGTGGAGAAGCTGACAAACGAACGTCCAAAGCCACCTTCGTCTGACATGCCGGTCTGGGCGCGCAGCTCCGCACCGTCGAAGGACTTCTTCATGATGAAGTTGACCACGCCGGCAACCGCGTCGGCGCCGTACACAGCGGATGCGCCGCCGGTGATGACCTCGACGCGCTCGATCCATTCGACCGGAATCGTGTTCACGTCAACGGAGGTGGAGCCGGAGGTCGCGCCAACGTGGCGGCGGCCGTTGACCAACACCAACGTTCGCGAGGTGCCCATGCCACGCAGGTCCATCAGGCCAACGCCTGCGGTACCGATGAAGCGCGTGGAGTTGCCCAGCGTGTACGTCGGGGACAGGGCCGGCAGGCGCGACATCAGATCACCGATGTTGGTCGCGCCGGTAGCGCGGATCTCTTCGGCGGTGATGGCGGTCGTCGGCGACGGGGTGACGAAGCCGGTACGCGCGATGCGCGAGCCGGTCACGGTGACTCTGTCCAGGTCGGTCGTGGCGCTGCCGGCTTCCTGTGCCATGACGGGTACAGCGCTGATCGCCATCAGGCCCGCCGATATCGCGGACGCGAGCAGATGACGCAGAGGCGCAGAACGTTGATTCATCATTTTTATCTCCACTGATTGATGTCCATGTCGCTCTTCCATGAATGCTCTCCCGCTATAACGAGCGTTCAATTCACTCAACCGAACGTAACAGAGCGTTAACGGAATTTACCCGTGTAATTCACGTCAAATTACGATCTGAGACATGCTGCCGCGCAGCATCTCATTTGATTACAATCATTTACGCGTGCTGGATTTGTTTCCATCAGTGGTAGCTAGATGGATGGCTTGGCTGAAAATGTGTCGAATGCGACATCGCATGGTGCTGCGCGGCATCTTCAGCGCATGCACAGCCCCCGATGTCGCGGCCTTGCGCGTTGAGCGCGACAACAACGTAGGCGCCGCGCACTCCTGGAAACGGCCTACTTGCAGGCGTCGTAAACGAGGTCGTCCATGCGCCGGGACGTTTCAAAGGTGCGATGCAGGCCCGCGGCGTCGAATACCGCTTTACGCTGCGCCTTGGCCAGTTCGCAGCGCCCAGGATCTTTGTGCTGGCTGATAGCCGCGCCGTTGGTGCCGCTCCGGCGTGCAGGCGCGTAGGTGCTCATTTGCCGCCGCTGGTCGAGATCGCGCTGGATGGCGTCAAGCCGGGCTTGACGGTCTGGGTTGGGCGCATCTGGCGGCGCATTCCACGTCTTCACCGGGGCACCGTTGGCGCACGGGACCGATTGATAGACGGCCTTCCCGCCCTCAATGCACTTGTGCACCTGCTGGGCAGATGCAGGTCCGGCGCACAGCAGCGCCAGAACGAAAACTGCTCTTACGTCCATGTAACCCCCTGTGGCTGGGTGGAGAATACCTGCTGCGCTTCGAGGCAAAGAGCACCCTCCCCTTGTCCGCACGTGCACCGCAAGCTGTACCGGGCAATCCAAGGCGATGACGCCACGGCCCATCTTGACGCCCCTGGCGCGGAATCAATCCGAGCGCGGCCTGGGACGAACGAAGACAAGGACGAGTGCGACAAGTGCCGCGGCAAGGAACACGCATCCGATGCCTTCGGCAATGGCCACGTCAGTGTCCGAGTACCCAACGCCATGGCTTCCGCTGGCACTCGACGCGCTCACAAGGAAGCCGAATAGACCTACAAGCGGCGCCGAAACGACGTACGCCAAAACGAGAAGTAGTAGACGACGTCGCGATAGGAACAACCAGATGTCCCTATTCCTTCGCCACAGGACCATGCACTTGATGGGGATATAGAGAAATGAGCACGCACTGTAGATCCACACAACAAGCAAGGCCAAGCCCAGTATGGGTACGATTTCCATGTAGCTCAGGGTGCCTGCCAGCGTTCTGGGAAGAGTATGGGGAGCTCCTGGCTCGTCATCCATAAGACCGGCCCTATTTCGCGCGCCCCCTACCCCATCGATTCCGCACTGGCTGCACGGCAACCTGAAAGTGACTTCTGGGCCACGCTGACCCTCGCTGCGCAATGCTAGCTTGCTGGATACACCATCGCTTGGTACGCCAAAGGACTTGCATGCAAACCACGCGTTCCGTCTTGTTGACAGTCGCCATAGCGATGGCATGCGCCACCCAATCCACGCCTGCGCGGGCCGCTGACGCATTGCCTGTCGATCGGCACGCGCAGGTGGATGCGTTATTCGCACCCTGGAGCAGCAGCACTACGCCTGGCTGCGCGGTCGGCATCTCCCGCAACGGCACGCTGGACTACGCGCGTGGCTATGGCATGTCGAACCTGGAGTACGACACTGCGATCTCGCCGGAGTCGATCTTCTACGCGGCGTCCATCTCCAAGCAGTTCACTGCCTTCTCGATTGGCCTGCTGGCGCAGGATGGCAAACTGTCACTCGACGACGATATCCGCAAATACGTGCCGGAGATCCCCGATTTCGGCAAGACCATCACCATCGCACATCTGGTCCACCACACCAACGGCCTGCGGGAGCAAGGCCAGCTGCTGAACCTGGCCGGTTGGCGCAGCGATGATCTGTACACCCAGGCAGACATGCTCTGGGCGTTGAGCCGGCAACGCGAAACGAACTTCGAACCTGGAACGGAGGTCGTGTACGGCAACTCCGCCTACACGCTGCTGGCGGAGATTGTGCGGCGCGTATCCGGCAAGTCGCTGCGCGCCTTCGCCGACGAGCGCATCTTCAAGCCACTGGGCATGGCCCACACCCATTACCAGGACGACCACACCGAGATTGTGCGGGGCCGCGCATCGGCCTACAGCCCCCGCGAAGGCGGCGGCTGGCGGATCAGCGTCCCCAACATCGACTATCACGGCTCGACCGGTGTATTCACCACCGTTGGCGACCTGCTCAAGTGGGAGCAGAATTTGTTGGATCCACGCGTGGGCGGACCAGCGCTGTCGAGCTGGATGCGAACCTCTGGAAAGTTGAATGATGGCACCGAGACCGGGTACGGCGGCGGCTTGCGCCTGGCCGGCTACCGCGGCTTGACCATGCTGAGCCACGATGGCGTGGACGGTGGCTACCGCACCGAGGCCACCCTCTTCCCGGACCAGCGGCTGGCGATCGTGGCGTTGTGCAACGCTGCAACCACCTCGCCCACCGAGCTCACGCGCAAGGTGGCCGACATCTATCTCGGCGATCGCATGACCGAACCGGCGCTGTTGCCGGCAGTGGCCGTGCCGGATGCCGAACAGGCAGCTCTGGCCGGCGTCTACTGGAGTCCGTTGACGGACGAAGTAGTACGAACGGAGTGGAAGGACGGTGCGCTACGCCAGATCGGCGGGGGCGCTGCCTTGGTGCCGGTCGGCAGCGCAGTGTTCCGGCCGGGATCGCAGCCGCACGTGTGGCGATTCATTCCGCCCGCCGCCGGCGCACCTGACGACGCCCAACCCGAACTGCGCATCAAGGATTCCTGGCCCACCGAGCGTGTGTTCGTCCGCGTCGTGGCGCCCATGCCTACGGCGGCTTCGTTGGCCTCGTTCGCCGGGCAATACCGCAGCGTCGAAACAGATACGACCTACACGCTTCGCCTCGTAGGTGACACGCTGATGCTGTCCTGGCCTCGCCAGAACGAGCTCGCCCTCGAATCCGTCGGCGGCGAGCGCTTCGTAGGTTCGCGTGGCACGGTTACGCTCGTGCGCATGGCGTCCGGCGAGGTAGTTGGGTTGACGATCAGCAACCGGCGTTTGCGCCGGCTGCAAGCAGATCGGGTCATGTAGAGGGCGCAGCCACCCACTTAGAAGAGGTAGTTGGCAAAGACCGTGTAAGTCATCTGACTGCTCTTCTGGGTCACCGGGCTGTCGCTGGCATCGCCCTGCAGCCAGGACGCCGTGGCCGCGCCGCCGATGTTCCAGTGCGGCGTGGGCCGGTAGGCGCCTGCAAGGGAGAAGCGCACGTTGTTCAGGCCCGAGCCCGCGCGATACACCGGCAAGCCCGAGTCCACGCTCTGTTGCTGGGTGACGCCAAAGTAAGCGCGGCTGTACTGGCTGGTCACCCACGACAGTCCTGGCCCGGCCGTGAAGACCCAGCGGGCGTCGGGCTGGTAGCGCCCGGTGAGGTCCAGCGTGGCCACGGCACCGCGGGAGTTTCCGCCGATATCCGAGGTCACGCTGCCGCGCAGCGACACCCAGTCATGGGTGTAGATCCCGAACACCTCGGCGTGGGTGGTACGGTCTATATCGCCAAGTCCGTACAGGTGCTCGTCGTCCGATTCGTCGCGAGGTTCAATGAAGTCATAGGTGACAGCGACACCCGCCCGCCAGGTCTCATTGCCGACGAAATATGCACCGAGCGACAGCAGCGCGCCCGCGTCCGGGTTGACGCCGATGAAGAAGCTGCCCCTGCTTGCGCCAATGGCGGGGAATGCTTCGGTCTTGCGACTGTCGCTGCCGGGGAAGCTCGGCATGCTTGCCACGCCGGCGCCCAGCGTGAAGCGCCAGGCGTCACGCGACGTGTCGGTTGTGTCTTCCGGATTGCGCAAGGCATACAGGGATCCGGATGCGCCATAGGTGTCGTCAGCCCACGCAGCGTTGGAAGGCAGCGAGAGAATGCCCCCCAGCACCAGCACAGTTGACGCAGAAACACGTGTCAATGGTGTGCGCAGTACCTTCATTGTGAGCCCCCAGTGAATCCATGGGCCTGCCAGCAGACTGCGGCCGCGGATGATTCGTTCATGATCTTCGTCGAGCGAGCGGCCGCCGGCGTTCCGGACCTACCGCTCCGCCTCTCCGTCCAATACCCGCTCCACAAACGCCACCGCGTTCCGGAAGACCTCGTCGAAGTCAGCCGCCTCGACCACGTCGGGCTGGATCCATTGCCGGTCCTTCAGTGCGATGAGCAGTACGAAGGCGGGCTTCCCCTGCGGCTGCCAGGCGGTGATGTGGTAGTCCTGCTTCCGGTAGGCCGCATCGAGGGTGGCGCTGGCGACGGGGGTTCGGGGGGGCTGCCGCGGATCGCCGCGCGCGGTGTCGGTGCCCGCGGGCTCTGCAGGCGGGTTCGGCGCATGGCTGCCGAAGCGGGTCACTCGGGTCGTTGGCAGGCGGCAGTACTTGCCGATGGCCACGTCGGAGATCCCGCACAGGCTGCTCTGCCCCTCGCCGATCACCGGCCCCATGGCCAGGACACCACGCCTTGAAATCAGTCTCGCCATCGTCGTTCGCCCGCAGAGTGTGTCCACGGAACAAAGTCTGGCCGGACGCCCTGCCATACGCATCAGTAAAGGCGCGTGCCTGGGCTGCGTAGTATTACTTACCGCCCGCCTGCACTCCGCAGGCTCCGGTCGGGTCCATCCACGCCGCCTTCATGGACCCGGGGCAACTCTGTGGCAGCCTGACATCCGTACCGGAAGGACGTCCACCATGCTGCCTCCGTTCATTCGGCGTATCGCCATCCAGCTGTTCGACAACGGCGTGCTGCGCCTGATCTTCGAGAACACGCGCAACATGGCCGTCTCCACCCTGATCACCGCCGCAGGGCTGGAAGTGGTGCGCGCGGGGCCGGGCGACCTGGACCTGGTCAACCCCACCATCGTCGGCTATGTGGTCACGGCCATCGGTGCCTGCCTGCTGCTGCTCAACCTGATGGACGGCCTGTGGCGGCTCAGCCGGATGAAGTCCCACCTGATCCTGCAGATACTGGTCTGCGGCGCCTACGCGTTCATCTTCTGGCGCGTGGTTTACCTCGTCCTGTACTTCAAGGCCGGCGGCGGGATGAGCATGAACCCCGGCGGCTGATCAGAGGTAGTTGAGGGTGAAGGTCATGGCGCCGTCTGCGCTGCCCGGCATAACCGCTGTGTCTGTCTGGATGTAGCGGGCACCGAAATCGATGGAATAATCACCCTGCGCGCCGGCATACCCCGCCAGCGGCGTCGCCGTTCCCAGAGGGAATGCATTGCCCGCCTTGTCCAGCAGTTGAATGCCGATACCGCGCGCACCCGCCTCGGCGCCGAGCGCGACCACCGATTGCGCTGCGTCCACGATGGGCGTCACGGCATCGATCTGATAGGTGATGCGGCTGAGCGCGCCCAGATCCGTCGGCCCCGGGCACCCTGACAAGGCGATCTTGAACGGAACCGTCCGCGTCGAAGATCCCTTGCCCTTGAACTCCGTTGACGTATGGGTCCCCAGCGGCACGGTGACGTTCGGTGTCGTGCAGGCGAGCGCATCGACCCGCACGGTCCCTATCGAGTACGTGGCACTCTGTGCCCTGTCCACCGCGCTGTTGATATAGGGAAACGCTTTCGCCACCTGCATGGCGCTGACGAACCCCGACGCGACCTGCCCTGTCTTGACGAGCATGACCTTGAGCTGGGCCCCGTTCGCCGGGTAGATCGTTGAATTGCATGTTCTGGCGCCATTGACACCCAGTGGCGACCATTCGGTCTGCCATCCGCAGCCATTGGCATACACCATGTAGCCGATCACGATGCCGACGCCGGGCAGCGACGTTTCAAAGACCCTGTACGTCACGCCGCCGTCGACAAGCGTACCTCCCGTTGGTGTGGGCACCATCGATTCAACGCGGATCCCCACTTTATCTGTCGAGAGTGCCCCCTTGCAGTTGAACAGCTCCGAATCCGCCGGTGACAGCGCCCACCCGGTCAGCTGTGTCCCCACAGGCGCATCGCGAGGAACCGTGATGCTGGCCGGCAGCGGCAGCGATATGGCGCGATCGCCGCCGGTGCATATGACGGCGGCGAGCGCAGATGGCGCGATGCTCGCAAGCATGAGTGCGAAGAACACTGTTGCAACGCGGCGGCCATGACGCCTACCACGGAGTTTGATTACTGACATTCGCTTTTCACCATGGTCATCGCATCATTTTTCCCAACGGCATCAGGAAGCGTGTAGTTGAGCTGGCACGTGGATTCCGCGCCCTGCCCCCAACGGACGGTCAACGTTCCACGGGTGGATTTCAGCCTGCGCACCACAATGCGGCCGGCCTGGGCTACCGTTCCCACATTGCCGCCCTCTGCATCGAGAACCTCGGCGCCGAACGGCAGCGGCGAACCCGTGAGGCTCTGAGCCTGGATCAATGCGGATCGGCCCCCGCTCTCGGTTTCGATCCTGGCCAGCACGACGGCACCGTCGGTGGGCACCACGCGTGCCTCGGTGCCCTTGAGCTCCACACTCAGCGGCAATCCCTTGGGATCGATCTCGATGCTGTTGCTGGCAAAGGGAATGAGATTGGACACCACTGCGCGCCCACGCGAATCGAGCAACAAGCCGTTGCCATTGGCAACCCGTGCACCGCCCGCGCCCGCTGCTTCGATGATCGCAATGGTGTCGCCGCCCGTCGGGGAGAAGGCAAGGCCCCCGGAATAAGCCACCACCATGCCGGACGCACCTGCACTCAGCTGGCGGTTGGAGCCGTTGCTGCCCACGCTTGCGGAGAGCGTGGCCTTGGGGAGCACGTAGGCCGCATTGCCGCTCAGCCGGGTCGTGGACCTGCCATCGCCGGTAGTCCTGGTCGCGCTCAACCCGTACGTCAGGGCCTCGTCCACGGCCGCCACCCCGGTCAGTGCCTGGCGGACGCTCGTGGCACCGGCGGGGCCGCTCTGCACGCTGGTCGTGGTGTAGGGAGCGTGTGCGCTGCTGCTCAGGGGCAGGCTAAGAGTCAGCAGCATCGCGTTGTCCCAACGTCCGGTGGCGGGCAGAAACTGCCGCGAGGCCGACACTCCGTAGTTGAGACGCTTATAACTATTGCTGTATCCCGCCTGGTACTGCACCTCCGACTGGGACTGCCCCCAATACCCCTGGGCAGAGCCGGACGCATAGATCGCGCCAAAGCCTGCGGGAAGGCGCTGATTGAGAGCCAGCTGAAACGTGTCGCGGCGAACGCCCGGTTCCCCGGTGGTTCCCATGTGCGCCCCCGCGTGCAACCGCATCGCGGTGGGAAGGTCGAGATAACCGCTGCTCGAATAGCGATAGGCAGCCAGGGTCAGGCTGGTATCGGTAGGTGCGAACAACGTGCTGTACGCCAAGCGATAGCTTTGTCCGGCACGCTGGGGCTCGTCGCGAACGCGCGTAACGGCATGGGTCACATCGGCGCTGAATGCACCGATGCGCGTGTTCAGCGCAATACCTGCGGCCCCTGCCGTGTAGCCGTCCGCCAAGATCGCGCCCCCATACCCGGTCACAAGGTTGGAAAAGCCGTGCTGAAGGGTGAACTGGGAAACCAACGGTTCGGCGGCAACGCTCGCATCGCGGTACTGGCCAATGCCGGCGCTGTAGCGGGTCACTCCCGGCCGCAGTGCATTCACTGCCCTGGCGAAAGGAACGGTGCTGATACGCACGCGCCCATCGGCTTCGGTCACGACAACCTCCAGCTCGCCGCCGTAGCCCGTCGGATAAAGATCGTCGATCTCGAATGCCCCCGGTGCCACCGTGGTTTCATAGAGAACGTTGCCGTGCTGGCGGATCTGAACCAGCGCGTTGCTTTCGGCGATACCGCGAATGGTGGGTGCGTAACCACGCTGGGATTCCGGACGCATGCGATCGTCGCTGCTCAGCACCGCGCCACGCAGGCCGACGCTGTCGAAGACCATGCCATCGGTGAAGGTATCCCCGAGCACCAGCCTGCTCTTCCACGACGGGATTGCCCGTGACAGGTTGGTTTGGATGCCCTGGTACTCCGCCCCCGTCTTGTCCGCGGTCAACGAACCCGTACTGCGAAGACGCCATGCGCCGACGTTGACGCCGCCATCCAGCCCCACGTAGCCACGGGTGACGGACTGACCTGCACCGTTGGATTGGTAGGCGTTCGCGTTGTATTGGAGCCGTGCGGACGTGATGCCCTCGTCCCAGTACTGGGGATCGACGTAGCCACGCGCGGACCGGCGCATGAACGCCTGCGGCACGGTGACCAGCAGCCGCTGCTCGCCGTTGTCGAACGTGGCGAAGGCACCGGGGACCAGGTCGGACAGGGGCACACAGGGCGACGCACTGCCGCCCGAGGGGATAACGACACCCGTCGGGATCTTGCCCAGGTCCACGCCGACCAGCTCCAGCAGCGCTCGATCAAAACATGCGACGACAGCAGCGTTTCTTTCACTTCGGGCGCGGAGTTCCACGTCCGCGCGGCCGGACCAGTTCCCATTCGTCACCACATCGGCCAGATAGGTGCCGGCGGGTGCCTGGTTGCCCTTGTTGAAGCGGGCAAGGTCGATCGCAGTATCGTCGGACTCCCGGATGAAGGCCGTGTTGAATTCCACCTCCGCCGGCGCATCACTGTCATTGTCCGGCAGGCCTTCGGCCTGCGCGCAGACGCTGGCGTACATGGACAGAACCACCGCGCCTGTTGTCCTGAACCAGCAGGCGCCTGGTGGTGACTTCGGCAACTTTTTCATTCTTCAAGCCTTCCAGCCATCAAGAGAGCGCGTGGGGACGGTCTCGTCCTGGCGTACGGAGGTAACTCAGTCGGTACCTGCCGACGACGAAGCGTGGAGCGCGGCTTCGCTTTTAGTCGCGCCGCCGTAGTCATTGATCGTTTCGTAGTGGACGCTGGACGGCGGCGCAGAAGGCGTCGCCCCCGTCAGCGAGAAGCGCTTCGTCTCACCCGGCCCGATCATGCCGCCCTCCTTGGCCTGCACCGTGCCGCCGTCGCCCACCAGGCTCAGCGCTGAGACGGTGACGTGGAAGGCGGAGGCGTTACGCCCCTCGACCGCGACCTGCTTGCCGTCACGCACAAGACGCCATTCAACCTGCTGCGCAGCAAGTTCCGGGGTACCGCTCAGCCCCGTGGGACGGAAGAAGAGCTTGATGCGGGACCGGAATGCCATCTGCAGCTTGTTGTGCTCCGCATCCGCGCCGGTCGCCTTCGGCGGAACCTCCAGCACGTTGAGCCAGAACACGGACTCCCGATCCTTCGGCAGCGGCTCACCGGTGTAGAAGATGCGCAGTGTCTGCGCCTTGCCGGGGTCGATACGTGCCACCGGTGGCGTCACAGTAAAGGGGGCATTGGAATCCGAGGGCGACGCCTTCGGGTTGCCGGCATCGATCCAGCTCTGGGTCAGTGCAGGCGCCCTGCCCGCATTGTTGAGCTTTATCGTGGTCTCGCGGTCCTCGGCCTTGTAGACGACCCGGGTATTGGCGATCACCACGGAGGCATTCGCGGGGAGCATCGTCGCCAGCCCGAGCGTCAGCGCGAGCGTGTGGAGAAGCAGTCGTGGTTTACAGTTCATATGCATGGATCAGCAGGATTCCTTCCCGATCCCTGGGCATGGCGCGACCGCAGGCGACTGGCGCATTCACAGCGTCTCGTCGCCCTTGGTCGATCGGGGAATGGGCTTACTCGTAAACGATCGTGTAGGCCACGTGGCTATTGGCCGCACCGGCGCTGACAGTGTCGGCGACGGACACATACTTGGCGATGTAGTTGATCGATGCCGCACCGCCAACGAGCGCGACGACCGGGGAGCTCTGGTCCGCGTCCGTTGCACCCATCATGATCTTCGTGTTGTTGTCGAAGATGCCGATCTCCACATCGACCGCGCCGCCCGCTTCGAGCGCGAGGTTGCCGGTGGCCGCGTTGGTCAGGGCGCCGGGCTCGAAGTAGGTGTGAACGTTGCCGGTACCCGGCGTGCAGTTCGTCAGCTTGATCGTGAACGGCGTCGCGCCCGCGGTCGAGCCAGTACTCGCAAGCGTGCCGATCGACACGGTGGGAAGCGCGACTTCGAAGTCCGAGACACCACCACCATTACCATCGATATCGCACGTCTGCGACGTGACGGCGCCGGTGAAGGTAATGGTGCCGTCGAAGGCGGATGCGGTCTGGGCAGCGAACGCGCCAACGGTGAGCAGTACGAAAGTGCCGAGGATGTGTTTCTTCATTGAGGGCCTGCCTGGTTTCTGTGGGTAGTGGTAGTGGCGCGTGGAATGACGCGGACCGATGAATATGTGATCCGAGTCTCCGCAACCGAAACAAGGCTATCAATCGTTAGTCACACAGGCCATGCAATACCTACGATACGTGTGCGCACTGCGCCCTCGGCACGACCATGTTCAGCGCCTGGTTAGAACAACAGGAATTGCATTGCACAGGAACGGCACGCTCAGCAGACTGGGGCTGCGCATTTCTCCATGCGCCATGCGTCTGACATGCGTCACCGAGAAAACAATGATCGGATCACCGCGGCCGACTCCCTGCCACGGTGGTTCTCCCCGGTCTACCCCGGACAGGGGGAGAAACTTGAATCGCCGGCCTTGTCGGCGATTTTTTTGGCCGCCAACCCACACCACAGATGAATGCATGCGTATCGGCGTTGCGCCGGGCGTTCATTATCGTAGTTATTGTATGTTTCATATGCTGCGACATTGCGCATCATCTGCGAGCGCGCTGGATGGGTCGCCGGGAACCTGCAGGTGCCCGCCGAATGCCGGTGGCGACCAAACGGAGAAACGACAGGATACCGGCCAGAATGGCGCATTCCTGCGTACCGGTGCGTGACTCTGATTGCAGCAGTAACATGAGATTCGCGATGACGGACCGTCAGTAGGGCCGACTGACGTTCGGGCTTCCGTGCGAGCCCGAATCGTGACGCTTCCTATTTCCAATGTTGCATCGACCGGGAGTTAATCGCTGTGAGCCTGCGAATCATCATCGCCGATGATCACACCCTGATACGGCTTGGGACCCGGCGCGTCATCGAGCTCAGCGGCGTCGGCACGATCGTTGCCGAAGCCAGTAGCGCCGAAGAACTCCTGAACATGCTGAAGGAGCATCCCTGCGACGTCCTGGTCACCGACCTTGCCATGCCGGATGGGCAGCAGGCCGACGGCCTGTCCATGATCACCGTGGTGCGCAGGCGACATCCCGACATTCCGATCCTGCTGCTCACGGCCGCCACCAACCTGGGTCTGCTGCGTGCGGCCCGCTCGGTGGGCGTGCTGGGCCTGTTGGACAAGGGCTCGACGGCCAGCGAGCTGAGCACGGCGATCCAGGCGGTATACCGCGGCCTGCCCTACATCGGGTCCGGCATCAAGGATCGCTTTGCCAGCAGTTCCGGCGTCACTGAAACCGGCCTGGTCAACCGCATGCCCTCGCCCCGGGAGGTGGAAGTACTCAGGCTGCTTGCCTCCGGCCTGACCTTCACGGAGATCGCCGCGAAGCTCCATCGCAGCATCACCACCATCAGCCGCCAGAAGAGCAATGCCAAGCGGAAGCTGGGCATCAGCAATGAGGTCGAACTGTTCGAGCGACTTCGAAGCGAGAAGCTCTAGGGCGCATCATGACCTCCATGCTGCCGGGTTGGCGAACACTCTGCGCCTGTGCGCTGGTGCTGTTCGCTTTCATTCTGCCCGCGCATCCGGCACCGGTGACCGCGTCGCGCGCGGCCATCGCGTGGCGGGAGCGGCACCCCGTGGTCAGGGTCGGGGTCTACGCTGGCGATCACCTCCCGTTTGAAGCATGGATCGCCGGCGAGCCGCAGGGACTTGGGGTGGACTACGCACGCCTGCTCGCGAATCGCGCCGGACTCAAGATCGCGTTCATCCCGTTTGACGACTGGAACCTGCCGGCCGCCACCCGGGCGGCGGAGTTTCCCGTCCTGGTCGCTCAGCGTCAGCAGCCGGGAGGGAGTGGGGATTATCAGTTCCTGCAGCCGTACGCGATCGGACGCCTGTACATGGTGGCGCGGCAGGGGGACCTGCGAATCCGCAGTGAGAAGGACCTGGCGCACGCACGCATCGTCGTGGAGCGCCCGCTTCATCAGACCGCCGCAGATCTGGCCAGGCGCTTTCCCGACGCCGTCAGCCTGCTTGCCGATGATGGCCGGCAGGCCCTGAACATGCTGAGTCGCGGCGAGGCCGACGTCTATGTCGGGACCACCGCCGCGCGGACCCAGACGCTGCTGCGGCAACGCAGGACCAACAATCTGGTCATGCTTGAACCGCTCTCGCTGCCGTCCTTCCCGATCGGCATGGCGGTCTCCAATCAGGAACCCGCGCTGGTCGAACTGCTGAAGCAGGCAGAGAGCGGCATCAAACCAGAAGAGCTGTCCAGCCTGCGTGCCCGGTGGGGACTCTACGACGGCGTTGAGTCATCCGTGCCCACGGCCGTGGTGAGCCCCAGGGAGCGCGCCATCCTGGCGCACCTTCCGCCGCTCCGGCTGGGCTATGAAAGCGATCGGCCGCCCTTCAGCTTCACCAACTCGGCAGGCGAGTTCGACGGGTTGGCTGCGGACTACGTGAACCTCCTGAAGGTGTCGCTGGGCATCCGGGTGCAACTGGTGCCGGCTCGCGATTGGGGGCACCTGCAGCAGATGGTGCTTGCCCGTGAGGTGGATATGATCGCCGCCGCCGCACCCGGGGATTTTTCGCCGGAGACCATGCTGATCAGCCGCCCCTACGAGCGCTTCCCGACCGTCATCGTGGCCCGCGTGAGCGGACCGGGCATCGCCGGCACGGAAGACCTCAAGGGCCTGCGCGTGGCCACACGCACCGAGGCGTCGTTGCTGGAGGCGTTGCGGCTGGCGTTGCCACGCACCACGCTGGTGAAGGTGCAGACCAACGAGGAAGGGCTGGCGAGGCTGGAGGCCGGCAGTGTCGAAGCCTACATCGGCACCCAGCCGGCGATCGACCCGCTCATCCGGGGTCGATACGCGGGAAAGCTGCGCGTTGTCGGCCCTGCCGAGCTGGACAAGGAGCTGAGCATTGGCATGGATCCGAAGTACGCGACCCTCATGCCGCTGATCGACCGCACCCTGGCCAACATCGGCGATGCAGAACGCCAGAAGATCCGTCGGCGTTGGTTGACCCTCGATTACCAGTACGGACTCCCCTGGCGCTGGGCGGCAGCGGTAGCACTTGCCGCGCTGGCCGTTGTGGGCCTGCTGGGATTCGCCTACTGGCGGACGCGCCGCGAGGTGCGGGCCCGCAGCGCCGCCGAAGCCGAGCTTGAGGGCCAGTTGCGCTTCCAGAGCGCACTGCAGGACGCCCTTCCCTATCCACTCTTCGTGAAAGACGAGCTGGGCCGCTACGTCTCCGTGAACCCCGCGTATGAGCAGCGCTTCGGGGTGCGCGCGGCAGACCTGATCGGTCGGACCAAGTTTGAGGTCGGCCATCACTCCGCGGACGACCTCGACATGCTCGACCCGATCGAGGAAGACGCGATGCAGGCCACCGAGGCCATCGCTGCCGAACTGAACATCGTGTCACCCATAACCGGTCAGCTCCACCACGAGCTGCTCTGGCTGAAGCGCCTGGAGCTCAGGCCGGGGCGGCCGGGCCTGATCGGCGCTGCCGTCGACATCACCAAGATCAAGGTCGCCGAATCGAAGGCGCGGCTGTACGAACAGCGGCTGGCCGAGATCACCCGCACGCTGCCTGCCGTCGTGTTCCAGCTGCGGGCGCCTCCCTCGGGCCGCCGCATCTTCACCTACGTCGCCGGCGACACCCTGTCCACCATCGGGCTGACGCCCGAACAGATCACCGGTGATGAGATGCTTGCGTTCGCGCAGGTGCATCCCGACGACCGCGCATTGACCGAGGCGATGCTGCAGGAAGGCATCCGGACGATGACCCCCGTGCCGGAATTTGAATTGCGGATGTACACCAACCAGGGGCTGAAATGGATACGCACCGCGGGCGGCCAACCGCGTCGTACGGACGATGGAAGCGTGGAATGGAGCGGGTACTGGATTGACGTCACCCGCGCGCACCAGCAGGCCGAAGTGCTGCAGCAGGCCAAGCTGCAAGCCGAGGCGGCGGTCGCGGCGCGAAGTGCGTTCCTCGCCATGATGAGCCATGAAATCCGCACGCCGATGGCCGAGATCATCGGTCTCGTGGAGCTCGCCACCGACGATGCGCAGGACCAGGAGCAGGCCGAGAAACTTGCGCTCGTGCAGGATTCGGCGAACGGGCTGCTGCAGATTCTGGATGACATCCTGGACTTCTCCCGGATCGAGTCGGGGCTGGTCGAGCTGGACGTGCAGGACTTCGACCTGCGGGCGGTGATGGATGTAGTCATCGGCCTGTTCTCCACCCGCGCCAGAACCAAGGGGTTGGCATTTTCCTGCGTGCTGGATGGGCGGCTGGCCGACACCTACAGCGGCGATGCAATGCGGATCCGCCAGATTGTCACGAACCTGATCAGCAACGCGCTCAAGTTCACCCAGACGGGCGGCGTGGAGCTGCATGTGGAGCGGCGCCGGCACGACGGCAACCAGGATCACCTGTCGTTCTCCGTACGCGATACGGGCATCGGGATCGCCGCCGGGCAGCTTGGCAATCTCTTCAGTCCCTTCGTCCAGGCCGATGTCTCTACGTCCCGACGCCACGGCGGGACCGGGCTGGGACTGACCATCTGCCGCCGGCTGGCGACGTTGATGGGCGGGCAGATCAGCCTAGAGAGTGAAGCGGGAACCGGCACGGTGGCAACGCTGTCCATCGCGCTGCCGGTGGTTCATGCCTCCACCGGCGATTCAGCGTTTGCCGGCAAGAAGGCCCTGGTGTGCAGCGAAAGTGAGCGCTCGCGGCGCGAGGTGGTGCAGGCGCTGACGGCCCTGGGCTTCGAGGTCGGCACCGCGAAGCGCGCCAGCACTGAAACGGCGTGGGTTCCGGACCTTCTGGTCGTGGATGCTACGGATGACCCGGTCGAGTTGCCACCCGGCGTGCCTGTCCTGCACCTGGTCTGGGGAGCAGAAGCGCGCGATCCCCCCGGTGTCGACCCGCGCCTTGTGCTGCACACCCAGCCACTGCGGGTGCGCGCCACCACCAATGCCTGCCGTGCGGCATTCGGCATGGACGCACTCCTGCCCGCCGTGCGACGCGTGACTGCGGCTGCTCACACCCGCCAACGTGCGCGCATCCTGGTTGCGGAGGACCAGTCCATCAACCGGCTGGTCATCGGTCAGCAGCTCGACCGGCTGGGCTACGCATTCACCTTGGTCGCAAGTGGCGAAGAAGCGCTGCAGGAGCTGTGTGATGCCACCTACGACCTGCTGCTGACCGACTGCCAGATGCCGAAGATGGACGGGTATGAGCTGGCCAGGCGGGTGCGCGGAATGGAGCGTACGACCGGCCGCCATCTCCCCATTATTGCCCTGTCGGCCGCGGCGCTCCCGGAACAGGTTGAGCGCTGCCGCGAGGCGGGCATGGACGATTTCATCGCGAAGCCCGTTCGCATCGCCGCACTCGACGAGAAGATCATGCTGACGCTGTCGCGGATGTCGGCAGTAGAGGCAGCGCCTCCTGCGCCGGCTGCCGCGCTATCCAGCGGGCCACGTGCGGAGCATCTCCTGACCCTGTTTGGCAGCATGGACGCGGCCAGGATGCATCTCACGGAATGGTTCGCCGAAGTGGACCGCGACATGCAGCGGCTGAACCAGTTGGCGTCCCGCGGCGATACCGAGGGACAGCGCGAACTGCTGCACAGCATGGAGGGCGTGCTGCTGATGCTCACCGGTCGGCCGTCCGAGATGGCCAACGACAAGGTGGATATCGCCGTTCGACGCCAGGCCGTGCTGGACGGCGTGGCCGCGCTGAAAAACCTGCTGCTGGGGAATTAGCCGCGCTTGCGCCGGGCCCGCGTCTGAACGCGTACGGGGTTTCCTGCGGCCTGGCCGCCCTGCGCTGTGGACGTGGCGGCTTCCAGCACTGCAACGCCAAGCCCCGTGGTCGCCACCACGCCGCCCCGGAACGGGTTGCCGTCCGCATCGCAGCTTCTGCTGACCACAATCATTCCATGCAGCAGCATTCTGGCGAAACAGTCCTGGACCTCGTCCGAAGAGAATCCCGCCACGCGCAGTTCGCTCGGCAGCACGCCGGGCGTCACCTCACGGAAGCGGCGCATCAGCGCCAGTGCAGGCGTGCTCCCGTCAAGGCAATACGGTTCCGACGGATCCGCATCTTGGTCGAACGACATGGGGGCCACCGATTGAAGAGGAAGCTGCCAGGATTTAAGCAGACGAGGTGAGCGCCGTCTGTACAAACCTTGGTATTCGCACTCCACCATTCGGTGCCGTGGCGCACTGACTTCAACGGCTACCGTTGCAGGTCGCTCAACGCTCGTCCTTGAAGATCTTTCCGTCCTTCATGATCACGTTGAAGTTGGCTTCCGGGTTGGCTATGACGTTGATGTCGGCCAGCGGGTCCCCATTGACCAGCAGCAGGTCGGCCAGCGCCCCCTCCTCCACCACGCCCACGCGCCCGGCATAGGGGCTGCGCTTTCCCGACAGCGCCAACAGCTGGGCGTTGGTGCCGGTGGCCATGACCAGCGCGTCGGCGGGGGTGTACCAGCGTGTCAGGCTGGCCAGGATGCGGTTCTGCTGGGAGGCCAGCGCGCTGGAGAACAGCACGTCGGTGCCGAAGGCGGTCTTCAGCCGGTACTTGATGGCCAGGCGGTAGGTCTGGTCGGTACCGGCGAACACTTCCTGCGCCTTCTCCCACTGCTCGGAACCCTTCGGGAAGGCGTTGGCCAACTCCGGCGGGAACGGCTGGGTGCTGAGCCAGGTGCCGGTGTCACGGATCAGGCGCGCGGTGGCGTCGTCCATCAGGCTGCCGTGCTCGATGCACTTGACCCCGGCACGGATGGAGCGCTGGATCGATTCCGGCGTGTAGGCATGCACGGTCACATACGTGCCCCAGTCGGTGGCCGCGTTCACCGCCGCCTGAAGTTCCGGCGTGGAGAAGCTCACCACGTCCAGCGGGCTGTGCGGCGAGGAGACGCCACCACCGGCAGTGAGCTTGATCTGGCTGGCCCCACGCATCAGCTGCTCACGCACGCGCACGCGCAGCTCGTCGGGGGTATCGGCAATGGCGCTGTCGCCGATCACGTCGTGGCGGGAACCGGGCGCGCCCACCGTGCGCGGCAGATCGGCCGCCTCACGGAAATCGCCATGCCCGCTGGTGACGGTGATCATCGCGCCGGACGGCCAGATGCGCGGGCCCTCGACGTGGCCGGAGTCGATGGCGGCCTTCAGGCCCCACACCGCGCCACCCACGTCGCGCACGGTGGTGAAGCCACGCATCAGGGTCTTGCGCGATTCCCCACCGGCGACGATGTTGATGTAACCCGTGTCGGCCGTCATCAAGGTCTGGATCGGAATGCCGACGAACATGCTGTGCCAGTGCATGTCGATCAGCCCGGGCATGAGGGTGCGGCCGCGGCCGTCGATCCGCCGCGCGCCGGGGGCATCAATAGCGCCGGCGGAAATGCGCGCAATGGTGTTGCCCTGCACCAGCACGTTGCTGGGCGCGGACAGCCGGCCATGCGTGCCGTCGAAGATGCGCACGTTGGTGAACAGCGTGGGGGGTGGCGGCGCGCTCGCGGGAGCAGCGCTCGCCGCGTCACCGCCCATCTCGTCCTGCATCACGGAATGCGCGCCCACTGAAGCTGCCAGACCCATGGAAACCACGGCAGTCAGGAGTCGAACCGTCAGTCGCTGCAACATGGCACTACGCCCCCATAGCGGTTGTTGCGCTGGTATAGGAGCGAGCGCGTGATTGCCATGTGTTTGCGGGAATTACTGGTGCCGGATTCACCGCTGCATAACGACGCCGGGTGGGTAATTGGAGGGTCTCTCCAGGAGTGGCCTGTCATGACCGTGTTCTCCCGATTTGGCAACGATCGCGACTCCATCGGCGTGGCAATGAAGTCCAGTTGGCCCCGCCTGCTGATCGTCGGCATCCTGCTGCTGGCCGTGGGGGCATTCGGCATCTATGCCTCGTCGCTGATGCTGCGCACCATGACGGCGCTGGTCGCCGGGGTGCTGGTGATCGCCGGTGCGATCCAGCTGACCGAAGCCTTCCTGGTGCGCGGGCTGCCCAGCTTCGCCATGACCATCCTGCTGGGCACGGCACAGGTCATCGGCGGCATCGCCATCTATACCCATCCCGGCTGGGCGGGGTATGCGGTGGCCGCCACGGTGGCGGCGGTACTGGTGGTGCAGGCGATCGCGCAGATCAGCCTGGCGTTCCGCTTCAAGCCAGGCGGCAAACGCTGGATCTCGCTGGCCTCCGGCGTGGTGGCACTGGGCGCGGCGGCGATCAGCGTCAGCGGCGTGGCCTGGGCCGGCCGTGCGTCGGCGTCGTGGGGCGTGGGCCTGGCGCTGCTGGCGATGGGCGCGGCCTACATCGCCATCGCCCTGTTGTTTCGCCAGGATCGCGATGCCGCAACACCCCCAGCCGCGCGCTAGAGCGCGCCTTCCAGGTAGGCGTAGATGTAGTTGGAACCCCCATCTACGGTGCCCAGCATCTGGGCCGAACCGAAGATGCCTGAACGGTGCGAGACGCCGAAGCCGAAGTAGAGTTCGTGCCAGCGTTCGCTGCCGAAGATGTCGCCCACACTCACATCGATGCTGGGGTCCAGGTAGTTGAGCAGCTTGGAGGTGTTGCGCTCGCGACGCGCCTGCGACTCCGCTTCGGCATACGGCACGCGTTCGGCGTAGGACACGCCGAAGCCGAAGCCGATCCGGGTCTTGACCCGGTGCGACCAGGGGAAGCCGTAGTAGAAGCCCTTCATATAGGCATCGATCTGCCAGGCGTCGGGCTGGTGGCCCTTTTCGTCGTGGCGCAGCACACCCACGTAGCCGACCAGGTCCAGCGGCCAGCCGTTGAGGCCCGACACGAACGGGCGGCCGATGTGCACGCCCCAGATGTCGGTGGGATCATCGTCATTCAAGCTGACGCAGCTGAAGGTCATGATCTTGACCAGGTGGCAGCCTTCGGCCGAATCGCGCCCGTAGAACACCTTCACGTAGGTCGGTGTGTCTTCCTTGTCCCAGCGCACCTGGCCATTGCCGAAGTCGTAGGCGGCGCCCACCATGCCACCCCACTGCATGTCGCTGTCCACCAGCGGGCTGTTGCGGATCGCACTGGAATAGCGCTTGGCGAATACGCCGCCGACCAGGCTCCAGTTCTGCAGGATGCGATAGCGTCCATACAGGCCGGCGGTGACATCCACGCCGCTACCTGCCGAATACGCGCTGCGTTCCGGCGTGACTTCATCGTCCTCGACGCCGAAGTAGTAGTCGTTGAGCTTGGCGCTGCGCCAGCCCACGGTCAGGACCGGCTGGAGGGCCCAGCGGTCGCCACGCCAGGTGTAGCCGTAGGCGGCACGGACTTCGGTGCCGTCCGAATTGCCCGAGACGTCCTGGCGGACGGTGAGATCCAGCGCGTGGTTGTCGTGCTTGAAGTAGTAGCGCGCGCCCACATCGGCTTCGCTGTTGCGCGTTTCCATGCCCTGCAGGATGTCCGGTGTCTCGTCTTCGGGATAGCCCTCCAACCGCCGTTCCACGAACAGCTCCAGGCCCTGGTTCTCGAGTGGCGTGAAGCGCACGCCCGCCGCGTTCGAGCGCAGGAAGAAGCGGTCGCCCTCGTACAGATACAGCGGCATCAGATCGATGCGGTCGTCGCCGCCCTTGTAGGGCGATGATTCGATGCGGCTGAGGAAGCCGAGCCCTGCACTGCCCGGCTCCTCCAAGATGTTGCCCAGCATCGCATCCTGCGCGGCCACGGGCGCTGCCGCAGCCAGTGCCACGCACAGCAGTGCGGGCCGCAGCCGGCGCGGTACGGAATGGCGTTGTCTCGAGCGTGTGGCCATGACCCCCTCCCTACTTCACGAAGTCGTACTTGAGGGCCGTCTGCAGGCGGAAGACATCGCCGCTGGCGCCACTCTGCTCCTGCAGTTTTCCGTACAGCAGTTCCGCACCCCAGCTCCAGCTCGGCGCCGGCTGCCAGATGATATTGGCGGCGGCGTAGTCGCTGCGGCGGAACACCGACGGGTCAAGCAGCGTGTCGCGCTCCAGGTACAACCGGCTGTAGGTCAGGGTCGAGCGCCAGCGCTGCGTCCAGTGGTGGGTATAGCCCAGCCAGCCGCCGTACTGCTGCAGCACCTGCAGGTCGCCCTGCGGATCGACCACGCCGTCGACATTCAGGCCGCCAAGGTCGCCGATGAAGGCGCCGATGCCCTGCCCGCCGACGGCACCGAACACCATGTAGTCGCCGTTGTCGCCCCAGCCCCAGGTGCCGCTGAGGGCCAAGCCGCCTGCGGTGGCGCTGTCACTGCCTTCGTTGCTGTCTTTTGCCGAATCGTAGGTCAGGTAACGCAGCAGGCCCGACGCCTGCAGGCTGCCCCAGTCCGCCTCGTGCCGGGCCGCCAGCACCAGGTTGGGCGCGGCGGTGCGCGAGCGCTGGGTGACGCCGGAGAACTGCAGTTCCGGTGCGCGATGCTCCGCGGCGAGGATCAGCTGGTTGCCGTTGCCCAGCGGGAAGTACTGGCGCACGCTCGCCAACCGGGCGAACGGCGATGCGGGCGGGCCGGCGAAGTCCAGGGTATCCGGGCCGGAATCCAGGTCCATGAAGGCTGACCAGCCAAAGCCCACGTAGGTATTGCCGAGCTGTCCCCAGGCGTGGCGCAGGCGGTAGCCATAACTGCCGCCGGAGCCGAAGAAATCGTTCTGGATGAGGAACCGCAGCTGCCCGGCATCGGTATTGCGGCGCCCTTCGAAGGTGAGCCGGGTCTGCCGGGCGTGCATGTTGAAGCGGGTGCTGTCACGCCCGCCATCGACGGGAATCGACGAGGGAACGAATTCGTCGGTGACGCCAGCATCGCCGCTGTCGAACATCGCATCCAGCTTGGCGTAGCCGCCCAGCCGCAGCCAGGTCTCGGTGCCGGGAATCACGAAGAAACCTTCCAGGTCATCGCCCGGCGGCACTTCGTTGTCCGCGCGGGCGGTGGCCTGGTCGTCCTCGTCGAAGGTGTCGCGCGCCGGCAGCGGCGAAGGCTTGACCTTCATGGCGTCGGGCGAGGCCACCTCGACCAGCTGGGTGGGCCGCCCCACCCCGCCGGGTGTGGACGCCACCGCGGTTGCCGGTTGCGCCGCGTTGGGGGGTGCCTGCTGCGCGGTGCTGGCCTGCCCGGATTCGAGGGCCTGGATGCGCGCGGTGAGCATGTCCACGGTCTGGCGCAGGCGCTGGATTTCCGCGTCCTGGGTGGCGTCGCGGGTCTGAGCGGCGACGGCGCCTGGCAGCAGCACGGCGGCCAGGCAGAGGGATCGGGTGGGAATGCGCATGGAAGGCGGCCCTCGCTGGGAAGTCGAAAACACGAATGGATCAGTCGACGGGAATCACCCGCTCGCCCTGCCCGCCGCCCAGTGCGGCGTACAGGTTCACGGCGTCCTGCAACGCGGCTGCGCGCAGCTGCAGCAGGTTCTGTTCGGCGGCGAAGTGGTTGCGCTCGGCATCGAGCACTTCCAGGTAGGGGGTGAGGCCCACGTCGTAGCGGTCGTGCGCGGTGACGACCAGCGCCTGCTGCACCTCCACCGCGCGGATCTGGGCCTGGATCTGCAGGTCGTTCTGTTCGGCGGCGACCAGCCCGCTGGCGACTTCGCGGAAGGCGTTCTGCACGGTGGACTGGTAGGCCACTTCGCGCTCGTCGCGGCCGGCATTGGCGCCGTCCACGCGCGCGCGGCGCGCGCCCCAGTCGAGCAGCGGCAGCACCGCGCCGGCACCGAACGACCACACCCGGTTGCTGTCCGAGACCAACCCGGACAGGTCGCTGGAGGCATAGCCCCCTGCACCGGTCAGGGCGATGATGGGGAAGTACAGGGCCCGCGCGACGCCGATGTTGGCGTTGGCCGCCCTCAGCTGGTGTTCGGCCAGGCGCACGTCCGGGCGCGCCTCGAGCAGCGCCGACGGCAGACCGGGATCGAGCTGGGTGAGCTGTGCGCCCGGGTCGAGCGGCAGTCCCGCCGGCAGCGTCGGCGGCAGCGGCGTGCCAACCAGGAACTGCAGCAGTTGCAACGCCTGCCCCTGGGTGCGGCGCAGCTGCGCCAGCTGCAGCTCGGTCTGGGTGACCAGCGCGTAGGACTGATTGAAATCGATGGACGAGGTCAGCCCGGCGTCCATGCGCAGCTGCGCCAGCTCCAGCGTTTCCTTGCGGCTGGCCAGCGAACGCTCGGCCAGCACAATGCCCTCATCACTCGCCCGCACCGCGTAGTAGGTCGCCGCCACGTTGGACACCAGCGAGAGCTCGGCCGTGTTGCGCGCCTCGACAGTGGCCAGGTACTGGCGCCGCGCGACTTCGTTGAGGTTGGCCACGCGGCCCCAGAAATCCAGCTCGAACGACGGAATGCCTACCTGCACGGCGTAGCTGTCCACCGTCACCCGCGGCGCGCCGTCGGCCGAGCTGAGCGGCGTGCGCAGCCGTTGCCCGGAGGCACTGGCATCCAGCCCGGGCAGGCGCTGGCTGCGCTGGATGCGGAACTGCGCACGGGCCTGTTCAATGCGCGCGGCTGCGCCAGCCAGGTCGCGGTTGTAGAGCAACGCCTGGCCGATCAGGTCACGCAATGCCGGGTCGTGGAAGAAGTTCTGCCACGCGATCGTCGGCGCGGCCGCGCCCGCGGCGGAGCCCGGCGGAAACTGCGCCGGCATCGGTGCGTCCGGGCGCACATAGTCGGGCGCCAGGTTGCAGCCGCACAGCTGGCAGGCCACCAGCACCGCACCCGCGCGCCAGGGCATGCGCCTAGGCATCGGCGCCCTCCTTCGCTGCAGGCGGCGCAGGCGGCGCGTCCGCCGGATCGACGGTGCGGGCGCGCGCGCGGCGGCGCAGCAGGAAGTAGAACAGCGGGGTAAAGAAGATGCCGAACAGGGTGGCGCTGAGCATGCTGCCGAGCACGCCGGTACCCACCGCCTGGCGGCTGGCGGCGCCGGCCCCGGTGGCGATCACCAGCGGCACCATGCCCACGATGAAGGTCAGGCTGGTCATCAGGATCGGGCGAAGCCGCTGCCTCGCCGCCTGCAGGACCGCGTCCTTGACCGGCACCCCGCGCGCCTCCTCGTCCAGCCCGAACTGCACGATCATGATCGCGTTCTTCGCGGCAAGACCAATGATGGTCACCAGGCCCACCGTGAAGTAGACATCCGCAGACATGCCCCGCGCCCCGGTGAAGACCACGGCGCCGAGGATGCCCAGCGGCACCACCAGCAGCACGATCACCGGGGTCACCCAGCTCTCGTACAGTGCCGCCAGCAGCAGGAAGGCGACGATGAAGGCCAGGCCCAGCAGCATGCCGACCTGGCCGGAGGCCTCGCGCTCCTCGCGCGCGGTGCCGGTCCACTCATGCCGCATGCCTGGCGGCAGCACGTCGTCGGCGATGCGTTCCATCTCCTGCAGGGCCGCGCCGCTGGACACCCCGGGCGCGCCCTGCCCCGACACCGTGGCCGACAGGAACCCGTTGTAGCGCTCCACCTGCTGCTCGCCGACCGTCCAGCGGGTGGTGGCAAACGCGGAGAACGGCACGGACTGGCCGTTGTTGCCAATCACCCGCAGGTCGGACACGTCCTCGGCACGCATGCGCTGCTCGGCGTCGCCCTGAATGAACACCCGCAGCACGTTGCCCTGGCGCACGAAGTCGTTGACGTAGGCCGAGCCGAACATGATGCCCAGCGCCTGGTTGACCTGCGACAGCTGCACGCCCAGTGCGCGCGCCTGGGTGCGGTCGATGTCCACGAACAGCTGCGGGGCGCGCGGCATGCCTTCGGGGCGCACACCGGTGAGCCGGTCACTCGCCGCCGCCCGCGCGGTGATACCCATGGCGGCTGCACTCAGCCCGGGGCCACCGATGCCGCTGCGGTCTTCGATCTTCATGCTGAAGCCCGACGCATTGCCCAGCGACTGGATCGCAGGAGGATTCAACGCGAACACCTGCGCCTGCGGGATGCGGGTGAATGCCGCGCTCATGCGCGCCGCCAGCGACATGGCGCTGCGCTCATTGCCGCTGCGCTCGGCCCAGGGATGCAGGTCGACGAAGGACATGCCGACCGCCTGGCCCTGGCCGAAGAAGCTGAAGCCGATCACCGTGGCGACATTGCGAACCTCCGGCTGCTGGCGCAGGATCGCCTCGGCCTGCTCCGCCGCCGCGCGGGTGCGGTCCATGGTCGCGCCGGGTGCGGCGTTGTAGGCCACGAAGATGTAGCCCTGGTCCTCGGTCGGCAGGAACCCGCCGGGCAGGCGCGCGTACAGTACACCGGTGATCAGCGTCACCCCCACGAACACCACGATCCACAGCCAGGGCCGCAGCAGCATGCTGCCGACCCACCCGGTGTAGCGGCGGGTGCTGCTGTCCAGGCCCGTGTTGATGGCGCTGAACAGGCGGCGGCCGGGGCCGCCCTTGCCCACCTGCTCCGTGGCCGGCCGCAGCATCGCGCCGCAGATCGCCGGTGCCAGGGTCAACGAGAGGATGGTGGAGACCACCAGCGACACGCTCAGGGTGACCGCGAACTGGCGGTAGATGCCGCCGGCGGAGCCGGGGAAGAAGCCCATCGGAATGAACACCGCCAGCAGCACCAGCGTGGTGGCGATGATCGCGCCGGTGAGCTGCCCCATCGCCTTGGCGGTGGCCTCGCGCGGCGGCAGGTCTTCCTCGCGCATGATCCGCTCGACGCTCTCGACGATCACGATGGCATCATCGTTGAGGATGCCGATGGCCACCACCATGGCGAACAGCGACAGCAGGTTGATGGACACGCCAAACGCGAGCAACCCGAGGCACGCGCCGAGCAGCGACACCGGCACCACGATGGTGGGCACGAACACCGCACGCCAGCTCTGCAGGAACAGCAGCACCACGATGGAGACCAGCACCAGCGACTGCACCATGGTGACGGCCACGCCGTTGACCGATTCGGTGATGAAGGGCGTAGTGTCGAACGGGGTAGTCCAGTGCATGCCGTCCGGGAAGCTGGCTTCCAGGTCTTTCATGCGCTGGCGCACCGCTGTGGCGGTGGAGAGCGCGTTCGCACCGGTCGCCAGCGAGACCGCCAGGCCGGCGGTCTCCTGCCCGTTCAAGCGCAGGTTGAAGGCGTAGTTGTCGTTGCCCAGTTCCACCCGCGCCACATCGCCCAGCCGCACCGTCGCCGCCCCGGGAGTGGCGCGGATGATGACCTGGCGGAACTGCTCGGGCGTGCTGAAGCGCCCGCGCATCACGATCTGCGCGGTGGTCTCGGTCGACGGCGTGGTCGGCTGCAGGCCCAGGCCGCCGCCGGCGGTCTGCGCGTTCTGCTCGCGCACCGCCGCCATCACCTCGCCCGGCGAGATGCCGTAGCTGACCAGCTTCTCCCGGTCCAGCCAGATCCGCATCGCGTAGCTGGAACCGAACAGCGTCACATCGCCCACGCCATGCACACGACGCAGCTCGTCGGCGATATTGCTGTTGGCGTAGTCGCCCAGTTCCAGTGCCGAATAGCGGCCCTTGTCGGACTGCAGCGAAATCAGCATCAGGAAGCCGTTGCTGGCCTGGGTGACCCGGACGCCCATCTGCCGCACTTCATCGGGCAGCCGCGGCTCCACCCGGGCCAGGCGGTCCTGCACCTGCGAACGGGCGATATCCAGGTCGGTGCCGCTGCGGAAGGTCACCCGGATCTGCGCGGTGCCGTTGGCGCGGCTGGTGGAGGTCATGAACAGGAAGTCGTCCACGCCACTCAGTTCGTTCTCGATCACCGAGGTGACGGTGCGGTCCAGCGTCTGCGCATCGGCACCGACGAAGGTGGCCGAAATGCTCAACGACGGCGGCGCCACGTCCGGGTACTGCTCCACCGGCAAGCTGATCAACGCGATGCCACCGAACAGGATGGCGAACAGCGCGATCACCCACGCCAGCACCGGCCGGTAGACGAAATAGCCACTCATGGGGCTTTGGCCTTCGCCTTGGCATCGGGAGCGTTCTGGATCGCCACTGGCTGGCCCGGCTGGATCTTGTGCCAGCCATCGACGATGACCTTGTCGCCCGGGGTGAGCCCGGACTGCACCACCCAGCGTCCGCCGGCCTGACCGGCCAGGGTGACGGCGCGGCGCACGGCGACGTTTTCATCGTTGACCAGCATGACGGACGCTTCATCCTCGCCCACCTGGATGGCGCGCTCGGGCAGGCTGGTGCCGTTGCGGATGCTGCCCATGGCCAGGATGCCGCGCACGAACTGGCCGGGCAGCAACCGGCCATTGGGGTTGGCGAAGCGTGCGCGCAGCGTGCGGCTGCCGGTGGCCGGGTCGATGGCGGTTTCGCTGAAGTCCACCACACCGGCTTCAGGCAGGCGTTCGCCGCCCTCCAGCAGGATGGTCACCTGCACATGCTTGTTGTCGCCCACGTCGATGCGACCGTCGGCGACGCCGCGCTCCAACTCGTTCATGGCGATGTTGGAGGGGTTGAAGATGACGAACGCCGGGTCGACCTGGTCGATCCTTGTCAGCAGCGTTGCGGCGGCGGCGCTGACCAGCGCGCCTTCGCTGACCTGCGCACGCCCGGTGCGGCCCTTGATCGGCGCCCGCACGATGGCATGGTCAAGCTGCAGGGTGGCGCGGTCCACCGCCGCCTGCGCCTCCATCAACGCCGCGTCGGCCTGGCGGAACGAGGCCTGTGCCGATTCGTATTCCTGCACGCTCACCGCCTTGCGCTGCACCAGCGTGGACAGCCGTGCCCGCATGGACGATGTCTGTGCCCGTGCGGCCTTGGCCGAGGCGAGGGAGGCACGCGCCTGCTGCAGGCGTGCCTGCAGATCGCGCGGATCGATCTGGAACAGCGGTGCGTTGGCCTGCACTTCGGTGCCGTCCACGTACAGCTGGCGCTCCACGATGCCGTCGGCACGCGCGCGCACTTCGGCCGAGCGGCTGGCCTCTACCCTGCCTGGCAATTCCACCAGGTTGGGCACGACCTGCGCCTTGACCACTTCCACCGCCACCAGCGTCGGGGGCCGCCCGCCGCCGTCCGGCCCACTGCCGCGCCCGCAGCCCGCCGCCAGCGCAACCGCCACCAGCAGCCATGCACGCGCCATCCACCCAATGGATTGCATCCCTCTGGCCTCCGCGGTGTCGTACGGCGGCACGGCACGGGGCCGGCCGCAGTACGAGGAAGTGTCGGTAACGCCGTGCCTAGAAAGACACCGGGTCGCGGATCAACGGACACGTCATGCAGTGGCCGCCGCCTCGACCACGCCCCAGCTCGGCCCCGACGATGCTGATCACTTCGATCCCCTGCTTGCGCAGATCGGTATTGGTCTGCGTGCTGCGGTCGTAGGCGACCACAACGCCCGGCGCCATCGCCACCAGGTTGTTGCCGCTGTCCCACTGCGAGCGCTCGGCCGCATAGCGGTCCCCGCCCGATTCGACGATGCGCAGCTGCTTGAAGCCCAGCGCCTCGGCGACCACGTCGTTGAAGTGCTTCTTCTCGAACACGATCTCGAAGCCGGGCGCCTTGTCGCTGGGGTGCAGCGATACGGTGTGGATCTGGTCGACGATACCGGGGAACACCGTCACCACGTCGCGGTCGGCGAAGGTGAACACCGTATCCAGGTGCATTGCCGAGCGCAGCTTGGGCATCACCGCCACGATCACGCGCTTGGCCGCGCCATTCTTGAACAACGACTGGGCCAGCTGGGTGATGGCCGTGCGCGAGGTGCGCTCGCTCATGCCCACCAGCACCACGCCGTTGCCGGGCACCAGCACATCGCCGCCTTCCAGCGTGGCATTGCCGTAGTCCTGGGTGGGGTCACCGAACCAGATCGGGAACTTGGCCGTCGCGAAATCGGGATGGAATTTGTAGATGGACGTGGTGAGGATGGTTTCCTCGTGCCGCGCCGGCCAGTACAGCGGATTGAGCGTCACGCCCTGATAGATCCAGCACGTGGTGTCGCGGGTGTACAGCGTGTTCGGCAGCGGCGGCAGCAGGTAGCCGACGATGTCGGGCTGGGCACGCGCGGCCTGCAGCGTGGGGCCGGCAAAGTCATCGGGCAGGTCGAATACGCTCAGGCCACCGATCAGCGTTTCTGCCAGCTGGCGCGCCGGCAGCGCCTGCAGGTAGGCACGCACCTCGGACATGAATTCCACGCCTACTTCGTTGGCGTTGATCTGGTGGTCGAGGATCCAGTTGCGGGCATCGTCGATCTCCAACGTCTCGGTCAACAGGTCATGCATTTCCACCACGTCGACGCCCCGGGCGCGCATCTTGGACATGAAATCGAAGTGGTCGCGCTTGGCGTTGTCGACCCAGATCACGTCATCGAACAGCAGGTCGTCCTTGTTGCGCGGGGTCAGCCGGCTGTGCGCCATGCCGGGTGCGCACACCATTACCTTCTTGAGGACGCCCACTTCCGAATGAACGCCATAGACAGTTGAACTGGACATTGCAGACTCTCCGTTTCACAAGGATAAACAGGGAAAGCACAGCCTCCGCCTGTCGTCGCGGGGGCCACCGGATGTGTCGTCGATGTGTGCAGAACTATTCCCAAAAAGGTAATGCGCACGTGAACGTCGGAATCTGGATAGTCGCCGGAAACGCCTGAAAACCCGGCATGTGTTGCGCCTGCTGGCATCGCCCAGGTTTTCACATCGCCGTTACTGGTCGCGTAGTTAATCGCTGCCTCATGGAGCAGGTTTTCTCGGCCAGGATGGCGGGCCAGTCCGTACTACCTCGCATTCATTCGATGGAGAAATACGATGAAACTTCGACATGCAGGCACCGCAACGGCGCTGCTGGCGTCTGCCCTGTTGTTGGGCGGCTGCGCCACCCACACCACCCCCAGCACGTTCAACCGCTCCGAGGTAGGCCGCGCCCAGGACGTGCAGACGGGCACCGTGCAGTCCATCCGCGCGGTGCAGATCCAGAATGACTCGCGTGGCGTGGCCACCCTGGTCGGCGCCGGCATCGGTGGCGTCGCCGGCAGTTCCATCGGCGGCGGCAGCCGGGCCAACACCATCGGCGCGATCGCCGGTGCGGCGGCCGGTGGCGCGGCAGGCAACGCCTTGGCACGCGGCGCCCGCAATGGCGTGGAGATCACCGTGCAGCTGGAAAACGGACGAACCGTCGCGGTGGTCCAGGACGGCAACCCGTCCGACTACCGGGTGGGCGACCGCGTAAGGGTTTCCAGTGATGGTACGACTACCCGCGTCAGCCGCTGACCCGGGCATACCCCTGATGACCACGCCCGTCCCGTGCGGACGGGCATGTCACCGCGCTGTGCAGCCGAAGGAACCGTCATGCGCTCCCTGCTGATGACCCTGCTCGCCGTCGCCACCCTGGCCGGGTGCGCGACCACGCCTTCCATGACCACCCAGGAACGCTTCAACCTCTACGTACAGCACGCAGGCCCGCCGGTGCAGTCCTTCCAGCTCGCCCGCTTCGTGCGCCAGACCCAGTGGACGCCGCTGGGCGACCGTGCGCTGGCGGTGTGGACCACCCAGAGCCGCGGGCATCTGTTGGAGCTGCGTGGGCGCTGCTCAGGCCTGGCCATTGCACACACGGTGGAGATCACCAATTCGTTCGGCACGGTCAATGCGCGCTGGGACAGCGTGGTTCCGCGCACCATGAGCGTGGCTATGCCGCAGTCCTGCCGCATCATCCGGATCCGTCCGCTCGACGGCACCGCGATCCGCGATGCACGCCGCGAAATGCGCAATACGATCTACGGCAACCGCCCCGCCGACCTGGTGGAGGATACCGGGCCGGATGTGTCCGATCGGTTCGAAGACTGAGGGCTGAGCCGCCATGCCGCTGGAACGCCTACGCGGCCTTTTCCGCCGCAACGTATCGCGCAGTCTGTTCGATGCGCGATGGATCATGGCGCCTTTCTACTTCGGGCTGGTGGTGGCGCTGCTGCTGCTGTTGTTCGTGTTCCTGCGCCAGCTGGCGACCTACGTGATGCACATTGCCGATCTGGGGCCCTCCGACGCGGTGTTGCTGGCGCTGTCGCTGATCGACATGTCGCTGGTGGCCAACCTGCTGTTGATCGTCACGCTGGCCGGTTACGAAAACTTCGTGACCCGGATCGATTCCGGCCAGGAACGCCGCCCAGCCTGGATGGGCACGGTCGACTTCGGCGCGATGAAGACCAAGCTGATGGGATCGATCATTGCGATCTCGGCCATCGCGCTGCTGCGCATCTTCATGAAGCTGGAGGAAGGGCTGGTGGTCGAACCGGAGGTGTTGCGCTGGATGTCGGTGATCCACGGCATGCTGCTGCTGTCGGCGCTCATCCTGGCGGTCATCGAACGCCTGTCCCAGCAGACCCGGACGCCGCGGCCGCCTCGCGAGCCCTGAGCGCCGCTCAGCCGCCCGCCGCGCTGCGCCGCCGTTCGATCTCCTGCCGGCGCAGCGGGTCCAGCAGGTCCTGCAGGCGCCTTGTGTCGACCGCGCTCCAGTCCTGCGTGCCCAGCACCGCCTGCCACCCGGCCACATAGTGCGCGGGTGCGAAGACATGCCCGTAGCCCATCGGGGTGCGGTCGGCCAGCAGCATGTCCAGCGCCAGCTGCAGCATGCTCACCAGCGGGTACCAGCGCACGGCCGGGGAGACATCCGGCGCGCGTGGCTCGGCCATCCAGTCGGGCTGCCGCCAGGCGTCGTAGGGGGTGAAGAACGTGATCGGGTCACTGGCGTACTGCAGGTAGACCACCCGCATCCGCCCCCACGGCGCATCCTCGGGTACGGGCGTGCCGGTCTGGTTCATGAAACGCACCGCGCGGCTGTCACGGAACACCGGTAGCCATTCGGGTGAGCCGGCGTTGCGCTGGTCGGTGGTCTGCCGCCACGTGCGCGTGGCGAACGGTGGCCCGCTCCACAGTGCGCCGTCGATCGGGGTGTCGATCATGTCGAACAGGTTGACCGAGCGTTCGGAGTTCATCGCTCCAAGGCTCAAGCCGTGCACGTAAAGTTTTGGCCGCGTCGCCACCGGCAGCGTGCGCCAGTACGCGTACACCTCGGCGAACAGCAGGCGCGAGGTTTCCTCGCCGTACTCCGGCTCCACCAGCAGCGACAGCGGGCTGGACAGGTACGAGTGCTGCACCGCCACGCTGGCGACGTCGCCGTGCAGCAGGTATTCGAGGCTGTCCACTGCAGCCGGATCCACCCAGCCGGTACCGGTGGGGGTGATCACCACCAGGCTGGAGCGCTCGAAGCCCCCCTGCCGCTGCAGTTCGCGCAGCGCGAGGCGCGCACGCGCGCGTGCATCGCCGGCCGCCGGCAGGCCTGCGTAGACGCGAATCGGCTGCAGCGCCGGCCGGCCAGTGAACGCCGCGATCTGCGCCGCGTCCGGCCCGGCGCTCACATAGTCACGCCCTGCCCTGCCCATCTGCTCCCAGACCACCAGCGACCCGGGGCCGCCGGTGCTGCCGGGCCTGGTGGGCGCCTGTGCCTCGGGCGGTATGAGCGCATCGGCCTTGCGGAACGATGCATCGGCCGCATGCAGCGCCCCTCGCAGCAGCACGCCGTTGGCAATGTTGAAGAACAACACGGCGGCGACCACCAGGCCCAGCAGCCGCGCCACCGGTGCCGGCATGATCCGCCGCGACAGCGCGCCCACGCGACGCGCCACCCAGGCGAACGCGCGCCCAACCATCAGCAGCAGCACGAATACCAGGAAGGCAATGGTCAGCAGGCGCAGCGAGAAGCCCTCGTCCATCGGCGGCAGCCCCATCACGGCGCGCACGGAGTCCTGCCAGGGCCGTACCCACCACGCGGTCAGCGCGCATGCCAGCAGGCTCACCCACGGCAGCCAGCGCAGCACCCGCTGCAGGCGCCCTCTGCCCAGCTCGGGCAGCTGCAGCCGGCGCCACAGCGCAGCCAACCCCACGCCAATCAGGTACCCCACCGCGAAGCACACCCCGGAAAGCAGCCCCTGTGCGACGTAGCCGCGCGGCACCAGGCTCGGCGTGAGCGAAGCGATGAAGCACAGCGAGCCGATCACCTGTCCGGTCCGGCACAGCGGGCCGCGATACGGCGCGGTCAGGCGCGCCAGCAGGGAACGCAACGGTGAGGCCCCAAGCACCGCGCTCACAGGCGCAGCCATCCGCTGGCGAGCCCGACCACGGCGGTCACCGCCATCGCGCACAGCAGCAGCAGCACCGCCCATTCCAGCGGGCGGAAGGCGATGCCGCGGTGGCGCTGCCACGCCCAGAACAGGAGTGAGCCGGGCACGTACAGCAGGCTGGACAGCAGCAGGTAGCGGCTGCCGCCGGCCATCAGCATGGCAATGGCGTAGAGCGTGGCGATGCCGGCGATCCAGCGCATCCGCGCGTGTGCCGCCGCATCGGGCCCACCTTCCGCGCCGAACGACAACTTGAGCTGGTAGGCCGCCACCAGCAGGTACGGCACCAGCGTCATCGCACTGGTCATCTTCAACGCCAGCGTAAAGGCGTAGTCGGCAAACCAGCTCACCAGCAGGAACGCCTGGATGACGCCGTTGGTCAGCCACAGGGCGGCGTCCGGCACCCCGGCGCGATTCTCGCGGGCCAGTGCGCGCGGCATGGCGTCGTTGAGCGCGGCCGAATGCAGTACCTCGGCCGCCAGCAGCGACCAGGACAGGTAGTTGCCCAGCACCGAGATCAGCAGGCCGATACTGATGAACAGCCCGCCCCAGCGGCCTGCAATCGCCTCCATCACCCCGGCCATGGACGGGGTCGCCAACGCAGCCAGGTCCGGGCGCAGCAATACGCCGTACGACAGGATGGTGACCATCACCAGCAGGCAGAGCACGCCCAGGAAGCCGGCAACGGTGGCGATGCCCACGTCCTCGCGCCGGCGCGCGTGCCGCGAGTACACACTGGCACCCTCGATGCCGACGAACACGAACACCGTCAGCAGCAGCGTGCCGCGGGTCTGGTCCCACAAGGTGCCGATACCGGGCGGTTCGCCGCCCCACAGGTTCAGCGCGAACACGTCGGCGCGGAAGCCGATGAACAGGAACACGATGAACACCGCCAGCGGCACCAGCTTCGCCACGGTCGCGATGGTGTTGATCAGCGCGGCCTCCTTGATGCCGCGCAGGATCAGGAAGTGGAAGCCCCACAGCAGGACCGACGCGGAGACGATCGCCACCACCGTGGTGCCGTCGCCCAGGGCAGGAAAATACTGCCCCAGCGTGGCCTTGATGAGGATCAGGCAGGCCACGTCGGCCAGGCAGCAGCCCAGCCAGTAACCGACCGCCGAAAGCAGGCCGGCGTAGTCGCCGAAGCCGGCGCGCGCGTAGGCGTAGATGCCGGTGTCGAGCTCCGGCTTCAGTCGGGACAGCGACTGGAACACGAACGCCAGCATCAGCATGCCGGTGCCGGCGATGGCCCATGCCAGCAGCGCACCGTTCACGCCGGTATTGGCAGCAAACGCCGCGGGCAGCGCGAAGATGCCCGACCCGATCATGGAGCCGACCACCAGCGCGGTCAGTTCCAGCAGCGACAGCTTGCGGCTTCCCACGGCGGGGCTCATCGCGGCTCGATCCTTATTCGGGCGGGAAACGCATCAGATCTGGATGTACCCCGTCGCGATCCAGTACACGCCGACCACCGCGGCGACCACCGCCACGACCAGGATGATCCAGTCCGATGCCTTGGTGAAGATCTTCTCGCCCTGCTCATGGCGCGCCCAGAAGTACAGCAGGCTGCCGGGCGCGTACAGCACCGCCGAGAGCACGATGAACTTGATGCCACCGGCATACAGCAGGAACGTGGTGTAGATGGTGGCCAGCACCGCCAGGGTAAGATCGCGCCCGCGCTCGTTGGGCCGCTCGTTGTAGGTCTCGCCGCGCCGCGTGAGCTGCAGGCCGTAGGCGGCCACCAGCAGGAACGGAATCAGCGACATGGCGCTGGTCAGGTTGAGCATCAGCGAGAACGCATCGCGCGACCAGTAGGTGCTGATCACGATCAGCTGGATGATGATGTTGGTCGCCCACAGCGCCGCCGACGGCACCCCGTTGGCGTTTTCCCGCGCGAAGATCGCCGGCATGTCCTTGGTGCGTGCCGCCGCCGACAGCACCTCGGCGCAGATCAGCGACCAGGCCAGGTACGCGCCCAGCACCGACACCATCAACCCGACGCTGACGAACACCGCGCCCCAATGGCCTACGACGGCCTCAAGCACGGTGGCCATGGACGGCTGGCGCATGCCGGCGATGTCGGCGCGCTCCAGCACCGCAAACGGAAGCAGCGTCACCAGCACCATCAGCGTGGTCACCACCAGGAAGCCGGTGATGGTGGCCGCGCCCACGTCCTTGCGTTCTTTGGCGTAGCGCGAGTACACGCTGGCACCTTCGATACCCAGGAACACGAAGACCGTGACCAGCATGGTCGCGCGAACCTGCTCGAAGATGCCGCCCTCCAGGCCACCGCCGTAGAAGTTGAACTGGAACACGTCCATCTTCATCGCAAAGGCCATGATGACCAGGAACACCACGATGGGAATGACCTTGGCGATGGTGACGATCTTGTTGATCGCAGCGGCCTGCTGCACGCCGCGCAGGATCATGAAGTGGAACAGCCAGATACCGGCCGATGCCACCAGGATCGCCACCACGGTATTGCCGTCGCCGAAGATCGGGAAGAATGCCCCGAGCGTGGACTTGATCAGCACCCAGTACGAGACGTTGCCGATACAGCTGCCGATCCAGTAACCGAATGCGGAGAGGAACCCCGGGTAGTTGCCGAACCCTTCCTTGGCGTAGGCGAACACGCCCGCGTCCAGGTTGGGTTTGCGTTCGGCCAGCATCTGGAAGACACGGGCCAGCGTGTACATGCCCAGGCCGGCGATGGTCCAGGCGACGACCGCGCCCAGGGGCCCGGTAGCGCTGGCGAAGGTGCGGGGAAGGGAAAATATGCCTGCGCCGATCATGCCGCCTACCACCATGGCGGTCAGTTGCGTGCGCGTCATCTTCACGACGTTCGAGGACATGGCCAGCGTCCGCATGCAGGTTGGGCATTCAGGATGGCGAATAAATCGTAACGTCGACGTGAGATGCGGCTCAGTATTTCCCGCACATTCCCAACCGCGCGACGCGACTATCCGATATCCGTCGAAATGGGCTGTTCATCCTGCCCCGGACGCTCACCGCCCCCTGCGACCACCGGTCGCACACCTACCCGGGCGCGTCTTGACCAATGTCAGGGCCGGCGATGCCGCGTCCGTCGATTCTGTCCAGGAACCGACACCCACAGGAACCTGCGATGTCCTACCAGCCCGACACCACCCAGCTGTTGAACGCCCTCCAGAACGTCATGGTGATCTCCACCACCGACCTGCAGGGCAACATCACCTATGCCAACGACCTGTTCTGCAGCCTCACCGGCTTCCAGCGCGAGGAGCTGATCGGCCAGCCGCACAGCATCGTGCGCCACCCGGACGTGCCCAAGGCGGTCTACAAGGACATGTGGGACACCATCAAGGCCGGAAAGACCTGGACCGGCATCGTGCCCAACCTGGGCAAGGGCGGCGTGCTGTACGTGGTGGACACCACCGTGCAGCCGCTGTACGACGCGGCGGGCCAGATCAATGCCTACATCAGTATCCGCCGCGTGGTGAACGACCTGATGGCCAACTTCGATGCGGTCGAGTACAGCAAGGAGAAGTTCGACGCGTTCTACGAGGTCGCGTGAACGCCGCCGCCCCCATCCAACGCGTGCTGGTGGGCTACGGCTCCGAATCCGGCAACGCCCGCGCCCTGGCCCATTGCCTGGGCGCGTTCCCGGCCCTGCAGGCGCACGCGCCGCAGGTGCTGCCCTTCAACGACATCGATGTGGGCAGCCTTGGGCCCGGCGATGTACTGCTGGCCCTGTCCAGTTCCTTCGGCGATGGCGAGCCGCCCGCGAATGCCGAGCGTTTCGCGGAGGCCCTGCGCCAGGCCCCTGCCCTGACCGGCCTGCGCTATGCCGTGTTCGGGTTGGGCGACACCGGCTACCCGCGCTTCTGTGGCTTTACCAAGGCACTGGACACCCTGCTGGTGGAGCGCCACGCCCACCCGATCATGCACCGGGTGGACGCCGATGCCAGCTACGAGCAGTTCTTCCAACGCTGGATGCCGGTGCTCGGCGAGGTGCTCAACGGCCAGCCCGATGCCGGGCGCGACCTGCACCTGCAGGTCACCGCCTACGGCGAGGACAACGCGTTCAACGCGCCGGTCATTGCACGCCAGCGGCTGAGCAGCAGCACGCCGGCCGCCTGGCACGTTGAGCTGGACCTGCGCGGCAGCGGCATTGCGTACCGCGCGGGCGACACGTTGCATGTGATCGCGCCCAACGATCCGGCCCTGCTCGCCGCGCTGGCCGAGTGGTACGCCGACCCGCAGGCCATCGAACTGCTGCGGCACAAGGAACTGCGCCAGCTCGGCAAGACGCTGCTGCGCGAGCTGGCCCGACTGGGCGGCAGCGACGTACTGAAGGGGCTGTTCAAGATCAGCCAACGCCCCGCGTTGGACGCCTATCTGCACGGCAGCGACCTGCTGGACGTGCTCGATGACCATGCCACGCCGGACAGCGTGCCGCTGGCCCGCCTGGTCGACCTGCTCTCGCCCTGCCTGCCCCGCGCCTACTCCATCGCTTCGGCAGCAGGCGATACGGTGGCGCTCTGCATCCGCGAGGTGGCCTATGTGCATCGCGGACGTGATCGTCGCGGAACCGCCACGGCTCACCTGTTGAGCGACGCCAACACGGTTCGCGTGTACTGCCGTTCCAATCCCGGTTTTCATCTGCCCGCCGATGCGGCGGCGCCCCTGCTGCTGATCGGCACCGGCACCGGCATCGCGCCCTTGATGGGACTGGTACGTGAACTGCAGGCCTCCGGCAGCCAACGCGAGGTGCATCTGCTGTTCGGCGAGAAGCATCGCGAACATGATTTTCTGTACGGCCAGACCCTGCAGGCGTGGCAGGCGTCGGGCCAGCTCGCGAGCCTGCGCACCGCGTTCTCCCGCGACGGGGCCGCCAAATACTACGTCCAGCATGCAGTGGCCGACCACGCAGACGCCTATGCCGACCTCCTGGCACGCGGCGCTCACCTCTATCTATGCGGCAGCAGGCAGCACCTGGACACCGCCATCCCACCGGCAATCAACGCGATTGCCGCGGACATGGACGTGGATGCCCTGCCCGCATGGGCGCGCCTGCGTGCAGAAGGTCGCCTGCACTGCGAGCTGTATTGAACCTCAGCCGGCCGCGTCGGCGGCGCTGGCCTCCCCGGCGCTGGCCAATGCGGCCAGGCGTTCGGGCTGCAGCAGGGTGATGTCACGCTGGTTCACGGCGATACCCTGCTCGTCGCTGAGCCGGCGCAGCACGCGGCTGACGGTCTCCGGCGCCATCCGCAGGTAGTTGGCGATATCTACCCGCGACATGGTCAGCTTGAACCGCGTCGCCGAGAAGCCTCGCCGGGCATAGCGCTCGGAAAGATCCAGCAGGAACGCCGCAATGCGCGCCTCGGTGCGATGGTTGGCCGCCAGCGTGGTCACCTTGCCGATCTCGGCGCTGAGCAGGCTGAACAACTGCGCCTGCAGGCCCGGCATGCGCGTGGCCAGCACGCTCATCTTCGGGAACGAGAACCGGCACAGATGCACCGTATCCAGCGCCACGGCGTTGCAGGGATAGCGTCCGCCGTGAATCGCGTTGAGCCCGATTACCTCCCCGGGAAGACTGAACCCGAGGATCTGTTCATTGCCCTGGCTGTCCAGGATGAAGGTCTTGACCATGCCCGCGCGCACCGCCGCGATGGCATCGAACGGGTCCCCCGTGCGGAACAGGTACTCGCCCGCGCGGAAGGGGCCGACGTGGTCGACCAGCACGTGCAGTTCGGCCAGTGCGCTCTTGTCGTACCCCTGCGAGGTGCAGGCGTCGGAGAACGCACAGGTGCTGCAGAAATGCAGCGCGTCGCCGTCGTCCGCCGCAGCGGGATTGGGCGTGGCGCGCGGCGCGGTCACGGCAGGAGGCAGCGTCGGCATGAACGTCGGTGGCCGCCGGCTCAGCCGTGGGCCAGCGCGAAATCCAGGCCGGCACGCACCGCCGCCACCTGGGCCGCGTTGCACTGCGCCGCGGTGGTGCGCGGGCTGTCGGGGTACACCTCGGTGGTGGTGGCAAAGCGCGCGTGGGTGAAGCCGGCGCAGGCGCCGATCGAACGCGATTCGCCCCACACCACGCCCGGCGACTGCAGCGGCAGGCCGACCAGGTTGCCGTGCGCATCGGCCGGAGCAATGTGGGTGATCGGCGCTACTGCGTCGATCAGCGCCTTCTGGAAGACCGGTTCCGGGTTCTCGCTGTTGCCGATGACGTAGAAACCGTCGGGAATGGATTCCGGCACCCATGCTTTGCCGTCGCGCGAGGCCAGTGCGGGATCGAACTCGTTGGCGTCGCTGTCGGTGGTCTCATGCAGGTCAAGGTGCACCAGCAGTTGGTCATCGCGCGCCGCGATCCAGTTCATCAGCGACGCGGACTCGACGATCAGGCCACCGTCACGGAAGCTGCGGTTCGGATCGAAGGCATCGCGGTTCCAGCGCTGGATGCGCTCGTAGCCCCACGGGCATACGCACGGGGCGACGATCAGATTCAGGCGACCGGCATACTCGTGGGCGTGCTCGCGCAGGAACTGCAGCGCGCCGTGCACGCCACTGGTTTCGTAACCGTGCACGCCGCCGGTGACCAGCGCGGTCGGCAATGCCGGGTCCCAGTCGCGGCTCATGGCCAGCAACAGCGGATAGGTGTCGGTGATGGATTCGAGCTGGCCGTACTGGACCACGTCCAGTGCATCGGGCAAGGCGTTCAGTACAGCGACCACATCGGCGGCGTAATGGCGTTGCACCACCTGGCGCGAGCGCCAGGCCGCGCGTTCGGTGTCACCCCAGGGTTGGCCGGGGGTGCCGACAGGATAGAAATGTGCGGTGGTCATGGCGTGCTCCTAAAACAGATGCACGTATTGTAGATGACCGGTTGTTGCGTAGGTTTGCAGAAGATCCGTAGAGCCACCCCATGGGTGGCTGTGGTGGGGAGCCGGTAAACCGGCTCCCCTGCCTTTTCTATCTACATCAAGCGGCTTGTACCTCTTCGTAGCCGTTCAGGCGCATGTCGCTCGATGCGCGGCCCTGGGTCAGCGAGCGCAGCGAGGTGGTGTAGCCCGACAACTGCGCCAACGGCGCGTAGCCCACCACTTCGGCACGGCCGCCCTGGTCCTCGATGGACGCAATGCGGCCACTGCGGCGGTTGAGGTCGCCGACCACGTCGCCGACATTCACCGACGGCACGTGGATCTGCACTTCCATCACCGGCTCCAGCAGGCGCGTACCGGCCTGCAGCAACGCCGCCTTCACGGCCTCGCTGCCGGCGCGGTGGAAGGCCGTGTCCGACGAATCCTTGGCATGGGTCTGCCCGTCGACCAGCGTCACCTCGATACCGACCACCGGATGGCCCTTCGGGCCTTCCGACAGCGCGGCACGCACGCCCTTCTCCACCGCCGCCACAAAACCGCGCGGAATCACCCCGCCCACGGTGAGGTCGACGAAGTGCACCTCGCCGTCCTCGCGCGGCGCCACGTCGATCAGCACCCGGGCGAACTGGCCCTGGCCGCCGGTCTGCTTGACCACCTTGCCTTCCACGCCGCGCAATGCCTGGCGCAGGGTTTCCTGGTAGGCCACGCGCGGCGCGCCGGTGGTGACGTTGACGCTCCATTCCGTGCGCAGGCGCTCGACCATCACCTCCAGGTGCAACTCGCCCATGCCCCAGACCAGGGTTTCACCGCTGTCCGGATCGGTATCGACACGGAACGACGGATCTTCCTGGGCCAGGCTCGACAGGCCCTGGCTGATCCGGATCAGGTCGGCCGATTTTTCCGCCGTCAACCGCCACGCCAGCACCGCCTGCTGCGCCTGGATGGTGTCCAGCAGCAGCGGCCGCGAGGGCGCACTCAGCGTTTCACCGCTCACCGCGTCCTTCCAGCCCAGCACCGCCACGATGTCGCCCGCCACGGCCTGCTTGATGTCGTGGGTCTGGTCGGCCTGCACGCGCACCAGCCGGCTCACCCGGCGACCGTGCGCATGCTGCGAACTGGCCAACGCATCACCCACCCGCAACGTGCCCGAGTACACCCGCACGAAGCTCAACGCACCGTGGTTCTGGTGCGTGATCTTGAACAGCAGTGCCGCCAGCGGACCCGCCGGATCCGGCGGCAGGCTTACCTCGCCTTCCGGCGAACCGGCCAGTACCGCAGGTCGATCCTCCGGCGATGGCAGGTAGTCCACGACCGCATCCAGCAGCGTCTCGATGCCCTTGCTCTTGAACGCGGCACCGGCCAGCACCGGCACGCCCGCACCGGCCAGCGTTGCCCGACGCAGCGCGGCGCGCAGCGTGGTGGCGTCGATGTCGGCGCCGTCCAGCCACGCCTCGGCCAGCGCGTCGTCGTGATTGCCAACGGCTTCGACCAGCAGCAGCCGACGCGGCTCCCACTCGGCCCGCTCATCGTCGGTCCACGGCGAACGCGTCGGCGTACCGGCATCGTCCCAGCGCACCGCCGTGCGATCCACCAGGTCAACCCAGCCGCTGAACTGGCTTTCGGCGCCCAACGGAATGCCGAGCGCCCACGGCCGCGCCTGCAGCTTGTCCTCAAGTTGCGCCAGCACACGGTCGAAGGAGGCACCGATGCGGTCCATCTTGTTGACGAAGGCGATCATCGGCACGCCGTGACGGCGCGCCTGGTGCCACACCGTCTCGGACTGCGGCTGTACGCCATCGACGGCAGAGAACACCGCCACCGCACCGTCGAGCACACGCAGCGAGCGCTCGACTTCAATGGCGAAGTCGATATGGCCCGGGGTGTCGATCAGGGTCAGGTGATGGATGGCCTCGCCACGCGGCGCCCAATGCGCCTGCACGGCCGCCGCGCCGATGGTGATGCCGCGCTCGCGTTCGATCGCCGAGAAGTCGGTGGTCGCCGCGCCATCGTGGACTTCGCCGACGCGATGGATCTCGCCGGTTTTCCACAGCAGGCGTTCGGTAAGGGTGGTCTTGCCGGCGTCGATATGGGCAATGATGCCGAGGTTGCGCCGGAGGTTTTGGGTCTGGGTGTTCATAAGAGGGGTCTCGCTGCTGCCAACATCAGGGAGCCGCACGCCGCCGTTGGCTAACGGGCGTGCGGCCAGGTTTGGGGCTCGGCGATCTGGTGCATGGCACGTTCTCCTTCATGTGGTAGTGCAACGGTGGGTCGGGAAACCCGGAAACGAAAAGAGCGCCCGATGGGCGCTCTGTCTGGGGTCCTGCGGTGATCAGAAATCGATCAGCCGCCAGAGGAGCCGCGAGGCAGACGCGCCCGTCCCGCGAAAGTGCGGGTGCGAGTAAAAAACGTCAGGAGCGGCATCGAGTTCATGGCGGCGGTTGAAAGGATCTGCGGCGAATTCTAGACCTCTGATCCGCGCTTGCAAGCGGTTTTCCGCTGCATGGATGGAACACTGACGGCCATCGCCGCCAAACATTCTCACTGACAGCAACAAACCCCGCCTGTTCCAGTCTCGTATATGCGAATAGGTCGCAATTGCATCTTTTCCGGAAGTCCATAGAATAAGCAGCCAACGTCGCTTCGCGACAACAACGACGCTGGCAGTGGCCCGGGCCACATGCGTTTGGCCAGCGCCAGCGCTCCTTTGGTTCCGGATCCCCTCATGACCGCCTCCCCTGCTTTCTCCCGCCGGTTGCGTCCCAACCTGCTTGCCCTCGCCTGCTGCATCGCCAGCGCCACCGCCGCACCGGTCGCCCTCGCGCAGGACGCCACCGCCCTGGATGCCGTGCAGGTCAACGCCTACCGCGCCGCCAACAGCACCAGCGGCGCCACCAAGACCAGCACCAGCATCGCGGAAACGCCGCAGTCCGTCGCCGTGATCGAACGCGCCGAACTGGACGCGCGTGGCGTGCAGTCGCTCAACGACGCCATGCGCTATGTGGCGGGCGTGAGCCTGGAAAGCAGCGGTATCGACAACCGCGTGGATGACTTCCGCATCCGCGGTTTCGATGCGGGCAGCTGGGCCAACAACGTAACCCTGGATGGCATGCGCGCACCGCAGGGCAGCCAGTGGAACCGCAGCATGTTCGACAGCTGGAACCTCGAGCGGGTCGAAGTGCTCAAGGGCCCTTCCGCCGTCATGTACGGCCAGGTCGCACCCGGCGGCATGGTCAATCAGGTCAGCAAGACCCCCACCCCGGACCAGCAGCAGCTTCTGCGCGTCGGCGTGGATGCCAACGGCCAGTACAACGCCGCGTTCGACGTCGGCACCGGCACCGGTGACAACGCCCAACTGCTGCGGCTGGTCGGCCTGTATCGCGACGGCGACACCCAGATCAAGCACACCGCGCAGGAGCACTGGTTCCTGGCGCCCAGCTACACCTGGCAGATCACCGAGCGCACCCGCCTCACCCTGCTTGGCATGTACCAGAAGGACGACGGCGGCTCGACCTACCAGTTCCTGCCCATGGCCGGCACCCTCAACGCCACGCCCTACGGCCACATGAAGAACAGCACCTTCATCGGCCAGCCGGACTGGAACACCTTCGACCGTACCCTGTGGACCGCGGGCTGGATGTTCGAACATCAGTTCAACGACCATCTCACCCTGACCCAGAACGCACGCCGCACCCACGTTGATTCGCTCTACCGCGGCGTGGTGACCTTCGGCGCGCTCAACGCCGACGGCCGCACCCAGAACCGGCGTGGTGTGCAGGGCACCGGCGATTCCGACGGCGACACCTTCGACACCCGCCTGCAGGCGCGCTTCAGCACCGGCGCCGTCGACCACACCGTCCTGCTCGGCTGGGACTGGCAGCGGGCGGACTGGGAAGGCGTGCGCAGCGCGATGACCAACCCGCGCGCCATCGACATCTTCGACCCGGTCTACTACCCCTACCAGCCCACCGTCACCACCGAAACGCCCACCGCCGGCATCAACCGGCAGAGCGGCGTGTACCTGCAGGACCAGCTGGCCGCGGGCAACTGGCGGCTGACGTTGGGCGGTCGCTACGACTGGACCAAGGACGACACCCTGAGCGCCACCCGCAACATCGCCACCGGCATCTCCCAGCCGGGCGCGCACAACGTCATCAAGAACGAGGCGTTCACCGGCCGCGCGGGCGTGCTGTATGTATTCGAGAACGGCCTCACCCCGTACGTGAGCTACGCCGAATCCTTCCAGCCCTCGACCAAATCGCCGCTGGACAGCTTCACCCAGACCGCGTTCGACCCGGTCACCGGTTCGCAGTGGGAGGCCGGCCTGAAGTACCAGCCGGCCAGCGTGGATGGCCTCGTGACCCTGGCCGTCTACGACCTCCGCCAGGAGAACATGATCGTCGACGACCCGGTCGCCAGCCATCGCAACTGCGGCGCCACCGGCACCGCCACCTGCTCCATCCAGGGCGATGAGGGGCGCGTGCGCGGCATTGAACTGGAAGGCCGCATCACCCCGATCGATGGCCTGAGCCTGATCGGCGCCGCCTCGCGCATGGAGTCGGAAATGCTGCGTTCGCCCGCCTACAAGGGCAAGCAACTGGCCATGGTCCCCGACTACAGCGCCTCGTTCTGGGCGGACTACACCTTCCAGGCCGGCGCGTTGCGTGGCCTGAGCCTGGCCGCGGGCGCGCGCTACAACGGCGTCAGCTACGGCGACAGCGCCAACCTGTACCGCATTCCGTCCTACACCCTGTTCGACGCCGCCCTGCGCTACGACCTGGGTCAGCACGGCAACACCCGCGTGCAGCTGGCGCTCAACGCGAGCAACCTGGCGGACAAACGCTATGTATCCACGTGCACCGGTGTGTCGTCGTGCTACTACGGCAGTGGCCGTACCGTGACGGCCACCGCCACCTTCGGCTGGTAATCCGCGCGCACATCAGCCACGCATGGCGTGGCTCTACGGCGGCGGGAACCGCCGTTGATCTATCTCGGCCACCGACCCACCGTCAGAGGGTCGGCGGGGGTGGGTTTGCGGGACTGTAGAAAACATGGGTCCGGCGC
>NZ_JBOHXV010000026.1:0-47903 GCF_050737075.1 Stenotrophomonas sp.
GTGCAGCGCACTGACCTTGATCGCCATGAAGTTGCCGAAGCTGATGGTGCGCCCGGTGAGCAGCTGGAAGATGAATTTGTACACCACGTAGAACGCGCGGAAGCGCAGCGTTTCCACCCGGCTCCTGCGCCGCGCCACCGCCACGTCGACCGTGTCGTCGCGCACCGCGTCCAGCAGCGTGGCGATGGTCTCGGGCAGGTCCTCGCCATCGGAATCCATCACGATCACCCGCGTGGCGTCCGGCAGGTTCTCCTCCACATAGCCCAGACCGACCGCGATGGCCTTCTGATGGCCGACATTGCGGCGCAGCTTCAGCACCACCCCGCTCACCCCGGAGCCGGAGAGCTGGAACGGCTGCACCGGTTCGCGGATGGAGCCGTCGTCCACGGCCACCACGAAGACGCGGTCGCCATACAGGCGCGCCAGCTCGGTGAACAACCGGGTCGAGGCCACGTGGTCTTCATAGACCGGCGTCACCACCACGAACGACTCGCTGGACTCAACCATTGTGTTCTCCTGCAGCATTGCGCGGGGCGGCCTGTTTCCACTGGTCCAGTACCATCACCACCGCGTACATCAACAGCAACTGCACCGGCAGCGCAACGCGCTTGGCACTGGTGGCCAGGTGCCACACCAGGTCGTGCGGGGTACTCAGGTAAACGATGAACAGCACGCCGAAGTAGGCTGCGGCGACAGCCAGCCCGGCCCGGGCGGCGGGCACGCGCCAGGTGCGGGTCCACAGTACCAGCAGCAGCACCAACGGTACCCAGACGGCACTGCGCAGCATGGCCTTCAGGATCAGCAGGGTCGGTGCGATGTCGGGCAGGCGCGCCAGCAGCTGCCCCTTCAGATCACTCTGGGCCAGGTCGTTGCCCAGGTCGGCGCCGGCAACGGCCAGCTTCCAGGCAACCAGCGGCAGCATCGACACGGCGAACGCGGCCAGCAGCGCCCACGGCATGCGGCGGTCGCGCAGCAGCAGGGTGGCCACCGCGACAACGCCCACCAGGATGGCCAGCACCGCACCTTCGTTCTTGATCAGCGTCAGCACCGCCGACAGCGCCGCATACGCAGCGAGGTTGAACCACGCCCCCTCGGCGGGGTCTCTGCGCGGCTGGATCGCCACGGCCAGGGCGGCAACCGCGTAGACGGCCAGGAACGCGTCCATGTACCCGTCAACCAGATACCGGCCGCCCACCTCCAGCACCGCCACCGCGAACAGCCCGGCGGCCCACCACGTGCGCAGGCTGCGCGCGATCAGCAGCAGCGCCGGCAACAGCAGCAGCGTGGCCGCAGCCTTGGGGAAGATCTCGTTCCAGTGGCCGACCACCTTGGCCGACGTGGCCGACCACAGCGGCAGCAGCGAGGGGTAGTCGTTGTGGCTGAAGATGGCATAGCCATCCAGCTGGGCGTACAGCGAGCCCTCCAGGTAGATCCGCTTGGCGTGCAGCATCCAGATCGAGCGTGGGTCCCATTCGTCGGTGGGGCTGCCCAGCGCGAGGACCAGCAGCACGGCCACGATGCCCAGCATCCAGGCCGCGCGGCCGTCGCGCAGGGCCAGCAGCGACCAGAGCGCGCACAGCAGCACGGCGATGAAGGCGATCTGCGCCGGCAGCCCTACCCAGCCGAACGCGGCGAAGGCATAACAGAGCAGCACGCCAGCCAGCATGGCCAGCGCCGGGCGGGCGCCCGCGTCAGTGGCAGTCAACGAGAACAATGCGCTCACTCCTTGCGATTTCGGTGCAGTTTGGCTGCTGGGGGCCCGGCGTGCGCCAGAGCATCAGGCCCTTGTCGGCCCAATGCACACGGCGCGGGTACAGCCCGTCCCATAGGCGCTCGCGCACCAAGGGGTCTTCCCAGAGGCCCGATGCCAATGCAACCGGCGCGCCGCTTTGCTCGTGGCGAAGCAGCTCGCGGGCCTCGACCACTTCGGGCGGTACCGACTCGGTCCAGCCCGCGTCGGCAACGAAGGCTTGGCGCAGGAGCGATCCGCTGAAATCGACGTCTTTGGCGATGCCGCGCAACCCTACTACCAGCGCCGCCGCGATCACCAGACCGGCCAGCCAACGTTGCAGAACGGAGGGGTTCCCCTTCCTGGGCTTTATCACGGCAGCATTCCAGAGTTACCAAGGCCAAGCCGGAAATTCTAGCATTGCGCTGAAAAACGGATCGAAGCAGCAGCCGCGCCGGGAGCAGGTTGTGCCGCGGCCGTACGGCAGCGACGCATCGGCAGCCTGTCCGCCGCACGTAGGAAGCACATTCGCAGCCGACCGCCGGTAGGGTCGGTCCCCAGACGACTGCACGGAACGCCCCAACGTCCGGTAACGCATGACCACAATCGACACCGTGCTCGTCGCGCGTAAAACAGCGCAGCAAATGCCATAAACGCCATCGCGGATTCCCCCGCAACCAACGCAGAACGCCGTGCAGCGGTCCAAATTGCGGACCACATCGCAATATCCAACATCGTTGCCACACAACGCTCTGCAAGCGCATCGAGGCATATCACGTCACAACGATTGATGCCATCAAAGCACCCCACACGCATCAACAGATACAACCAACTTCCGCTACCGTCGCAGCGTACGCATGGTTAACCCTCGGAGTTTGAAAGCTCCTCACGAGTAGTCTTTGCGTTCTGCGTCGGGAGGGTGACGAAATACAACACCCTCGCGGAAATACGTCGCACCGCGTGCCGATAGGCGGCTTTCAACCTCCCGACATCCCTCGCCATTCCGGCGAGGGGCTATCGCCTCCACGCACGTCGGTGAATGGCTGGAAGAAGGCAGCGACGCATGGCGTCGCTCTACGGCGCGAGGTCAGCCGAAGCTGACCCCGGTCTTCTCCTTCAGCTCGTCCGTGCTCACGCCCGGTGCCGCCTCGACCAGCACCAGGCCGGCGTCGGTCACGTCGAACACGGCCAGGTCGGTGATGATGCGGTCCACCACGCCCACGCCGGTCAGCGGCAGCGTGCATTCGGGCAGGATCTTGTGTTCGCCGTTCTTGGCGGTGTGCTCCATCAGCACCACCACGCGCTGAACGCCGGCCACCAGGTCCATCGCGCCGCCCATGCCCTTGACCATCTTGCCGGGCACCATCCAGTTGGCCAGATCGCCCTTGTCGGTGACCTGCATGGCGCCGAGGATGGCCAGGTTCACGTGGCCGCCGCGGATCATGGCGAAGCTGTCATGGCTGCCGAAGTAGCTCGCCCCCGCACGCGCGGTGACGGTCTGCTTGCCGGCGTTGATCAGGTCTGCATCCACCTCGGCGTCGGTCGGGAACGGGCCGATGCCGAGCAGGCCGTTCTCTGACTGCAGCCACACGTCCACGCCCTCCGGAATATGGTTGGCCACCAGGGTCGGCAGGCCGATGCCCAGGTTCACGTAGGCACCGTCGGTCAGCTCGCGGGCGGCGCGTTGCGCCATTTCGTCGCGGGTCCATGCCATGTCAGTTGCCCTCCGCACGCACGGTGCGTTGTTCGATGCGTTTTTCGGGGGTGGGGTTGTGCACGATGCGGTGCACATAGATGCCCGGCAGGTGCACCTGGTCCGGGTCGATGTCGCCCACCGGCACCACCTGCTCCACTTCCACGATGCACAGCTTGCCGGCCATGGCGCAGGCCGGGTTGAAGTTGCGCGCGGTCTTGCGGAACACCAGGTTGCCCGCCTCGTCGGCCTTCCACGCCTTGACCAGCGCGACGTCGGCGCGCAGGGCGGTTTCCATCACGTAGTGCTTGCCGTCGAATTCGCGGGTTTCCTTGCCCTCTGCCACCACGGTGCCGTAGCCAGTGGCGGTGAAGAAGGCCGGAATGCCCGCGCCGCCGGCACGCAGGCGCTCGGCAAGGGTGCCCTGCGGATTGAATTCCAGCTCGAGTTCGCCGGCCAGGAACTGCCGCTCGAATTCCTTGTTCTCGCCCACGTAGGACGAAATCATCTTCAGGATCTGCCGCGTTTCCAGCAGCTGGCCCAGGCCGAAGCCGTCCACGCCGGCATTGTTGGAGATCACCGTCAGGCCCTTCACCCCGCTGTCGCGCAGCGCGGCGATCAGGGCCTCGGGAATGCCGCACAGGCCGAAACCGCCGACCGCCAGGGTCTGGCCATCGGCCACCACGCCCTGCAGCGCCTCGGCGGCGCTGGCGTAGCGCTTGCCGCGCCGACCGCCGTTGTCTGGGGACTTGCTCATCTACGCCCTCACCTCGTTGATGTGAGCCGCCATTGTAGCCGTCCGGGTGGGAACCGTCGGCTTCGCTACCCCGGAAGTTAGCCATGTGGCTCTTCCGGACCCACGTTCGACAACTCCTCAGGGTGACAGACGTTGCGCGACGCCAGTCTCAGTATTTTTGCTGCCTGGAAACGTATATTCATCCTCGCGCAATGAATGCGCGCTTCCAAGGAATGAAAAGGAATGAAGAGGAATTTGGTAATCGGTTTGGCAGCGGCGTGCCTGATGAGCGGCGGAGTAATGGCGCAGGATGGAATGTATCTTGGCCAGAACCAAAATGGCGTCGCTGCTTCGTCCAATGGTGTAGCGGCGATCCCCGAAGGCGTCCTGTTGGTTGAGCTGGAACGATGGGTAGCCAAGGACGACAGTTTCTCTGTGCGTCCGGCCCCGAGCTGGCAGGTGCATCCGGGTCGGCGAGAAGGCGTACTGGGATTCGTCTCGTTTACGGAATTCCCTGGCAGCGTCCCGCTGTACCACTGCATTGCCAACGACTACAGCGACAGGTTTACGTCGCGACAAGCCGATTGTGAGGGGCATATTCCGATGGCGTCTGCCCCCATCACGGGCAATGTCTCTCCCACCCCGCTACCCGGCACCGTCGCGCTCTATCGCTGCCTGCGTACCGGACTCAGTGGTGGTCGTTGGGGAGACCATTTCGACTCTACGGATTCAAATTGTGAGGGTGTGAGATCCACCATCAATGAAGGCGTCATGGGCTACATCTGGCAGTAGCCGGGCGTATATGCGTTCGGATGCGGCTGATCCGACCCAACACGTAGGGGAAATCGCCCTGCTCAGCTGGTCCCGCGCCGCACAATCCCAATGATCCTCCGTCTCCCGCCGGGGCCAGCTTGTTTGGCCCCGGCGGCTGCGTCCGATCCCCAGTGAATGGGCTGTAAGCGCTACCGTTACAGGCCACCGGTTAGACTACCCAACTGACCTGTACGAGGACCGACATGACACTTCCCGCATTCAAGGCATACGACATCCGCGGCCGGGTGCCGGACGAGCTGAACGAAGACCTGGCGCGCCGCATCGGCGTGGCGCTGGCCGCGCAGCTGGACCCGGGCACCGTCGTGGTCGGTCATGACGTACGCCTGACCAGCCCTGCGCTGCAGGACGCATTGGCCGCCGGGCTGCGCGGCGCCGGCCGAGAGGTGTTGGACATTGGGCTGTGCGGTACGGAGGAGGTCTACTTCCAGGTGGACCACCTCAACGCCGCCGGCGGGGTGATGGTGACCGCCAGCCACAATCCGATGGACTACAACGGCATGAAGCTGGTCAAGCAGCAGGCCCGGCCGATCAGTTCGGACACCGGCCTGTTCGCGATCTCCGATGCGGTCGAGGCCGACACCGCGCTCGCGGCCGAACCGCGCGCCGGCATCCAGTCGCACCCGGACAAGGGCGCCTACATCGAGCACCTGCTCAGCTACGTGGACCGCGCCGCGCTGAAGCCGCTGAAGCTGGTGGTCAACGCCGGCAACGGCGGCGCCGGCATCATCGTGGACCTGCTGGCACCGCACCTCCCGTTCGAGTTCGTGCGCATCGCGCACGAGCCGGACGGCAGCTTCCCCAACGGCATTCCCAATCCGCTGTTGCAGGAAAACCGCGAACTCACCGCGCAGGCCGTGCGCGAGCATGGCGCGGACTTCGGCATTGCCTGGGACGGCGACTTCGACCGCTGCTTCTTCTTTGACCACACCGGCCGCTTCATCGAAGGCTATTACCTGGTCGGCCTGCTGGCGCAGGCCGCGCTGGCGCGCCACCCCGGCGGCAAGATCGTGCATGACCCGCGCCTGACCTGGAACACCGTGGAAATGGTGGAAGCAGCCGGTGGCCAGCCGGTGCTGTGCAAGAGCGGGCATGCCTTCATCAAGGAAAAGATGCGCAGCGAAAACGCCGTGTATGGCGGCGAGATGAGCGCGCACCATTACTTCCGCGAATTCGCCTACGCCGACTCCGGCATGATTCCGTGGCTGCTGATCGCCGCGCTGGTATCCGAATCCGGCCGCTCGCTGGCCGACCTGGTCGAGGCACGCATGCAGAAGTTCCCCTGCAGCGGCGAGATCAATTTCAAGGTCACCGATGCCAAGCTCGCCGTCGCGCGGGTGATGGAGCACTTCGCTCCGCATGGGCCGACGCTGGACCATACCGATGGCATCAGCGCCGACTTCGGCCAGTGGCGCTTCAACCTGCGCAGCTCCAACACCGAGCCGCTGTTGCGGTTGAATGTGGAAACGCGTGGCGATGCCGCCCTGCTGCAGCAGCGCACGGACGAAATTTCGCAGTTGCTCAAGGCATCCTGAGGCCCCGCCCGATGAACGATATTCTTCCGGTCATTCTGTCTGGCGGCTCCGGCACACGGCTGTGGCCGCTGTCGCGCGAGGCCTACCCCAAGCAGTTCCTGGCCCTGGCCGGCGAACAGACCATGCTGCAGGCCACTTGGCAGCGTGTGGCGCCTATCGCAGGGCGCGCACCGCTGGTGGTGGCCAACGAGGAACACCGCTTCGTGGCCGCCGAGCAGCTGCAGCAGTTGGGCGTACAGCCGCAGGCGATCCTGCTGGAGCCGGTCGGGCGCAACACGGCACCGGCAATTGCCGTAGCTGCGCTGGAAGCCACGCTGGAGGAAGGCGACCCGCTGCTGCTGGTGCTGCCGTCGGACCACGTGATTGCCGATGAGGCCGCCTTCCGCGCCGCCGTGATCAGCGCGCTGCCGGCCGCACGGGACGGCAAGCTGGTCACCTTCGGCATCGTGCCCACCGGCCCGGAGACCGGCTACGGCTACATCAAGGCCTCCTCGGGTGAGGCGGTGCGCGCCGTGGACCGGTTCGTCGAAAAGCCGGACGCGGACACCGCGCTGCAGTATGTGCAGTCCGGCGAGTATTTCTGGAACAGCGGCATGTTCCTGTTCAAGGCGTCGCGCTACCTGGCCGAGCTGGAAACGTTCCAGCCGGCCATGCTCGCCGCCAGCCGCAATGCCTGGCAGCTGGCACGACGCGATACCGACTTCACCCGGCTGGACAAGGACGCATTCGCCGCCGTGCCGGCCGACTCCATCGACTACGCGGTGATGGAGAAGACCGAAGACGCCGTGGTGGTGCCGCTGGATGCAGGCTGGAACGACGTGGGCTCGTGGACCGCGCTGCGCGATGTGTCGCCGCAGGATGCCGATGGCAACGCGCACCACGGCGATGTCATCGCCATCGACTGCCGCAATACCTACGCCTACGGCGAACGGTTGATCGCACTGGTGGGGCTGGACGACGTGATCGTGGTCGAGACCGACGATGCGGTGATGGTCGGCCGCAGTGACCGCATGCAGGAGATCAAACAGGTGGTGGCGCAGCTCAAGGCCGAGGCGCGCCCCGAAGCGACCTGGCACCGCAAGGTGTACCGCCCGTGGGGCGCCTACGACTCGATCGACAACGGCGAGCGTTTCCAGGTCAAGCGCATCACGGTGAAGCCCGGCGGCACGCTCAGCCTGCAGATGCACCACCACCGTGCCGAACACTGGGTGGTGGTGAGCGGTACCGCCGAGGTCACCCGCGGTGACGAGGTGATCCTGCTGGGTGAAAACCAGAGCACGTATATTCCGCTGGGCGTGACCCACCGGCTGCGCAACCCGGGCAAGCTGCCGCTGGAGTTGATCGAAGTGCAGTCCGGCAGTTACCTCGGCGAGGATGACATCGTGCGGTTCGAGGATACGTACGGGCGGAGTTGACGTACGCGGTAGCACCCAACAAAAAACCCGGCATTGCCGGGTTTTTCGTTTACAGCTCCGCGATCACACGCTTCAAGCCGTCCTGCCAGCTTGGCAGCACGATGCCGAAATCCGACTGGATCCTGGCCACGTCCAGATGCGAATACGCCGGCCGCTTTGCAGGCGTCGGATACTCGGCCGTGGTGATCGCCTCCACCCTGGGCGCACGGGCGAGTTTCCCCTTCGCCACGGCCTCGGCGAAGATCGACTCGGCGAACCCATGCCAGCTGGTTTCGCCCTGCGCGGTCAGGTGCCACGTGCCGGAAAGGCCAGCCGGATGCTGCAGCGCCTGCGCGGTAACGTCGGCGATGAGCGCGGCCGGGGTCGGCGTGCCAATCTGATCGGCAACCACGCGCAGCACGTCACGCTCGGCACCGACGCGCAGCATGGTGCGCAGGAAGTTGGCGCTGTGCGGGGCATACACCCACGCGGTACGGAAGATCAGGTGCCGGCCACCTGCAGCACGCACGGCATCTTCACCGGCCAGCTTGCTCTCGCCATACACACCCAGCGGTGCGGTGGGATCTTCTTCGGCGTAGGGGCGCTTGCCCTGCCCATCGAACACGTAGTCGGTGGAATAGTGCACGAAGGGCACGCCGGCAGCGGCGCACCAGCGCGCGATCACGCCCGGCGCGTCGGCGTTGGTCCGCCATGCCGCGTCGCGCTCACCCTCGGCGCGGTCCACGGCCGTATACGCGGCTGCGTTGACCACCACGTCGGGTTGGACACGGTCCAGCACGGCCATCAGGGTGTCGGGCTGATCGAAATCCGCGGCCTCGCACGGACTGCCGTCGGCGAGGCCGCCGCTGCGGGTCGTCGCCACGATGGTCCCCAGCGGCGCCAGCGCGCGCAGCAGTTCCTGGCCGAGCTGGCCGTTGCCGCCGAACAGCAGGACTTTCATGGCACGAAGACCGGCAGACGATCTTCGGCAATGTCCTTCAGGAACGGCGCGTTCTCGTCCTTGGCAGACAACGTGGGCGCACTGATCGGCCAGTCCACGCCGATATCGGCGTCATTCCAGCGTACGCCGGCATCGAAGTCCTTGAGATAGACCTCCGTGCACAGGTAACTGAACACCGCGCGTTCGGACAGCACGGCGAAACCATGCGCGAAGCCTTCCGGAATCCAGAACTGCTTCTTGTTCTCCGCGCTCAGCACCACCGCCTCCCACTGACCGAAGGTCGGCGATCCACGGCGGATGTCCACGGCCACGTCGTAGACCTCGCCTTCCAGCACGCTGACCAGCTTGCCCTGCGGGCGCGGCCACTGGTAGTGCAGGCCGCGCAGGACACCCTTGGCCGAGGTGGAGACGTTGCTCTGCACGAAACGGTCCGGCAGGCCCAGCGCCGCGAAGCGCTCGGCATTCCAGGTTTCGAAGAAATAACCCCGGGCATCGCCGAACACGGCGGGCTCGATCACGACGCAGCCAGGCAGCTTGGTTTCAATCACTTTCACGGAACGACTCCGCGCAGCGCGAGTGTATGCAGGTACTGGCCGTAGCCATTCTTGATGAGCGGTGCGGCCAGCGCTTCAAGCTGTTCGGCATTGATCCATCCCTGGCCGAAGGCGATTTCCTCCGGGCAGCAGACCTGCAGACCCTGCCGGGTCTGGATGGTTTCGATGAAGTTGGATGCTTCGAGCAGCGACTGGTGCGTGCCGGTGTCGAGCCACGCATAACCACGGCCCAGTGCTTCCAGATGCAGGTTGCCCTCGCGCAGGTAACGCCGGTTGAGATCGGTGATTTCCAGCTCGCCGCGCGGCGACGGCTTCAGCTCCGCCGCATGGTGGCTGGCATTGCCGTCATAGAAGTAAAGCCCGGTGACCGCGTAGTTCGAGCGCGGGTTGGCCGGCTTTTCGACCAGGTCGATCACCTTGCCGGCCTTGTCGAACTCGGCCACGCCGTAGCGCTCGGGGTCGTTGACCCAGTAGCCGAACACGGTGGCACCGTGATCGCGCTGGTCGGCGGTGCGCAGCACTTCGGTCAGGCCATGGCCGTGGAAGATGTTGTCGCCCAGCACCAGGCAGCTTGGCTTGCCGTCGACGAAGTCGCGGCCAATCAGGTACGCCTGCGCCAGGCCATCCGGACTGGGCTGCACGGCGTACTCGATGTTCATGCCCCACTGCGAGCCATCGCCCAGCAGCGTCTGGAACAGGGCCTGCTCATGCGGCGTGTTGATGATCAGTACGTCACGTATCCCGGCCAGCATCAGCACACTGAGCGGGTAATAGATCATCGGCTTGTCATACACCGGCAGCAGCTGTTTGCTGACGCCCTTGGTGATGGGATACAGGCGGGTGCCCGAACCACCGGCGAGGATGATGCCTTTGCGCTGGGTCATGTTGGGTCCTTGATTCAATCCGCGGTGCCGATGCGCTGCAGGCGATAACTGCCGTCCAGCACGCCGTTGACCCATTCCTGGTTGTCCAGGTACCAGTCCACGGTGAAGGCGATGCCCTGATCGAAGGTGTACGCAGGCTCCCAGCCGAGCTGGTCCTTGAGCTTGCTGGCGTCGATCGCGTAGCGGCGGTCATGGCCCGGACGGTCGGCCACATAGGTGATCTGGCTGCTGCGCGGCTGCCCGTCTTCGCGCGGGCGGCGTGCATCGAGCAGCGCGCAGATGGCGTGCACCACTTCAATGTTCTCCTTCTCGGAGTTGCCACCCACGTTGTAGGTCTCACCCACCTGGCCCTTGGCCAGCACGGTGCGGATCGCTTCGCAGTGGTCGGAGACGAACAACCAGTCGCGCACCTGCTTGCCGTCGCCATACACCGGCAGCGGTTCGCCGGCCAGCGCCTTGGCGATCACCAGCGGAATGAGCTTTTCCGGGAAGTGGTACGGGCCGTAGTTGTTGGAGCAGTTGGTGGTCAGCACCGGCAACCCGTAGGTGTGGTGGAACGCACGCACCAGATGGTCCGAGGCGGCCTTGGACGCCGAGTACGGCGAGTTGGGCGCGTACTGGGTGGTCTCGCTGAACTTGCCGGTCTCGCCCAGGGTGCCGTACACCTCGTCGGTGGAGACATGCAGGAAACGGAAGGCCTGGCTCTTGTCGGCCGGCAGCGCCTTCCAATAGTCGCGCACCGCCTCGAGCAGGCCAAGGGTGCCCACGACGTTGGTCTGGATGAAGGCGCCGGGGCCGTCGATGGAGCGGTCCACGTGGCTTTCGGCGGCGAAGTTCAGCACTGCATCGGGCTGGTGTTCGGCCAGCAGGCGCGCCACCAGCTCACGGTCGCCGATATCGCCGTGCGCGAATACGTGGTCCGGATTGCCCTCCAGCGGGGCCAACGTCTTCAGGTTGCCGGCGTAGGTCAGCGCGTCCAGGTTGATGACCCGCACGCCCTTGGCGACGGCTTCCAGTACGAAATTACCGCCGATGAATCCGGCACCGCCGGTGACAAGCCATGTGGGCACTACCTGTTCTCCTGTTCATGTTTCCTGCGCCGCGCTCCCAGAAGGGGCCGGACTCCAGCTCGGAAGCATACAACGGCAGGCCGGCATCGACCTGCCAAGGAATGAACACGCCGCTGCCACCCCAGCCGGACGGCCCCTCAAGAAGCCTGCAGCAGCCAGACCTTGATGTCGGCCGGCATCACGCTCACCAGAGGGCTGGCAACCGTCAGCACCGCGCTGACCGCCAGTGCTTTCGGCGCGGAAACCGTACGGTCCGTGCGGATACGGGCATACAGACCACGCGCGGTCATGGAGGGAAGCGTTCGAACTGCCGCGATGTTCAAGCCCGCATTGGCTCCAATCGCCGCCATGCTGGCATCGTCCAGATAATGCACATGGGGGGAGGGGAAGCCTTCCTGCCACATGCGATCAAACGAGGCCGGCAGGCCCAGCCGCGCCAACCATCTTGACGTCTGGTAGAGCACGCCCGTCCGCGCTGGCGCGTTCACCACCACCACCCCATCATGGCGAAGGTGGCGCACGCAGGCGCGCAGGGCTGCATCGATATCAGGGATGTGCTCCAGCACATCATTGAACACGATCACGTCGAAGCGCTCGTCAGCAGCCAGTACGTCTGGGAAGAAGCCTTTGCGGACCGCCAGGCCTTTGCCGACAGCAAGCGCGGCAATGCGCGCATCGGGCTCGATTCCGGTGGTCTGGAAATGGTGCTGGACGGACTCCATGAACCATCCATGTGCACATCCCACGTCCAGCATGGTCGGGCGTCCAGACGGTCCCGCCGGCTTGCGGCCAACGAGATCGGCGGCCAGCACCTGGAAGTTCCGTTGCCGCAGATGCCCCAACCCTTCTTCACGCCGGGCCTCATCTACAACCTCGACCAGCCCGTCGGTATCAATGTCCACACGCAGCGTGCTGCCTTCGTAGGTACAACCATCACAGACGCGGTGCCATTCCCGCAGTCCACGCCGCAACGTGCGGTGACACGCTGGACACTGCTCTCCCACCTGAACCATTCCCCTCTCCAAAGCCGATAAAACGCGTCAAAGTCTGAGGTGCAGATGCTGCAGCTATAGCTATGCTCTGTTGCCCCACGAAGAAATCACCACCCCCACAAGGATCACGGCTCCTCCCAGCCACGTCTGCGGCCTGATCGGCTCATGCAGCAGCCACCACGCAAACGTCGGGACCAGGAGGAAGGTCAATCCGTAGAAAGGGAAGGCAACAGACAATGGAACCCGAGCCAGTACCGCCAGCCACAGCAAGGTAGCAGCACCATACATCGCCAGTGCAACGAGCAGCGTACCGGACAGAAAGCTTGCCGGGCGGGAGAACGACAGCTGGGCAGACACCAGTTTGAACAGCACCTGCCCGCACGCCAGCATGGCCAGAGTGACCAGGATCATGCCGATCGCGGCCGGGGTGAGCGAGGCGTCTGAACGGGGCATCTGTACGGAAATCCGCAGCGGCTGGGCAGAGGAGGATACCGTGCCGGGCTTGACAATGGATGCGGCGACCTCGCGCACCACCATACGCATTCGCATGGTGGCGCGCAGCCAGTTAGAATCCATGTCCCACCCCCGAACCGGTTGCCGTTCCCGGCGCCGGACGTTTCCCGTTATTGAAGGATCCCGCACCAGATGAAAATCCTCGTCGCGTACAAGCGCGTGGTGGACTACAACGTCCGCATTCAGGTCAAGCCGGACGGTTCCGGCGTGGTCACCGACGGCGTCAAGCTGTCCCCCAACCCCTTTGACGAAATCGCCCTGGAAGAAGCCCTGCGCCTGCGCGACAAGGGCATCGCCACCGAAGTGATCGTCGCCACCATCGCCCCGGCCGACGCCCAGGCGCACCTGCGCAATGGCCTGGCCATGGGCGCCAACCGTGCCATCCACGTGGTCACCGACCAGGCCATCCAGCCGCTGACCGCCGCGCGCACCCTGCTTAAGCTCGTCGAGAAGGAACAGCCGGACCTGGTGATCCTGGGCAAGCAGGCCATCGACGACGATGCCAACCAGACCGGCCAGATGCTGGCCACGCTGTGGGGCCGCCCGCAGGCGACCTTCGCTAGCAAGCTGGACATCGCCGACGGCAAGGCCACGGTCACCCGTGAGGTCGATGCCGGCCTGGAAACGCTGGAAGTGGACCTGCCGGCCGTGGTCACCACCGACCTGCGCCTGAACGAGCCGCGCTTCATCAAGCTGCCCGACATCATGAAGGCCAAGGCCAAGCCGCTGGAGACTCTGCAGCTGGCCGACCTGGGTGTGGACGCCGCCGATACCTTCAAGACCACCCACTACGCCGCGCCGGTCAAGCGCAGCAAGGGCGTGATGGTCAAGGATGCGGCCGAACTGGTCGCTGCACTCAAGCAGAAGGGGTTGCTGTAATGACCAAGATCCTCGTTGTTGCCGAACACCATGACGGCAAGCTCAACGCCGCCACCGCCAAGACCGTGAGCGCGGCCGCCGCGATCAGTGGCGCCAGCATCGACGTGCTGGTGCTGGCCGCCGACCCGGCCGCCGTGGCCGCGCAGGCCGCCGAACTGGCGGGCGTAGCCAAGGTGCTGACCGTGGCCAATACCGCCAACGCGCAGGCGCTTGCCCAGGTGCTGGCCCCGCAGATCGCGCAGCTGGCCACCGGCTACACCCACGTGTTCGGCCCGTCGACCACCTTCGGCAAGGACCTGATGCCGTGTGTGGCCGCCCTGCTGGGCGTCAACCAGGTCTCGGACCTGATGACCGTCGAGGGTAGCCACAGCTTCAAGCGCCCGATCTATGCGGGCAACGCCATCATCACCGTGGACGTGCCGGCCGACCAGATCGTGGTCGCCACCGTGCGTGCGGCCTCATGGCCGGAAGCGGCCAAGGGCGGCGGCGCCGCCGTGGAAGCGGCCAACGTCGACGCGGCTCTGCCCGCCCACACCCGCTTCATCGGCCTGGCGGCCGGTGCCACCGACCGCCCGGACCTGCAGAGCGCCAAGCGCGTGGTCTCCGGTGGGCGAGGCGTCGGTTCGGAAGAGAACTTCAAGGTGATCTTCCAGCTGGCCGACAAGCTCGGTGCCGCCGTAGGTGCCTCGCGCGCCGCCGTGGACGCCGGCTACGTGCCCAGCGACCTCCAGGTCGGCCAGACCGGCAAGATCATCTCGCCGGAACTGTATGTGGCCGTGGGCATCAGCGGCGCCATCCAGCACCTGACCGGGATCAAGGACGCCGGCACCATCGTGGCGATCAACAAGGACCCGGATTCGCCGATCTTCGAGATTGCCGACATCGGGCTGGTCGGTGACCTGTTTACCTTGTTGCCGGAGCTGGAAGCGGCGCTCGGCTGAGCGACCGGCGAGCCGGTGGCACCCCCGGATGACTTGGTCTGCGCGGGCGCGTGCACTATTGTAATGAGCGTACAGGGCCCGCACCGGGCCCTGGTTGCAGGATGATCGGTGGTGAAAAGAATGAAGCCTTCCATGCCTGCCTGTGCGGGTTGCACTGGATGATTATCGGCAGCGGCCTGATCGCACGCGCCTTTGGGCAGTTCGCCGACGATCAGGACACAGTGATTTTCGCCTCCGGCGTCTCCAACTCGCGCGAACAGGACCCGGATGCCTTCGCCCGCGAACGTGATCTGCTGCTGAAGCAGTTGGATGGCGGCCTGCACCTGGTCTATTTCGGTAGCTGCAACGTCGTGAACCCGGGGCAGGATTCCCCGTACTTCGAACACAAGCGGGCGATGGAGCATCTGGTGTCGACATCCGGAAGCGGGACGGTGTTCCGCCTGCCCCAGGTCGTTGGGCGCACCCGCAATCCCAATACCCTGACCAACTATCTTCGCGACTGTATCGTCGACGGCCGCTCCCTGACGCTGTGGACACGTGCGCAGCGCAATCTGATCGACATCGACGACGTAGCCCTGATCGCCACCCACCTGCTGAGCCAGGCACGCAAGCCGTCGGTATTGTCCATCGCAACGCCGTGGTCGCTGGCCATGCCTCACCTTGTGTCGCTGTTCGAGCAGGTGCTGGGTCGCCGTGCCCAGGTCGAGCTGATCGACCGCGGAGAAGAAATGCATATCGACAGCGCGGTGGCAGAAGGCGTCGCCGCTGACATCGGCCTGGATTTCGGTCCAGACTATCCGCTTCGCGTCATCCAGAAGTACTACGGCAGCGCCCATGAATCCTGAAATCTCCATCGTCATTCCGGTCTACGGAAGCGCCACCATCCTGCCTGCTCTCGTGCAGAAGCTGGAAGAAGTGCTGTCGCCCCTCTACGGCGCGGACGGCTTCGAGGCCGTGCTGGTGCACGACCATGGCCCCGACGACTCCTGGAAGGTGCTGCAGGCACTCGGCGCTGAGCGGCCCTGGCTGAAGGGCGTGAACCTGCGCCGTAATGCCGGGCAGCACAACGCAGTGATGGCCGGCTTCGCGCACGCAAGCGGCCGCTACGTGGTCACCATGGACGACGACCTGCAGCACGATCCGGCGGATGTACCGCGCATCGTCGACGCACTGAAGGCCGGAGCCGACCTGGTCTATGTCCGCTTCGAGGACCGCAAGCATGCGCTGTGGAAGCAATTGGGCAGCGGTTTCAACGACTGGGTCGCCAGCCGACTGCTGAACAAGCCCAAGGGGCTGTATCTCTCGCCGTTCCGTGGCATCAAACGGGACGTGTGCCGGGCTGCGCTGGCCTACCGCGGCCCATTTGTCTACGTGGACGGACTGCTGCTGCAGTCCACCGGTAACTTCACTTCGATCACCGCCCGCCATCACGCGCGGCAGGACGGGAAGTCCGGCTACAGCCTGCGCAAGTCCATTTCACTTTGGTTGCAGATGGCGACCAGTTTTTCAATCGTGCCCCTGCGCTTCGTCTCCCTGGCCGGCGTCGCCGCCTCGGCCGCCGCGTTCCTGTTTGGCCTGATCGTGATCGTCCGCAAGTTCATGAACCCCGAGCTGGCGGTGGGCTGGTCGTCGCTGATCGTCGCGATCATGTTCATGGGCGGCCTGCAGCTGCTCGCGCTCGGCGCGATTGGCGAATACACCGGGCGCATTCTGCTCAACGTCAACAACCGCCCCCAGTACGTGGTGGGCGACCTGCTCAACCTGCCGGTCGACGCGGAAGAAGACGGGATTACATCCGTCGCCTGAGCCAGACGTAGGCCAAGCGGCGCGCCCACGCCATCATCCGCGCCTTGAGGTTTCCGCGCCGGACCTGCGCCGGCGTTGCCAGGCCAGGGTGCTCGCGCGAGAACGACTCGTGGAAGGCGATCGCCTGCTCCGCCTGTTGCCGCATGAGGCGCACGCTCCACTGGCTGGCGCTGACCCGGAAGCTGGCCAGCACCTGCGGCAGCGCCACCATGTCACCGCGGATCATGACGTTGCTGTAGCTGGCCTGGTCGATCAGGTACGGGAAGCGCCCGTCCCACCAGCCAGCCTGCTCGAGCGTTTCCCGGCGCATCATCACGCAGCAGGGCTCTCCGAAGATATTGGTCCCCGCCAGGATGGATGCCAGCGCCGCGTCACGCCCGGGCATGCAGCCCTGCAGCCCGGCCAGACCCCGCGCTTTCATCAGCTCGTTGCCCGCCGCGTCAACGAGGTTGCGTCGCGACGCGACGAACACCGCACCGGGATGTGCGTCAAAGGCGGCTACCTGAAGGCGCAGTGCCTCCGGGACCAGCAGATCGTCGCCGCACACCAGCTTGATCAGTTCACCATGGGCATGCTGGCTGACCCGGTTCCAGTTGGCCAGCGCGCCACCACCCGTCGGGGTGGGTTCCAGCACGCGCACCCGGGCATCGCCCGCGAACTGCTGCAGGATCTGGTTCGTGCCGTCGGACGAGGAGTGATCGGCCACGACCACTTCGAAGTCACCGTAATCCTGCGCCAGGATCGATCTCAGTGTTGCCTCGACGTCCCGCGCGTTGTTGTACGCGGGCACCACCACCGACACGCGCGGCTGCGGCTGCGATTGAACTTGCATGGTCACGCCCTTCTGAAGGAGAAATACTTGTGGCCCAGGTAATTGACCACGACCACCACGAACGTGATGGCGATCTGGGTGGGAATGGCGGGCAAGCCGACCACGTCCACCAGCAGCGTCAGCGCACCGGCGTTGATCAGGAAGCTGACCACGTTGACGCCGACAAAGCGTAGAAAGTCGCGCAGGACGTGCCCATTGACCCGGAACACGAGGTGCCGGTACACATTGAACACCAGAACCAGCGACACCACCCAGGCAATGAACAGACTCACTGCCGAGGGGACCTCAGGCCCAAGGAACAGGCTCAGCGCCGCGAACAGCGCGGTGCTGAAGACGGTGTTGGCTCCCCCCACCAGCACGAACAGCACGCGCTGGTCTTTGATCAGGCGCTGCAGCGGTCCGGGTGCTCCGGCGAACAGCGGCTTCTCCGGCTTCAAGTCTTCGTTCATGGTGTCGCGGGCACTGCGCAGCGAACTGCATAGCTGGTCAGGAGTGCCCCCATCGTCGGATCTTCCGCGCCGCCGGTGCCGGCAGGTGACTGCTCCGGTGAGGGGGTAGCCAGCAGGACGATGGGCGTGCGGGTGCCGGCCTTTCCAAGTTCGACGGAGGTGGTGCGGCCAGGTAGCAAGGTCCACTGACCCGTTACGCTTCCCTCTCGCCGCACCTCGATGCGACGCGCATGAAAACTCTGCGGCACGTAGAAATCAGCGACGAAGTCGCAAGCGCAGGAGGCGGGCAGGACAAGGCTGCCCTCGTTGTTCAACCAACGCCCCTGAACCTCGGGCCTGCGCCATCCTTGCCCGTAATGCACTTCCGCGCCTGAGCAGCGCATTTCCGGATGCCCCTCGTAGACAGCAAGCTGGCGCGCGCGCATGACTTCCACACCCTGGCGGGCGTGCGCCAGGGGCGACTGCAGCAAGGCGGCAGCATCCTCGGTCGGGACCGAGTTCAGCAGTGCGCGGTTCATGTCGGCGAACGCCAGAGCCCGGTAAGGTGCGGCGCGCCACTCGTAGTAAAAGGTCCCCAGGTGCGACAGGCCGATCACGGCCAGCATGGCCCATACCAAGGCTGTCGCCGTACGCGGCCGGTCAAGCGCGCGCAGTTCGCGCACCGTCAACCAGACCACGCCAATCAGGCCCAGCACGATGTCCATGTAGTAGCGCGATGCCATCACCCCGCCCGGGCCGGCGGCCCCCCGGGCAAGGGTCACCGATACCGCTACCAACGCCCCATAGGTAATCAGATAGAGCGGCAGCCGCGATCCCGGCGCGCCGCGCCTCAGCCACGTGATCGACGCCAGTACGCCGCCCACCAGCATGCAGGCACCGCCCAGCGCGATGAGCCAGACCGGCAGCCGCTGAGTGATCATCGCCGGGTTTCCAAGCGTTGCCCCCAGCGCGTAGAGGGCGATCAGGGGGGTGTCGCCACTGAGGCTCACGACGTCGGCGTTGCCCGGCGTTTGGGTGACATTGCCCGACGCTAGATAGAGCGCCATCGAAGCAACCAAGGAGACGCAGGGAAGCACCCCGTACCAGCGACCTGCAGCTCGCCAGGCGGGAATGAACGCAAGCAGCTGAAGGGCGAAGACCGCACCGACGAAGGCGAAGTTCCAGCCCATGCCGACCACCAATATCACCACAGGCGCCGTCACCGCCAGCGCGATACTCCAGAGCAGCGGCCTTCGGGACGTTCCCGAAAGAAGCCAGGCATGGGTGCAGAAGAATGCGACGAAGCTGAGGTTCTTCACCCACAGCGGGAGCCCCAGGTCCAGAGTGAACAGCTCGAACCCGGCCCAGCTGTGGCACAGACCCGCGATGGTGATCGATACACCCACCGTGGTCACCGCATCCATCCTGGAACCCTGCAGGCGACGGTTGTCGCCGCACCAGGCCAGTACCAGAATCAGCGAGACGGCTGCGATCACCACACCGGTCAAACGGTTGAAGAGCAGCACGTCCAGATCGAACAGGCTCACATTGGCCAGCAGGAACAGCTGGTTGACGAAGCCGCGATGGGAAGAACCCTGCCCCCAGAAATCCAGGGTCGACAGCGTACCGGCCTCCCACTGCTGGAGCTGCGACAACAGCCGCAGCGAGTCCATGTACAGCGCATCGGGGTGCGCCCGAGACAGGTAGACCTGATGCATGCAGGCGAAAAGCAGCACGGCCAAGAGACCGGCAGCGATGTGGAATCGCGGGCTTGACCAGGTGTTTTCCCCCTTGCGGGTCCTTGTCGACTTCTCCATCAGGCAACACTCCAGGGCCAGGGTGGACGCTTGTCACGCCGTGCGCGTCCGATGTCGTATGGTAGAGAATAGACCCGTCGGCAACCAGCCACCCACCTCTTGGATCCGGTGAACCGCATGCCCCACACGTCTTCGACCCACCGCGTGGCCGTAGTGGTTCCGTGCTACCGCGTCACCCGGCACATCGCCGGGGTCATTGCGGCCATCGGTCCGGAGGTGGACCGCATCTACTGTGTGGATGACGCTTGTCCCGACCACAGCGGCGACATGATCGAGGACAGCAACCGCGACCCACGTGTGATGGTGCTGCGGCATGAACAGAATCAGGGCGTGGGTGGGGCCGTGCTTACCGGGTACGCGCAGGCGATCACCGACGGCGCCACCGTCATTGTCAAGATCGACGGCGATGGTCAGATGGACCCTGCACTGCTGCCGGGATTCATCGCCCCGATCCTGCGAGGCGAGGCTGACTATACCAAGGGCAATCGTTTCTGGGATCTTCGCCAAATCCGGCAGATGCCACTTGTGCGCAGAATCGGCAATCTGGGGCTCAGCTTCCTGTCCAAGATCAGCACCGGCTACTGGGACATATTCGACCCAACCAACGGCTACACTGCCATCCATGCACATATCGCTGCGCGGCTGCCGGCCGCTTCGATCAGTCGTCGCTACTTCTTCGAGACCGACATGCTGTTCCGTCTGAATACGATGCGCGCCGTGGTGATGGACATTCCCATGGATGCGCGTTACGCCGATGAATCGAGCAGCCTGAACGTTCGTCGCGTCCTCGGCGAGTTCCTTGGCAAGCACGTGCGGAATCTGTTCAAGCGCATCGTCTATAACTACTTCCTGCGTGACCTGCCCATCGCTTCGATGGAACTTCTGGCCGGCCTTGGCCTGGGCACCTTCGGCCTGGTGTTCGGCGGCTGGCATTGGTGGCAGTCGGCGCAACGCATGGGCAGTACGCCGGTGGGCACGATCATGATCGCGACGGTAGCCGTGGTCAGCGCCCTGCAGCTGCTGCTGGCATTCCTGAACTACGACATCAACAACATCCCGCGGCGGCCGTTGCACCCTCACCTGGGGCCACTACTTTCGTCCTCAAGAAGCGATCCCGGCCAAAGGTCCACGAACTAGGGCGTGGACGGCTCGGCCTCCCGCTGAAACAGACGACGCGCGATATCGCGTGACTGGAAGAAACGCAGATCGCAGGTAGCATTGCCGCTGCCGGAGGCCGCGTGAAGACGCCACAGCTCCAGATTCTGTTCCTGGTCCTCACGAACGGCACCCAAGCTTTCCAACGCGCGCGCAAGCCCAGGATTCACCGCCGGCTGCGGCACAACCACGTGTGAAACGCCAAGCGCCTGGATGATCTCGACCCACCGTCCGCCCTGTGGATCTTTTTCTGACCAGCTGACCGCACGGTTCATCTGCTGGTCGTACCAGGCAACGGACAACGCCCGCCCCGACATACGGGCAGTGAAGGGCCTACGATCCGTGTTGAGCACACAGGCATTCGGGTTCCGGTCAAGCATCCGGTCGAGTAGTGCATGGTGCGGCGTGGCTCCCCGCACCAATACTGGCAGCTGGGACCTACCGTCGGCCACCAGCGCGGCCCAGGCACCGCCGTTGGTGATCCAGCTTGGACGCGGCAGTAGCGCCAAGTTGACGCCGCAAAGGACCACGAGCGTGGTGACCAGAATCGCTGGCCTTCGCGCCAGGAGTCCTTCCAGAGCAACGGTAGCCAGCACGCCCAGCAGCACCAGACTGGGGAAGATGTAGCGCACGTACTGAATCTGGCTGAAGAGGATCGCCGCAGGAATCAACGCCGCAAGCATGAGCCAACGCGATCTTCCTGGCTGCACAAGCGCCAGCACCGAGCCCCCCAGCAATGCCGTCAATGAGACGCCCAGGGCGCCCGGATAGGCCTCCATGAACCGAGACGTATCGAAGGTGATTTCCCATAGAATCCCTGGCCCGATGCCGGCGAGCCAGCGGTCATCGGCAAAGCTCTCCGGCGGGAAATAGGGCGATTGGAAGATGCTGTTGAACAGTGGGAAAACCGGACTTCCGGTGAGCACTGTAGCGTAGAAATAGCTTGAGCAACCGGTAACCAATGCGACCAGCACCACGCTGCCCCACCAGCCAGGACGCCGGTACCGCACTGCCAACCATGTGATGTAGAGGCACGGAAGCAATACATACACCACGTTGGTCATCTTCAGCGCGAGCATCACGCCTATCAGAGCGCCGGGCACCCAGGCGCTACGTCGCTCGATACCTTGCGTGCACAGCACAGCGGCAAGATGCAGCAGGATTACCGCAGCGGGGCCGTCGACCTGCAGCGTCGTGCTGTAGTACGCCGTCATCGGATGCGACGCGTAAACGGCAGCAGCCAGAAGGGCGGCTCGCGAGCCGGAACCGAGCGCAATGGACAGCCGGTACGCGCCTGTGACACCCAGCACGAGCCAGATGAGATTGACTGCGGCACGGGATTCGGCGCCTAGCAGCATCGCCGCCATGGCATGCCAGGTATTGTTGAACCATGGCTGCAACGACCATACCAGGCTGGCGATATCCATCCTGTAGTAGCCATCGCGGAGCAACTGGCTCTGTACGGTCAGATGTACCGAGTTGTCATCGAAGTTGAGCGATGGCAACCACAAGCCCATGCTTGCAAATCCCGTGACCACCAGCAGCAGCGTCAACAGCAGGGGGTGAGCCGTACCGATCTCGTTGAGTGTGTGGCTGACCGTCCGGGCGTCGCGGGCAAGTGCTTTCCAGCGCAACAGCACGATCAGCCCGAACACCGTCACATAGGTGCGTGGGCCATGCACGGCAAACGGCAGCAACCAGGCAACGACAGATACGGTCAGCGCGGCGCCCAGCAGCATGCGATCCAGAACACCGTGCTGATCCTGGCGCAGCAGCAGCGAGCCCACCGCAAGGGACCCGGCCATCAGCAACAGGGAAACCAGGACCTCCCCCGGTCCAGCGTAGTAGATGAGCTGCACCATCCAGTACAGACCGGTGCCAAGCGCAAGGGCACGCAGCCCCATACGATGGCGCCAGAGCAGCCACGCACCGAACTGCGCCACCCCACATCCAAACAGCAGTGTGGCGAGCATCTGCCAGTGCGCCAGCTTGACGTCCGTCATCAGCTGGCTGACGTTCAAGCCCCAGGCGGTCAGCACGACAGGGCCCAATAGAATCAAGAGCACCAGCCCCCCGCGGAGGAGGCCTGCGGCAGCAGGACGTTTCGGCACCCACGGGCTGCTCGGCGCGTCAGTGCGGGCAGTCACATCTGCGCACATGGCAAGGCCTCCACCGTGTACGAAGCCAGATCGCGTCCGTTCGCCATATCCACAAGATCGAACGTCACACCGGCGCGCACCCAGTCTTGGGCAACGGCCTCGCCGACCGGATCGCCTCCGGCGAACGGCTTGCGCGCCGTCTCGGTGCGGCTCGACACCTGAACCTGGACATTGCTGACCTGCGCGGGATCTGCTTTCCAGCGGATCGTGGCCGTTCCCATCTCCCAGCCCTTGCAGTCCCCGACATAGCCTGGAACCACGGTAAGTTCCGCCCCGGCCCCGCCCATGGCATGGCCCGGCTGCTGCAGCCGCTGTCGGAGTTCGAGCGGATTGATGTCGGAGGGCAGCGGCATGCTGACCGGTTCCCGGGAGCATGCAGTGAAGGCGACGATCAACGCCGGGGCAAGCCAGCGTGGCGCCTGGGAAGGAAGATGACAGGTGCGTCGCATCAAGTGACCAAAGTCGGCTCCGGTCCGGCTAGGGTACAAGCATCATGTGTCAACGCGTGACGGGCACCGGCCGGACAGCCCGGGCGGCGCAGGCCGAGGGCCGCTGGCCGTGCCAGCGGCGGGGGTGAAGCGCGGCCTAGTGTGTAGCGGCCGCGCAGCTGGGGGCCGTCAACACGGCTCGACCCAGCGGCCCACCTGTCTCGTCTTCGAACCACAGCACCATGCCTTCGTTGGCCCAGGGCCCTGTCGAAGAACCGCCCTGAGAGGCGCTCTCACTCCAGAGCTGCCGTTCGCCACCTCCCTGCTGAACGAATACCCGGACGCCTCCAGTGGGGGTGCTGCGCGACCAGTTCACCTTGACCACAGCCTGCTGCATTCCCCCTTCACCGCAGGTGCCGCCTTCAGCCGCTGCCACCACCGATGCCATGCCCTTGCCTTCCAGCCCGACCGCCAGTGGACCGGTCAGCACCGAGGGGGATGCCGCGCCGCCGCCGCGTACATGCATCTTGCCCACCTCCCCCACTACCTTGGTGCCACACACGATCTGCACCGCGTGGTTGCCTGCCTCGTTGATGACGCTGGGCGCAGGCCAAAGACCTGCCAGGATGATGCCCGAGCCCACCACCGGCGTGGTGACCGCCCCGATGCGAAGCTGCGGGCTGCCCTGGATCCTGTCGACCTTGAGCCAGGTCGCGCTCAGGCCGCTTTCCACCTGCTTGTTGAACGGCATGCCCGCCTCGGCGTCCTTGGGACCCCAGTCGGCGACTTCAAGTAGACACTCGCCGGTACCGAACTGCATCGACGTGGGCTGGTTCATCCATGCCCCACCCAGTGCGTTGAACATGCTGCGCGAGTCAGTGAGCAACGCATTGCGAAGCGCGCGCTTGCGGTCATACAACTCGACCGCATCGCCACACGCGGTCGCCTCGACGGGACGGTCCTCGCAGAGGAGCCATTGACCCCGTTCGCGAGTCAGCACATTGCCCAGGAAACGGGTGCTGTCCTTCGCGCGTTCGCCGACCATATCGTCGGTGAGGTACGGTAGACGCCCTGGCTGCATGCCCAGCGCACGGGCGATGGCGACCGGCAGGAACTCCAAGGGCATGGTCCCGACATTGACTGCGCCTTTGCGACCGTCAATGAACACCAGAGGCGTACGCGACATCGCCACCAAGGTATCAGCTCCGTCAAACGGACGGGCGCTGGTATTGATGCCCGAATCCGCATAAGGGCTCTGGTCCGGCGGCAGTGCGGGCGCATGATCACCGAATGCGACGATCAGGGCGTCCGGATCGTCCTTCCTGACAGCCTCGACCCAGTCCATGAACGCCTTGCTGGAGTAGGCAAGCACGTTTGCATAGTCCTGCACGACAGGAGTGGCGGGTTTGACGCTTACCAGCGGCGGCCGACGATCGCCGTTGAGCTGGTAGGGGTAGTGAGAGCTGATGGTGACCAGGTAGTTGAAGTAGGGGGTGCTGCGATCAAATCGCGAGACCACTGCACGGTTCTGGCGATAGAAGCTGGCATCGTTCAGAAACACACCATCCAGGTCGTCTCGCACGAAAGCTTCATAAGCATTGAAATTGGCGAAGCCCATGTACCGGTATGCGGTGTCCCTTCCCCAGGAGTCCTGACGGTTGCTGTGCGAAGCGAGCGTCTCGTAACCAAGTTCACGCAGCATCCGGGGCAGACAGGGTAGAACGTCCTTGAGTCGGTTCTGAAACACGGCGTCTTCGGTCGCGGGGAGGCCGCAAAGTGCCTCAAACTCGGCATTGGCAGTCAAGTGACCGAAATGCGGGGTCATCACTGCGGAATTACCCCCCTCTTCGAGCAACTTGCGGAAGCGTGGGTCGAAGGGATCGCGACTGAATTGATAGGCCTTCAGCACGTTGGGATCCCAGAATGTCTCAAGCAACACGAGATGCACGTTGCGCCGCGCCGCCAGCTGCGGGCGTGCGTCCAGGTGGAGGCCGTCAAGTATGTTGCGCCCCTTCAACGCGAGCTCGTGCTTGCGTGCGCGCTGATCGAGCAGGAACTGCATGCCGCCGCGTCGCTGCAGGTGCGTGACGTAGTCGTTCGCGTTCTCTGTCAGCAGTGAACCGACAAGGCGGGCCTCCAGGGGCGCGCCGTAGTAAAGAGCGACGGGAAACAACAACGCGGCCAGCGACCACGGCAGCCGCGCACGTCCTGCAGGCCACACACTGCACAGCAGGAGACCGGCCAGTGCCGCGAGCACAAGGCACGCGGTGCCAACCTGCCACGGCGGCAGTACCGTAGCGAGAACACCCAAGGTAGAGACATCACTGAAGAAGACCGGCGAGCCGAGTGCCATCAGCTTCAGTACGTGGCTGACTTGGAACAGCAGCAGCCAGAGGACAAGTGCCGTGACCAGGCGCCGACGACCGGCACCTGCCGCGCGCACCAGCATCAGGAAGATCGTGGCGAACAGCGCATCGAGGATAAGGCCCGCGACGCCTGGGGCTCGATCCACCACCATCCAGCGTCCGGCGGCACCGATCAGCGTCCCTATCCCGGCGGCCGAAAGCGCGAACAGCATCGTAGGACGCTTGGCAGTCCCGTTCGAATCCTTGAATCCGCTCAATTTGAAACAATTCCTTCACCGATTCTTCACGGCGTAGGATAGCAAAACCGAATCGTCGGGTGTTTTGCCGATTACGCTTGATGCGGCAACGTCGTGCCGATTACGACGAAGGACTGAGCGAGATAATCATGAATAGGCGCGAGCACTCTCACGGCCCAGTATGTACATGACTTCGCCGATTTCAGCCGATGTCAAAATGTTGACGTTTTCAATTTCTGGCGTCCAGATGCGATCGGCCATCGGCAGGTCGGTCCTCGGCGAACTACCCGGCATTTCCACGATGAACGCCCAGCTTTTCCCAGGCAAGGCGTGCACCTGGAAGCCCAGCGGTTCAAACACACGCCGGGCAGCGGTCACCGACCAACAGGTGATATGGCCCCTGAAATAGGGATCAAGATAACCAGGGTCTTCGTGGCGGACATACTCGGTGAGTCCCGTGTTGAAGAGGTATAGCGAACCAGGCACCGATACTTTTGCAAGTGCCTGGGCAATCGCGATGGCCATTGCCGGGGTCAGGTGTTCCAGCACTTCGACGCAGAGGCCGCACTGGAATGTGAGCCCGACGTCGGCCAGATCCGAACACAGATAATTGTGGCTTTCAGTCTGGTACCGCGGTAGCGGCGGATATTTTTCAACGCCATAGAAACGATGCGCGCTGTGCGGCAGGTAGCGCGCCACAGCATCGAGCAGGTAGCCAGGACCGGTGCCGATGTCGATGAAACGCTCTACCGGGACCGTGCAGTAAAGCAGTGCCTCCGCAAGACGCGCAATCGACGAGCCAAAGGAGCGCTGGCGCGCCGAGGCCAGCTCGGCAGCCCAGTAATTCTCGTCGTACTCGCGGGTTGCGAGTCCCTGGTCGATTCGCGCCAGCAGATCCGGGTCGGCAAAAATGAAGTCGCAGGTGTCGCAGCCGTGATAGGCCACTTCTGCCACATCCCTATAGTGAGGGGCCGCGGTTCCGCACAGAGGACAGGGCGCAGTGAGCACGGGCTCGCCAGCAGTCTGCCCGTCCTCACCCTCCATGTGCGGGCGGGTGCTGATGTCAGCATCACCGGAAAGCTGCGAAGCGACAGGTTCGCCATGCAACGCTACAACAACAGATTCATCACGCACTTCAGACTGATCACGACTCACGACGCGCCTCCCTGTTGCTGCATTCTGCTGGAGTAGCAGCCAGGCTGGATCAGCCGCTGCCCTGGATCACCCGCTGCGCCTGCAGAAGGGAATCCACGTATACCACGTCATTCCTTCGTTCACAGTCACGCAGGTCCGAATCGTACTGGATGCAACGTCCCACCCCGGCCGCCCGCGCAGCGAGCATATCCGACGCCTTGTCCCCGATCATGATCGACGTGGCCAGGTCGATACCCAAATCCGACGCGGCCGCCAGAATCATCCCGGGTCGCGGCTTTCTGCATTCACATTCAACGCGATACTCCCCCAGCCCGGCGACAGGATGATGGGGGCAGTAGTAGGTACGGAGTATCTCGATATCGTGCGCGGCCAACTGATCCATCATCCACAGGGTGTAGTCGGCAAACTGGGCTTCCGTATACAGCCCCCTGCCTATTCCGGCCTGGTTGGTCACCACGACCAGACCGAAGCCCGCCGCCTGCGCGGCACGACAGAGATCGAAGATACCCTCGACCCACTGCGTGGTGTCCGGGGTATGCACGTAGCCGAAATTGACGTTTATAACGCCGTCGCGGTCCAGCAGCAGTGCCCGCCGCGTAGCAGGCAGGCGACCTGGGCTGGCAGGATTCAGCACCAGTCCTGGCACTGCAACGTTCATTGGTCCGTGACGCCGAACAGCAGCTGGGCACGGGCGAAGTCTTCCGGCACGCCTATGTCGATGAATCCGTTGGTTTCGGCCATGGCTCCCACGCTACCGCGTGCGACCCATGGCTCCAGCACTTCCTGCTCGAACGAATAACGCTCGAGCGGCGGCAGCGCAGCCAAGCCTTCGGCAGTCAGGAAATAGCAGCCCGCATTGATCTTGCCGGCACCGCCGCCGCCCTTCTCCCGGAATCGCTGGACACGGCCGGCAGCCACCTCGACCGCGCCATATCGTCCCACGTCGGGAACGGTGGCCAACGCGATGGCGATGGGCAGCCCTGCAGCCGCCTGCTCCAGGGCGTCCGGCGCATATTCCAGGTAAGTGTCGCCATTGCAGACGTGCAGCCCCGCTCCGGACGAAAATCGCGCTGCCTGGGCCAGCGCCCCACCGGTTCCCAGCGGGCTCTCTTCACGGGAGTAGAGGACCTCCATACCCATCCAGCGCGAGCCGACGGTCTGTTCCACCCGCTCCCCCAGATATCCCGTGGCCAGGATCACCCGTTGCATGCCCAAGGCAGCGTAACGGTCGAGCAGGTAGGCCAGGAACGGCCGCCCTGCCACCGGTGCCAGAGGCTTGGGAAGGTCCGGCACCTCGGAACGAAGTCGGGTACCGAGTCCACCCGCGAGGATCAGAACATCGCGTACGGCCATGTCAGCGCGGGAACATTTCGCTTTCGATCAGCCCGCACAGCAGGTGACCGATGAATTCATGCCCTTCCTGGATGCGCGGCGTCTCGTTGGACGGCACCCTGAAGCAGATCTCGCAGCGCTCCTTCATGTCGCCGCCGTGCTCGCCGGTGAAGCCGATGACGTGCACGCCCTTCTCCTTGCAGGCGTCCAGGGCACGCATGATGTTCTTGGAACGGCCCGAGGTGGAGATGGCGACAAAGACATCGCCCTGCTGGCCGAGGGCCTCGATCTGGCGCGCGAACGTGTAGTCGTAGCCGTAATCGTTGCCGATGGCGGTCAGGATGGACGTGTCGGTGGTCAAAGCGATGGCCGGCAGGCCGGGGCGATCATAGTAGAAGCGGCTGACCAGCTCGCCGGCCCAATGCTGGGCGTCAGCCGCGCTTCCACCGTTGCCGGCGAACAGGATCTTGTGCCCGGCCTTCAGTGCATCCACGCACAGTGCCACTGCCTGCTCGATCTGTGCTGCCAATGCCGCATCCGCAGACATGCGCTGGAAATTCTCCAACGTTTTGCCGAACTCGGCCTTGATGAAGTCATTCATCCGATTTTCCATGCGGTTGCCCCTTGATGGGTGAAATGAGTATCAAAAACGGTGCCGCCGGCGCCTGCCAACGCGCGCACCAGATCGACCCGGTGTGCCGGATCGCAGAGGAACATCATGAAGCCGCCACCGCCTGCGCCAGAGACCTTGGTCGCGCGCGCGCCATGACGCATGGCGAGGGCCTCTATCTCATCGATCATCGGATTGGAAATACTGCTCGCGCTGAGCTTCTTGGCTTCCCATCCGGACTGCATGACCTGCGCCAAGCGCTCGAAATCACCCCGCAGCAGCGCTTCCTTCATCTGGCTGGCTTCGATCTTCAAACGATGCATCGCATCCAGCGAGCCGGCATTGCCTTCCCGGATGTTCCGCGACTGCTCATCGATAATCTTGGCCGAAGCCCGCGACACACCGGTGAAGTAGAGCACGAGGCCTGCTTCAAGCTCCGACCAGATCCAGTCCTTGATCCGCAGCGGGTTCACGATGACCCGATCCGCGTCGTAGAACTCCATGAAATTGAAACCACCAAACGCGGCCGCGTACTGGTCCTGTTTGCCGCCGGAGAGCTGCAGGTCAACCCGCTCGATCCGATAGGCGAGCTGGGCGATCTCGTACTCGCCCAGGGGCAGCGCAAAGTACTCGGCAAATGCCGTGACCAGCGCCACCACCATGGTCGAGGACGATCCGAGCCCGGACCCCGGGGGCGCGTCGGAATGCGCACGAATTCGGATAGCTGGCCGATCACCGTTCAGGTATTCGTTGCACACCCGCAGGTAGACACCTTTCATGAGCTGCAGCGGGCCCGGGTCGGCCACCACGGCGGACGGCTCCACCCATTCGCAGACGCTGGCATCCTGCGCGTGGAAGCCGACCCTGCCGTCGGGTGACGAATCCAGCGTCGCATAGGCGAACTTGTCGATGGTGACGTTCATGACGAAGCCACCGAACTGGTCGCAGAACGGCGATACATCGGTGCCGCCACCGGCCAGGCCCAAGCGCAATGGGGCGCGCGAACGGACGATCATGCGACGACTCCATTTGCATGTTTCAAGCACAGCGCATCAGCGAGCACGCCTGCCATGGCCTCGGGTGAAAATCGATCGCGCACGAACAACGATGCGTCGCGGGACACACGCAGCCACTGCGCGTCATCACCCAGAAGGACGAGAAGGTCTGCGGCGATCGCCTCGGGACTGTCAGCAAAACGCATCACCTGTTCCAAGCCTGCCAACCCCTGCGCGCCTACCGACGTGGTGACCAGCGGCAACCCCTGCTGCATGGCTTCCACCACCTTGCCCTTGACGCCTGCGCCGAAGCGCAGAGGCACCACAGCGGCACGCGCGGCGGCGTAGCGGAGTACCAGCTCTTCATCGCTGACAAAGCCGGTCACCTCGACCTTGTCGCTGGCCAGGTTACGCACGTCGGGCGTCGGATTGGAACCGACCAGGGACACTCGGGCCTCCGGCATGCTCCGCCAGACAATCGGCATGATTTCTTCAACCAGCCAACGTGCCGCATCGACATTCGGAGCATGCGCGAATCCGGCCACGAACAGGACGTCCTTGCGGCCAGCAGGCTGCGCCTTGTCGTTGAAACGCGTGAATGCGTAAGGTGCCACCACTCGGACGTCCACCTCGGGCTGAAGACGACGCACGCCATCCACCTCGGCAGACGAGGGATAGAGCACCACGTCCGACTGCTTCCAGGCATTCATTTCCAGCGCCTTGATTCGATTGGACTCGTTCAGCGACTGGCCGGACTGAGCTGCCTCCATGGCCAATCGCTCGAAATGCAGGTCGTGCCCGTAGTAGACGATACGGGCGTCACTGCTTGCGCGGATGGTCCTGAAATAGTCCTTGGCGATATGCGGCCGCGAAAGCAGCACGGCCGTGATTCCGGGATTCTGCTGCAGGTAACCTGCGAAGCCACCCAACCACTTGGGACCGTAGACAACTTCAACGCCCTTCTCCTGCAACTGATGGGCGTAGTGGGGGTCCTGATGCAGATTGTCCGGCCAGAACTTGACCACGCATCCCATCGAAAGCAGCGTATCGATGAAAGCCGTCATCGTCCTGGAGCCGGCATCGCGGTCAGGCTGCGGAACGTAGTGATCGACGATCACCACGGTGTCCTTACCCCAGGAACGGTCGCGGGCCATCATGACGTTCTGTCCGTTGGGCTGGTGCGCGGCCAGCTCCTGTTTCCATTTCGCCAGCAGCTTCTTCTGGTTCTCGACCTGGTATGCCTTGATTCCGGTGCCCACGTCCGTGCCGTGGGATACCCCTTCGTAGTGGACGACTTCAGAGAAGGGGGTGTAATACACCTGCTTGCCGGCCTGGCGAACCTTGAAAGCCAGATCCGAATCCTCGCAGTAGGCGGGGACGTAGATCGTGTCAAAACCCTCAAGCTGGCGGAACAGCTCGGCAGGAATCATGAGGCTTGCCCCGCTGCAATAGTCAGCCGGACGGATGTAATTGAACTCGGGGTCTGCCGGATTCTGCAGACGGCCGTAGTTCCAGCCGGAGCCATCTGACCAGATGATGCCACCGGCTTCCTGTAGACGCCCGTCCGGATAGATCAGCTTGGAACCCGCCATCCCGGCATCCGGGTGCAGGTCGAACACGCGCACAAGCGCATCCAGCCAGCCCGGGCGGACTTCGGTGTCGTTGTTGAGGAAACAGATGTACTGCCCCTTGGCCAGATCCAATGCCTGGTTGCAGGACAACAGGAAACCGAGATTCTTCGGGTTCCTGTGATAGCGCAGGCCTGGAATGGATGCGAGCCGGTCGATGTCCGGGTCGCCAGATGCATCCTCCAGGACGAGCACCTCGAAGGTCACTCCTGCGCCCGCTCGTGCGATGGAGTCGATGCAAGCCAAGCTCTGGGCAAGGTTGCCGTAGGTGGGAATGACGATGCTGACCACCGGCGATTCGACACTATCCAGGCGGACATGGTCGAGAACCGCCTGCGGGTCCATGCTCACCTCTTCCAGCCTGAGCCCACCTGGCGGCGAAATCGCCGTATCTTCGGGACGAATCAGTGCCTTGCGCACCATGGGTACCAGAGGTGCCAGCGCGGGATGTCGCGCCAGCCCGGAGGATCGCAGCGAACTGACCACGGCCGCGCGATCACCGCGCAGGACCCGCGACAGGAAGCGTAGCGGCTTCGTCGCTTTCCACGACTTGGACTGCAGCACTGAATCCAGGGTCCCACGCAGCGACTCGATCTGATCGCGATACTCTGCGATGACGCCGTTGATATCTGCCGAACCAGCCGCATGCGGAAGACCATGCACGGGCGCGGAACCGATCTGCATCTGCAACTGCTCGATCCCTGGCTGATTGTCCGAGATGGACTGGCTCAATGCGGCCAGGGCATTGGAAAGTGCCTCGGCGTTCGCATCGGCGTTGCGCTGGGCCTCCGAAAGTGCCTCGGCGTTCGCCTCTGCTTTGTGCTGGGCCTCTGCAAGCCTCGCCTCCAGCTCCGCACCACGCTCTCGGATTTCACGCAACTCGTCGGCGCTCACAGCGTCGCCAATGGCATCGCGGAGGGACTGCACTTCCTCGTTCAGCCGCAGTGCCCACTGCGTGCGCTCTTCGTGTTCTTTCTCCAGGTGCTGATAGTCGCGCCTGGAATTCTCCAGGTCAGCTTCCAGCGTAAGCGCCCACCTGTAGATCTTGTCTTTTTCCTGCTTCAGCTCGGCGGATTCCTGCTGCGACGTCTCCGCCTGGACCCGATCGGTGCAAGCAGCTCCAAGGCGCGAGAATGCGTCACGAACAAGGCACTCTGCCGACGGGGACCCCGTGCAGGCGAACAAGGCCTTCATGGCATCTTCGATCTCGTCCCCAACCGCAATGACGCCCAACCCATTGCCATGCACGAACTCAAAGCTCGGGTAACGATCGCGAAGCGGGGCAAAGAAGCGCTGGACGCCAAAGCCCTCGGTATGCACGTTCGTATCGTGGAAAAGCACGACACCCCGCTCGGACATCTTTGGCAACCAGGTCGCGAAGTCGTGGGACACGGCCTCGAAAGTATGGAGCCCGTCGATATGCAGAAGGTCGACCGATCCATCCGGAATTTCGGCCAGCGCTTCATCAAACGTCATTCGAAGCAGGGTCGAGAAATCGGCATAGCTGCGCTCGTTGCGCTCCACGACACTGCGATGAATGTCGTTCTCGTAGTATCCAGCCTGGGAGTCGCCTTCCCAGGTATCAACGGCATGGCAGCGCGTCGGCAGATCCAGCGCTTTGACGGCCTGACAGAACGCAAAGTAGGAGATACCACGATGTGAACCCAGTTCCACGAGCGAACGCGGCCGATGGGCCTGCGCCACCCAGAACGCGAACGGGACGTGCTCCAGCCAGCCGGAGGTTTCCAGAAACTCGGGACGCATGAACATCGCGCCTTGTTGAAAAACGGGAACGGCCGGGTCCGCGTGCTGGTTCCTGGTCAACTTGTCTTCCGCTGCCATTCTAAATTTCCTTCGATTGTTGCAGGCGCATTGGCCAGCTCAGGCATCATTGTTCTGCAGCGTGATGTTCAGCATCGGTATGCCAATCAGCCCAAAGCGCATCGTCTCATCCAGCGCACGGAATTCGAGTGCATCATGGATCCAATGCTGCTGTGTGTGGTCATGCAGGTCACCTGAGGCTACTGCGGTATCGATCATGTAAGAGCCCGAGGGCAGTACCGGCATCCGAAACTCGAACGACGCCAGTACGGTCTGCCCTTCAGCGCCACCGACTGGAGCGTCTTTGCACGCGAACCAGCTGTTGTCGCCAAACAGACGCTGTCCCAGACGATCCTTGACGTAGAAGCCGATGATCAGGCTTTCGAGAGCCTGCTCCAGGCGTACCGAGATCTGCAGGGTAACCAGCTCGCCACCCTCAACCAGGCTCAGCGATGCCCCGTCGGTGCCCCTGATGGCCACGTCGATGATTCTCGCTCCCTTGGCGCCAAACTCCTGCCCGACATTGTCCGGATCAAACTCGAACAATGCGACGCGATTGCTGACCCCTGCCTCCTGGAGGCGCTCATGCCGAAAATCCGGACCGTCGGCAGCGACCTTGCGCTGCTTCTTCTCGACGACGATTTCCTCTCCCCCAACCTCTCGCCGACCAACCACATGCTGTTCGGTCATGTAGGCCTCCACGACCTCCTGCGAGGTACCGGACAGCCGCATGCGACCGTTCTGCAGCCAAACGGCGTTCTCGCAGAGATTGGTGACAGCGGCAGCGTCGTGGCTGACGAACAGCAATGTGCCATTCTTCTGGAACTCGCGGAGGAAGCGCATGCACTTCTGCGAGAAGAATGCATCACCCACCGCCAATGCCTCATCGATGATCAGAATGTCGGCATCCACATGGGCAATCACAGCAAACGCCAACCGCACTGACATGCCGCTGGAATAGCTGCGCACCGGCTGATCGATGAACTCACCGATATCGGCAAAGGCCAGAATCTTGTCCAGACGCTGCTCGACCTGCGCACGGGACAACCCGAGGATGGCAGCATTGAGAAAGACATTTTCGCGACCAGTGAATTCCGGATTGAAGCCACTGCCGAGCTCCAGCAATGCGGCGACCCGGCCATTTACCTTGATCGAGCCCTCAGTGGGGTTGAGCGTCCCGGCAATCATCTGCAAGAGGGTGGATTTTCCGGATCCGTTACGACCCACGATGCCCACGGTTTGGCCCTTGCGCACACTGAAGCTCACCTCACGCAGTGCCCAGAAATCCTTGTAGAACGATTTCCGCTTCCCAGCCAGAGCCTGCCAAAGGCGATGCGAAGGACGCTCGTACATGTGGTAGCTCTTGCCCACCCCGCGAACGTCGATCACGACATCTGAATCGACATGGTCAGAGCACATCGGCGAACCCCACACGCAATTTGTTGAAGATGCGATGGCCCACCAGCGCCACCAGACAGGCGATCAACGCATAGATACCCAATCCCTGCCAATCCGGCAGACGCCCCCATATGACGACTTCGCGCACCTGGTTGATGATGAACGTCAGCGGGTTGAGCTCGAACACGATGCGGTAGCTCGCCGGCACGGATTCCGGCGGGACGATGGCCGAAGACAGGAACAGCATCGCAGTCGCGATGACACCTGCGATCTGTCCGATATCCCGCAGATAAACACCGAGCGCCGAGACGATCCAACCTACGCCGACCGTGAGGATGACCAATGGAAGAATCACCACTGGCACAAGCACCGCTGTCGCTGGGATGCTGCCTTTCACCGCAAGATGCAGCAGCAAAAGGACGACAATATTCATAAGCAGATGGAACAAAGCGGAGAACGTCATGCTCCACCCGAGGATGTCGAGTGGAAACACAACCCGCTTTACATAGTTGGTATTTCCGACGATGAGCTGAGGCGCGCGGGTGAAGCACTCAGCGAAGAAACCGTGCACGGTCAAACCGGCGAACAGGATCAGCGCAAACTCCGTGGTCGACCCGGTGGAACCAGGCCACCTTCCTTTCATGATGTAACCAAATGCCATGGTGTAGACCAAGAGCATCAAGAAGGGGCTGATCAGCGACCACAGCAAACCAAAACTGGCACCGCGATAGCGACCCAGCACTTCCCGCTGGGTGAGCTCGAACGCCAGCGAGCGATGCTTCCCGAAGACCGAGAGAATGCTCATGTTTAGCGCATCTCTCCCAACGCCCTTTCCAGATCCACCTGCAGGTCCCCCAAGTCCTCAACGCCCACGCTCAACCGCACCAGCGCATCACTGATGCCCAGCTGGTTGCGGCGTTCCACCGGAATGGAGGCATGCGTCATCACCGCCGGGTGGTTGACCAGGCTTTCCACGCCGCCGAGCGATTCGGCCAGGGTGAACAGTTCGGTTTTCTCGCAGAAGCGCTTGGCTGCCTCGAAACCGCCCTTGAGCACGATCGAAACGATGCCGCCGTAGCCGTTCATCTGGCGCGTGGCCAGTTCGTGCTGCGGGTGCGAAACCAGACCCGGGTAGATCACCTTTTCCACGGCCGGGTGCTTCTCCAGCCACTGGGCCAGGGCCAGCGCATTGGCGCAATGCGCCTTCATGCGTAGCGGCAGGGTCTTCAGGCCACGCAGCGCCAGGAAGCTGTCGAACGGCCCCTGCACGGCGCCGATGGAGTTCTGCAGGAAGGCCATCTGCTCGGCCAGCTCGGCGTTGTCGCCCACCACCACCATGCCGCCGACCATGTCGGAATGGCCATTGAGATACTTGGTGGCCGAGTGCAGGACCAGGTCCGCACCCAGTTCCAGCGGGCGCTGCAGCATCGGCGAGGCGAAGGTGTTGTCCACCACCACCAGCAGGCCATGGCGCTTGGCGATGGCGGCAACCGCGGCGATGTCCACGATCTTCAGCATCGGGTTGGTCGGCGTCTCGATCCAGACCATCTTCGTCTGCGGGGTGATCGCCGCCTCGAGGGCAGCCAGATCGGTCAGGTCGACGAAGCTGAACTGCAGGCCGGCGGTGCGCTTGCGCACGCGCTCGAACAGACGGAACGTGCCGCCGTAGATGTCGTCCATGGCCACGACGTGGCTGCCGGCGTCCAGCAGCTCCATTACGGTGGAAGTGGCGGCCATGCCCGAAGCGAAGGCGTAGCCGCGGCTGCCGCCTTCGAGCGAGGCCACGCAACGCTCATAGGCGAAACGGGTCGGGTTGTGGGTGCGCGAGTACTCGAAGCCCTGGTGCTCGCCGGGGCTGGACTGGGCGTAGGTGGAAGTCGCGTAGATCGGCGGCATCACCGCGCCGGTGCTCGGGTCCGGCGACTGCCCGCCATGGATGGCCAGGGTGGCCAGCGCGAGTACACGGTCGTTGTGCCCGGAGGATGCGTGGTCGGACATGTCTATATCCCAGCAATTGGAAGCCCCGATTGGGGCTCCCACAAAAGGAGCGGAAGTCTATCAGCGGCGGCTTAATCGCCCGTTGACGCGGATAAACGCAGGTTCAGAGCCGAACGTCGACCATCTTGCCTTTATTGCACCCGACGGCGCAGGTAGTTCAGCAGGTCGATCCGGGTAATCAGCCCCAGGAAACTGGTGCCGTCCATGATGATGGCCACCTGGCCGCGGTCGAACACCGGCAGCAGCGCCTCGATGGGGGACTTCACGTCCAGGCGGTCCAGCTTGCTGACCATGGCGGTAGCGACCTTGTCGCGGAAGCGCGATTCGTCGCCATAGACATGCAGCAGCACGTCGCTTTCGTCCACGATGCCGACCAGCTGGTCGCCGTCCATCACCGGCAGCTGCGAGACGTCGTACAGCTTCATGCGCTGGTAGGCGGTGGTCAGCAGATCGTTCGGGCCGATCACGACGGTGTCGCGCTGGCCGTATGGGCGCAGGATCAGGTCGCGCAGGTCGCCGGTCTGCGGGCGCTCCAGGAAGCCGTTGTCCAGCATCCAGTAGTCGTTGTACATCTTGGACAGGTACTTGTTGCCGGTGTCGCAGACCAGCACCAGCACCTTCTTGGGGGTGGTCTGTTCCTGGCAGTACTTCAGCGCCGCCGCCAGCAGGGTGCCGGTGGAGGAGCCGCCGAGGATGCCTTCCTTGCCCAGCAGCGCACGCGCGGTGTGGAAGCTTTCCGCGTCGGTGATGGCATAGGCCTTGGTGACCCGGCTGAAGTCCGCGATGGACGGCAGGAAGTCTTCGCCGATGCCTTCGACCAGCCAGCTGCCCGACTTGTCGTTGAGCACGCCATCATTGATGTACTCGGCCAGGATCGAGCCGACCGGGTCGGCCAGCACCAGCTCGGTCTTCGGCGACAGGGTGGCGAAGGCGCGCGACAGGCCGGTCATGGTGCCGGAGCTGCCGCAGCCGAACACGATGGCGTCCAGGTCGCCGTCCATCTGCTCCAGGATCTCCGGGCCGGTGCCGAACTCGTGGGCGGCCGGGTTGTCCGGGTTGCCGAACTGATTGATGAAGTAGGCGCCGGGGGTTTCTTCGGCCACCCGCTGGGCCATGTCCTGGTAGTACTCCGGGTGGCCCTTGGCCACGTCGGAACGGGTCAGCCGCACTTCGGCGCCCATCGCCTTGAGATTGAAGATCTTCTCGCGGCTCATCTTGTCCGGCACGACCAGGATCAGCTTGTAGCCCTTCTGCTGGGCGACCAGGGCCAGGCCCAGGCCGGTGTTGCCGGCGGTGCCTTCCACCAGGGTCGCGCCCGGCTTGAGGTCGCCCCGCTGTTCGGCGGCTTCGATCATCGACAGGCCGATGCGGTCCTTGATGGATCCCCCGGGATTGGCGCTTTCGAGCTTCAGATACAGCTCGCAGACACCGGTATCCAGACGCTGGGCCTTGACGATCGGGGTCTTGCCAATGAGTTCGAGTACGGAGGAATGGATTGCCATCGGGTCACATCGGTTCGCGCCGCAATGCGGCCGGACCCCCGATTATCCGACAGATGGTAGAGACACGCCATGCGTGTCTATCAGACCGCTCCGCAAAAGAAAGCGCCGCGGACGGCGCCCGTCGACGAGGAGACGGACGCCGCCTGCGGCGTTTGGCGGCACGTGCCGACCGCGGGTCGGCACTTCAACGGCGGGTACCGACCTTGGCCGGCACGTTCACGGTAGGTGCCGACCGTTGGTCGGCACCCAGGGTTTTCAGTTCAGGGGGGAGGCGTACAACCTTTCCAGCTTCCGCTTCGTATCGAGTTTCTCAAGTTTCATCTGGCCCAGGGTGGAACTCGCTATCGGAAGTACGCCCAGTTCGGCATCCATACACTTCTTGTTCAACTTCTGGTGCCGTTCGTAAAGCGCCTTGAATTCCGGGTCACGCTTGCGGCGTGCGTCGATTTCACTCTGGGGCTGACCTTCAAACATGATGAACCTCCTATCGCGTTTACTGCACAAACAAGAACGCCCCGGCCGGAACGGCACGGGGCGTTGCTTCGGGAGGAGCGCCGGCGTCCACCGCCGCTGGCATGCCCAGACCCACAGCCGGGACTGCCCGGACTGCTGACTGCTCTGGTGCGTGCCCTCGGTACATCGGCCCGGCCCTCCAATCGTCCGGGTCGCGGAAGGCAACCCGGACAATCGACCCTACGCCTGCCCAAGGGCTGGTTCAAGGGTTTCGTTTGAAATCGCCGGTGCGCTCCAGTCGGGGTTCAGGCTGAACACGCACTTCAACGAAATTTAAACAAAAACAGAGGGTTGCGTCATTCGGACGCAGTCACGACCAACGGTCGTGACCTACCGCCCATCGCAACGATCGGGCCATCTCACGGCGCGATGATCACCTCGGCCGACCGCGCCTTGGTTGCCGCCGCCTTCTTGCCACTGACCTGCAGGCGGCTGCTGCTCACACCGGCGGCGACCAGCGCGTCGCGCAGTGCCTCGGCCCGCTGCTGCCCTACAGCGGCCGCGGCATCGTAGGCCTCGATCCGGACCCGGCCCTTCTTACCGATGTTCAGATACTCGGCCAAGGCCTTCGCCTGGCCCTTGGCACCGCCCGACAGGGCGCCCTTGCCGCTGGCGAAGGCATCGCCACCGAAGGTGAACACTTCGCCGCGGGTGTCGAACTTCGAGCCCGGCAGCTTGCTCCCCGAGACCAGTTCGGCCTCTTCGCGCGCCAGCTTGGCCGCGTTCTGCTGGGCCGCACTGAGCCGCGCGGTCTGCTTGCCGGCCACGCTGGTCAGCGCGGTTTCGGCGTCCTGGCGGGCCAAGGCCTCCTGTTCGGCCGCCAGCCGCAGGCGCTCGGACTCCTCGGCCTGGATCTGGGCCTGCGTGCGCAGGCGCTCGATCTCCTGGCGGGCACGCTGGGCGTCGCGGCGGTTGGCTTCGATCAGCAGGTCGCTGCGGGTGCGCTCGAGCGTGGTCACCTCGCGCTTGGCCAGGCCGGCGCGCACGCTGGTCTCGGCGATCTCGACCCGGCGGTCGGCCAGGTAGCGGGCCTGGTCCTGGTCGCGGCGCTTGGCCTTGGCCAGCTCGGCCACGGCCTGCTGGGCCTGCAGGCGCTCATAGGCGGCCAGTTCGGTGGTGTCCGGGTTGGCCTGGATCGCCATCAGGCGCTGGGTGAGCTGGGCGACGGCCGGGTCTTCGGCGGCGCCAGCCAGCGGGGCCAGGGCCAGGCCGGCGGCGAGCAGCAGGGGCGACAGGCGCAGGGCGGTCGTTTTCATCGGCCATTCTCCCCGGCGGCCAGCTGGCGTTCGAGCTGGGTCACCTCGTTGCGGCGCAGCTGCAGCTGGGCGGTCGCGGTGGCTTCCTCGCTGCGGGCCCGGGCCAGGTCGGCGTCGGCGGCCGCGCGCAGGGCCATGCCCGGCGCGTTCTTGCGCTCGCGGCGGTCGCCGGCGGCGCGCTGGGCCTGCTCCAGGCCTTGCCGTGCCACGGCGATCAGGTCCGGGGCGTACTGGTCGGCGTCGGCCTGGGTGGCCTTGTCCACGGCTTGGCGGGCCTGCATGAGCTCAAGCGCGCCGTCCTGGGCCAGGGCCGGGCCGGCCAGTGCGAATGCGCACGCCATCACGCAACTCGTCAAAACTACATACGGGGTACGCCGCATTTGTGCGAAGCTAGGATTCATTGGGGGTGCCGTTCGCCTGAAGAAGGTGCGCGGCCATTGTCGGAAGCCTGCGGCGTGCTTGCAATGGCATGTCGCCGATTGTTGGGGAAACATTTCGCATGGATATCGGCTATTTCCTGAAGCTGATGACCGAAAAGAACGCTTCGGACATGTTCTTGACCACCGGAGCCCCGGTGTACATCAAGATCGAAGGCAAGCTTTACCCGCTGGGCAACACTGGCCTCCCGCCCGGGATGGTCAAGAAAATCGCCTATTCGCTGATGGACGAGGGCCAGGTGCCCCAGTTCGAGCGCGATCTTGAGCTCAACATGGCCATCGCCCTGCCCGACGCGGGACGCTTCCGCGTCAACGTGTTCAAGCAGCGCGGCGAAGTGGGCATGGTGATCCGTGCGATCCGCAGCAAGATTCCCACCATCGAAGAGCTCAACCTGCCCCAGGTCCTGAAGGACGTCATCATGACCCCGCGCGGGCTGGTGCTGGTGGTGGGCTCGACCGGCTCGGGCAAGTCGACCTCGCTGGCCTCGATGATCGACCACCGCAACAGCACCACGACCGGGCACATCCTCACCATCGAGGACCCGATCGAGTACCTGCACAAGCACAAGATGTCGATCGTGAACCAGCGTGAGGTCGGCCTGGATACCCACGCCTTCCACAACGCGCTGAAGAACGCGATGCGTGAAGCGCCGGACGTGATCCTGATCGGCGAAATCCTGGATGCCGAAACGATGGAGGCCGCCATCGCCTTCGCCGAAACCGGCCACCTGTGCCTGGCCACGCTGCACTCCAACAACGCCGACCAGACGATCGAGCGCATTCTCAACTTCTTCCCCGAGAGCGCGCACCGCAACGTGCTGATGAACCTGTCACTGAACCTGCGCGCGGTCGTTTCCCAGCGCCTGGTCAAGGGCCAGGACGGGCGCCGGCTGCCGGCCACCGAGGTGTTGATCAACACCCCGATGATCCGCGACCTGCTGCGCCGCGGCCAGGTGCACGAGATCAAGGCGGCGATGGAGGCCTCGCTGGAAGAAGGCATGGAGAGCTTCGACCAGTGCCTGTTCCGGATGGCCAAGAACGGCATCATCGAGCAGGAAGAGGCGCTGCGTGCGGCCGATTCGCGCGATGGCCTTGCCCTGAAGTTCCGCCTCTCCGAAGGCGGCAGCGGCGAGCACGACCCGTATGCGGATTATTCGGCGGCAACGCCGGCCGCGATCACGCACGGGTTTTGATTGATGGGGGTATCGACCAACGGTCGATACCTACCGGTTACGTGGCGTCGGCCTGGTTTTCCGGCCGCGCCGCATCGAATGCCGGCAACGCCAAACACGCTTCATCAATCCGCGCCAGCGTCGGATACGGCGTCATGTCCACGTTGAAGCGCCGCGCGTTGTACAGCTGCGGCACCAGGCAGCAGTCGGCCAGGGTCGGGCTGTCGCCGTGGCAGAAGCGGCCTGTCTCGACCGACTCCACCAGCATGCGCTCCATGGCGTCGAAGCCCACCCGCATCCAGTGCCGGGTCCAGTCTTCGCGCTCCGGTTGCGGCACGTTCCAGGTGTCACTGAAGAACTGCATCACCCGCAGGTTGTTGAGCGGGTGGATGTCGCACGCCACCAGCTGGGCCAACGCGCGCACGCGCGCACGGCCGGGCGCGTCGTCGGGCAGCAGCGGCGGATCGAGGAACACCTCGTCGAGGTACTCCAGGATCGCCATGGACTGGTGCAGCACGCGCTCGCCGTGGCACAGCGTGGGCACCAGTTCCTGCGGGTTGAGTGCCGCATAGCCCTCGCTGTGCTGCTGGCCGCCGTCGCGAACCAGATGCACCGGGGTGATCTCGTGTTCCAGCCCCTTCAGCTTCAAGCCGATGCGCACGCGGTAGGCCGCACTGGAGCGCCAGTAGCTGAACAGCTCGATCCGGTCCGCGGGCACGTTCATGGCGGCGCTCAGGGCCGCTGGGCCTGTTCGATGCGCTGTTCGATCGCACCGAAGATGCTCTCACCGGCCGCATTGAACATCTCGATGCGCACCACGTCGCCAAAGGACATGAACGGCGTGCTCGGCTTGCCGTCGCGCAGGGTTTCCACGGTGCGCAGTTCGGCGAAGCAGGAGGCGCCCTTGCTGGTGTCTTCGTTGGCGATGGTGCCCGAGCCGACGATGGCGCCGGCGCCCAGCGGACGGGTCTTTGCCGCATGCGCGACCAGCTGGGCGAAGTTGAACTGCATGTCCACGCCCGCTTCCGGCGCGCCGAACCAGGCGCCGTTGACGTGGGTCACCAGCGGCAGGTGCACCTTGCTGTCCTGCCAGGCCTCGCCCAGTTCGTCGGGGGTGACGAACACCGGCGACAGCGCCGAGCGCGGCTTGGACTGCAGGAAGCCGAAGCCCTTGGCCAGTTCGCCCGGAATCAGGTTGCGCAGCGAGACGTCGTTGACCAGGCCCACCAGCTGGATGTGGCCGGCGGCCTGCTCGGCGGTGACCGCCATGGGCACGTCGTCGGTGATGACCACCAGTTCGGCCTCCAGGTCGATGCCGTATTCCTCGCTGATGACCTTCACCGCATCGCGCGGACCATGGAAGCCGGCGCTGGTGGCCTGGTACATCAGCGGGTCGGTGTAGAAGCTTTCCGGCACTTCGGCGCCACGGGCGCGGCGCACGCGCTCGACGTGCGGCAGGTAGGCGCTGCCGTCGACGAATTCATAGGAACGCGGCAGCGGCGCGGCGAGCGCCTGCAGGTCGATGTCGAACACGCCGTCGGCGCTGCCGTCGTTGAGCGATTCGGACAGGGCGTTCAGGCGCGGCGCCAGGTGGCTCCAGTCTTCCAGCGCCTGCTGCAGCGTCGCCGCAATCCCGGTGGCGCGCACGCCATGGCGCAGGTCGCGCGAGACCACGATCAGGGTGCCGTCGCGGCCGCCTTCCTTCAAAGAACCAAGCTTCATGGGTGGGTATCCGGGATCGCAGAAAAATAGGTTTCGAGTGTAACCAAATGCGCGGTGGTGCCAAGGTGCATTGCGGCAGAACGAACATAAACCATCCGAATGATGCTGGCGTGGTTGCTTGCCAAGGTCGTCCGGCTGGGGCCGGCCGCCACGAATTGCTACGGGCTCCGGGGAGTCATGGATACGTCTGGGGTCGCCCGGTGAACCTGAACGGGGGATTTGGCCTTGTTCGCTCGCTTCCGCTACAATGCCGGGGTCTGCAGCGGCCGTCCGTTTCCCTTCGGGATCGCCGGCGACCGGGATTTCCGTCCCTCGCCCGCCCCCACTCCGACGCCATTCGTCATGCATTCCAGTCTGCGCACCGCGCCGGCTGAACCCAATTCTCGCAGCGCGGTTTACGGGAACGCTCCGAGTCAGCCGATCACTTTTGATCTGCCTCGCGTCCGGCCATTCGGCCTGGCGTTACTTCGTCTTTGGAGCTTCCACCCGATGTCTTTTGAAAACCTGGGCCTGGCCCCGTTCCTGCTGCGCGCGTTGGCCGAGCAGGGCTATGAAAACCCGACCCCGATCCAGGAGCAGGCGATTCCGCTCGCCCTGGACGGTCGCGACCTGCTGGCCGGTGCACAGACCGGTACCGGCAAGACCGCCGCCTTCGGCCTGCCGCTGCTGCAGCACCTGGGCACCAACCCGCAGGCCGTGAACGGCCCGCGCAAGCCGCGTGCGCTGGTGCTGACCCCGACCCGTGAACTGGCCACCCAGGTGCATGACAGCCTGCGCGGCTACAGCAAGTACCTGCGCATTCCGAGCGCCTGCATCTACGGCGGCGTCGGCATGGGCAACCAGTTCGACGTGCTGCGCCGTGGCGTGGACCTGCTGGTGGCCTGCCCGGGCCGCCTGATCGACCACCTGGAGCGTCGCAGCGTCGACCTGTCGGGCATCGAAATCCTGGTGCTGGACGAAGCCGACCGCATGCTCGACATGGGCTTCCTGCCGTCGATCAAGAAGATCCTCGCCAAGCTGCCGCGCCAGAACCGCCAGACCCTGCTGTTCTCGGCCACCTTCGAGGAAAGCATCAAGCAGCTGGCGCTGGAGTTCATGCGCGACCCGGAACAGATCCAGGTCACGCCGAAGAACACCGTTGCCGAGTCCATCACCCACCGCGTGCACCCGGTCGATGGCGCGCGCAAGCGCGAGCTGCTGCTGCACCTGCTGGCCCAGGACAGCCGCGAGCAGACCCTGGTGTTCGGCCGTACCAAGCACGGCTGCGACAAGCTGGCCATGTTCCTGGACAAGTCCGGCATCAAGACCGCGGCCATCCATGGCAACAAGAGCCAGGGCCAGCGCCTGCGTGCGCTGGGTGACTTCAAGGCCGGCCGCGTGACCGTGCTGGTGGCCACCGACATCGCCGCGCGCGGTATCGACATCAACGAACTGCCGAAGGTCATCAACTACGACCTGCCGATGGTGGCCGAGGATTACGTGCACCGCATCGGCCGTACCGGCCGTAATGGCTCCACCGGCCAGGCGATTTCGCTGGTGGCCCAGGACGAGGCCAAGCTGCTGCGCCAGATCGTGCGCCTGCTGGACAAGGACCTGGACATCCGCGATGTGCCGGGCTTCGAGCCGCAGACCCCGATCCGCTGGGGCAACAGCGCGCCGGGCAAGGCGGAAGTGCCGGGTGGCGATCGTACGCCGCGCAAGCACGCACGCCGTCCGCATGGCGAGGCCCCGCGCCACGCCCATGCCGGTGCCAAGACCGGCGGCGGCCAGCGTGACGGTGCCGGTCGCGGTGCGAGCCGTGGTGCCGGCAACGGTGCCCCGCGCGGCGGTGCGCCGTCGGGCCAGCGCCGTGGCGGCGGTGGTGGCGGTCGCGGTCCGGGCGGCGGCAACCGCGCCGGCTGATCGCTTCACCGGCTGCACAGTGAAAAGGGCGACGCAATGCGTCGCCCTTTTTTGTGGCCGCCGTTTACCAGCTGTACGCCACGGTCATCCGCGCGTTCCGGCCCGGCTCGCTGTAACGCCCGATGCCGTCATCGTTGACGTAGCCGTACAGCGTGTTGGTGCCCTTGTTGACGGTACGCACGCGCTGCCACAGGTAGTACTCGCGGTCGGTGAGGTTGTAGATGCCGGCGCTGAGCCGCCACTGCGGGGTGATGTTCCAGCTGCCGTAGAGGTCCAGCACGGTGTAACCGTCGGCCTTATCGACGAACGCCGGGGTGGTGACCGTGCCGTTGGCTGCGGTGGTGTACGCGTCGTCGGCATGCTTGGCCACCGCGTGGGTGACCGCGGCGGTGACGTTCCACACCGGCGAGGGCGCGTAGCGCACGCCGAGCACGGCGCTGGCCGGCACGATGCTCTCCAGCGGGTCGCCATTGCGCTTCTCGCCTTCGCTGTAGGAGGCGGCCAGGCGCGTGGACCACGCATCGCTGATCTGCCAGCGGCCTTCCAGCTCCACGCCCTTCACGGTCACTTCGCCGGCATTGGTCGGCATGGTGTAGGCGCGCTGGTACAGGATGGGGCCGGTGGCGGTGGTGCGGAAGCCGCCGGGGATGGACTGCATCAGGTTGCTGTATTCGATGAAGTTGTCATAGCGGTCGCGGAACACCGACAGGCCCAGCTGCGCGCGCTCGGTGCTCCAGCGGTAGCCCAGCTCCACGTTGAGGCTCTTTTCCGCCGACAGGTCCGGGTTGGACACGGTGTCGTTGAACACCAGCGGTTGCCCGTTCTGCGCGTTGATGAGCGTGGTGGTGCTGGTCGGCGAATACATGTCGGCCACCGACGGCGCGCGGAAGCCGCGGCCCACCTGCGCCCACAGCGCATGGTCCGGCAGGAAGCGGAACTCGGCGCCCACCTGCCAGCTCGGCGAGGCGAACGACACATCGCGCACGGTGCCGGTACGGTCCACGAAGGTGGCATCCACCTGCGGCGAATAATCGTAGCGGTCGTAACGCGCCCCGGCGCTCAGGATCAGCCGCTCGTCGAACAGGCGCACGCTGTCGCGCAGGTACACGTTCCAGTTCTGCACGTCGGTCTTGGGCACCTGGCGCGGATCCACTTCCACGCTGGCCACCGCACCGGCGGCATTCCAGCGGGTATCCACGGCGGTGAAGTCCACGTCGCGCTGCTGCCAGGCCAGGCCGTACACCAGCGCGTGCTGGGCGGCGCCGGTGGCGAACACCTTGGTGAAATCGGCGGCGGCGCGGTCCAGGGTCTGCTTGGTGGCGCGGTTCTCGCTGCGCAGGCAGGGAATGGCGCCGCCCGGGCACCCGCTGCCGGCCAGGATGGTGGTGATGCCGCGGCTGTCGGTGACCTGGCGGTCCAGCTGCGCCTCCAGAGTGTCGAACAGCACGTTGTTGGCGCGCCACTCGTAACGCACGCCATAGCGGTCGCGGTCGTTGCTGTCGTGGCCGCGGCGTTCCAGATAGCCCGGTGCATACACGCGCGACAGGTTGTCCACGTCGTTGGTGGCGCGGCCGCGTTCGATCATGACGCCCAGCGTGTTGGCGTCGTTCAATTGCAGGTCGATCTTGCCCAGCAGGTTGTCGCGGGTGCTGTCGACCGGGTCCGGGGTGCGCCGGCCGACACCGATGCGATCAACGGTGGTGTCGTAGTACGACTCGGTCTCGTGGCCTTCGCGGCGGGTGTAGACCAGCATCGATTCAACGATGCCGGTGCGGTTGGCGAAGGTCAGGGTGCCCATCGCCTCATCGTTGGCGCCGGAGTAGCCCGCCTTGAAGCCGACGTGGGTGTCGTTGCCGGTAGGGGTGAGGTAGTCGGCCGGGTCCTTGGTGGTGAACACCACCGCGCCGCCGAGGGCGCCGCTGCCGGCGCTGATCGAATCGGCGCCCTTCACCACGGCCAGGCTCTTGAGCGTGTCGATGTCCACGTCGCCGCGGCCCCCGCGGAAGAACTCGTAGGAGCGCGCGGTTTCCACCGACTCGCCCAGGCTCAAGCCGTCCACGGTGATCGCGACGCGGTCGCTTTCCAGGCCGCGGATGTTGAAGCCGTTGTCGCCGAAGCGCCCCATGTCCACGATGCTGACACCAGGGATGTAGCGGATGGCCTCTTCCATGCTGTTGGCCATCTCGGCATCGAGATCGGCGGCGGTGAGCACGGTGACGTTCTGGTTGGCGGAGCTGGACTGCCGTGCGCGTTCGGCCTGGACGCGCACGGTATCGAGGGTGCTGGCGTCGGCGGGGGCTTCGGCATGCGCAGGGGCGGACAGGCAGGCGGCAACCGCCAGCGCGAGCAGGGTGTGGGACGACTTCATGGAGGAACTCCGCAGGAAAGAAGGGAAAGGCGATGGAGGCCGTTCCTGGCTGCGGCGATCGGGCGATCGTGCGGGGCTGGGGGGCGTGCGAAGGGGAATTCGCAGGATCAGGCGTGGTAGCGCCGGCCGTTGGCCGGCCCAGGCGGTGCATGGGC
>NZ_JBOHXV010000027.1:0-47658 GCF_050737075.1 Stenotrophomonas sp.
GGCCGGCCAACGGCCGGCGCTACCGGGCTGGCAGACCTACGGTCTGGCCACGCCCTAGAACCCGTGCCGCTTCCGCAGCCGCCGGGCAATCGCCGCGCGCACATACACCCCGTACGCCAGCCCGAACACGAACCCGGCGATATGCGCCCACCAGGCCACCATGCCGAAGGTCGGGCCGATATAGGCAAACACCACCTGCAGCCCGGCCCACACGCCGATCAGCAGGTAGGCGGGCGCCCGTACGAACTCCAGGAACAGGCCCAGCGGGATCACCACCCCCAGCCGCGCGCCGGGGAACAGGGCCAGATACGCCCCGATCAGCGCCGACACCGCGCCGCTGGCGCCGATGATGATCTGGTCCGGGCTGCCCATCGTGTAGATCGCGGTCAGGTTGGAGATCGCCCCACCCACCAGGAACAGCAGGATCAGCCGCCACGGGCCCAGCACCCGCTCGGCCGGCAGGCCGAAGATCAGCAGGAACACCAGGTTGCCCAGCAGGTGCGACCAGTCCGCGTGCAGGAACAGGGCGGTGAACAGCCGCAGCACGCTGCCGTCTTCGACGGTGGCCCACCAGTCCAGCGGCCGGGTCAGCCCGGTCGACAACGCGCCCCAGTCCATCCACAGGCTGCGCCGCGCATCGCCCGGCCGCGAGATCGACCACAGGAACGCCGCCCACAGCGTCGCGAACAGCAGGGGGGTGGCCCAGCGGACGGCGGACTTCTTGCGGGAGGGGAGCGAGACGAACATGGGTGGGCGCTAGCCTAGCGCGGCAACGCTCCTGAAGGGCGTGCGACGGGTTCAGCCTGAATAGCCAGAAGGGCGAAGACCGTTATTGTTTCATTAACCGGTCTCGGTATACTCGCATACGGCGTCGTATGTCGGGAGGGGAATCCGGCGCGTTGTTTTCGGCCTTTCGGGGCGGGAAATGACGCAGGCGCGCGTTGCCAAACATCACACGCATTTCCGGAGAGAACAAACGATGCATACCGCTTCCACCCTCGCCCGCGTCACCGCCCTGGCCGTCGGCATCGCCGGTGTCCTGGCCGTTGGCCACGTCAACGCCGCCGCCTTCCAGCTGAAGGAAAACAGCGCCAAGGGCCTCGGCCGTGCCTTCGCCGGTTCGGGCAGCGCCCAGGGCGACGCCTCGATCATCGCCGTCAATCCGGCCGGCATGCGCCAGCTGGAAGGCACCCAGATCCAGGGTGACCTGAGCGCCATCAGCTTCAAGGCAGAATTCAACGGTACCGGCCGCAAGCCGACCGGCCAGGCCCAGACCGGCGGTGACGGCGGCGACGCCGGTATGATCGCTCCGGTTCCGGCCGCGTACTTCCACATGCCGATCGGCGAAAAGGCCCACTTCGGCGTGTCGCTGACCGCTCCGTTCGGCTTCAAGACCGACTACGACAACGGTTGGGTGGGGCGCTACAGCGGCCTGAAGACCGACCTGAAGGCCATCGACCTGGGCTTCGCCGCCTCGTACGACGTCAACCCGTACGTGTCCTTCGGCGCGTCGGTGTTCGTTGAGCACCTGACCATCGAACTGAGCAACAACATCGACTTCGGCACCGCGCTGGCCCAGTCCCGCGTGCCGGGCTTCGCTCCGGGCAGCGCCGATGGCAAGCTGACCGTCGAAGGCGACAACAACGCCGTGGGTTGGACCATCGGCGGTCTGTTCAGCCCCGATGAGAACACCCACATCGGCTTCAGCTACCGCTCCAAGGTCGAGCACAAGATCACCGGCGGCGATGCCACCTTCGACGTGCCGGCCAATGCCGCTGCCGTGCTGGCCGTCGCCCAGCCGGGTCGCTTCGTGACCACCTCGGGCAAGGCCACCGTGACCCTGCCGGCGTCGGCCACCATGAGCGTGACCCACAACGTCAACGACCGCTGGACCGTGATGGGTGACGTCACCCGTACCGCCTGGTCGACCGCGTTCGACCAGGTCACCATCGACTACGCCTCGGCGCAGCCGGACTCGGTGCTGGAATTCGGCTACCGCGACACGACCTTCGTCTCGCTGGGTACCGACTTCAAGCTGAGCGACACCGTCACCCTGCGTGGCGGCGTGGCGTATGACCAGACCCCGACCACCGACGCGCACCGCGACGTCCGCGTGCCGGACACCAGCCGCAAGTGGCTGTCGCTGGGCGTGGGCTGGACCCCGTCGGCGAACATGGAATACAACTTCGGTTACACCCACCTGTTCACCAGCGATCCGAACGTGAACATCGCGGGCACCACGAACAACCAGGGCAACTCGCTGACCGGCAAGTACAAGGTCCGCGGCGACGTGCTGGCTGCATCGTTCAACTACAAGTTCTGATCCACGGCGTTCGCGCCGCGTAACACCAGAAGGCCCCGCTTGCGCGGGGCCTTCTGCGTTTGGGGAAGCAGTACTGCACACAGCGGTTATCGGCATCGGTAGGGTCGCACCCCAGTCGACTGCACGTAACGTTGATCGGCGCGGTGGGGCATGACCTCCGCCGGAGAGGCGCACTGCGTTCAGCGTCCATGCCTTCGTCGCGCCGATCACCGCTCCGTGCAGTCGATCGGGATGCGACCCTACCAGGGCGAGCACACCGATCGTTCGGTGTTGCCCCTCAACACTCTGGTGAACGCCCCGCCGCATACAACAACCCCTGCCGCAGGTGCGCCAGGAAATCGCGGTTGCGGTACAGGCCCGTGTCATGCCCCAGACCCGTATACCAACTGCGGCCGCCATCAAACGGATGGCACCACGCAATGGGATGGTCGCCGCCCATCGTGCCGCCCTGGTACTGCCGCTCGTCCACGGTGGCGATCACCCGCACCGACGCACGCGGGTTGCTGCGGTAGTTGTACAACTCGTCGCGCACCGGCCAGGAGGTGCCGTACGGCTTGCCGTCGCGCTCGGGCTGCACGCGGCTGAACTGCAGGCCGTCCGGGTGGTTCTTGAAGTACGCGCCCACCAGTCGCCCATACCAAGGCCAGTCGTATTCGGTGTCCGCCGCCGAATGCATGCCCATGAAACCACCGCCGGCGCGGATGAAGTGCTCCATCGCCTGCTGCTGCGTTGCATCGAGTACGTCGCCGGTAGTGTTGGCAAACACCACCACGCGGTAGCGGGCCAGGTTGGCGTCGTTGAAGTCGGCCGCGTTCTCGCTCTGGTCCACCGCCATCCGCTCGCGTTCGGCCAGCAGGCGCAGCGTGCTCACGGCCGTGGGAATCGAGTCGTGGCGGAACTTGGCCGTACTGGTGAACACCAGCACGCGCTCTGTGGCCGCCGCAGAGGCGACAGGTGCGGTGGACAGGAAGATCGCCAGCAGCAACGGCAGGACATGTGAGCGCATGGCCGGATCATGCCACACCCCCGTACAATCCCGGTCCGCGCGCAGCCGGCTGCTGCCGCCTGCGGCGCAGCAACCGCTTCACGATCCATGACAAGGAAACCACATGTCGCCCGTTCTGCTTCGTTCCACCCTGGCCCTGGGCCTGTCCGTGCTGGCCGCACCGGCCTTCGCCGCCGCCGATTTCGCCACCTGCTTCACGCTCACCCCGGGCCTGCGCTGGTCGACCGGCGATGAAACGCTGACCATCGAAAAAGCGTCGTTCAACGGCCAGGACGCCATCAAGGTGCACAGCGCCGGTGGCGGCGTGGGCATGGCCAGCTACTTCGATGCCAGCGGCCGCCAGCTGCTCGGTCAGGACCGCTACGGCATTTCCGCCTGGGGCGGCGACGCTTCGCAGCCGGTGATGACCGATACCTTCAAGCCCGCACCGACCTTCCCGCAGAGCGCCAAGCCGGGCGAGCGCTTCGTGGTCAACGGCAGCGGCGAACGCACCCATCATGTGGAAGAAACGGTGGAGCCGGTCGATTACGACGGTTTCAACGACTACACCTTCGTCGGCTTCGAGAACGTGGAGGCCACGGTCGACAACGCGCCGCGCACCTTCAAGGATGCCTGCCACGTCACGGCCACCTTCGAAGACAACCGTATCGAGGCCTGGTACGCCGCCGGCTTCGGCCGCATCAAGTTCGAGCGTTACATGGGCGAAGACCTGCTGATGCGCGATGAGATCGAGGCGACCCACGCCGACTGACCGCACCCACAAAAAACCCCGCTTTCGCGGGGTTTTCTGTGCTGTCCATAACGCGCCGTAGAGCGGGGCTCTGCCCCGCTATCGGAATCCGCCGACTCAATCGCCCAGCGTCAACAGCGAAGCATTGCCGCCGGCCGCCGTGGTGTTCACGGTGACGGTCTTCTCGGTGGCGAACCGCAGCAGGTAGTGCGGGCCGCCGGCCTTCGGGCCGGTGCCGGACAGGCCCTGGCCGCCGAACGGCTGCACGCCCACCACCGCACCGATCTGGTTGCGGTTGACGTACACGTTGCCCACGTTCACGCGCGACGCGATGCGGTCCACGGTCTCGTCGATGCGCGAATGCACGCCCAGGGTGAGCCCGTAGCCGGTGGTGTTGATCTGGTCGATCACCGCGTCCAGCTGGTCGCCCTTCCAGCGGATCACGTGCAGTACCGGCCCGAAGATTTCCTTGTGCAGCTGATCAAGGTTCTTCAGTTCGTACGCGCGCGGGGCGAAGAAGGTGCCATGCGCGGCGGCTTCGCTGAGCTCGGCAGCGGCGATCAGGCGCGCTTCCTTCTCCATGCGCACCGCGTGTTCCTGCAGGATCTGCAGCGCATCGGCGTCGATCACCGGACCGACGTCGGTGGACAGCAGGCCCGGGTCGCCGATCTTCAGTTCGGCCATCGCGCCGGCCAGCATCGTCATCACCTTGTCGGCGATGTCGTCCTGCACGAACAGCACGCGCGCGGCCGAGCAGCGCTGGCCGGCGGAGGTGAAGGCCGAACCGATCGCATCCTTGACCAGCTGTTCCGGCAGCGCCGAGGAGTCGGCGATGAAGGCGTTCTGGCCGCCGGTTTCGGCGATCAGCACGCCAATGGCGGCGTCGCGTGCGGCCATCGCACGGTTGATCGCACGCGCGGTGTCGGTCGAACCGGTGAAGGCCACGCCGGCCACGCGCGGGTCGGCGGTGAGCGCGGCACCCACCGTGGCACCGTCGCCGGGCAGGAACTGCACCACGCCTTCGGGCACGCCGGCATCGAGCAGCAGCTTCACCGCGTAGTAGCCGATCAGGTTGGTCTGTTCGGCCGGCTTGGCGATGACGCTGTTGCCGGCGGCAAGCGCCGCGCTGACCTGGCCCAGGAAGATCGCCAGCGGGAAGTTCCACGGGCTGATGCACACGAACACGCCGCGGCCATGCAGCTGCAGTTCGTTGGATTCACCGGTCGGGCTGGGCAGCTTTTCGGCATGGCCGAACTGCTCGCGCGCCTGCTTGGCGTAGTAGCGCAGGAAGTCCACTGCCTCGCGCACTTCGGCGATGCCGTCGGGCAGGCTCTTGCCGGCTTCCTTCACGCACAACGCCATGAATTCCGGCAGGCGCGCTTCGAGCTGGTCGGCAGCATGTTCCAGGATGGCGGCGCGGCTGGCGGCCGGCGTGCGGTTCCACTGCGGCTGCGCGGTGACGGCATTGGCCAGCGCCTTTTCGACGGTGGCGCTGTCGGCCGGCTGCCACTGGCCGATGACCTGGCGGGTGTCGGACGGGTTGACCACGTTCAACAGTGCGCCGGTGGGCTGCGCACCCGGCACCAGCGGGGCGGCCTGCCACCCGTTCTTGCCAGGCGCGGGGACGGCCGCGTTGAGCTGCTCGGCCAGGGCGCGCAGATCGTTGTCGTTGGCGAGATTGACGCCCATGGAGTTCTTCCTGTCGTGGTTCTGGCTGCGCAGCAGATCGACCGGCAGCGGGATTTTCGGGTGTGGAATCGAGTCGAACGAGGCAACGGCTTCGACCGGATCGCGGATCAGGTCGTCGATGGCCACGTTGTTGTCGGTGATGCGGTTGACGAAGCTTGAATTGGCGCCGTTTTCGAGCAGGCGACGCACCAGGTACGGCAGCAGGTCTTCGTGCGAGCCTACCGGTGCGTACACCCGGCACGGCACGTTCAAACGGTTGGCCGGCACCACTTCGGCATACAGGTCATCGCCCATGCCGTGCAGCTTCTGGTGTTCGTACTGGCCGCCCTGCGCGATGGCCTGCACCGCCGCGATGGTGTGCGCGTTGTGCGTGGCAAACATCGGGTAGATCGCGTCGGCATGCGTGAACAGACGCTTGGCGCAGGCCAGGTAGGACACGTCGGTGTTCTGCTTGCGGGTGAACACCGGGTAGGCCGGCAGGCCGTCGATCTGCGCGCGCTTGATCTCCGCGTCCCAGTACGCGCCCTTGACCAGGCGCACCTGCAGGCGGCGGCCGATGCGGCGGGCCAGGTCGGCCAGGTAATCGATCGTGTACGGGGTGCGCTTCTGGTACGCCTGCACCACCACGCCGAAGCCTTCCCAGCCGGCCAGCGAGGCATCGCTCACCACCGCTTCGATGATGTCCAGCGACAGTTCCAGGCGGTCGGTTTCCTCGGCATCCACCGTGCAGCCGATGCCGTAGGACTTGGCCAGCTGTGCCAGTTCCAGCACGCCGGGGACCAGGTCGGCCATCACGCGCGCGCGCTTGGCATGCTCGTAGCGCGGGTACAGCGCCGACAGCTTGATCGAGATGCCCGGAGCCGAATTGACGTCGCCGTCCGGGCGGCCGCCGCGTGCCTTGTGGTCGCCGCCGATCGAGTGGATCGCGCGGCGGTAGTCTTCCAGGTAACGCTTGGCGTCCTTCATCGTCAGCGCGCCTTCGCCGAGCATGTCGAACGAATAGCGGTAGCTGGCGTTGTCGCCCTTGTGCGAACGCGACAGCGCCTCGTCGATGGTGCGGCCCATGACGAACTGGTGGCCCATGATCTTCATCGCCTGGCGCACGGCCAGGCGGATCACCGGCTCACCCACGCGGCCCATCAGGCGCGCGAACGCACCCGGCACGTCGGCGCGGGTGGCGTCGTTGATCTGCACGATGCGGCCGGTGAGCATCAGGCTCCAGGTGGAGGCGTTGACCAGCACCGAATCGCTACCGCCCAGGTGCTTCTTCCAGTCGGCATCGCCCAGCTTGTCGCGGATCAGCTTGTCGGCGGTGTCCTGGTCGGGAATGCGCAGCAGCGCCTCGGCCACGCACATCAGCAGCACGCCTTCCTCGCTGCCCAGGTCGTACTGGCGCATGAAGGCTTCGATCGCACCCTGGTCCTGGGCGCGCACACGCACGCGCGCCACCAGGTCGGCGGCGGTGGCCTGCACGCGCGCCTGTTCGTCGGCGGGCAGCCGCGCCTGCGCCAGCAGTTCGCGCACGTGGCTGGCCTCGTCCTTCATCCAGGCATCGGTGATCGCCTGGCGGAACGCATTGGGAACGGCCGGCAGCTCGGAAGACAGCAGCGGCGGGCGGGAGGCGCCGGACGAGGCCGGGGCAGGGGGAAGCGCGGAAGATGCGGTCATGCCGGTTGGCTCGTGGAAAACTTGACCATTTTAATCGTTTTTCTGGTCCCTGGAGCAATCGCGCATGCGCTCTCCATCACGGTCATAGCCTTTCATACAGGGGAATTCGGGCGATCCGGCCGCCACCCCATTTATTGTGCCGATTTCGTCAAATCGACCGCCGGCCATCATGCTGTATTGCACCATTTCCGAAACTGTGAATGGACCCTTGCCGCTCGCGCGACATCAGGGCTACCATCGAGACGTTTCCCGCGGCAGGAAAACGCGGTTGCGACATGATCGAGGTGCTCACCGCTCCGGACGGATCAGAAACGCAACTGCGGCTGCGTCCCCCACGGGCGCTCGATGCCCGGCAGTTCGTCCTGTTGTTTGAAGTGTTGGCGGGGGTGATGTGGCTGGTCGCCGGCTTCGGCTGGGTCACCGGCAACGTATTCGCCCCCCTGTTCGCGCTGCTGTACAGCCTGTTGCTGGCAGTGGCACTGCGTGTGTTGTGGCGTAGTGGTGAACGGCAGGAAGAAATCCGGGTAGTGCCGGCGTGTGTGGAGGTCATCCCCGCACCCGGTGAATTGCCGGTGTTCAGTGCCCACCCCCATTGGGTGCGTCTGATCACCGACGACGAGAGGGTCCGGCTTGCGTCCAGCGGTAGGCAGGTGGAAGTGGGGAGTTTCCTCGCACCGGCCGAACGCCAGGCACTGGCAGAGACACTAGAAGGCTTGCTCGCGGCCAGCGATGGCTGCAACCGACGACGCTAAGGGTCTAGGCAATGAAGCAATGCAAGAAGTGGGGCACGACGTTCGCAACAGCAGTGGGGTGTGGGGCAGCGCTGATGGCGCCGGCTCTGGCGTGGGCCCAATCGGCCGACCCGAAGCCGTGGCAGCTGAACATGGGCAAGGGGGTCACCCAGAGCTCGCGGTTGGCCTGGGAATCCAACATGTTCTCGCTGTGGGTGTGCACGGTCATCGGCGTGCTGGTGTTCGGCGCGATGTTCTATGCCATCTTCAAGTTCCGCAAATCCAAGGGCGCGGTCGCCGCCCAGTTCAGCCACAACACCAAGGCAGAGATCATCTGGACGGTCATCCCCGTGCTGATCCTGGTGGTGATGGCGTGGCCGGCCACCGCGAACCTGATCAAGTTCTACGACACCCGCGATGCCGAAATGACCGTCAAGGTCACCGGCTATCAGTGGATGTGGAAGTACGAATATCTGGGCGAGGACGTCACCTTCACCAGCCGCCTGGACCGTGAGTCCGACCGCGTCCGCCAGAGCGGCAAGGTGCCGGACCGCGAAAGCCATCCGCACTACCTGCTCGATGTGGACAACCGCCTGGTGCTGCCGGTGGATACCAAGGTCCGCTTCGTCATCACTTCCGACGACGTGATCCACGCGTGGTGGGTGCCGGCCCTGGGCTGGAAGCAGGACGCCATTCCCGGCTTCATCAACGAGGCCTGGACCAACATCGAACAGGTGGGCGTCTACCGCGGCCAGTGCGCTGAACTGTGCGGCAAGGACCATGGGTTCATGCCGATCGTGGTCGAAGCGGTGTCCAAGGAAGACTTCAAGAAGTGGCTGGCCGACAAGCGGCCCAAGGCGGCAGACCCCGCGCCGGCGCCGGCTGCACCGGAAGCCACGCCCGCACCTGCGGCCCCGGACGCGCCGGCACCTGCCGCCGCACCTGCACCGGCGCCTGAAAACGCCTGAGAAACGAACCGCGCGCGCCGCACGGCGCGCGTCGATACCAGAACCAACGAGGTGTAGTGGCGATGGCGCATACCGCAGTTGATCACGACGGGCATCACGGGCATCAGCAGACGTTCTTCGAGCGTTGGTTCTTCTCGACCAACCACAAGGACATCGGCACGCTCTACCTGCTCTTCAGCTTCATCATGTTCATCGTCGGCGCGGCCATGAGCGTCATCATCCGCGCCGAGCTGATGCAGCCGGGCCTGCAGTTCGTGAAGCCGGAAACGTTCAACCAGCTCACCACCGTGCATGCGCTGGTGATGATCTTCGGCGGCGTGATGCCGGCCTTCGTCGGCCTGGCCAACTGGATGATTCCGCTGCAGATCGGCGCGCCGGACATGGCGCTGCCGCGCATGAACAACTGGTCGTTCTGGTTGCTGCCGGTGGCCTTCAGCCTGCTGCTGTTGACCTTCCTGCTGCCTGGTGGCGCGCCCGCCGGTGGCTGGACGCTGTACCCGCCGTTGTCGCTGCAGGGCGGCTACAACGTGGCCTTCACCGTATTCGCCATACACGTGGCCGGCATCAGTTCGATCATGGGCGCGATCAACATCATCGCTACCGTGCTCAACATGCGCGCCCCGGGCATCGACCTGCTGAAGATGCCCATCTTCTGCTGGTCCTGGCTGATCACCGCGTTCCTGCTGATCGCGGTGATGCCGGTGCTGGCCGGCGCGGTGACCATGCTGCTCACCGACAAGTTCTTCGGCACCAGCTTCTTCAACGCCGCCGGTGGCGGCGACCCGGTGATGTTCCAGCACATCTTCTGGTTCTTCGGGCACCCCGAGGTCTACATCATGATCCTGCCGGCCTTCGGCGTGGTCAGTGAAATCATCCCCACCTTCAGCCGCAAGCCGCTGTTCGGCTACCAGGCCATGGTGTACGCGGTGGCGGCCATCGCCTTCCTGTCGTTCATCGTCTGGGCCCACCACATGTTCACCGTGGGCATGCCGCTGGGCGGCGAGATCTACTTCATGTTCGCCACCATGCTCATCTCCATTCCCACCGGGGTGAAGGTGTTCAACTGGGTGAGCACCATGTGGCGCGGCTCGCTCACCTTCGAGGCGCCCATGTTGTGGGCGGTGGCGTTCGTCATCCTGTTCACCATCGGCGGCTTCTCCGGCCTGATGCTGGCGATCGTGGTGGCCGACTTCCAGTACCACGACACCTACTTCGTGGTGGCGCACTTCCACTACGTGCTGGTAACCGGCGCGGTGTTCGCGCTGATCGGGGCGGTGTACTACTGGTGGCCCAAGTGGACCGGCCGCATGTACAACGAGACCTGGGCCAAGGTCCATTTCTGGTGGACGATCGTGTTCGTCAACCTGCTGTTCTTCCCACAGCACTTCCTGGGCCTGGCCGGCATGCCACGTCGCATCCCGGACTACAGCGTCGCGTTCGCCGACTGGAACCTGATCAGCTCGATCGGCGCGTTCGGCATGTTCGCCACGCCGTTCATGATGGCCGCCATCCTGATGGCCTCGCTGCGCAACGGCGCCAAGGCTGCCGACCGCTCCTGGGAAGGCGCACGCGGGCTGGAGTGGACGATTCCCTCGCCGGCGCCGGCGCACACCTTCACCGTGCCGCCCGTCATCCGCCCGGGTGATCTGGCCCACGACGACGTCACCCATTGAGGTTGCCCATGCGCACGCCCGAACACGACATCGATGACCTGGTCCAGCGCCGCCGCCGCGCGCACCGCACGGCCTGGGTGGTCGGTGGCGTGGCGCTGCTGGTGTATGTGGGCTTCATCCTGAGCGGGGTGATCGGGCGATGAACGATGCACCCCCCACCGCACCCGCGCGCCATGCGGGACTGCCCCGTCTGATCGGGGTGGCGGTGGCGGTGTTCGTGCTGACCTTCTCGCTGGTGCCGCTGTACCGCATTGCCTGCGAGAAGGTGTTCGGCGTGCGCCTGGAGCGGGGGCCGGGCGCGGCGGCGGTAACCAGCCACGTCGGCAAGCGCACCGTGCGCGTGCAGTTCGACGGCGGCGTGAATTCCAAGCTGCCGTGGTCCTTCCACCCCGAACAACTGACCATGGACGTGGTGCCCGGCGAGCTCAACGAGGCGCTCTACTACGCGCGCAACGACAGCGACCGCACGCTGGTGGGCAGCGCGGTACCGTCGGTGGCGCCGGCAAAGGCGTCGGGCTATTTCAGCAAGACCGAGTGCTTCTGCTTCACGGCGCAGACCCTGGCCGCGGGCGAGAAGCGCGACATGCCGGTGCGCTTCATCGTGGACCCGGACCTGCCGGCCAACGTCACCACTATCACGCTCTCCTATACCTTCTACAAGAATGACGCGCTGTCCGCGCAGCTGGCACCGGCGACCCCGCCGGCCACTGCGCGGTCCGCACCCTGACCGCACCTGGATACCGACCATGGCCCTGCAAAGCCCCGATGCCAACGTGTACTTCGTGCCCAGCCACAGCAAGTGGCCCTTCATCGGCTCCATCGCGATGATGGTGACCATGGTGGGCGTGGCCAGCTGGCTCAACGACGCCGGCTGGGGCAAATGGACCTTCTTCGCGGGCCTGGCGATGCTGGTGCTCACCCTGTTCTGGTGGTTCAGCGACGTGGTGCGCGAATCCCAGGCCGGGCACTACAACCACCAGGTCGACGGGTCGTTCCGGATGGGGATGGTCTGGTTCATCTTCTCCGAGGTGATGTTCTTCGGTGCGTTCTTCGGCGCGTTGTTCTACACCCGCAACCTGGGCCTGCCCTGGCTGGGCGGCGAGGGCGACGGGGTGATGACCAATGAACTGCTGTGGGACGGCTATTCCGCCGCATGGCCCACCAACGGGCCGGGCAGCATCGGCGGTCACTTCCAGACCATTCCGGCCTGGGGCCTGCCGCTGATCAACACGCTGATCCTGTTGACCTCCGGCGTCACGCTCACCATCGCCCACCATGCGCTCAAGGCCGGCCACCGCCGCCAGTTGCTGGTGTGGCTGGGCCTCACCGTGGTGCTGGGCGTGTTCTTCCTGACCCTGCAGGCCGAGGAGTACATCCACGCCTACAAGGAACTCAACCTCACCCTGGGCTCGGGCATCTACGGCTCCACCTTCTTCATGCTCACCGGCTTCCACGGTGCGCACGTGTTGTTGGGCACCATCATGCTCGCCGTGATGTGGCTGCGCTCTACGAAGGGGCATTTCACCCGCGACAACCACTTCGGCTTCGAAGCGGCCGCGTGGTACTGGCACTTCGTCGACGTGGTGTGGCTGATGCTGTTCCTGTTCGTCTACGTGCTGTAGCGTCGGGCCAACACCGTGCCGTGCCCGACCACCGGGTGCGGCCTCAGCCGCCGATGCCGTGGGGCTTGATCCAACCGCTGTAGATGCCGATGGCCACCAGCACGATCAGCGCCACCGATACCGCGATACGACGGGTGAGCGCGTTGACCGTGCGCTTGGTCTGGCCGCGATCGACCAGCAGGTAATACAGCCCGGCGCCCAGATTCCAGACGATGACGATCAGAAACGCGATTACCAGCAGGGTCTTCAACGAATCATTCATGCGCGGCTCGATGGCAGGGCGGGTGTGCCTATATCACCGCGTTTTGCCGGCGTTGTCATGATGCGCAAGCACACACGCCTGATCGGCTGGCTTGCCGCCGTGGTGGTGATCGTCTGCTTCTGCCAGCTGGGCCGCTGGCAGCTGCACCGCATGCACGACAAACAGGCGCTGCTGGACCAGCAGCTGCCGGCGCGCGCGCAGACCCTGACCCTCGCCAAGGCGCAGGCCGCGCGCGCGCAGCTGCGCTGGGTGGACGACCACGGCCGCTTCCTGCCCGGCACGCTGCTGCTGGACAACCAGACCCGCGAAGGCCGCGCCGGCATCAAGGTCTACCAGCCGTTCCGGAGCGATGACGGCGCCGTGGTGCTGGTGGACCTGGGCTGGCTGCCGATGCCGGGCGACCGCCAGCTGCCCACCATCGCGCCGCGCGACGGCGAAGCCCGCGTAGCGGGGCTGCTGGCGCCGCCGCCGGCTACCGGGCTGGCGCTGGGGCCTGCGTTTACCGCGACCGCGCAACCGGGCGTGTGGCTGGCCAACCGCATGCCGCCCGACGAGGCCGCCGCCGCGCTCTCCCTGCCGCCCGGCACCCTGCACAGCCCCGTGCTGCGGCTGGACCCGGCGCTGCCCGGCGGCTACGCGCGCGACCTGGAGCTGCTGCCCAACACCCTGCCGCCCAGCCGCCACCTCGGCTACGCCGTGCAGTGGTTCGGCCTGGCCCTGACCGTGCTGATCGTCGCCCTCGTCCTCGAATGGCGCCGCCGCCGGCGTGGCCAACCGCCCACCCTCCTTCCATGAGAAAATCCCACGCATGAATGCCATCACGCCGGAACAGCTCAAGTCCCGAAATCGCGGGCGCTGGACCCTGGTCGCGCTGTTCGGCCTGTTCTTCGGTGCGATGGCGCTGGCCGGCGTGCTGCGCTTCTCCGGCTGGCAGCCGGCGGCGCACCGCAATACCGGGCAGATGCTCACCCCGCCGGTGGATGCGCGCGCGCTGCCGCCCACCCTGGCCAGCGGCGAGGCCTACCCGTGGAACCCCGATGCACATGTCTGGCGCATCCTGGTGGCGCCTGCCCCCGGCTGCGCGGCCGAGTGCGTCACTTTGTCGCAGGGATTGGACAAGGTGTGGCAGCTGTTCGGTCATAGGGCGGATAATGTCGAGATCCTGTGGCTGGGTACGCCGCCGGCCGAAGCGCAGCGCTTTCCCGCCCTGCGCGTGCTGGCCCCCCAGCCGAGCCTGCGTGCCGCCTTGCCCGCCGTGGATGACCCCGCCGGCACGCCTGTGTATGTGATCGACCCCAATGGTTTCGTGATCATGCGGTACGCGCCGGGATTCGAATTGGCCGGTCTGCGCAAGGACCTGGCCACGCTGTTGAAACTGAAGTGAGTTCCGTTTGATGAACCCCACCGCGCGCCCGGCGTTGCATCGCAATTTCCACCGTCTGGCGTGGTTCGCCCTGATCATGACGGCAAGCACGATCATGTTCGGCTCGTTCGTGCGCCTGTCCGATGCCGGCCTGAGCTGCCCGGACTGGCCGACCTGCTACGGCCGCGTGACCTGGCCGCAGCATGCGCAGGAAGTCATTGGCCACGAGGCGGCCAAGATCCGCCCGCTGGAAACGCACAAAGCGTGGCGCGAGCAGGTGCACCGTTTCCTGGCGGCTGCGCTGGGTTTCGAAATTCTCACCCTGGCGCTGCTTGCCACGCGCCGCCGGCGCTGGGGAACTACAGCGGTGGTCACCGCGTGCGTGCTGGTGGCCGCCGGCATACCGTTGTACATAATGGGCATGCACGTGGCAGCGAGCATCCTGGCGGTCACCGGTGAAGCCATCCTGCTGATCGCCGCGCTGCGCTGGAACAACATCGACCTCTCCCGCGCGGCGCTGCTCACGCTGGTGGTGGTGATCTTCCAGGCGCTGCTGGGCATGTGGACGGTGACCCTGCTGCTCAAACCGATCGTGGTGATGGGCCACCTGCTCGGCGGCATGCTGATGTTCGGGCTGCTGGTGTGGATGGCCTGGCGTGCCACACACATGCCGATCACCCTCGTGGAGGCGCCGAAGCTGAAGTGGCTGCTGCGCGCCGGCGTGGCCGTGCTGGTGCTGCAGATCGCCTTGGGCGGCTGGGTGAGCGCGAACTACGCCGCATTGGCCTGTGGTGGCGGCAGTGCCTCGCTGGATAATTTCCCGCGCTGCGTGAGCCAGTGGTGGCCGCAGCACGACTTCAAGGAAGGCTTCACCCTGTGGCGCGGGATCGGCGTGGACTACGAAGGGGGCGTGCTGGATGGCGCCTCGCGTATCGCGATCCAGATGGCGCACCGGATGTTTGCGGTGGTCGTGGCGATCTACCTGCTGTGGTTGGCCGTGCGCCTGTACCGGCTGCCGAGCATGCGCGGCTGGGCGAGTGCGCTGGGTGCGCTGGTGGTGCTGCAGATCACGCTGGGCATTCTCAACGTGAAGCTGGCCGTGCCGCTGGAAGTGGCCGTGGCGCACAGCGGTGGCGCCGTGGCGCTGTTGTTCGTGCTGGTCACGCTGCTGGCGCGCCTGCGCGCACCCTCCGACGTGGTCGATGAAGGTGCCGGCACGGAGCCCCCGCGCGCAGCCGCGGGAGCAACACCATGAACGTGCGGCAGTACTGGGATCTGACCAAGCCCAAGGTCGTGGCACTGATCGTGTTCACCGCGCTGGTGGGCATGTTCCTCGCCATTCCTGCGTTGCCCACCGCCGAGCAGGCGCTGCGCGGCGCGCTGGGCTTCCTCGGCATCTGGCTGGCGGCCTCGGCCGCGGCCGCCATCAACCAGTTGCTGGACGCGCAGATCGACGCGCAGATGGCACGCACCTCGTGGCGGCCGCTGGTGGTTGGCAAGGTGAAGCCGTGGCAGGTGCTGGTGTTTGCCGGCGCACTGATCGTGCTGTCGATGACCATCCTGGTGCTGTGGGTCAACGTCATCACCGCCGTGCTGACCTTCGCCTCGCTGATCGGCTATGCGGTGATCTACACCGTGTACCTCAAGCGCGCCACCTCGCAGAACATCGTCATCGGCGGCCTGGCCGGGGCTACTCCGCCTCTGCTTGGCTGGGCGGCCATCACCGGCATGCAGGGCCCGTGGGACTGGGCCTACGCTTCGTTGCTGGTGCTGATCATCTTCATCTGGACCCCGCCGCATTTCTGGGCACTGGCGATCTTCCGGCGCGAGGATTACGCCAAGGCCAAGATCCCGATGCTGCCGGTGACGCACGGCGTGCTGTACACCCGCAAGTCGATCATGGCGTATTCCATCGCCCTGGCCATCGTCAGCATCCTGCCGGTGGTGGTGGGCATGAGCGGCATGTTCTACCTGGGCGGCGCCGTGGTGCTCAACGCCGTGTTCCTCTGGTACGCCTGGCGCATGCTCAACCCGCCGGACGAACTGTTCTCGATGAAGATGTTCGGCTATTCCATCGTCTACCTCATGGCGCTGTTCGCGTTCCTGATGGTGGACCACTGGATGCTGCCGTTCCTGTAAGCCGCCACCGCCGGCCTTGAAACCGGCAATCGCGTCGCCATTGCTTTCATGGACCCAACAGGACGTGACGGCATGAAACGATGGCTTTGGACGGCCGTAATGGCGGCTTCGATGATGTGCGGCACCGCAGTTGCCGCTCCGGCAGATGGCGTTGATGGCACCGCTGCGCAGATCGTGACCCTGGCCGGCGACCACCGGTTGGTGGTGCTGGGCGAGTACCACGGCACGGCAGAAACGCCGTTGCTGGTGGCCGACCTGATGGAGCGCTACAGCCGCGACAACGTGCCAGTACGGCTGGGGTTGGAACTGCCGATGAGCGAGAACGTGGCGCTGGCGCGGTACCTGCGCTCCAACGGCGACGCCGCCGCACGCCAGGCACTGCGTACTTCGCCGTTCTGGCGGGTGAAGAACGACCAGCACGACGGGCGCCGCAGCCGTGACATGCTGGCATTGATCGAAGCCCTGCGCGCGCTGCGGGCGCAGGGACGTGACGTGGGCGTGGCCGGCTACGACGTGGAGACCGGCTCGGCGGGCGGCAGTGACATACGCGATGCGGCGATGGCCACGCACCTGCGCCAGCAGTTCAACGCATTGCCCGCCCCGGCGCGCATGCTGGTCCTGACCGGCAACGTGCACGCGATGCGCAGCCCACCGTCAGATGCGCCGCCGGAATTCCAACGACCCATGTCCGCCTACCTGCTGGACCTGCCGCTCTACAGCGTGCGCCTTGAGGCACTGCGTGGCCACTTCTGGGCCTGCATCAGCCCCTGCCGCGCGCTGAAGCTGGCCGACCAACCGCCTCGTGAGCCGATTGTCAGCACCGACGCGGATCGGTCCTACGATGTCGTGGTGTGGATGCCCAGCTTGAGCGTAGGCACGCTGACCGACCGCTGACGCTGGGCCCGCGTTGGAGCGGCTTCGGTAGGGTCGCTTCCCAAACGACCGCCCTCGGCAATGATCATCGCGATGGCGGCATGACCCTGGCCGGTGGGGCTGCGCGGTAGGGTCGCTTTCCAAACGACTGCCCGTAGCAACGATCACCGCGATGGTGGCATGACCTTGGTCGGGGTTACGCCGCAAAGCGCGATCACGATCATTGTCATGCCAACCATCGACCGATCACCGTTATCGGCGGTCGGTTGGGACGCGACCCTACCAAAGCCCTCCCGTTCCCGGGTACCCCGCCTGCTGCGTCACTCCAGCGGTGTGGGCCTTGCGACCGGATCGCGCGCATAGCGCTGCGCGATCACTGCACACACGATCAGCTGGATCTGGTGGTAGATCATGATCGGCAGCACGATGGCGCCGAGGCTGCCGCCGGCGAACAACACCTTCGCCATCGGGACGCCGGTGGCCAGGCTCTTCTTGGAGCCGCAGAACAGGATGGTGATGCGGTCTTCGCGGTTGAAGCCCAGGCGCTTCGCCAGGAACCCGATGGTCGGCATGGCGATGCCGAGCAGCACCGCAGCCACCACCGCCACGGTGAGCAGAGACAGCAGCGGCGTCTTGCTCCACAGCCCTTCGTTCACCGCCTCGCCGAACGCCGAATACACCACCAGCAGGATCGTGCCCTGATCGGTGTAGCGCAGCAGCGCGCGCTGCCGTTCCACCCAGCGGGCGATCCACGGGCGCAGCAGGTGGCCGGCCACGAACGGCACCAGCAACTGCAGCATGATGCTCAGGATCGCCTGGCCGGGGTTGTGCATGCCGCCTTCGGTGCCCGCCAGCATGGCCAGCAGCAGCGGGGTCAGGAACACGCCGAGAATGCTCGACAGCGATGCGCTGCACACGGCGGCGGGCACGTTGCCGCGCGCCAGCGAGGTGAACGCGATCGAGGACTGCACCGTGGACGGCAGCGCGCACAGGAACAGCACGCCGATGTACAGCTCGGGGGTGAGCAGCCAGCCATCGAGTGGCTTGAACGCCAGTCCCAGCAGCGGGAACAGCACGAACGTGCAGGCCAGGATGGTCAGGTGCAGGCGCCAGTGCAGCAGGCCGGCGACGATCGATTCGCGCGGCAGGCGCGCACCGTGCAGGAAGAACAGGGCGGCAATGGCCACGTCGGTGACATCGTCCAGCACCATGGCGGCAGGGCCGTGCATGGGCAGGAACGAGGCCAGCAGCACGGTACCGAGCAGGGCGAGGGTGAAGTTGTCCGGTCGCAGGCGCGACCACCAGCGGGTCATGGTGGGCAGGCTCCTGTAGAGCAGCGGGAAAGGGGGTGAGGCGCGGGCAGGATCAACGCGTGGCGTCCTGCTCGAGCAGGGCACGGGTCTGCGCTTCCAGCGAGGTCATGCCGGCATTGCGGCCGAACTGAAGGGCTTCTTCGGCCGGAACACCGTGCTGCGCCTTCATCAGCGCCAGCAGTGCACCGACGCGGTTGCCGGAGGCGCAATGCAGCAGCACCGGGCCGTTGGCCTTGGTCAGTGCGGCCTGCAGGGCTTGTACGTTGGCAGGAGTGAGGCCTGCAGCGCCGGCAACGGGAATGCGCACGTAGTTCAGGCCGAGCGCGGCGGCAGTGGCGGTCTCGTCGAAGCCACGGTCTTCGCCGGGTTGGCGCAGGTCGATCAGGGTGGTGATGCCTGCGGCTGCGGCCTGTTGCAGGTGTTCTGCCGTGGGTTGGCCGCTGGTGTACAGGCCTTCGGCGGGGTTTTTGAAGGTCGTTGAGAGATCGGTTTCGGCCAGCGAGGCAGGGCCTCGCTCTACCAGCCGACCATCCGACCCATCCGGCGTAGAGCGACGCCCTGCGTCGCTGCCGTGAGCAACCGGCCCGCGCGCGGTAGAGCGGGGCTCTGCCCCGCTGCTCACCGACGGCAGCCACACCATGCACATCACACAGGCAATGAAGAAGGCGGGACGGTTCCAGCATCGCATCACGTCACCTTCCTCCTCGATCCGTCAACGCAGCGTGGCGCGGGCCTTCAACAGCTCGCGCAGTTCGTACTTGTCAGTATCGTCCAGACCCTGCTGCCGCTGCTTTGCCTGAAGCTCCTCAAGACGTTGCATCAACAGCTGTTTTTCCAGCTGCGCCACCGCATCGTGCAGTTCCTGGTTCCACATCGCCTCGTCACCGGGCAAGGTCTGCGCGGCCAGCTTGTGCAGCGACTCCTGCTCTTCGCGCCCGTCGAAGTGCTCCAGCAGGGCGCCGGTGCTGATATCCGGGCGCTGCTCCACCAGGCTCAGCAGCTCGATCAGCAACTCCACGCCCGGCAGGCGCAGGCCGCTGAAGTGGTGGCCTTCCAGCGTCATCGCCAGCGAGGGCTGCTGCAGCAGGATGGCGATGGCCGCGCGCACCAGGCTGCGTCGCTGCGCCGGTGCGACCGCGCGCGACGGCGCACGTGCGGCCGGCGTGGCAGCCGTCGGTTTGCTGCCCAGCCCGGTCAACGTGGCCAGCTGCTGCTTCATCAGGTCGCCGAAGGCGCCGTCCGGAATCTGGGCCAGCATCGGGCGCGCGCGCTCGGCCAGGCGGGCCTTGCCGTCCAGCGTGGTCATGTTGACCTCGCGGGTCAGTTCGTCGAAGAAGAACTGCGACAGCGGCGTGGCCTGCTTGAGGCGCTCGTCGAAGCCGTCCTTGCCTTCCTTGCGGACGATGGTGTCGGGGTCCTCGCCATCGGGCAGGAACAGGAAGAAGGCCTGGCGGCCATCCTTCATGCGCGGCAGCACCGATTCCAGCGCGCGCCAACCGGCGCGGCGGCCGGCGGCGTCGCCGTCGAAGCAGAAGAACACGTCCGGTGCGTTGCGGAACAGCAGCTCTGCATGTTCCGGCGTGGTCGCCGTACCCAGCGTGGCCACCGCCTGGGTCACGCCGAACTGGAACAGCGAGACCACGTCCATGTAGCCCTCGACCACGATCAACCGTTCGATCTTCTGGTTGGCCTGGCGCACCTGCCACAGGCCGTACAGCTCGCGGCCCTTGTGGAACAGCGCGGTCTCGGGGGAATTGAGGTACTTCGGGCCGTCGTCCTTCTCCATGACCCGGCCGCCGTAGGCGATCACGCGGCCACGGCGGTCGAAGATCGGGAACATCACCCGGTCGCGGAACTTGTCGTAGACGTGGCCACGGTCGTTCTTGGAGAACATGCCCGCACGGTCGAGCAGCTTCATGCGTCGCTCGTCCTTGCCCAGCGCATCCTTCAGCGCGCTGTAGCCATCGGGCGCGTAACCGATCGCGAAGCGCGTGCGGTTCTCCTCGTCCACGCCCCGCTGGTCCAGGTAGGCGCGCGCCTTGTCGCTGCCCTCCAGCGCCTTCTGGAAGAACCGTGTGGTCGCATCCAGCGCCGAGTACAGCTCGCGGCTGTCATCCTGCTGCTGCGCGGTGCGTGGCTGGGTGTCGCGCGGCACTTCCATGCCGACCCGCTTGGCCAGTTCGTCGACGGCGTCGAGGAACTCCAGGCGGTCGTAATTCATCAGGAAGCTGATCGCGGTGCCATGCGCACCGCAGCCGAAGCAGTGATAGAACTGCTTGGTCGGCGACACCGTGAACGACGCCGAGCGTTCGTCGTGGAACGGACACCGCGCCGAATATTCCTTGCCCTGGCGCTTCAGCGGCACGCGGCTGCCCACCACTTCGACGATGTCGGAGCGGGCCAGCAGGTCGTCGATGAACGCGTCGGGGATACGGGCCATGGGCAGCAGGCAGGAGGCGCGGCCGGTTGACGGCCACGCACGGAAGCGGGGGACCCCACTAGTCTACTAGCTGGCGGTGCCTTCGCCCGGATTCGGCGGAACGATGCCGGCCGCGGCCAGGTGGAAGCGTGCACGCAGGCGCTCATCGATCACCGCGGTCATCAGTGCGCCCACGAAGAACACCACCGTGGCGTAGTAGATCCAGATCAGCGAGATCACCAGCGCGCCCATGGAGCCGTATGCACTGCCCGGTGCCACCGTGGCGATGTAGAGCCCGATGGCATAGCGCCCCAGCGCGAACAGCGCGGCGGTGATGGCCCCGCCAATGAAGGCCTGCCGCCATGCCACGCGGCGGTCGGGCAGGTAGTGGTAGAGGAAGGCGAAGCCGACCGTGTACAGCAGCAGGCTGGTCAGGTAGCCGATGGCCGGCAATACCGAAGGCAGTTGCGCGAAGGCCACCTGCAGCATGGTGGTGGCGGTCATCGACAGGATCAGCAGGAAGCCCAAGGCCAGCACCACGCCGAACGAGAACACGCGTTTGCGCAGCCACGGCACGATGCCATCCAGGCGCTCGCCGCTGGTGTTGAAGATCCGGTTCAGCGCGTTCTGCAGCTGGGCGAACACGGCGGTGGCGCCGATGAACAGCAGCAGCGTGCTCCACAGGCCGGCCAGTGAACCCACGTCGGGCTGGTTGTCGGCGTTCTGCAGCACGGTATCGGCCACGGTGGCCGCACTGCTGCCGGCCACGTCGTTGATCTGGCCGATCAGCGCCTGCTGCGCGGGCGGGTACAGCGAGGCGGTGATCCACAGCAGCAGCACCAGCAGCGGTGCCATCGACAGCAAGGCATAGAAGGACACCGACGCCGCCTGGCTCAGCACGTCCACATCGACGAAGCGCTTGCCCACGGCAACCGGGAAGCTGCGTTCGAGCCGGTCCACGTACTTGCGCAGGCGGGGCGGAACATGGGAGGGGGCGTGCGCCGGCTCGGGCGCGGGGGTGGGAGGCAGTGAAGACATGCCTCGATTTCTAGCAGGCCCGGGTCGAAGGCCGGGTGAAGCGCGCGGTAGGACACGCAAGGTGCGGCGAAGGCCGCACCTAACGTCGTTTACGACGGCCCGAAGGGTGCCCACGCGCAGCGCGGGCATACCGTTGGTCGTGTCCCCCTCAAACTCAACCAGCGAGCTGCGCCTTGACCAGCTTGGACACCAGGCCCATATCGGCTTGGCCGGCCAGCTTGGGCTTCAACGCGCCCATCAGCTTGCCGATGTCGGCCGCACTGGCGGCACCGGTTTCGGCGATGGCAGCCTGGATGGCGGCCACGATCTCGGCTTCGCCCATCTTGGCCGGCAGGTAGGTGTCGATGATGACCAGTTCGTCGCGCTCGATCTGGGCCAGGTCCTCGCGGTTGGCCGCTTCGTACTGGCTGATCGAGTCCTTGCGCTGCTTGACCATCTTGTCGAGCACGGCAATGACGGCGGCGTCGTCGAGCGTGATGCGCTCGTCCACTTCGCGCCGCTGGATGTCCGCGTTGATCAGCCGGATCACGCCCAGCTTGTGCTTTTCGCCCGCCTTCATGGCGGCCTTCATGTCATCGGTGAGTTGCTGCTTCAGGCTCATGAGACACCTCGTGTCGGTGAAAGGGTGGGGCAGCGGCGTGAACCGGTGGAAACGCAAAAAGCCGGTAACGCTCGCGCGTTCCGGCTTCGGCTCCGCAGCGACAAGCCAGGCCTGTCGCTTCGAAGTTGCGTCCGATCAGTACAGGCGCTGACGCTTGGTGACGTCGCGCGACGAGCGGCGCAGCTGACGCTTCACAGCAGCGGCAGCCTTACGCTTGCGCTCCTGGGTCGGCTTTTCGTAGAACTCGCGCTTGCGGGTTTCGGCCAGCACGCCGGCCTTTTCGCAGGTGCGCTTGAAGCGACGGAGCGCAAACTCGAAGGGCTCGTTCTCGCGGACTTTAACGCTGGGCATGGAATCTCCGGGACACAGTAGAACCGGGTCACGCCCGGTGAGAGCCGCACATTATAGCGGCGACAAAGGAAGTTGCAACCCACCCCGGCAAAATTCCTGGCCTGGGGTAGTGAAGGGCACGTCGGCGGTGCATCTGCCGAGGCCTCAAGGGGTCCATAATACCGGTTATGCGAGTCCTTGGTATCGAATCTTCGTGCGATGAGACCGGCGTGGCGGTGTATGACACCTCCCTGGCCGGTCCAGACGCCCTGCGCGCCCATGTGGTCTACAGCCAGATCGCCCTCCATGCCGAATACGGCGGCGTGGTGCCTGAACTGGCCAGCCGCGACCACGTGCGCAAACTGCTGCCGCTGATCCGCCAGACCCTGGCCGAGGCCGGGCTGGGCGTGGGCGATATCGACGGCGTGGCCTATACCGCCGGCCCGGGCCTGGTCGGCGCCCTGCTGGTGGGTGCGGGCGTGGCCCGTTCGCTGGCTTGGGCGCTCGAGGTGCCGGCGGTGGGTGTCCACCATATGGAAGGCCACCTGCTGGCCCCGCTGATGGAAGACGACCCGCCCGAACCGCCGTTCGTGGCGCTGCTGGTCTCCGGCGGCCACACCCAGCTGGTGGCGGTGGACCGGATCGGCCAGTACCGGTTGCTGGGCGAGACCTTGGACGATGCGGCGGGCGAGGCCTTCGACAAGACCGCCAAGCTGATGGGGCTGCCCTACCCGGGCGGTCCGCAGCTGGCCGCGCTGGCTGAACGCGGCACCCCGGGGAAGTTCAAGTTCACCCGGCCCATGACCGACCGGCCAGGGCTGGATTTCAGCTTCTCCGGCCTGAAGACCCAGGTCCTGCTGGCCTGGCGCGACAGCGACCAGAGCGAGCAGACCCGCGCCGACATCGCCCGCGGCTTTGAAGATGCCGTGGTCGACACCCTGGCAATCAAGTGCGAGCGCGCGCTGGACGCGGCCGGCACCGACGTGATCGTCGTGGCCGGTGGCGTGGGCGCCAACAAGCGCCTGCGCGCCAGGCTGCAGCAGATGGCGGAGCGCCGTGGCGGCCGCGCCTGCTTCCCGCGCCCCGCGCTGTGCACCGATAACGGCGCCATGATTGCCTTCGCCGGCGCGCTGCGCCTGGAAGCCGGGCAGCACAACCCGCCGCAGGTGCAGGTGACCCCGCGCTGGGACATGGCGACGCTGCCTGCGGTGTAGAGGGGGCGCATCAGTCCGGTCGATTCCGCAGCAGTGGCGTCACCAGGTCGTGTGCGGCCATCCACGCCGCCGTGCGCGGGCAGCGCAGCTTCACCACGCGCTCGATGGCGGCAAAGTCGTCGGCCAATGCCCTCCCGAAGATGGGTTCATGGTGCGCGATGCGATTGCGCAGGCGCCGGATCTGCTCGAGATCACGATGCATTTCCGCCCGTATCCCGTGCATCGGCATCCCGCTATCTGCCCCCGGAAATACCTGGCTCATGCAGCGGGACCAGAGGCGGGCGTCGAAACGATGGGTGAACATCTTCTGCCAGAACACGAAGCTGAGCGCGGGGATGAGCGTTGCCGTCGCGCCGCTGCGAGCTGCGGCCCGGCGTAATTCCCTTCGTGGGTCGTATCCACCTGCGGGGCTGGGCAAGCTGTCTTCAAATCCTTGGACCCATGGCCAACGTGGCCCGTGGATTCGCGTAAGCGCATCGGATACAGCGTTGCGCGTCACCACCTCGCCAATGTGCAGCGGCACCAGAAACGCGGCGGAGATGCGGGCGTTCCAGATGTAGAGCTCAAGCGGCGTGCACCGTGGGCTATTGGCGACCGCGCAGTCGAATGTGTGCAGCCGCTCTTCCGACAAGGCACGTCTCACCGCATCTTCCATATACACGCTGCTTGCCTCCTCATGTCCGATGGATGGAGGATGGGGTGGTAGGCTGCGCGTTGAACATCAGGGATCAGGAGGCTGTTTGGAGGTCTTCTTGATCCAATTGGTGAGCTTGATTCATTGTTTCAATTCGGGTGCCCGCAAGAGCGAACCTCGTCCCAATTCCAGTCAACCATGGTTGACGTCGTACAGCCGCCCACGTAATTTTTGCCTCACGCGCCACCGGGACTCGCGGATGGGTATCCCATCTCCACCCGGGGACAAGAGGTAAACAAGGGGCCCCGAAAGGGGCCCCTTGTCTTTTCCGGCTCGTTCTTCTCTCCGGCGCCGGGCCCGTCAAGCACCGGTTCGAGGCACGTTCGGCCCCACCCCGTTACCATGGTCGCCATCTTTCACGTGGCACTCCTATGGACAAGGTATTCATCGAAGGGCTCGAGATCGATGCCCTGATCGGGATCTACGACTGGGAACGGCGGATCCGCCAGACCCTGCGCTTCGACCTGGAAATGGGCTTCGACAACCGCATTCCGGCGGCCAGCGACGACATCGCCGATACCCTCAATTACAAGGCCGTGAGCAAGCGCATCGAACAGTTCGTGCGCGAGTCCGACTTCGGCCTGGTCGAAACCCTGGCCGAACGCATCGCCGAGATCGTGCTGCGCGAATTCAACGTGCAGTGGCTGCGCCTGAAGCTGAGCAAGCCCGGTGCGGTGCGCGGTGCCAAGGCCGTGGGCGTGATCATCGAGCGCAGCGCGGCCTGACCCCTGATAGCGCCGGCGGTTGGCCGGCACCCGCACTTCCGAGAGAAATCGACACACGATGGTAGACGCCGTAATCGCCGTACAGTTTCTGGAAAACCTGCAGGACACCCTCGAACCGTTGCCCTGGGCCTACACCACGCTGGTGCTGAGCGCGCTGGCACTGGCCGCCTGGCTGGCCAACTTCGTCACCAAGAAGGTCCTGCTGCGCGGCCTGCGCCGGCTGGTCCGCCGCCTGCCTGGCAACGGCGCCGGCAACGAGGGCGGCAGCAACCTGCGGGTGATCTCGCGCCTGTCCAACGTGGTGCCCAGCATGGTCATCGCCGCCGGCATCCGGATCGTGCCGGACCTGCCGCCGGAACTGGTGCTGTTCGTGATCGGCGCCTGCCGGGCCTGGGCGATCCTGACCGTGGCGCTGGCCGTCTCGCACGCGCTGGACGCAGCCAACGAGCTGTACGAACGCCGCCCGGATTCCCGCAGCAAGCCGATCAAGGGCTACCTGCAGGTCGTGAAGATCGTGGTCTTCGTCATTGCCGGCCTGTCCATCGTCGCCACCCTGCTGGGCGTGAAGCTGGGCCCGCTGGTCACCGGCCTGGGCGCGGCCACCGCCGTGCTGATGCTGATCTTCCAGGACACCATCCTGTCGCTGGTGGCCAGCGTGCAGATCAGTGGCGATGGCCGCGTGCGGCTGGGCGACTGGATCGAAATGCCCAGCCAGAACGCCGACGGCGATGTCATCGACATCGCCCTGCACACCATCACCGTGCAGAATTTCGACAAGACCATCACCACCATCCCGACCAAGAAGCTGGTCACCGAGTCATTCAAGAACTGGCGCGGCATGCAGGAGGCGGGCGGCCGCCGGATCAAGCGCGCGCTGTACCTGGACCAGCACAGCGTGGGCTTCCTGGACGCCAGCGCACTGGCGGCGCTGGAACAGTTCGCGGTGCTGGGCGACTACCTGCGCGACAAGCAGGCCGAGCTGGCGCAGTGGAACGACCAACTGCAGGCCAAGGGCGTGGCGTCGGTCAATGCGCGCCGGGTCACCAACCTGGGCACCTTCCGCGCCTATGTGGAGCGCTACCTGCGCCAGCATCCGGGCATCCATACGGACATGACGCTGCTGGTACGGCAGCTCCAGCCCACCACCGAAGGCCTGCCGCTCGAGATCTACTGCTTCACGCGCACCACCGCCTGGGCGGGCTACGAAGGCATCCAGTCGGACGTGTTCGACCACCTGCTGGCCATCCTGCCGGCGTTTGGATTGCGTGTGTTCCAAGCCTCCAGCGATGCCATGCTGATGGCCGCGCAGCAGCAGCGGGGCGCGGCAGAGTAAGCTCCTCTGCCCCCGGACAAAGCGTGAGCGGCGTCCGGATTTCCCCACGGGGAAGAAAAATGAACGCCAAAATCATTCACAACGGGGCCGGGGACGCTAGAATCCCGGCCTTGTAAACGTTTTCATAAGGATAGCCGGTGGCCTCCGATCGCATCGAAACCCTCATTGCCCAGATGACCGTCGAAGAAAAAGTCGGCCAGCTGGGTGTGTTCGCGGACATGGTCCGGCCGTTCGCGCCGGACGTGAACCCCGAAGCCAACGTCAGCAACGCCGACCAGGTGCTGCAGCAGGTGCGCGAGGGCAAGGTTGGCTCGCTGTTCAATGGTGTGGGCGTGGAAGCCGGCCGCCGCATCCAGCAGGTGGCGCTGGAAGAGAGCCGCCTGCGCATTCCGGTGATCCTGGCCGCCGATGTCATCCACGGCATGCGCACCGTGTTCCCGATCCCGCTGGGCGAAGCGGCCAGCTTCGAGCCCGACCTGGCCGAGCGCACCGCGCGTGCCACGGCGGTCGAGGCGACCGCCGCCGGCCTGCACTGGACCTATGCGCCGGCCGTGGACATCGCCCGTGACCAGCGCTGGGGCCGTGGTGCCGAAGGCGCCGGTGAAGACGTGGTGCTGGGCTGCGCGTTCGCCGCCGCCCGCGTGCGCGGCTTCCAGGGCCCGGACCTGCGCGCCGCCAACGCGCTGCTGGCCACACCCAAGCATTTCGCCGCCTACGGCGCGGTGATGGCGGGCATGGAATACAACATGGTGGACATCTCGCCGCAGACCCTGCGCGACGTGCACCTGCCGCCGTTCAAGGCCGCCTTCGAGGCCGGCGCGCTCACCGTCATGTCGTCCTTCAACGACATCAACGGCGTGCCTGCCAGTGCCAACGCCGAACTGCTGACCGACATCCTGCGTGGCGAGTGGAAGTTCCCCGGCGTGGTCATTTCCGATTACACCGCCGATATGGAGCTGGTCGCGCACGGCTACGCCGCCGACGACCGCGATGCCACCGCCAAGGCCTTCACCGCCGGCTTGGACCTGAGCATGCAGAGCGGCTTCTACGCCGAACACCTGCCAGGCCTGATCGACAGCGGCGAAGTGCCGATGGCCACGCTGGACGAATCGGTGCGCCGCATCCTCAACCTGAAGGAAGCGATCGGCCTGTTCGACGATCCGTACCGCTCGCTGGATCTGGCGCGCGAAGCGGATACCTCCTACATCGCCGCGCACGACGAACTCTCGCGCGACGCCGCGCGCCGTTCCATCGTGCTGCTCAAGAACGACAACAACGTGCTGCCGCTGCGCAAGGCCGGGCAGAAGATCGCGCTGATCGGCCCGTTCGTGCAGGACCGCGACAACATCGAAGGCTGCTGGACGCTGTTCGGCGACAAGGCGCGCTACGTCACCCTGGAGGCCGGCGTGCGCGCGGCCATCAGCGACGAGAGCCTGCTGGAAATCGTGCCGGGCTGTGACCTGGAAGCGGCCGTGCAGGACGGTATCGAGCAGGCCGTGGCTGCCGCGCTGCGTGCCGACGTGGTGGTGCTGGCGCTCGGCGAGCCGCAGCGTTACAGCGGTGAAGCACAGTCGCGGGTGGAAATCACCCTGCCGCCGGCGCAGCAGGCGCTGGCCGAAGCGGTGGCCATGACCGGCAAGCCGCTGGTGGTACTGCTGCGCAACGGTCGCGCGCTGGCGCTGCAGGGCGCGGTACGCAATGCGCAGGCCGTTGCCGTTACCTGGTACCTGGGCACCCAGACCGGCCCGGCGGTGGCCGACGTGCTGTTCGGCGATTACAGCCCGTCCGGCCGTTTGCCGGTGAGCTTCCCGCAGGTGTCCGGCCAGCAGCCGTTCTTCTACAACCACGCGCGCACCGGCCGCCCGGAGCTGCCGACCATGTCCGAGTTCAAGGCACGCTGGCGCGAGATTCCGAACGCGGCGCTGTATCCGTTCGGGCACGGCATCGGCTACACCACCTTCAGCTACGGCACGCCGCAGCTGAGCGCTGCGGCGCTGGGCTGGGACGACACGCTGGAGATCACCACCACGCTGACCAACACCGGTGCGGTGGCGGGTGAGGAAGTGGTGCAGCTTTACATCCACGACCGCGTGGCCAGCCGCGTGCGGCCGGTGCGTGAGTTGAAGGACTTCCGCAAGGTGGCGTTGCAGCCGGGCGAAAGCGCCGACGTGCGTTTCACACTGGATCGTCATGCGCTGGGCTTCACCGGGCGCGATGGCGTGTTCCGTGCGGAGCCGGGGCAGTTCGAGGTGTGGGTGTGTGCGTCGTCTGCCAGCGGTGAGCCGGTGGTGTTCGAGCTGTTGGCGGGCTGACGCATTTCGGGGCGCCGGGCGCTGTGGCAATCGCGTGATCCATCATCGCGCGGTTGCCAGGCAGGGCCTGGCACTACCGTCATCGGTGTTCCACGCGCTACCGGCTACCCTCTGTCTTCGCCATACCGACGGAGCCGCGCATGCGCCTGATCAAGATCCTGCTTCCCACGTTGCTGTTGGCTGCCTGCAGCCAGCCCGCGCCGCCGGCCGACGAGGCCGCCGCACCGTCGACGTCGCCGCCGGCAACGGCGACTACCGCGCCAGAAGATGCGCCGCAGGCCGGGTTGTCACCGGATGCGGTGGAGCCCAGCACTGCAGCAACGCCGGACACCGCGCCGCCCGTGGCAGGCACGGACTCTGTTGATGCGCCTGCAACGGCACCTGCCGAGGCGCAGGCCGACGGCGATGCACGTGAACGCATTACCAAGCTGCTCGGCGATGCCGACCAGTACGAAGGTGTATTCACGGCATTGCAGCGTGGCGTTGCCGCCGGCGACCGCGCCGCGGTGGCCGGGTTGATGCGTTATCCGGTACGGGTCAGCATCGCCGGCAAGAGCCAGAAGGTTGCCGATGCGGCGGCGTTCGAGCGCGACTACGACAAGATCGTGACCCCGGCGCTGGCAAAGCTCATCGCCGAGCAGAAGTTCGACACCCTCTTCGTCAACTGGCAGGGCGTGATGCTCGGCCAGGGCGAGGTGTGGATCAACGGCAAGTGCCTGGACAAGGACTGCGCCAAGGCCGAAGTGAAGGTCAACAACATCGGTGAATGATCGCGCGGCGTGCGGACCAACGGTCCGCACCTACCGACCGTGTCGATCGGGGCCTGTACGGACCAACGGTCCGCACCCACCGCCCTGTCGGCGTGACGCACGCTGGTAGGGTTGCATCCCAATCAACTGCCGTGGAGCTGCCCGCGTTCGGTGATGGCATGAACATCGGCGGGGAAGGCCGGGCATCGCCCGGCGCTCCCCTCGCGCATCATCCCTTCGGCGTCAGCTTCAACAGCTTCCCGTTGCTGCCATCTTCCAGCAGCCAGATCGCGCCGTCCGGACCCTGTTCCACTTCGCGGATGCGCTCGCCCATCAGGAACCGCTCCGCTTCCCGGGCGTTGTCGCCGTCGAACGCCACCCGCACCAGCGAGGTGGACGACAGCCCACCAATGAAGCCACTGCCGGTCCACTGCGGGAACAGCTTGCCGCTGTAGATGATGAAGCCGGCCGGCGAAATCACCGGCGTCCAGGTCACCTTCGGCGCGGCAAACTCCGGGCGCGTGCTGTGGTCGGGAATATCGCGGCCGTCGTAATGGTTGCCGTTGGACACGATCGGGTAACCATAGTTGGCACCGCGCGTGATCAGGTTCAGCTCATCGCCACCGGCCGGGCCCATCTCGTGCACCCACAGCTTGCCGCGGGCGTCGAAGGCGATGCCCAGCGCGTTGCGGTGGCCCAGCGACCATACCTGCGCCGCCACGCCGCCCTGCGAGGCGAAGGGGTTGTCGGCCGGCACGCTGCCGTCGTCGTTGAGGCGGATGATCTTGCCCAGGTTACCGGACATGTCCTGCGCCGGATCGAACTTCTGGCGTTCGCTGGAGGTGATCCACAGCTTGCCATCCGGGCCGAAGGCCAGGCGGTGGCCGTAGTGGCCCTTGCCTTCCACCTTCGGGGTCTGGCGCCAGATCACCTTCAGATCGTGCAGCGTACCGCTGCCGTCAGCGGCGAGCACCAGCCGCGCGCGTGCCACGGCGGCGCCACGGGTGTCGTTGTCACCCTCTTCGGCATAACTCAGGTACACGAACTGATTCTTCGCGAACTGCGGGTGGGGCAGCACATCGCCCAGGCCACCCTGGCCGCCGTAGGCGACCTTCGGCACACCCTTGATCTCCGCGCTCTTGCGGGTGGTCAGGTTGAAGTGCTTCAGCGTGCCCTGTTTCTCGGTGACCAGCAGGCTGCCATCGGGCAGGAAGGTCATGGCCCAGGGCTGGTCGAAGCGCGCGAACTCCGTCGCGGTGAACGGCCATTGCGCCTTTTCGATGGCGGGCGCGGCGGCCTTGCCGGGCGTATCGGCGGCCACGCAGGCGGTCGTGAACAGGGCCGGGGTGGCGGCGAGGGCGAGGGTGAGCAGCAGGCGGCGGGTCATGGGAAATCTCCAGAAGGGGACGCGAATGGCCAGCCGTTGTTGTACACCATGGCCATCAACGGGGCGTGGACCATACGTCACCCGTAGGCGCATGCGGGGGAATCGGCTACCGTAGGCGCCGGCTGTCCGGGGGACGGCTGGCGCGGCATACCGCCATCAAAACGGAGTTTGAACAATGAAATTGCAGGTCACCAAACCGTCTCCGGCGTTCATCGCCGCCTCGTGGACCGCCCTGCTGTTGGGCGCCGCAGCCTATCTGGTCGGCCTGTTCAACGCGGAGATGGCGCTGAACGAAAAGGGCTACTACCTGACCCTGCTGCTGTTCGGCCTGTTCGCCGCCGTGTCGCTGCAGAAGAGCGTGCGCGACCGCGTCGAAGACATTCCGGTCAGCGGCCTGTATTACGCCCTGTGCTGGTTCGCGCTGCTGGCCTCGCTGCTGTTGCTGCTGGTGGGCCTGTGGAACGCGACCCTGGTGCTGAGCGAAAAGGGGTTCTACGGCATGGCGTTCGCACTGAGCCTGTTTGGTGCAGTGGCCGTGCAGAAAAACACCCGCGACCTGATGGCCGCGGGTGAAGGTACTGAAGATCGCGGCCGCGCCATTCCGCCGATTCCGGGCAACGAATAGCGCCAGCGCCGTCGCGCGGTACGTTATGTGCCGCGCGGTACGCCCTTGTCCAGGTGCGCTTGGTGCAGGGCCGTGGATTCATCCCAGCCACGGCGCACCGCATTGCGGGCCTGTGCCCAGGTCAGCTTGCTGGTGGCCTGTTCACGCGCCCAGCGCGATTCCAGTTCGCCTTCCACCTGCTCGTAGGCCCGGATGATCTCGTCGGCACGGGTACCGCCAAGGCGTGCACTGTGGCCCAGGTAATAGGCCGGCTCGTAATCCTCGAACGTCTGTTCGCTGTCGTAATACGGCTCGGCGCTGAAGCGCTCGCGCCAGTAATCGGATACCGCTTCGCGCGGCACGCCGTCTTCCGGCACCCGGCCGGGAATCTGGTAATCAGGGCTCATGTCTGGCTCCGGTGGGGTGAGGCTTCACCATACCCAGCACCGGGTTAACGCCATGGGCGCGCGGGGTGAACGGCGCATCAAGCGCCGCGCCCTTACGCCTGCTTGCGTGGCAGCAGGTAGATCACCCCGCCCACCGCAAACGCGATCAACGCCGCCGCAATGTTCTGCCAGCTCGCACTGGCGAACAGTGCCAGGCACAGCACCAGCGCCAGGACAGGAATCAATGGGCCGCCCGGCAGCTTCAGCGCGCCGGGCCGGTCGCGAAAGCGCCGCGCCAGCACGATCACCGCCGCCGCCGTGCCGATATAGGCGAACAGGCGCGTGGTCATCGACAACAACGCCAGCTGTACGAACGAGCCCGACAGCGCCAGCACCAGCGCGATCAGGCCCTGGGTGATGATCGCCGCGGCCGGCGTGCGGAAGCGCGGATGCACCTGCGCCAGCAGCTTCGGGCCGTAGCCGTCGCGGGCCAGCGCGAACAGGAAGCGCGGCCCCATCATCATCGTGTTGCTGTTGGTGCCCAGGATGGAGATTGTGGCGCCCACCGTCAGGATCAGCGCCAGCGCCTCACCACCGAACCCGGCCGCGGCATCCGCCAACGGCGTGGCCGAATCCGCCAACCCGGGCAGCGTGCCTTGGCCGATGAACTGCACCGCGCCGTAAATGACGGTGACCGTGATGATCATCGTGATCAGCGCGAACGGAATATCCCGGCGCGGGTTGCGGTACTCGCCGGCAGCGGCCGGAATGTTCTCGAAGCCGGCATAGGCGTACAGCAGCAGCAACGCCGCCTCGCCCATGCGCTGCAGGTCGTGCGGATCCGGGCGGGTGCCGGAGAAGGCCAGGTCGGTGTCCACGTAGAACGCGCCGATCGCCACGAACAACAGCAGCGGCAGCATCTTGCCAATCACCAGCACGATGCCGGTGCGCGCCGCCGAACGCACGCCGGCCACGTTCACCGCCGTCAGGAAGCCAAGAGACACCACGATCACCAGCACCCGGCCCACGTCGTGCCCGGCCCACGGCCAGAACCGCGCCACCGCATCGGCCAGCGCGTTGCTCAGCGCCGCCGCCGAACTGATCCGGGTCAGCCAGATCATCCAGCCGATCTCGAAGCCGGCGAAGCGACCGAACGCCTCGCGCGCATACAGGTAGCTGCCGCCGGGTTCATCGAAGTAACTGGCGGCCTGTGCGTAGCAGAGCACCAGCAGCGCCACCACGATGCCCGCCGCCACCACCCCCCACAGACTGAACGGGCCGAGCAGCAGCACAGTGGCCGCCGGCAGCAGGTAGATGCCGCTGCCGATCACATCGTTGATCGACAGCCCCACGATCTGCCAGCGGCTGACCGCGCGTTCCAGTTGCGGTTCGGGCGTGGCGCTCATCGCGCCGCCTCGGCCAGCGCCGGCAACTGCCATTCCTGCTGCAGCCGCAGGTACTGCGCGCGCGGCAGCAGCACGAACAGCGGCCGCTGCGCCGGCTCCAGCCAGGCCAGCAGGTCGTGCATGTGTTCGGGCTGCATCGCCGTGCAGCCGGCGGTGGCCTCACCGGGCGTGCGCCACAGGTGCGCGAAGATGCAGCTGCCCCGGCCCGGCGTGGCGCCCGGGTTGTGTTCGATCACGAAGCCCTCGCGATAGCGCACGTCGCCCTTGTTGTGCAGGTCCAGCCGCATCGGCTCGGTGGAGCCTTCCACCGCCTCGGCGCCGACCACCTCGGCATCCACGATGCGGTTGTAGTACTTCGAATCCGGTACGTCCATGCAGTAGCTGCTCTCCAGCATCGGCTGGTAGGGCAGCGCGCTGGCGATCTTCGGCGCATAGCCAAACGCCGGGCCGATGGCGAAAACGCCGGCGGGGCTGCGCCCGTCGCCTTCCTGCTTCACCGGGTCGCCCGGCTGCTGCGGCCCGCCGCCGAACGGCGCTGGCAGCACGCCCACGCCCCAGGCACTGCCGTTGCGGCCCACCGCCACGTCAAACGCGGTCCCGTGTGGCTGCCAGCCCTGCGCGGTGCGTGCGTAGGCCTGCAACCGGCCTTGAGTGGCATCCCAGCCGTCCGTGGTGACCACGATCATCTGGCCGCTGTCCTGCGGCGGCGTGGCCACGGGGGTGAGTGCCGACGCGGGCAGGGCGCTGGCAACCAGCACGGTGGCAAAGGCGGTACGCAGCAGCGACAGCATCGGGTGCACTCCGGGAATCAGGTGTCGATCAGGTGTTCGATCCGTTCCAGGTTCACCCCGAGCTGGCGGTGGCGGTCCGGGTTGGCGTGGCAGAGCAGCACGAACACGAAGTCCAGCAGCGACTGCAAAGCAGAACGGTACAACAGTTGCGCCACGTGCGGCGCCGGGTCATGCGCGCACACCACCAGCGCCCCATCGGCATGCGCGCGCAGCGGGTTGGCACTGTGTCGGGTGATCGAGACCACCTTGCCGCCCACGTCCTGGAACTGGCGCGAGAGCTGGAACAGCTGCGGCATCTTGCCGAACTCGGAAAACACCAGCATCACATCGCCGGGCCGCGCGGCCGACAGATTGGCCATCATCAGCACCGGGTCGGCGTGGTGCACGGTGAGCATGCCCAGCAGCGACAGCCGCATCGCGAACTCCCGCGCATACAGGCCGTCGTCGCCCAGCCCGTACACAAAGACCTTCGGCGCCCCGTCAATCAGCCGCACGATAGCTTCCACGTCGCCCTGCGCGTTGGCCAGCCGCGTTTCCTCGTCGGCCGCGCTGCGACTCAGGCGCAGGCGTTCGGCAATCTGTGCGTAGTCGTCGCCTGGTTCGGCGGCGGGCGGGCCGGCGCCGGCGTCGCTGCCGGCGCGTGCCACCGCCTGGCCGATCGAGTATTTCAGATCCGGATAGCCCTTGAAGCCGAGCTTCTGGCTGAACTTCACCACGCTGGACTGGCTGATGCCCAGCGCGCTGGCCAGCTGCTGCGAGGAGTAATCGCGCAGCAGGTGGGCGTTGTCGAGGATGAAGTCGGCGATGCGGCGTTCGATCGCCGACATGTGGTCACGCTCGGAGCGGATTTTCACCAGGGGCGGCATGGGTAGGGTCACCAGCGCGGCGGCGTCAACATTTCCAAACCTCGCACTTCCGTTATGCCCAAGCCCGGCGCATCGCTGATGGTGATCTCCGATTCGTTGAAATGTACGCCGCCCGTGACCGGATTGAACTGCCCCAGCGAAGGGCCGTCCAGGTCCACCTTGGTGATGATCTCGCTCTTGGCCACCGCCAGGTGCACCGCCGCGGCCACGCTGATGCTCGATTCGATCATGCAGCCGATCATGCACGGCACCCCGTAGATCGCAGCGATGTCGGCAATTCGGATCGCGTTGGACAGCCCGCCGGTCTTCATCAGCTTGATGTTGATGATATCGGCGGCGCGCTGCCGGATCAGATCGAACACCTGGCCCGGGTTGAACACGCTCTCATCGGCCATCACCGGCGTGTTGACCCGGTCGGTGACGTACTTCAGCCCGCTGATGTCGGCCGCCTTCACCGGCTGTTCCAGCAGTTCCAGCACCACCCCGGCCTCTTCCAGCGCACGCATCGCGTGCACGGCCTGCTTGGCGGTCCAGCCCTGGTTGGCGTCCAGCCGCAGCAGGGCGCGGCCCTGCACGGCGGCGTGGATCGCCTTCACCCGCTCGATATCCAGCCCGATGTCCTTGCCGACCTTGATCTTCAGCGACTCGAAGCCGCGGTCGATCGCCGACAGCGAATCGGCCACCATCTTGTCGATGTAGTCCACGCTGATGGTGATGTCGGTGGTGATCACCGGGTCGCCACCGCCCAGCATCTGGTACAGCGGCGCCTTGTGCAGCTGCGCCCACAGGTCGTACACCGCGATTTCCACCGCGGCCTTGGCGCTGGTGTTGCGCTCCATCGAGGACTGGATCAACGCGCAGTTGCGGTTGAGCTCGGCCACGTCCTGGCCGACCAGGCGCGGCTTGATGAAGGTGTTGATCGCTTCGATGATCGAGCCGTGGGTATCGCCGGTGATCACCGCCGTGGCCGGGGCTTCACCGTAACCGGTGTGGCCGGTGTCGGTGCGCACCAGCACCACCACGTCTTCCACCGTGTCCACGGTGCGCAGTGCGGTTTTGAACGGGGTCTTCAGAGGCACGCGCAGCATGCCAAGTTCAATGTCGGTGATTTTCATCAAGGAGTCTGGGGCCGGATGCGCTGGATGTTGGTGATGCGGTCGATGTAGCTCACGGTGTCGCTGGCCATCATCGGCTCCAGCGGAGTCACCGACACGCCGTTGAGGTGGGCCTGCACGCGCTTGCCGTCAGGGCCGAACCAGCTGCCGCCGGCGGTGTCATGGATCACCCACGTCTGCCCGTTGATACGCCCGATGGTCATCATCACATGGCCGGGAATGTAGACAAGATTGCCCAGCTGCAGCTGCTGCACGGCTGCGATGCGCCTGGCCTTGTCGTCCTTCGCAGTGAAGGCGATGCGGTCCAGCGCCGGGCTCACTGCCTGTGCGCTGGTATTGCGCGGCAGCAGTATGCCGAAGCTCCGGTAGACTTCGGACACGAAGCCGCTGCAGTCGCGCGTGTCGTAGGAATGGCCCCAGCCGTAGCGCTCGCCGAGGAACTTGAATGCCTGGTTGAGCAGGTTGCGCGGGGTCAGGTTCAGGTACTCCGGCGCGGTGTCCTCGGCACGGGCAATCAGCGCCGGTACCAGGGCAAGCGAACCGTCTTCATTGCGCACCGGCAGCTGCACCACATGGCTGGCGTGTGCCTGCTGCCCGTTCACGGGTGTCTGCACCGGCCAGTCGGCCAGCACCGGCAAGCGCACGCCCATGTCCAGCTGCAGGCGCGACACGCGCGGTTCCTCCGGGGTGAAGGTGGTGGACGCGGTTGCGCCGGTCACCACCCGGTGCGGGCCATGCCCGCCATAGCCGAATACCGTGTCCGCATCGCCCACGCCCACGAAGCGGGTCTCGATCCACGCCGAATAGCGCTCGCTGGTGATGAACAGCCACTGCCGGTCGGCGCTTTCATGCAGCACCGCCACCGCGTCGCCGGGGAACAGTGCCGATTCCTGGAAGCGGTCGATGTCGGTATCGCCCTGCGTGGTGAACACCCGCAGCGCGGTCGGGAAGGCACGCAGAGCGGCGCGGTGGGTGACCAGGCCGTACTGCAACGGGCGTTCGGCCGGAATGGTGTCCAGGCCCAGGTTGGCCTCGATCGCCGCGCGCGCGGAGGCGGCAACCGGCTTGCCGTCCTCGCCGAACAGCGCCTTCTCCGGCCAGCGCGACAGCGCCTGGATATCGGCCCGCACCCGCGCACGCGGCAGCGTGGCTGGCAGCGCGCGAAGGTCGTGGATGGAGGTGTCTTCGGCGCGCATGCGTGCGTTCTGCGCGTCGATGCCGGCGCGCGACAGCATCTGCCGGTCGGGCTGGGGCACGAACGACGCCCACAGCGAGGGCTCGAGCATGAACGCATTGAGCCCGGGCACGCCGCCATGGTTGTCCCGGGGCGTGTCAGCAGGCTGGGCCCAAAGGGTAGGGCCGGGCACCGCCAGCAGCAGCATCAGCAGCGCGCGGGTTGGCCACGCAGGCCGCACGGGGCGGCGGGGGGAAGCCTGGATCATGGAGCGGTCATCCTCCTCGAAAGCGTCAGGAATATTTATTCCTTTTTCCAGCGAAAGCAAGAATAAATTATTGACCACCTGTCAGGCCCGTGTTACACAGCGATTACCACCTGCACCTTGGGAAGTGTCGCCGTGGATCCTGTTGTACGCAAACCGCGTTCGCTCCACCACATCGCCTGGCGCACTGCGGCTTGCCTGCTGCTGGCGGCGCCGTCGGCGTGGGCGCAGCCGGTGGCGCCGTTGCCCCAGGTCATCGCCGCCATCGACCACGGTGACTTCGCCGCAGCCGATGCCGATATCGCCAAGGCGATCGTGGACCCCTCGGTGGGGCCGTACCTCCGCGACGACTACGCCTTCCAGCGCGAGCGCATGCGCCGCATGCGGCTGGATTTCAGCCTCGACGAGGCTGGGGCCAAGGCCCTGCTGCGCAAACAGATTCCGGACCTGCGCGATGACGAATTCGCGCGCTGGGAAGCCGCCGGCCTCCTGGAACACCTCGACATCGACGGCCAGCGCCGCTACTTCAAGCGTGCGCCGTCGAACCTGTTCCGGCTCAGCGCAGAGGCACGCGCACGGCGCGCGCCGGGTGTCCCGCTGCCGGTGGACGGCCCGTACGAGAACCTCGCCCCGCACCATCGCGAGGTGATCGCCGCCGCCAAGGCCAGTGGCGCCACCAGCGTGGCGCCGCGCCGCGTGGAGGTCACCCAGTCGCTTACGGTGAAGGCCGACGCGGTGCCGGACGGCGAGCTGCTGCGTGCCTGGATTCCGTACCCGCGCGCGATTCCGGGCCAGCAGGAGGACATCACCTTCCTCAGTGCCACGAACTGGATCGATGGCATCGACGGCAGCGTCCTGGCGCCTGAAACAGCGCCGCAGCGCACGCTCATGATGCGGCAGCACGCCGTGGCCGGCCAGCCCACCCGCTTCGAGATCCGCTACGCCGTGACGGTGTATGCCCGTCATTTCGATATCGATCCGGCCAGGGTGCTCCCCACCCCGAACGACCCCGCGCTGCAGCCCTACCTTGCCGAGCGCGCGCCGCACGTGGTGTTCACCCCGGCGCTGCGCGCCTTCTCGCAGCGCATCGTGGGCGACGAAACCAACCCGTACCGCATCGCGCAGAAGCTGTTCGACGCCGTCGACCAGATTCCGTGGGCCGGCGCCCGCGAATACTCCACCATCTCCAACATCAGCGATTACGCCCTGCATGCCGGCCACGCCGACTGCGGCCAGCAGACCCTGCTGCTGATCGCCCTGCTGCGCCTCAACGGCATTCCCGCGCGCTGGCAGTCGGGCATGGTCTATTCGGACGACGCGGTGGGTTACAACAACCTGCACGACTGGGGCGCGTTGTACTTGGCGCCGTACGGCTGGGTGCCGATGGATGTCACCACCGGCCGGCTGGACAGCCCGGAGCCGGCGCTGCGCGATTTCTACTTCGGTGGGCTCGATGCCTACCGCATTGCCTTCAACGACGACTTCCAGCGGCCGCTGGTGCCGGCGGTTTCATTCGCACGCGCGGACAACGTCGACTCGCAGCGCGGCGAAGTCGAATGGTCTGGCGGCAACCTGTACTTCGATCAATGGAATTACGACTTCCAGTCGCACGTGGTGCCTGTGGAGTCGACGCGGTAATCGGCGGTATCACCATTTCACCCTTGAAGGAGAGAGCAGGGAATGAAAGCGAACAGTTTGAAGCGGGCGGCGCTATGCGTCGCATTGGGTGCGTGTTTTGGCGGCATGCTGCCCACGCTTGCGTACGCGCAGGCAGTCAGTGGCGCGGTGGCCGGCCGGGCCAGCGCCGGTGACCAGGTCACCGTGGTCAGTACCAGCACCGGCCAGACCCGCACCGTCACCGCCAGCGCCGATGGCAGCTACCGCCTGGGCCAGCTGCCGGTGGGCGATTACCAGCTGCAGCTCAGCCGCGACGGCCAGAAGCTCGGCGAACCGGTTGCCGTCAGTGTGGCAATCGGCGGCACCACCACGGTGAACCTGGCCAGTGGCGGCGGCGTGGTCAACCTCGATGCCCTGCAGGTGGTCGGCACGCGCGTCATCAACCGCGTGGATGTGTCCACCACCGAAACCTCGTTCAACGTCAACCGCCAGGAACTGCAGCGTCTTCCCGTCGCGCAGGACCTCAGCGCCGTGGCGCTGCTGGCACCGGGTGTGGTCGGCGGCAACTCCACGTTCGGCGGCCTGTCGTTCGCCGGTTCGTCGGTGGCTGAGAACGCGGTGTTCATCAACGGCCTCAACGTCACCGACATGTACACCCGGCGCGGCTTCTCCAGTGCCCCGTTCGCCTTCTTCAGCGAATTCCAGGTCAAGACCGGCGGTTACTCGGTGGAGTTCGGCCGGTCCACCGGCGGTGTGATCAACGCGGTGACCCGCTCGGGCAGCAATGAACTGCAGGGCGGCATCGAAGTCACTGCCGAACCCAGCGCATGGCGCTCCAGCGGCCGCGACCATTTCCACCGCGATGGCACCGCGCATTCCTACGCCAGCCGTGACGACAACTCGTTCTTCAAGACCAATGTCTGGGGCTCGGGCGCACTGGTACAGGACAAGCTGTTCCTGTTCGCCATGTACGAAGACCGCAACGACCACGGCCACAACACCTCCAACGATGCGTTGACCTGGTTCAAGAACGAAGCCAACAACGGCTTCTGGGGCGCCAAGCTCGACTGGAACATCACCGACAACCATACCCTGGCGCTGTTGGCGTTCTCCGACGAAGGCGACGTCACCAACGCCTCCTACAACTACGATTGGGATGGCAACCAGATCGGCGCGTGGGGCGGCGACTCGGTGACCGAAAGCGGCGGCCGCAACTACTCGGCCACCTATACCGGTCACTTTGGCGAGAACTTCACCGCACGTGCCATGGTCGGCCAGAACAACCAGCGCGCGTTCACCCGTTCCTCGTTGGACGAAGCGTGCAGCCCGGTATTCACCGACCCCAGCTACGCCTCGCGTCTGTACCAGCTCAACGGTCTGCGCCCCGGCTGCCACCCGACTGGCGCCGCCGTGGCCGAGCGTGACGACACCCGCGACGCGGCCCGCCTGGACTTCGAATGGCAGCTCGGCCGCCACCTGCTGCGCTTCGGCGTGGACCGGGAACTGATGACCACCGAGCAGTCCACGCGCTACCCGGGTCCGACCCAGCTCAGCTACACCGCGTACGTGGCCCGCCCGGGCGATGAAGTGTGGGACGGTGCCGGCGCCTACGTGCCGGCTGGGGTGACCGAGATGCTGCGCGGCCGTAACCGCGTGTCCGGCGGCACCTTCGAAACCGAAGCCAACGCCTTCTACCTCGAAGATATCTGGAACGTCACCAACAACCTCATGCTCAACCTGGGCGTGCGTTGGGACCGCTTCGAGAACCGCACCGCCGATGGCAATGCCTTCATCAAAATGGACGACCTCATCGCACCGCGCGTGGGCTTCTCCTGGGACGTGAAGGGCGACTCCACCACCAAGCTGTTCGGCAACGCGGGCCGCTATTACCTGCCGGTGACGAACAACATCAACGTCAACTTCGCCGGCGGCCTCACCGACGAGTACTCCTACTTCGTCTTGAACGGCTGGCAGCAGCAGGCCAACCCGGTCACCGGCGCCCCGTACATGGCGCCGATCATCGGCCAGCAGATCGGCCCGGTCGATACCCGCATGAACACCGGCGCGGCGGATCTGCGCCAGAGCGTGGACCGCGACCTGAAGGCCGTATACCAGGACGAGTACATCCTGGGCTTCCAGAGCATGATCAACCCGGCCTGGTCGTGGGGCGTCAATGCCACCTACCGCACCATGGAGCGCGCACTGGACGACCTGCGCCTGAACTACACGCCGTGCGGCCCGACCGGCACCACCCTGTGGCCGATCGCCAACCCGGGCGAAAGCCTGACCATCTGGGGCGATTCCAGCATCGGCTGCACCACCGAAGGCTGGATCACCATCGACACCGCCAACAGCGGCTACCGCAAGGGCGGCAGCGGCGAAGTGGTGGGCTATTCCAAGCCCAAGCGCACCTACAAGGCGCTGGAGTTCCAGCTCGACCGCGCGTGGGACGAGAAGTGGCTGTTCAACGCCTCCTACCTGTGGTCGCGCAGCGACGGCAACTTTGAAGGTCCGGTCAACTCCGATACGGGCTACGGCGATACCGGCATGGTCCAGCATTGGGACCATCCGTCCAACAACGAACGCTATGGTGTGCTGTTCAACGACTTCCGCCACCAGTTCAAGCTGCGCGCCGCGTATGCACTGAACGAACAGTGGTCGTTCGGCACCACCCTGCAGGTACAGTCCGGCGGCCCGATCACCGCCTTCGGCGTGATGTGGCCCAACGACACGGTGGCCGGCGGCAGCACCTCCAATGAAAGTGGCGGCGGCGGCACCGGTTGGCTGTGCGTGGCCAACTGCTCCGGCCCGTACAACCAGCGCCAGTTCGAGTACACCCCGCGCGGTGCTTACGGCCGTCTGCCGTGGACCTGGACCATGGGCGCCAACGTTACCTGGCGTCTGCCGGTGGAAGGTATCGATCTGAGCGCACGGCTATCCGTGTTCAACCTGTTCAACAACCAGACCGTCATCAACGTCCACCAGCGTTACGAAGCCCAGCCGGGCCAGTTCCGCGAGAACACCTTCAACACGGGAACGCGCTGGCAGGCCCCGCGCTACACCCAGCTGATGGTGACCTGGAACTTCTGATCGACAGCGCGGGGGACGGCATGGCCGTTCCCCGCGGCATTGGCTGCCACTGAAGGCACTGGCCGACCCTCCGCGGTAGGTGTCGACCGTTGGTCGGCAAGGCTCAGGACGAACATGCACCTCAAACCGCTACGACCGACCACGCTGCTTCTATCACTCGCGCTGACGGGTTCACTGCCCGTGTCAGCAGCCGAACCGTCGCCGTTCACCCCCATGCTCGACACCACCGTCGAACATCACCACCTTCCCGGCATTGCCATGGCGGTGGTCGAACACGGCGAAGTGGTATTCACCGGCACCCGTGGCGAACGCCGCGCCGGCAGCGGCGAACCCATCGACGCCGACACCCTCTTCAAGATCGCCTCCAACAGCAAGGCCATGACCGCCGCGGTACTGGCGCGCCTGGTCGACCGCGGCCTGCTGCGCTGGGACGACCCGGTCCGCAAGCACCTGCCGCAGTTCCGCATGTACGACCCGTGGGTGGGCGAGCACATGCAGGTACGCGACCTGCTCATCCACAACAGCGGGCTGGGTCTGGGCGCGGGCGATCTCATGCTCTGGCCCGAACCCAACACCTTCAGCCGCGCCGACATCATCGCCGGCCTGGCCCACCTCAAACCCGTCACCAGCTTCCGCAGCGGCTACGCCTACGACAACCTCATGTACGTGGTGGCCGGCGAAGTGGCGGCGGCGGCCGGCGGCAAACCGTATGACCAGTTGCTGCGCGAGGAGGTCTTCCTCCCGCTCGGCATGAGCCGCTGCCAGGCCGGCGCGTGGTCGGTGGCGCAGGTGGGCAATGTGGCCCAGCCGCATGCGTTGCAGGAGGGCCACAACGTGGTGATCAATGCCGACGCTGCTTCCGCGCCGGACCTGACCTCCATGGCCGCCGGCGGCATCCGCTGCAGCCTGCGCGACATGACCCGCTGGATGCAGGTGCTGCTGGATCCCGCCCTGGTCCCCGGTTGGCTGAGCGATACCCAGCGCCGCGCGCTGTGGACCGCGCACATGCCCATGCCGCTGGGCGAACGCCAACGCAGCTGGGACAACGCCCACTTCTCCGCGTATGGCTATGGCTGGCGTCTGTCGGACATGGACGGGCAGTGGAAGGTGGCCCACACCGGCACCTTGTCCGGCATGTATTCCTCGCTCGCGCTGCTGCCGGACCGCAAGGTAGGCGTGGTGATCCTGATCAACGGTGAAGGCGAGGACGCACGCACCGTGCTCATGCAGACCGCGCTGAAGCACTACACAGCGCCAGAGCAGCATCAGAGCGTAGCCGGCTACGCCGCACAACTGCAGGCCGAGCGCACCCACCGCCGCACCGCCAACCCCGCGCTTGTCGATACAACAGCGCGCACCCCGGTAACGACCGCAAGCAACCCGGCAACGACCGCACGCAACCCGGCAACGACCGCACGCAAACCCATAACCACCGCACGCAAACCCGTAGAGCCACCCCATGGGTGGCTGCACGGCGCCAACCAACCCGCAGCCATGCAGGCCGTGGCAACACCGCCCCCCGGCCGCTACCAAGACCCCTGGCTGGGCAATGCCACCCTCTGCCCGGAAAAGGGCACCCTCCGCTTCAGCGTAGAAAAATCCCCCACCCTACGCGGCACCGTCATGCAGCTAGGTTCGCGCTGGCTGGTGCAGTGGGATACCCTCGGGGCGGATGCCGAGCCCTGGTTGCAGGTACAGCCGGGCACCCCGCCGACGCTCACCCTGAGCGCGATCGACCCGGATATCGACTTCAGCTATGACTACCAGGACCTGCAGTTCCGCCGTATCGGCGATTGCCCCTAGCCTGTTGCTGCTTGCACTGGCGGTATCGGCCGCCCACGCGCAGGCCGTCACCATCGTGCCGGTCGGCAGCCCGGAAGAGGCCGGCATGGTCGATGTGCGCACGCTGGCACCGTCGATCGACCAGGACATCCGCTATGCCGGCAGCAACAACTTCACCGGTCGCCCGGTGCCCGGCTATGAGGCGGCCAAGTGCTACCTGCTCGCGCCGGCCGCGCAGGCGCTGGCGAAGGTGGAAGCACAGCTGCGCGCCGACGGCTATGCCCTGCAACTATTCGACTGCTACCGCCCCGCGCAGTCCGTGCATGCCTTTGTAACGTGGGCACATGACCCGCGCGAACAATCGCGCAAGGTGCTGCAGTATCCCGACCTGGACAAGCCGCAGCTGCTGGGCGGCTACATCGCCGAGACCTCCGGCCACAGCCGCGGCGCCACCGTCGACCTGGGCCTGCTCAAGTGCAGCGGCGACACCTGCAGCCCGCTCGATATGGGCACCGACTTCGACTATTTCGGCCCGCGCGCGAACACCGACGCCGCCGATATCACCCTCACCCAGTACCAGAACCGGCAGATCCTGCTGCGGGCCATGGAGCGCGAGGGCTTCACCAACTACCCGCAGGAGTGGTGGCACTTCACCCTGACGCCCGAGCCCAGCCCCACCACCGCCTACGACGTTCCCGTGCGCTGAGCGGTCGGCAGCCGGTACGGCGTGCCGCGCCGCTACAATGCGTGCTCACCGAACCCACGGACCGCGATGAACCTGCCGCTGCACTTTGGATTGCTGGGCACGCTGGAGGCCGGGCTGATCGCCCTGCTGGTCGGCCTGCTGGTGTACGCGCTGTGGCACCGGGTGTGCCGCTGGGCAGGGTGGTCTGCCGGTTATGCCATCGGCTGGGCCTGCGTCATCGCCGTGGTCATCTCGGCCGGCATCGATGCGTGGAAGCTGTTCTACATGGGCATCATGCGGCTGGAATCGCCCCAGTTCGCGCGGATGTTCCTGGCCACCGTGCACGATCCCAACGAACTGGGCTCGCGCGTGGTGCTGGAAGTGGCCGGTGCGTTGGCCGGTGTTGCATTGGGCTGGCTGATATTCAGTTCGCGCTCAGGCGAAAAAAACGCCAGCACCCCCTGAGATTTCGTTCGCTTGCCGTTAAATCCGGCCTGGTTGAATGCGTGCCTTACCAATCGCTCACCTGCGCGTAACTGCATGGGTAATGCAGCGCTGCGCGCGTGTGGTTAAGACCGTGTGCGCACGTCGGTTGCGGCGCAAGATCGATTCACAAACGGGGTGGCAGTGTGGGGCCGTGCGGAAACAACGAACCGTGCAACACCCCAACAAGGAGACCACCCCAATGACTATTCGCAACCGCAAGCCCCTGATCGCCCTGATCGTCGCCGCAGGCAGTGTGCTGGCCATTCCGGCGATGGCCCAGACCGCAAAGCAGAGCGCCGCGCAGGCCCAGACCCAGGCCGCACAGGCGCAGCAGTCGGCGGCACAGGCAGACCAGGCCGCAGACGCGGCAACCGGCGCGGCCGCCCAGGCGGCTTCGCAGGCGGGCGGTGGTGGCGGCCAGACCTGGGCCAGCGTCGATACTGACGGCGACGGCGCCATCAGCAAGACCGAGGCCCAGGTAAATGCGGGCCTCGCCCAGGTCTTCGACCAGGCCGACACCAACAAAGACGGCAAGCTGACCCCGGACGAGTACAAGGCCTATGTGGCCGCCCAGCAGGGCGCCGCCGCCGGCGGTGGCAACGCCGCCCCGGGCCGTTGATGCGCACCACCCCCAAAACCGCTGGACAACGGTAATGGGCAAGGAAGGGCGGCTTGGGCCGCCCTTCCTTTTTACCGGCTTGGTATCCTTGCCCGATGATGACCTCCATGCCCGCGCCCAAGGGCGCCATCGGTCTGGTCGGTTTTGACGGTGACGACACGCTGTGGAAGAGCGAGGACTATTACCGCAAGGCCGAGCAGGATTACCTCGACATCCTGTCGCGCTACATCGACGTGCACGACACCGCCACCGCGCGCCACCTGCTGGAAGTGCAGCAGCGCAACCTCGGCGTGTTCGGCTACGGCGTGAAGGGCATGACCCTCTCCATGCTCGAAGCGGCCATCGAGATCACCGAAAAGACCATCGCCGCACGCGACCTGCAGCTGATCCTCGACATCGGCCACGACACCCTGCGCCACCCGGTCGAACTGATCGACGGCGTGCGTGAGTCCGTCGCCGAGATCGCCCGCGATTACCCGGTGGTGCTCATCACCAAGGGCGACCTGTTCCACCAGGAAGCCAAGATCAAGGTTGCCAACCTGCGCGACCTGTTCCCGCGCATCGAAATCGTGTCCGAGAAGGACCCGGAAACCTACGCGCGCGTGCTGGAAGAATTCGACCTGCCCATGCAGCGCTTCGTCATGGTGGGCAACTCGCTGCGCTCGGACATCGAGCCGGTGGTCACCCTCGGTGGCTGGGGCATCCACACCCCGTACGCGGTGACCTGGGCGCATGAAACCCAGCACGGCGTGGCGGCCGATGAGCCGCGCATGGTCGAGGCGCCCACCGCCTTCGATTGGCCGCAGGCCCTGCGCGCCATCGAAGCCAAGGCGGCGGGCGGCTGAGCCGGTGAACCGTCTTCTGCGCCCGCTGCTGCTCGTCCTGCTGCTGTGGCTGCCGCTGCTGGCCACCGCGCAGCAGACGGCCGAGAAGTCCGAGGCGTACCGCGTGCATACCGGCGACGCGTGGGTGGACAGCCAGCTGCAGGACATCAATTACTACGCCGAGCGCTACCCGGACAGCTTCCTGGACGAAGTGTCGCGCTATGCGGGCGTGTCGCGCGGGTACGTTGCCGCGTTGATGTACACCCATCAGTGGCAGGCCGGTGACATCTATTTCGCCTGCTTCTGGGCCAAGGCGACAGAACGCTCCTGCCGCGATGCCGTGCAGGCGTGGTCGCGCTTCGTGCCGGAGGAGGGCGAGGACAAGCGCTGGGCCGATGTGGTGGCGGAGATGCCGGTTACGCCCAGCAACCAGCATTGGCGCACCCTGCGCCATGCCATCGTGGCCAGCCACGACCATTGGGACCGCCCGATCACCCTGGACGCCACCCTCAAGCGCCAGCTGGGCGACCGCGCCCAGCGTGACCGCGCGGCGGCCAACCCGGCGCCGGTTGGGCGCTGACGTATCGCTCAGCCACGCATGGCGTGGCTCTACCGGGCTGATCGCATCGCTCAGCCACGCATGGCGTGGCTCTACCGGGCTGCCTGCACCGCTCAGCCACGCATGGCGTGGCTCTACCGGGCTGCCTGCACCGCTCAGCCACGCATGGCGTGGCTCTACCGTGCTGCTTGCACCGCTCAGCCACGCATGGCGTGGCTCTACCACGC
>NZ_JBOHXV010000028.1:0-46691 GCF_050737075.1 Stenotrophomonas sp.
GTGTCCGGCCATGGGCCGGACCTACGAATTGTTACGGGCCCATTGGGACCCGGATACATCATCAACGGGCGTCGGGCAGATCAATTCGCGGTTCACCACTTGAACAACACCAGGCTGATCGCCAGGCTGGCCATGCCGGCCACCAGGCCGTAGACCGTTTCGTGACCCTTGGCGTAGCGCTTGGCCGCCGGCAGCAGCTCGTCCAGCGCCAGGAACACCATCACCCCCGAGATCAACCCGAATACCCAGCCGAAGGTGGCGTGGTTGAGCACGTTCGACAGCAGCAGGTAGCCGATGGCCGCGCCGATCGGTTCGGCCAGGCCCGACAGCAGGCTGGCGCCGAAGGCGTAGGCCTTGTTCTGCGTGGCGAAATACACCGGCACGGCAATGGCGATGCCTTCGGGAATGTTGTGGATGGCAATGGCGAAGGCCAGCGGCATGCCCACCGACGGGCTTTCCAGCATCGCGAAGAACGTCGCCAGGCCTTCGGGGAAGTTGTGCGCGGTGATCGCCACGGCGGTCAACAGACCCACCCGCTTGATGTAGGCCTTGTTGTTCTCGCGGAACATCGGGTCCTGCTTGTCCAGGCTTTCGTGCGGGTTGGGAATCAGGTGGTCGATCAGCACGATCAGCAGCACGCCGCACAGGAACGCGGCCGTGGCATAGGCATAGCCCACCCGCGCGTCGTAGGCGAGGGTGAACGAATCGATCGCCTTGGTCAGGATCTCGGTCAGCGACACGAACACCATCGCGCCCCCCGCGAAGGCCAGGCCGAACGCCAGCAGGCGGGGGTTGGGGCGGCGCGAGAACAGCACCATCAGGCTGCCCAGGCCGGTGGCCAGGCCGGCAGCCAGGGTCACCAGCAGGGCGACCCCTACATTTTCATTGGAAATTTCCAGCGTCAGCCGCCCCGACGCAGGCGTTCTTCCACCGCGAAGCACTCGTCGGGCTTCGGCTGCGGCGGATTGAAGCTCACCGGCACCTGGATGGTGGTGGACACCGGCTGGCCGGCGCGGGTAGCGGCGTTGAACTGCCAGCCTTCCACGGCCTTCTGCGCCTGCTCGTCGAGCTGCGCGTTGCCGCTGCCCGAGACCAGCTGGATCTGGCCCGGCTTGCCGTCGGTGCCGATCACCACCTTGAGCGTGGTGGTGCCACCGATGCCCTGGCAGGCCAGCTCGATCGGGTACGCCGGCGGCGGGGTCTTCACCGCCGCCACCTCGGTGGGCGCCGCCACCGGCGCGGCCGGCGCAGACGGACCACCGCAACCGGCAAGCCCGGCAACAAGCGCGACAATGGCAACGCGTAGAGCCACGCCCTGCGTGGCTGCTCCTGTCATTTTCATGGCAATCACTCCGTCAGGCTCGAAGCCTTGGCTGCACAGATGAAGTCGTTCTCGCTCAGCCCGCCCACGTCGTGGGTGGAGAAGCGCACCACGGCCCGGTCGTAATGCACGCCCAGGTCGGGGTGATGGTCCTCACGGTGGGCCACCCAGGCCAGGGCGTTCACGAACGCCATCGTGCCGTGGTAGTCCTTGAACCGGAAGGTGCGGGTCAGCGCCTGGCCCTGTTCGGCCAGCTCCCAGCCGGGTACCTGGGTCAGCAGCTCGGCGATCCGGGCCTCGCCCAGTTTGTGGTCGCTGCCCTTGCGCGGCACGCAATGGGCCTGCGCCAGCGGAATCAGGTCGGCCATGAAATTCTCCATCTCGTCTATGCCTGAACAATGCGCCGGACAGTGTATAAACCGAATGAGCGCATAACATGTAAGCCGCTAGAATAGCCGCATGATCCAGATCTCCGACACTGCCCAGACCTATTTCCGCAAGCTCATCGAGCGCGAAGCCGTGCCCGGCATGGGCGTGCGCCTCAGCGCCGTGGACGCCGGCACCCCGCGCGCCGATGCGCGCCTGGAGTTCGCCGAACCGGCCGACCTGCTCGGTGACGAGTGGGCGGTGGACTGCGACGGCTTCACCCTGTACGTCGCCGCCACCAGCGTGGCCTGGATGGACGGGGCCGACATCGACATCGTCACCAACGCCACCGGCGGCCAGCAGCTGACCATCAAGGCGCCGAAGATCAAGGGCGATGCGCCGAACGATTCGGCCTCGCTGGTCGAGCGCGTGCGCTGGGTGGTGGAGAACGAAGTCAACCCGCAGCTGGCCTCGCATGGCGGCAAGGTTGCCGTGCAGGAAGTCTCCGCCGACGGCGTGGTGCTGCTGCGCTTCGGCGGTGGCTGCCAGGGCTGCGGCATGGCCGACGTGACCCTGAAGCAGGGCATCGAGAAGACCCTGATGGGGCGTGTGCCGGGCATTACCGCAGTGCGCGACGCGACCGACCATGACAGCGGTCACGCGCCGTACATTCCCCGCGGCACGGCTGCCTGATCGCCCTGCGTGACCTCCCGTCGGGCTGACGACATCCTCGATTGGCTGCTGGCCCGCCAGCCGGACAAACGCATTGTCGAAAAGACCACTGGCCTGCCTTATGGCTGGGGCCTGTGGCTGCGCGCGTTGACGCCGTTGCCGCGCCCGTTCCGTTCTACGGAAGTGATTGCCCAGTTGATCGATCGGCCGCTGCCTGGCTCGCCCGGCCGCCTGCCGGCGCTGGGCACCGTGCAGGCGCTGCGCCGCCTGCTGTGGCAGACCTGGGACCCGGCGCCGCGCGACCAGCGCTGGATGCGCTGGACCTCGGCGGCGCTGAGTCTGCTGCTGCATGTGATGTTTGCCGCGCTGCTGCTGTGGGTGGCGCTGGTGCGCCCGCCGGTGGAGCCGGAGCAGGGCGGCGATGGCGGCCGTATCCAGGTGGAATTCATCGGCAAGGGCACGCCGCAGGAAAGTGGCGGCGGCGAACCGGCTGCCGCAGCCGGCAGCGCGGCGGCCGCGGCCAGCGCACAGTCCGCGTCGGCAGCAGCGGCGAGCGCGCGTGCCGGCAGTACCGCGGCGGCTACCGCCCCGCAGCCCCCGGCCCAGCCCGAGCCGCAGCTGGCCGCCAGTGCCGAACCGACCCCTGCGCCAACGCCGCCCGCGCCGACGGCGGTTGAGCAGCCGGTCCAGGCGACCGATGTTGCCGTGGCCACCACCGATTTCGTGGTGCCGCCCACCAGCGTGCCGCGCACCGAAGTGCGGGTGATTCCGCGCGAAGCACCCGAGGTGCAGGTGCGCGAGCGCACCGTGGAGGTGGTGGAAGCCCCCGCCGCACGCGCGGTCACGCCCACGCTGCGGCCGGTTGAGCCGCAACTGCGTACGCCGGAAGTCGCGGTCCGCGAGCGCGAGGTCACGGTGGTGAGCGCGCCCACGCCGCCGGTGCCCACGCCGGGCCCGCGCGTGGAGGTGACGCTGCCGCAGCGCGAGCTGCAGGTGCGCGAACGCGAGGTTGCACCGGCTCCGTCGGTATCGGTCACCGTGGCGCCGGTACCGCAGCGCGAGATCAGCGTGCCCGGGCGCAGCCCGGAGGTGACGGTGCGCGAACGTGCGGTGCCCAATGCCGCGCCGCGACCGTCGCCATCACCTACGCCGACGCCGGCAGCGTCCACCGCTGCGACCACGCCCAGCCCGACCGCTGGCGCGGCCACCCAGCCGTCGCCGAGCCGCAACGCGGCGTCTGCAACGACACCGTCGAAGACCCCGTCCAGTACGCCGGCCGCACGCCCCGCACCGAACCCGGGCAATTGGGCAACGCCGGCGCGCGGCGACGACTGGGGCGCGGCCGACCGCAACCGCGATGGCGACCGCAGTGGCGCGCAGGCCAACCAGGGCACCGGACGCACCGGTGATGGCCTGTTCAATGCCGACGGCAGCGTGCGCGTGCCCGGCCAGGAAGGCAGCGGCGACACCGCGCGCGGCGCGCCCGGTGGCGACAACGATGGCTGGAGCCGCGAGCGCATCGCGCAGTCCGGCACGTGGCTCAAGCGGCCGCCGTACGACTACACCCCGACCTCGTTCGACAAATACTGGGCGCCCAACGAATCGTTGCTGGCCGAATGGGTGCGCAAGGGCATCAAGGCCGTGGAGATTCCGATTCCGGGCAGCAGCTCGAAGATCTCCTGCGTGGTATCGATCCTGCAGTTCGGCGGCGGCTGCGGCCTGACCGACCCGAACATGCAGGACCAGCCGGCCGTGGCGCGCCCGCCGCCGGATATTCCGTTCAAGAAAGAGCTGCAGGACGACAACGGCAGCCGGTGATGGCTGCGCCGTCACCGTCCGGTAGAGCCTAGCCGTGCGTGGCTATCGAGGTGCCAAAAGAATCCGGTAGAGCCACGCCGCGCGTGGCTATCGCGGTGCCGGATACTCCGCAGCCACCCATGGGGTGGCTCTACGGCGTTGGATCATTCGCGCAGCGCGATGGGTGTTTGATCATTCCTGCAGCGCGACGAACGCCCAGAACGGCACGTCCTGGGCGCTCCACGCCTGGCTGGTTTCATCCAGCACATCCAGCAGCGTGTCGAAATCGGCGGTGGCATCGGCCTTCAGCCCATCGGCATCGCTGAAGAACAGCGCATGCCCATCGGCCTTCAGCCACGACAGGTCGCGCAGGCTGTCCGACAACGCATCCCAGTTGCCGCCAAACGAGCTGGGAAAATCCAGCTGCGCGGCAATGCGCGCCAGCAGCGTGCGTTTGTCATGGCAGCCCGCCAAATCAATGGTGGCCACGCGAAGTCCGGCATCGCGCATCGCGGCCGACAGCGGACCGATATCGTCGTTGGTGACCGAATACACGCCGGCGTTGTTGATGTCGTCCAGGCCCAGTTCGAATGCGTCGTGGTTCATTGCCAGCTCCCGGCGGGTGGGACCTCGAAACTGCGGAAGGTTTCGTAATGGTCGTCGGTGTAGAACCAACCGGTCGGCGGGTTGCCGCCGGTCACGATGCGGCGCGCGCCGCGGTTGCCGGCGCCCGGCGTATCGACGGTGTATTCGCGGTAATAGCCGCGTGGGCGCTCCGGCAGCCGCTGTTCGCGATTGCTGAAGACCCCACCGTCCTGACGGTGCGGGTAGGGGCCGCCGCGCTGGATGAGCACGATGGTCTGCCGTGCTTCGGTTGGCAGGAAGGCGGGTAGGGCGTCGTGGGTCTGCTGCGCGGCCGCGCCCGGGTTGGCCGGCGCGTCGTTGCTGACTGCGGGGCCTGCATCGGGTTGGGTCAGCGACGGGGCGAACTGTGGCTTCGGTGCGCGCTGTGCTTCCTTGATGGCGAACAGGCCGCCAACCAGCAGGACGATGGCAACGAGCAGTAATAGGGGTTTGCGCATGGGCGGGCATGGCGTGTTGGGTGGGGGTACTGTACTGCGTCTTTGTTTAACGCTGCTTGGTTGCCACGCAGGGCGTGGGATTGTGGCTTCGGATGGCGGTGCGTGGTTGCCACGCATGGCGTGGCACTACGCTTCGTCACCGGTACGTAACATGCGGGGCTCATGGAAAGAAGTTTCCTTTACGTGGGGCTTGGTAAGCTTGTCGGCCATCCCCATCATCGACTTCGCAACGCCCTGCCTTCGCCGGGCGAGTGAGCTACCAGGAGATCCACATGGCCTACACCCTCCCCAAGCTGTCCTACGCCTACGACGCGCTCGAGCCGCATATCGACGCGGCAACGATGGAAATCCATCACACCAAGCATCACCAGACTTACATCAACAACGTCAATGCGGCACTGGAAGGCACCGAATACGCCGACCTGCCGATCGAAGAGCTGGTGAAGAAGACCAAGTCGCTGCCGGAGAACCTGCAGGGCGTGGTGCGCAACAACGGTGGCGGTCACGCCAACCACTCGCTGTTCTGGACCGTGATGGCCCCGAACGCCGGCGGCAACCCGGTCGGTGACGTCGCCCAGGCGATCGACGCCCAGCTCGGTGGCTTCGAGAAGTTCAAGGAAGCCTTCACCAAGGCCGCGCTGACCCGCTTCGGCAGCGGCTGGGCCTGGCTGAGCGTCACCCCGGACAAGAAGGTCGTGGTGGAAAGCAGCGCCAACCAGGACAGCCCCCTGGAAAACGGCAACACCCCGATCCTGGCACTGGACGTGTGGGAACACGCGTACTACCTGAAGTACCAGAACCGTCGCCCGGAATACATCGGCGCGTTCTTCAACGTCGTCGACTGGAAGGAAGTCGAGCGTCGTTACCAGGAAGCCATTGCCTGATTGTTTTGGCGGGTTGATTGAATGCGAAAGGCCGGGCGGAGACGCCCGGCCTTTTCGTCTGAGGCGACGTTACCGCGATCGTCAGCCGGGCAGAGCCCGGCGCTACCGTGTTTGGGCTTCGCCCTGTAGGCGCAACGTAGCGATGACGCCCAGGCGCAGCTCGCCCGCGTCACTGCCCTCGGTTGCCGGCAGCCTCAACGGCTGCTGGCCCATGCCGGCGAAATATTTCACCTGGAACAGCACGTCCAGGCCGTGGCCGCGGGCTGCGCCGGCGGCTGAGGGCGGGTCGACCCGCTCACCGGGATTCTTGCGGGCCGGCTGGAAGCCCGGGGAGTTGCCGACCAGTTCGGGCGTGCCGGCGGAAAAATCGCCTGCGATCAACGAGGGCAGGCCGTCGGCGGTGGCGCCGATCCAGGTCATCAGGTCGCTGGTCTGGTGCTGGCGCACTAGCGCCTCGTCCGGGTCCGGGCGCAGCCGGGCCACGTAGACGTTGACCAGCTCCTCCTGCAGCTTCACCCGCAGCATGCCCGCCGCGCTGTACTGGCCGGGGGGATGCAGCAGGGTGACGCCGTCCTCGGCCACCGGCAGCCGGCTGAGCAGGGCGCTGCCATAGCGCAGCGGCTGGCTCGGCGGGTCCGCGGTGACGAAATCGCAGCTGTAGCGCAGGCGGGTGGCCAGCCAGCAGGCCGGGTTGCGGCCCTGGGTCTGCAATACCCGCTGCACGGCGATCACATCCGGCTGCAGCGCCTCAAGCACCTGCAGGAGCTGGTCGCGACGCTGTTCCCACTGGCTGTCGTCCAGGGTGGGCAGCTCCAGCGTGGCGATTTTGAGCACGCGCGTTGCGTCCTCGCTCTGGCGCGCGAAGGCGGTGGGGGCAGACAACAGGAGCAGCAGAAGCCAGCCGGGCCAGCGCGCTGCGACAACCGTGGGGTGGATGCGCATAACGATAAGTTTACGCTTCGGCCGTCGACGCGCCGTGACTTCCGGCGGGTTTATCGCGACTCGCCTGCCATGTCGCGAACGACCTGTCACGTAGGGCCGCAGCGTGCGCGCCCGCGGCCCATCCGGTAACCTTGCGCCCTTTGAAGCCGCAGGACAGCCCCAACGAATGAGCACGATCGCAGCCGCCAGCGCCGGCAAGGGAAAAATGCCGCGCCAGATTCCGTACATCATCGGCAATGAGGCCTGCGAGCGGTTCAGTTTCTACGGGATGCGCAACATCCTGGTGCAGTTCCTGATCACCTCGCTGCTGCTGCAGGAGATCACCGCCGATGGCCGGGCCGCCGAGGCCAAGGACATCATGCACAGCTTCATGATCGGCGTGTACTTCTTCCCGCTGCTCGGCGGCTGGCTGGCCGACAAGTACTTCGGCAAGTACCACACCATTCTCTGGTTCAGCCTGATCTACTGCGCCGGCCACGCCTGCCTGGCGCTGTTCGAGAACAGCCGCGAGGGCTTCTTCCTCGGCCTGGGCCTGATCGCGCTGGGCGCGGGCGGCATCAAGCCGTTGGTGGCCTCGTTCATGGGCGACCAGTTCGACCAGAGCAACAAGCACCTGGCCAAGTTCGTCTTCGACGCCTTCTACTGGATCATCAACTTCGGCTCGCTGTTCGCCTCGCTGTTGATCCCGCTGGCGCTGAAGAACCTGGGTCCGCAGTGGGCGTTCGGCATTCCGGGCATCCTGATGTTCGTGGCCACCTTCGTGTTCTGGCTGGGCCGCAAGCGCTACGTGCTGGTGCCGCTGCCGCCGAAGGACCCCAATTCCTTCGCCAGCGTCGTTCGCACTGCGCTGATGACGCCGCGTGCCGTTGATGGGCCAGCTTCGCCAGCGATGCGCGCGCTCGGCGTGCTGATCGCGGTGGGTTCGGCTTACTGGCTGAGCGTGTGGGCCATCGTGCCGTGCGTCGCTGCAGCGGTGCTGTGGGTGCGCCGAGAGCGCCCGGGTCTGGCGATGGCGCTTGGTGGCGCCGCGGCGGCCTTGGGCATGGGCATCTTCACCCCGATGCTGGGCATCGTGATCGTGCTGTGCCTGGCGCTGGTATCGCTGCTGATCGGCGTGGGCGGCGGTGCGTGGATGCGGCTTGATACGGCCCGCGCGGTGCACCCGGCCGAGGCCGTGGAAGGCGTGCGTTCGGTGCTGCGCGTGCTGGTGATCTTCGCGCTGACCACGCCGTTCTTCTCGCTGTTCGACCAGAAGGCCTCCACCTGGGTGCTGCAGGGCCAGCAGATGGCGATGCCGTCGTGGTTCACCGCCTCGCAGATGCAGGCGCTGAACCCGCTGCTGGTCATGATCCTCATCCCGTTCAACAACCTGGTGCTGTACCCGGCGCTGCGCCGCTTCGGCTTCGAGCCGACCGCGCTGCGCCGCATGACCGCCGGCATCGCCTTCAGCGGCCTGGCCTGGATCGTGGTCGGCGGCATCCAGGTGATGATGGACGGCGGCAACGTCATGTCCATCTTCTGGCAGATGCTGCCGTACGCGCTGCTGACCTTCGGCGAGGTGCTCGTCTCGGCCACCGGCCTGGAGTTCGCCTACAGCCAGGCGCCGCAGGCGATGAAGGGCGTGGTGATGAGCTTCTGGAACCTCACCACCACCATCGGCAACCTGTGGGTGCTGCTGTCCAACGCGGCGGTGCGCAATGACACGGTGACCCACAAGATCGCCAGTACCGGGCTCAGCGAGGCGGCGTTCCTGATGTTCTTCTTCGCCGGCTTCGCGTTCGTGGCGGCGTTGGCCTTCGGTTGGTATGCAAAGCGCTATCGTATGGTCGACAACTACCGCGCTGCCTGAGTACCGCCATGACCCCCGTCAACCTGCTGCTGATCGCCATCACCGTCCTGGTGTCGTGGATGGCGTTCAAGAACCGTGCGCTTGCCGACCGCCTGATCCTGTGGCCGCCGGCGGTGGACCGCAAACGCCAGTACGACCGCCTGGTGACCTACGGCTTCATCCACGCCGACCTGGCCCACCTTGCGTTCAACATGATCACGCTGTACTTCTTCGGCGGGCAGATCGAAACGGTGATGGTCAGCCTGACTGGCAGTTACCTGACCTATCCGGCGTTCTACCTGAGCGCGCTGGTGGTTTCGATCCTGCCCAGCTACCTGAAGAACCAGAAGAACCCGAATTACCTGAGCCTGGGTGCCTCGGGGGCGGTGTCGGCGGTGCTGTTCGCCTTCATCCTGCTCAGCCCGTGGACCATCATCCTCGTATTCTTCATTCCGGCGCCGGCGATCATCTATGCCGTGTTCTATGTCGGCTACAGCATCTGGATGGACCGCCGCGGCGGCGACCGCATCAACCACAGCGCGCACCTGGCCGGTGCCGCGTTCGGCGTGATTTTCATGCTGGCCATGCGCCCGGCTATCTTCGAGCACTTCCTGCGCGAGTTGAGCAACCCGCGTTTCAGCCTCGGCGGTGGTTGACCGGGACGGCGGTCACGACCAACGGTCGTGACCTACCAGATTTGTCGGCACCCGCATTCGGCGGTAGGTCACGACCGTTGGTCGTGACCTTCGCAAACCTTACGCCGCGAAACGCTGGTCGGCACCGTAGGTGCTGAGCAGGCGGGCGTAGACTTCGTTGTCGATCAGATCGAACTCCGAGCCCTGCGTCTGGCCGTTCAGCGCAAGCTGGAACAGGCCTTCCAGCAGCGAGCTGTCGGCGTCGCCGGGCTGGGTGAAATCAGGTGCGTGGTCCATGTGGAACTCCTTGTGACACGGATGGGGCAGGCAGGTGTCGCAAAACGCGTGCCAGCTTTTGCGCCCTGTCCGTACCTGATATCGGCTTGAATCGGCGGGACTTTAGCCCGCCCCACAACGTGGTTTGCCGCCGAAGCGGCCATGAACGGGCGGGTGGGTCGGATCGGCCCTCCGCCGTCAGGGAAAGTGGCCGGATGTGACAAAATTTGTCGGGAGTTGCCCCTGTTCAGGCTTCACGCGATCATGGCGCTACGCTGCGCACTATCGCCACAGTCGCCGCAGGAGACAGTGCCCATGGCTTCGGTCACCCCGCCCGGATTGGCTTACGAGGTGGAGCACGATCTGGCCCGCCAGCGGTTCCAGGCCCGCATCCGTGGGCATCTGGCGCTGCTGGACTACCAGATCAAGCGCAAGCGGATGGTCATCACGCACACCGAGGTGCCCGAGCCGATCGGCGGCCAGGGCATCGCAGGCGAGCTGACCAAGGTGGCGCTGCGCTATGCGCGCGAGAACAAGCTCAAGGTGGTGCCGGCCTGCGCCTATGCCGAAGCCTTCCTTGCGCGGCACGAGGAATACAACGACCTGCTGGTGCGCTGAGCACGGCAGGGGATGTTTCAGGGACGAAGGATCATGATGCTCGGATTCAACAAGGGGATTGCAATGAACATCGCAGGAAACCGCCGCGCGCTGCGTACTGGCGCGCTGGCGTTGGCCGTGGGCCTGGTGCTGTTGGCCGGCTGCAAGCGCGACGCGGACAGTGCCGCACCGGCACCGGCCGACAGCGCCGCCACGGCGTCGCCGGGCACCGTGGAAACCCCGGCGGCGGCCGAGGCACCGGTCGAGCTGCGCGACGTGATCGAAAACACGCCGCAGGCCGTGGTCGGCATCAGCTACCCGCAGGACGTGAACCGCTACCCGGGGTTGGCCAAGGCGCTGTCGGACTATGCGGCCGCCTCGCGCGCCGAGCTGCAGCAGGCGGTGGACGGGCTGGGCAATGACAAGCCGACCATGCCGTACGAACTGTCGCTGAGCTTCGAAAAGGTACTGGACACCCCGCAGATGGTGGTCATCAGCGCCGATGGCAGCCGCTATACCGGCGGCGCGCATGGCGAGCCGCTGGTGGCCCGCTTCGTGTGGCTGCCCGAACAGCAGCAGATGCTGACGGCGGACAAGCTGATTGCCGATGCCAAGGGCTGGGACGTGGTCAGCGATTACGTCGCCGACCAGCTGAAGGAGCGCGTGGCGACCCGGCTCAGCAGCGAAGACATGGAGCCGGGCCAGCTGCAGGAATCGCTGCGCAGCGCCAGCCGGATGATCGCCGACGGCACCGAGGCCAGCGCCGACAACTTCAGCCAGTTCCAGCCGCTGACCGACGCGTCGGGGCATATCAACGCCGTGCGCTTCGTGTTCCCGCCTTACCAGGTGGGGCCGTACTCGGATGGCACGCAGACGGTGGACGTCCCGGCCAGCGTGCTGGCGCCACACGTGGCCCCGGCCTACGCCGGGCTGTTCGCCAAGGGCTAGCGGAGGCCGGGCCGTGGACGTGGGGCTGCAACGGCGGGTGATCGAGTTGCTGCACGAGGCGGACGTCACCGTCGATGGTGACCGCCCGCATGACCTGCACGTACACGACCCGCATTTCTATCCGCGCGTCATCGCCCAGGGCTCGCTCGGCCTGGGCGAGAGCTACATGGACGGGCAGTGGGATGCCGCCTCGCTGGACGGCTTCCTGCTGCACCTGATGCAGGCCCACCTGGACGAACGCGTGCACGGCTGGCGCGAGCTGGCCGATGCGCTCAAGGCGCGGCTGTTCAACCTGCAGGCCGGGGGCGGCAACCTGGAAGTGGGGCGCCGCCATTACGACCTGGGCAACGATCTTTACCACGCGATGCTCGGCAACCGGCTGGTGTACAGCTGCGGTTACTGGGCGCAGGCCGACGACCTGGACAGCGCGCAGGCCGCCAAGCTCGACCTGATCTGCCGCAAGCTCGGGCTGCGCCCGGGCCAGCGCGTGCTCGACATCGGCTGCGGCTGGGGCGAGGCGCTGAAGTTCGCCGCCGAGCGCTACGGCGTGAGCGGGGTGGGCATCACCATCTCGCAGGAGCAGGCCGACTACGCCCGCGAGCTGTGCGCGGGGCTGCCCATCGAGATCCGCCTGCAGGATTACCACGACGTCGAGGATACCTTCGACGCGATCCTGTCGGTCGGCATGTTCGAGCATGTGGGCGACAAGAACTACCGCAGCTATTTCGAGATGGCGCGGCGTTGCCTGGCGCCGGAAGGGCTGTTCCTGCTGCACAGCATCGGCAGCAACATCTCGCGCCACCGCACCGATCCGTGGATCGCGCGCTACATCTTCCCCAACTCCATGCTGCCCTCGGCCGCGCAGATCACCGCCGCCTACGAGGGTCTGTTCGTGCTGGAGGACTGGCACAGTTTCGGCGCCGACTACGACCGCACCCTGCAGGCCTGGCGCGCCAACGTGGAGGCCGCGTGGGCGCGGCTCGACCCGCAGCGCTATGACGAACGCTTCAAGCGCATGTGGCGGTTCTACCTGGCCGGCTCGATGGCCAGCTTCCGCTGCCGCCATGCACAGTTGTGGCAGCTGGTGCTGTCACCGAACGGCGTACCGGGCGGGTACATCGCGCCGCGGTGATGGTGTACCGGGAATGTCGATGGGCTCCCGGCGGTAGGGTCGGTTCCCGAACGACTGCCGATGAAGATGATCGGCTCGGGGACGCATGGACGTGTATCGAAACAGAGGGGTCAAGAGACGGAAACGCTTGGCTGCAGACCGAGTATTCCGGGGTGCTCCGGTGATCGACGCTGGGGCACAGGTATGGCACATTCCGCACACAACAAAGGAAAGGTCGATGCGGCTGCTGCTGAGGGGTCGTTCGCTCTCCGTCTTTCCGACCACCGGTTCAAATGCACCTACCGATCCGAACCTTTTGTGCCGGCTGAAATGGATGCGGAAAAATGAAGAAGTTCGTGGAACATTGCTGGGGAGCTGCGTGTGAGTGCTGCTGAAGCGCTTAAAGGGTTGCGCGAGATCGAGTTTCACGACGCGCTGCTGGGTGATCTGGCGTTCTGCGTGGAAACACGGTCCTGCACCTTGCAGATGGCGATCTATGAAAAAGAGCACGCGAGGCACAGGACCGAGGCAACGCTCGCAATGACGTCGGTCGAGCGTTGTTTTGCCAGCCTGGATTTCAGGGATTTGCTGGCCAACGCGTTCGCAGGCAATGTTCAGAACTGCCGGGTGGATGTCGACCGCGGTGCGGTACGGCACTATCTGTGCGGAGGGATGCTGGAGACCATTCCGGGCAGCGTATCGCTGAGCTATGGCCGGGAGCTTGATCCGGTGGATGCGGTTGATGCCGCTGATGCCGTTGATCAGACGCCTGGCGGCACGATGATAGCCGACTCGTTCGCGGCGCTTGCAGGCGTGGAATTCATGAATTCGATTCTGCTGCGTGTCGAGGTTTCACCGAAGCAGGGAACGTGCACGCTGCATGTTCAGATGTGCCCGACGGAGGATTCGCTTGACCGCGTCGCTGCGCGGATCGTACTGAGGGGTGTGGTCTTCTGCCTCGTGAGCATGGATATGCCGAGCCTTGCGCTCGAACGGATGCACGGGAACGCCCTGGTCTGCCATGTGGAAGAGAAGCGCAACATATTCAGGTGGTATCTGATGGACGGCCTGATCGATGTCCGCGCGAAATCCGTGTCTTTGATTCGGGATTGACGTTGTGCGTGGTGCCACAAAAAACCGCCCGGCTTTTGGCCGGGCGGTTTTTTGTTTCAAGCAGCAGATCAAGGGCGTAGCGGACTAACAGTCCGCTCTACACAGTCCGCTCTACACAGTCCGCGTTACTTCTTTTCCGCGGTCAGGCCGCGCTTTTCGAGCAGCGGCTCGATCTGCGGTTCGTGGCCGGCGAAGTTCTGGAACAGCTGCATCGCGTCCACGCTGCCACCCTTGGACAGCAGGGTTTCGCGGAAGTGATCGCCGTTCTTGCGGCTCAGGCCGCCGTTGTCACGGAACCACTTCTGGGTGTTGGCATCGAGCACTTCCGACCAGATGTAGGCGTAGTAGCCGGCCGAGTAGCCGCCCATGATGTGGCTGAAGTACGGGGTCTTGTAGCGCGGCGGAACCGGCGCGTAGTAGATGCCGTCCTTCTCCAGCGCGGCGCGCTCGAAGGCCATCACGTCCTTGGCGGCCGGCACCTGGTCCGGGCCGATCTGGTGCCAGCGCTGGTCAAGCATGGCCGCGCCCAGGTATTCGGTGGTGGCAAAACCCTGGTTGAACTTGGCGGCGGCAATCACCTTGTCCAGCAGCGCCTGCGGCATGGCACCGCCGTTCTGATAGTGCTTGGCGTAGTTCTTCAGGATGAGCGGGTTGTCCGACCACATCTCGTTGACCTGCGAGGGGAACTCGACGAAGTCGCGCGGCACCGAGGTGCCCGAGAAGTAGGGGTACTTCACGTTCGAGAACATGCCGTGCAGGGCGTGGCCGAATTCGTGGAAGGTAGTGGTCACTTCATCCCAGGTCAGCAGGGTCGGCTGGCCAGCCGGCGGCTTGGGGATGTTGAGGTGGTTGGCCACCACCGGCTTGAAACCGGTCAGCGCCGACTGCGAGACGTAGGAGTTCATCCACGCACCGCCACGCTTGGACGCGCGCGCGTACGGGTCGAAGATGAAGATCGCCAGCTGGCTGCCGTCGGCGTCGAACACGTCGTACACGGTGACGTCGTCGTGGTAGACCGGCAGGTCGGTGCGCTGCTTGAAGCTCAGGCCGTATTCCTGGTTGGCGGCGAAGAACACCCCGTTCTCCAGCACGTTCTTCAGTTCGAAGTACGGCTTGAGCTGGGATTCGTCGAAGTTGTACTTGGCCTGGCGCACCTTCTCGCTGTAATAGGCCCAGTCCCACGCTTCGAGCTGGAAGGTCGGCTTGCCGGCGGCCTTCTGTTCCTTGTCGATCATCGCCTGCAGGTCGGCGGCTTCGCGCTTGGCGTTGGCGACGGCGGCCGGGGCGAGCTGGCCGAGCATGGCGTTGACCGCGTCGGGGGTCTTGGCGGTCTGGTTGGTCAGGTTGTAGGCGGCGAAGTTGTCGAAGCCCATCAGCTTGGCCTTGTCCGCGCGCAGCTGCATGATGCGCGAGACCAGGGCGGTGTTGTCGAACTCGCCGCCGCGGCTGCCACGCGCGACGGACGCGTCGTAGATCTTCTTGCGCAGGTCGCGGTTGGACAGGTTGGTCAGCGGCGGCTGGCCGGTGGTGTTGAGCAGGGCGATGACGTACTTGCCGTCGAGCTTCCGTGCCTTGGCCGCTTCGGCGGCGGCGGCGATCTGCTCGGCCGACAGACCGTCGAGCTGCTTGACGTCGTCGACGACGATGAACGAGGCATTCACTTCGTTCTGAACGTTCTGGCTGAACTTGGTGCCCAGGTTGGCCAGCTCGGCATTCATGCTCTTGAGCTTGGTCTTGTCGGCTTCGTTGAGCTTGGCACCGGAGCGCACGTAGTTTTCGTAGTACTTCTCGACCAGGCGCACGCCTTCGGCGTCGAGGCCGAGCTGGTTGCGGGTGTCATACAGCGCCTGGATGCGGGCGAACAGCTTGCCGTTCAGCGCGATGGCGTCGCTGTGCGCGGCGAACTTGGCCGAGTAGTCGGCCTGCAGCTTCTTGCGGGTGTCGTTGGTGTCGGCGCCGACCAGGCTGAAGAACACGGTGGTCGCACGGTCCAGGGTGTCACCGCTCTTTTCCAGGGCGATGAGGGTGTTGTCGAAGGTCGGCTTGGCGGTGTTGTTGGCAATGGCCTCCACTTCCTTCAGCTGCTGGGCCATGCCAGCGTCGAAGGCGGGGGCGAAGTCGCTGTCCTTGATCTTGTCGAACTGGGGATAGTGCAGCGGCAGCGTGCTGTCGGCGAAGAACGGGTTGGCCTGCTGGGCATTGGCGGCCACCGGGGTGGCGGCAACGGCGGAATAGGCAGGCAGGGCAAGGCCGAGGGTCACGGCGACGGCAAGAGCGAGGCGGGTGGTCAAGGGGTAATCTCCGGTCAGACAAGTGCCCGAGGTTAACCCGGGGTGATGGGGCGGGGCTTGTGTCGAAAGGCATGTGTGGGCGGCGCGCGGCCCAGCAGTCTTCACGCTGCTGCACCGGGGGATGGCTGGCTGCGATCAGGTAGAGCCACCCCATGGGTGGCTTGTGCGGTGCCGGACATCACGCAGCCACCCATGGATCACGCAGCCACCCATGGGGTGGCTCTACAATCTTTGATTCCCCTTCCTGGAGCACTCCCATGACCACCGCATTCGATTTCTCGTTCGTGGACCTGGACGGCCAGCCGCAGGCGCTGGAGCAGTACCGGGGCAAGGCGCTGCTGCTGGTCAACGTGGCCAGCAAGTGCGGCTTCACGCCGCAGTACGAGGGGCTGGAAACCCTGTGGCGGGAGTACCGCGAGCGCGGCCTGGTGGTGATCGGCTTCCCCTGCGACCAGTTCGGGCACCAGGAGCCGGGCAATGCCGAAGAGATTCGTTCCTTCTGCTCGCTGACCTACGAGGTGGATTTCCCGTTGTCGGAGAAGGTCGACGTCAACGGCGACGGCGCGCACCCGCTGTGGCAGTGGCTGAAGGCCGAGAAGACCGGCCTGCTGGGCTTCAGCGGCATCAAGTGGAACTTCAGCAAGTTCCTGATCGGCCGCGACGGCAAGGTGCTCGAACGCTACGCGCCGACCGACAAGCCGGAAAACCTGCGCGGCGATATCGAGGCTGCGTTGGAGTAACCGTGGGACACGCGTGGCGTGTCGCTACGCGCAACGGACGTAGAGCCACCCCATGGGTGGCTGCGCGGTGCCTGCTGACGCTCAGCCACCCATGGGGTGGCTCTACGGTTTGATGTCCCGAGCCGGCGTTACTTCTCGACGAACGCGCGCTCGAACACGTAATGACCCGGGGTGCCGATGCGCGGCGAGGTCTGGAAGCCGCGGGCGTCCAGCACACTGCGCAGGTCGGCCAGCATCTGCGGGCTGCCGCAGATCATGGCGCGGTCGTTTTCCGGGCTCAGCTCGGGCAGGCCGAGGGTGCGCTGCATCTCGCCGCTTTCCATCAGCGAGGTCAGGCGGCCCTGGTTCGGGAACGCTTCGCGGGTCACGGCCGGGTAGTAGAGCAGCTTGTCGCCGATCATCTCGCCCAGGAACTCGTGCTCGCGCAGTTCCTTCTCGAACAGGCCGCGGTAGGCCAGGTCCTTTTCGTAGCGCACGCCGTGGGTGAGGATCACCTTGTCGAAGCGCTCGTAGGTTTCCGGGTCCTTGATCACCGACAGCCACGGTGCCAGGCCGGTGCCGGTACCCAGCAGATACAGGTGCTTGCCCGGGTGCAGGTCGCTGATGAGCAGGGTGCCGGTGGGCTTCTTGCCGACCAGCACCTTGTCGCCGGGCTTGATGTGCTGCAGGCGCGAGGTCAGCGGGCCGTCTTGGACCTTGATGCTGAAGAACTCGAGGTTCTCTTCCCAGTTGGCGCTGGCGATGGAATACGCACGCAGCAGCGGCCGGGTCTCGGTTTCGAGGCCGATCATCACGAACTGGCCGTTCTCGAAGCGGAAACCGCTGTCGCGGGTCGTGGTGAAGCTGAAGTAGGCGTCGGTCCAGTGACGGACCTCAAGCACCGTTTCGGCGCCGAAAGCGGAAGACATGGGGGTGGGGTCTGATCTGTGTTGTCCCGCTCAGTTTAGCTCAAATGAGATAAATTCTCATTGAACCCCGTTTGGCGGCGTTCCCGGGCCAGCGGGGCAGAGCCTCGCTCTACGCATTCCGGGTTTCCGCCGTAGCGCCGGGCTCTGCCCGGCTGCTTCACCGGTAACCCGCTGCCTGCAGCTCGAACAGCTCCGCGTAGCGGCCGCCCTGGGTCATCAGCTGGGCGTGGGTGCCGCTGGCCTCGATCCGGCCGCCGGCCAGCACCAGAATGCGGTCGGCCATGCGTACCGAGGAGAAGCGGTGCGAGATCAGCACGGCGGTGCGGTTGTCCGACAGCTCCTTGAAACGCTGGAATACCTCGAATTCGGCGCGTGCATCCAGCGCGGCGGTCGGCTCATCAAGGATCATCACCTGCGCATCGCGCATGTACGCACGCGCGATGGCGATCTTCTGCCACTGCCCGCCGGAGAGGTCCACGCCCTGCTTGAAGCGGCGCCCGATCAACTGCTCATAGCCGTGCGGCAGGGCGGCGATGACATCCTCGGCCATGCCGCGGCGGGCGGCGTCGCGGATGCGCGCATCGTCGGTCATCGCTTCGACCAGGCCGACGCCGATGTTCTCGCCGGCACTGAGGTTGTAGCGCACGAAGTCCTGGAAGATCACCCCCATGTTGGCGCGCAGATCGTCCAGGTCGTAGTCGCGCAGGTCGCGCCCGTCGAGCAGGATGCGGCCTTCATCGGGGTCGTACAGGCGCGCCAGCAGCTTCACCAGCGTGGTCTTGCCCGCGCCGTTCTCGCCGACCAGGGCCAGCACTTCACCGGCGCGCAGTTCGAAGTCCAGATGACGCACCGCCCAGGCCTCGGCGTCGGGGTAACGGAAACCCACGTTCTCGAACACGAAGCCCTGGGTGATCGGCTGTGGCACCGGCACCGCATCGGGGCGCGAGTGGATCTCCGGCTGGATATGGAAGAACGAAAACAGATCGTCCAGGTACAGCGCCTGGCTGGCCACCTGCGAGAAGCCGATCAGCAGGCCTTCCAGCAGCTGGCGCAGGCGCAGGAAGCTGCCGGCCAGGAAGGTGAGGTCGCCGATGGAGAAGTCGCCGCGCACGGTGCGCCAGGCGATGTACGCATACGCGGTGTAGTAACCCAGCGTGCCCAGTGCGGCCAGCAGCGTGCCCCAGAACGCACGCTTGCGTGCCAGGGCGCGGTTGGCGCGGAAGAATTTCTCGGCCAGGAACCGGTACCGGTCGATCAGGAACCGGTGCAGGTTGAAGATCTTCACTTCCTTGGCGGTTTCCACGCTGGCCCCGATCTGGCGCAGGTAGTCGAGCTGGCGGCGCTCAGGCGTCCACTGGAAGTTGAGGCTGTAGCCCACCGCATTGAAATGCGCTTCGCCGATGAAGGCCGGCACCAGCGCCACGGCCAGCAGCAGGATCAGCCACGGTGCGTAGACCAGCAGGCCCACCGCCAGGCTGGCCACGGTGATGGCGTCCTGCACCTGGCCGAACAGCTGGCTCATCAGGTTCATGCGCCCCATGGTCTGGCGCCGCGCGCGGTCCAGCTTGTCCTGCAGGTCGGGGTCCTCGAAGTCCTCCAGGTCCAGCTCGGCGGCGTGTTCCATCAGCCGGATGCTGGTGACGTTGGTGAACAGCTCCGAGAGCAGCGCATCGGCGTAGCTGACGATGCGACCAAGCAGGTCCGAGCCGATCGCCAAGCCGAATTCCAACGCAAGCAGCGCCAGCAGCGGGTTGAGCAGGCCGCTGGACAGCGCCTCGCCGAAGGGCGGGAAGCCTGCCTCATGGCGGCTCAGCAGCAGCGCCGCATCGATGATGAGCTTGCCCACGTAGAGCATCGCCACCGGCAGCAGCGCGCGGATGACGCGCAACCCCAGGCTGGCAGTCGCCAGCATTGGGCTGGTCTGCCAGACCTGGCGCAGGAACGGGGGGAGATTGCGCATCGCCTGGAAGCGTTCGCGCAGGCTGGGATTCTTCTGGCCGGCGGGACCGGCAGCGGGGGAGGCGGGCATGGCACGCATTGTGCCAGCCCGCGTTGTGACAGAACGGTAGGTATCGACCGTTGGTCGATACGCGTTTTCAAATTACATCAACGGCGGCAACAGCCCCGCACCCAGCCGGTTCCAGGCGTTGATCACCGCGATGCCCATGCTCAGGTCGCTGATGCCCTTTTCATCGAAATGCGGCGCCAGCGCATCGAACGCCGCATCCGACGGCGCCGCCGTGCTGAGCCGGGTCAGCGACTCGGCCCAGCCCAGCGCCGCCTTTTCGCGTGCGTCGAAGAAGCGGCTCTCGTGCCAGGCGGGCAGGGTGTCGAGCTTGCGCGGCTCGATGCCACCCTTGCGCAGCGCCGTGCCGTGCATGTCCATGCAGTAGCCACAGCCATTGATCTGCGACACGCGCAGGAACACCAGCTCCATCAGCGTCGGGTCGATCGAACTGTCATGCACGGCCTTGCTGGTGGCCAACAGGCCCTTGACGGCGTCGGCGGCCAGGCGGAGGTAGGGAACACGGGGTGAAGCGGACATGGCGCAACTCCATGACGGCCGCAGTGGCCGTCTTCATCAGGAGGACGCGCCAGCACCGCGCGCTGTGACAAGCGCCTGCAGTTTTTCCGGATTGAGCACGCTGAGCACCTGCACGATGCGGCCGTCCTCCACGCTGATCAGCGTGACCGAGTGCAGCTGGTCACCGTCGAAACGCAGGATCGCCGGTTCGCCGTTGACCCAACCGATCCGTGCCGGGTGCGCGCCGTTGCGGCGGGCGATGGCCCAGTACAGCTGGGCGATGCGCTCGGCGCCGAGCAGCGGGCGGATTGCTGCAGTGACCCGTCCGCCGCCGTCGGAAACCATCTCCGCGTTGGCGTGCAGCAGCGAGAGCATGGCGGCCTGGTCGCCCTGCTGGGAGGCCTGCATGAAGCGGCTGAGCAGGTCGCGATGCTGGTCGGCACTGACCACAAAACGCGCACGCCCGGCCTGCAGGCGCTGCCGGGCGCGGTGCACCAGCTGGCGGCAGTTGGCCTCGGTGTGCTCGAGCAGGGCCGCAATCTGCGGGTAGTCGTGGTCAAACACATCCTTGAGCAGGAAGGCCGCGCGTTCCTCCGGCCCGAGCTGTTCCAGCAGGGCCAGGAACGCGACCGAGACGTCGTCGGCCCGCGCGTGTCGCTCCGCCGGGTCGTGCAGGGGATCGGGATCCAGCGCGATCTCCAGCGGTTCGGGCAGCCACGGCCCCACGTACTCGATGCGGGCGTTGCGCCGTGCCCGCAGCCGGTCCAGGCCGAGCCGGGTGGTGGCGGTGACCAGCCAGCCCTCCGGGTCGCGGATGCCGGCCACGTCGGCCCCCTGCCAGCGCAGCCAGGCGTCCTGGACCACGTCGTCGGCGTCGCTGCGGCTGCCCAGCAGCCGGTAGGCCAGGGCGAACAGGCGGGGGCGGTGGGTCTGGAAGGTGTCGGTAGGTTCCATGCCGGGAGGACGCTTCAGGGTGCGTGGCTGTGACAGGCGATACGCGGCCGGGGCCGGGATCGGGGGCGCTAACGGGATCGATTATCAACGCCGAATGGCGTCAGGGCGTAAAATGGCGGGCTTACCCCCGCCAGCCCCCAGCAAGCGAGCATTACGTGACATCGATCAAGCAGGAAGACCTCATCCAGTCCATCGCCGACGCGCTGCAGTACATCTCGTACTACCACCCGGTCGACTACATCAAGAGCCTTGCCGCCGCCTACGAGCGCGAGGAGTCGCCGGCCGCGAAGGAGGCGATGGCCCAGATCCTGATCAATTCCCGGATGTGCGCCGAAGGCCACCGGCCGATCTGCCAGGACACCGGCATCGTCACCGTGTTCCTGGAAATCGGCATGAACGTCCGCTGGGACGACGCCACCATGGGCGTGGAAGACATGGCCAACGAAGGCGTGCGCCGCGCCTACAACTACCCGGACAACAAGCTGCGCGCCTCGGTGCTGGCCGATCCGGCCGGCAAGCGCACCAATACCAAGGACAACACCCCCGGCGTGGTCAACGTCAAGGTGGTGCCGGGCAACACCGTCGAGGTGATCGTCGCGGCCAAGGGCGGCGGTTCGGAAGCCAAGAGCAAGTTCGCCATGCTCAACCCGTCCGATTCGATCGTGGACTGGGTGCTCAAGACCGTGCCGACCATGGGCGCCGGCTGGTGCCCGCCGGGCATGCTGGGCATCGGCATCGGCGGCACCGCCGAGAAGGCGATGCTGCTGGCCAAGGAATCGCTGATGGAGCCGATCGACATCAACGAACTGAAGGCCCGTGGCGCCTCCAACCGTGCCGAGGAGCTGCGCCTGGAGCTGTACGACAAGGTCAACGCGCTGGGCATCGGCGCGCAGGGCCTGGGCGGCCTGACCACGGTGCTGGACATCAAGGTCAAGGACTTCCCGACCCACGCGGCCAACCTGCCGGTGGCGATGATTCCCAACTGCGCCGCCACCCGCCACGCGCACTTCACGCTGGACGGCAGCGGCCCGGTGATGCTGGACCCGCCGTCGCTGGAAGACTGGCCGGAGATCACCTACGACGCCTCCAAGGGCACCCGCGTCGACCTCGACACGATCACCCCGGAACAGGTGGCCAGCTGGACGCCCGGCCAGACCCTGCTGCTCAACGGCAAGCTGCTCACCGGCCGCGACGCCGCGCACAAGCGCATGGTGGACATGCTCAACAAGGGCGAGCCGCTGCCGGTCGACCTCAAGGGCCGCTTCATCTACTACGTGGGCCCGGTGGATCCGGTGCGCGACGAAGTGGTGGGCCCGGCCGGTCCGACCACCGCCACGCGCATGGACAAGTTCACCCGCCAGGTGTTGGAACAGACCGGCCTGCTGGGCATGGTCGGCAAGGCCGAGCGTGGCCCGGCCGCGATCGACGCAATCCGCGACAACAAGTCAGCCTACCTGATGGCGGTGGGCGGTTCGGCCTACCTGGTGTCCAAGGCGATCAAGGCGGCCAAGGTGGTCGGCTTCGCCGACCTGGGCATGGAGGCCATCTACGAGTTCACCGTGCAGGACATGCCGGTGACCGTGGCGGTGGATTCCACCGGCGAATCGGTGCACATCACCGGCCCGCGCGAGTGGCAGGCCCGCATCGGCAAGATCCCGGTGGTCGTGGTCTAACGCCGCGCCTCCACCAACATCCGCACCGCCAGCCCGCCCAGCACGGTGCCCATCAGCGCGCGCTGCACCACCTGCCAGCGCGGGCGCCCGGCCAGGAACGCGGCGATGCTGCCTGCGGCCAGCACGATCACGCCGTTGACGCTGATGCTGGTGGCGATCTGCAGCGACCCCAGCAGCAGCGACTGCGCCATCACGCTGCCATGGTCGTGCGGCTGGATGAACTGCGGCAGCAGCGAGAGATACAGCACCGCGATCTTCGGGTTGAGCAGCGCGGTGAACAGGCCCATCGAGAACAACCGGCGCGGGCTGTCCTGCGGCAGCGTACGCAGCTCGAACGGCGAACGCCCACCCGGTCGCAGCGCCTGCCAGGCCAGGTAGAGCAGGTACAGCGCACCGCCGATGCGCAGCGCGTCGTAGGCATGCGGCACCGCCATGAACAGCGCGCTGATGCCCAGCACCGCGCACAGCAGGTAGACCATCAACCCCACTGCGATGCCGCCCAGCGAGACCAGCCCGGCCGCGCGGCCCTGGCAGATCGAGCGCGACACCAGGTAGATCATGTTCGGCCCCGGGGTGAGGACCATGCCCAGCGCGATCAGGCTGAAGGCCAGCAGGTGGGAAGGGTCGGGCATGGCGGCACGGCGCTCGGCAGGGGTGTGGGCTGCATGCTAGGCCGGTGCCGGGCAGCCCAACAGCCACAGTGGCGTGGCATTGCAGCGGCCATCTGTATCCATTGCCGGTGGCGGTGGTGCGGGCATAATCAAGGCTTCCCACCTGCAGGTTCCGCGCATGGCCACTACGTTGTATGGATCGTCCAGCACCGCCTCGCTGGTGGTGCACTGGCTGCTGATCGAACTGGGCATCGAACACAAGCTGGTGCTGCTGGATTTCGATACCCGCGAGCAGAAATCGGCCGATTATCTGGCGCTCAATCCCGCCGGGCGCGTGCCCACCCTGGTGATGGGCAGCCAGGTGCTGACCGAGGCGGCGGCCATCGCATTGCACCTGGCCGACCTGCACCCGCAGGCCGGGCTGCTGCCGGCACCGGGGTCACCCGAGCGCGCGCAGGCCTACCGGTGGATGTTCTGGTGCGCCAATACGCTGCAGCCGGCGTACCGCGCCTGGTTCTATGCCGACGAAGTGGCTGGCGCCGCGAACGTGGACGCGGTGCGCGACGGCGCGCGCCAGCAACTGGAAGCGGGGTGGGCGCGGTTTGCCGAGCACCTGCAGCAGGCAGGACCCTACGTGCTGGGTGAGCACATCAGCGTGGTCGATTTCATGCTGGTGATGCTGATGCGCTGGTCGCGCAACATGCCGACGCCCAGCGATACATGGCCGGAGTTGAAGGCGTATGCCGAGCGGCTGAAGGCGCGCCCGGCGTTTGTCGAGGTGTATCGCCGCGAAGGGATTACCGACTGGCGGTGATTACCGCGCAGCCACCCGTGGGGTGGCTCTACCTCTTTGCGCTCAATACCACTCCAGCAACGACACGCCCAGGCCGATGTACGTTGCCTTGTGGTTGTAATCGATCATGCTTTCGCCGTAACCGTCGAACACCTGCACGTGGCCACGCAGCAGGTTGCTGATCGGGAAGCCGTAATCGAGCTGCAGCGCGCCGTGCGAACGGTCGCCGCCGCGCAGCGAATGGCGTGCCATCAGCGAGACCTCGTGGCCGTTGCGGTTCCAGGTCAAGGTGGCGTCGCCACGGCCCATGTAGTCTTCGATGTCCGGGTTGTTGTCGTCCTTTTTGTCTTCCGGCAGGCGGTACCACGGGCGCAGCACCAGCGCCCAGTTCTCGCGGTCCAGGCCGATGTTGGCGATCACCCGGTTCCAGCTGCGCGACAACGGGTCGGCGCGACCATTGGACATGTGGGTCAGGCTGATCCCGCTCATGCGCCCGCGCCAGCCGCCGATGGAATAGCCGTTGCGGAAGACCATCATGATCTCCGGCTCGTAATTGGTCTCGCGGAACGGGCGCGAGTTGTCGGCGTTGTAGGCCTGCCAGCGCGAACTCTGGGTGTAGCCGGCCCAGATGTCGCCGTTGTCGCCGAACACGTTCTCCCAGACCTTGGTCTTGAAGCTGAGCTGGAACTTCAGCTCGTTGCTGTCCAGCTGCTGCGGCGTGTTCACCGTGTTGTCCGGGTTGGGCGACTGCGGCATCTGGTTCTTGTCGCTGGTCCAGAACGCCGGCAGCAGGTACACCGGCTTGTAGGCGCGCAGCTGGAACGCGCCCAGCTTGGAGTCCTGCGCCAGTTCCCAGCGGCTGTCCAGCAGCGAGCCCTTGCCGGCATTGGCCAGCGCGGCGTCGTGGCCATCGTTCTTGAACACTTCGCCCAGCCGCTGCTTGACCCGCTCGGTGGCCGGCGCGTCGGGGGTGCGCGCGGCCTGACGCTCTTCGCGGCGCTCCTGCTTGGCGGCCGTCGCAGCCGCGTCGGCGGCCAGCGTGGTGTCCGCCGTGGGCCGGAAGAGCTTGTCGAAGCAGGCCAGCCGGGCCGCGTCGGTGGCGACCTGCGCGCACGCTTCGGGCGAGGCCGGGGTCGGCGACGCTTCCTGTGCGGCCAGCGGCAGGCTGGCCGTGGCCAGGGCCAGGGCGGTGAACAGGGCGGAACGGGGGCGCGGGTTGGTCATGGGGCAGGCCAGGTAAATGAATGGTTAAACGCGGACAGTGTCGCCGCTGTCCGTCCTTCCTGCCAGCATGCCGGCAGGAAGGACGCGTGCAGTGACGGGAACAGCGCGTTTATGCCGGTGTCCCCCGTGCGCGGGGTGTGAAGCCGTTTGGCGGTCAGAAGAACCAGGCGAACGCGAAGATGCCCAGCATGGCGATGACCAGCGCCAGCTTCAGGGCGAAGCCGAGCAGGATGCCCAGCCACGTCGCCAGGCCGACCTTGGTTGAGCGCCCCAGCTCACGCGTATGCCAGTACTCCCCGAGCAGGGCGCCTGCCAGTGGCCCGGCAAACAGCCCGATAGGCATGAAGAACAGGCCCACGATGCTGCCGATGAAGGTGCCCCACAGCGCCTTGCGGCTGGCGCCGACCCGCTTGGCGCCCACCACCGTGGCCAGGATGTCCACCGCGAACGAGGCCAGGGTCAGCAGGCCCAGCACGGTCAGCGGCACCCAACCCACGTGCACGAAGCCGTCGGCCCACGCGGCCACCAGCAGCCCGGCGAACACCAGCGGAATGCCGGGCAGGGCCGGCAGGATGATCCCGGCGATGCCGATCAGCACCAGGACGACGGCTAGCACGTAGAAGATGAATGAAGGGTCCATGCTTATGAGTATGGTCCGTAATTTGGGGTTGACATATGTGAAATCAGGTAGTTGCTTTTTCGTTTTGCCCGGGTTAAGTTGCAGGCGCTGAGCTTGGCAAGGTCACCGTGGATCGTGGCCTGATGATGGTAGATCTTCCAGATCCGCTGCATCGTTGCACCTCGCTTCCCCCTTGCTGTCAGCCGCCCGCAAAGGCGTATCCAACGACAAAAGCAGAGACACCAGGGAGTAGTGAGATGGCTGATCGTGAAACGGGTACTGTGAAGTGGTTCAATGATGCCAAGGGTTTCGGCTTCATCAGCCGCCAGAACGGCGAAGACGTGTTCGTGCACTTCCGCGCCATTGAAACCCAGGGTTTCAAGAGCCTCAAGGAAGGGCAGTCCGTGACGTTCGAAGTGGTCAACGGGCAGAAGGGCCTGCAGGCCGACAAGGTGCAGCCGGCCTGATGCCGATTGCCACTGCGGCGTAGATGCGAAGAAGGCCCGCGCAAGCGGGCCTTCCTTTTTGCTTGCAGGGGCCGATGCGCCGATCAGCGCAGGATCACCCGGCCATTGACCACGCGCACATAGGTGTTCTCGCGGATGCCGCCCAGGTCGCGCTGGTTGACCACGATGGTGCGGCCATCGTCCATGCGCACGCTGATGTCGAAGGTGTCGCTGGTGACGTTCTTCTGGATCTGATTACCGGCCAGCGCGCCACCGACCGCGCCTGCAGCGGCGGCGATGTTCTGGTTGCCCTTGCTGCCGCCGGTGTGATCGGAGATCTCATGACCCGCCACGGCGCCCACGATGCCGCCGAGGATCGCACCGGTTGCCGTCGGCGCAGTGCGGCCGGAGGCGACCTGGTTGATGCGGGTCACGATGCCGCAGTCGGCGCAGCGGTTGGTGTTGTAGTTGCCACCGGAGTTGCCGTAGCCGTTGTTGTTGTTGTAGCCGCCACCGCCATAGCCAGGCGAGGTGGTGGCGCAGCCGGCCAGCGCGACGGTGGCAACGGCAGCAGCGGCAATCAGTTGGATCTTCATGGTGGTTCTCCTGGCCAGAAGGGGTGGTCGTGAATGCGTCTGGGTCGCATGGCGCCGATCCTGTCGTGTCCTGCGTGAACAGGGCGCCAATCCGCCACCCGCTACGTGGCTGCCAGATGAATCAGCGGAAATCCTGGTGGCAGGCCTTGCAGTCGGTCTGGATTTTTTCCACCAGCTGGCCCATGGCCACGCAGTCGGTGGGCGGTGCGGCCAGCGCGGTGTTGAGCGTGGCGCGCAGACCGCTGGCGTGCTGCTGGAACTGTGCGCTGTCCTTCAGCCCCGGGAATGCCAGGTCCAGGTCGTTGGACAGCGAACGCAGCGTCTGCAGGCGCGGCACGCTGTCGGCCAGGCTGCAGCGGTTCTGCGCCTGCGCATCGCGCAGCAGGCTCACCTGCCGCTCCATGACGTGCATCAAGCTGCCGGGGAACGGGTCCTGGCGGGCCTGGATGGCGCGCGACACCATCACCGTGGCGATCAGGCCGACGATCAACCCCAGAACGCCGACGAAGAGATAGCGATAGGCGGCAGAGGGGCGGCGGGGAGGGACGGGGGCATTCATGCGGGTGGCTTCCGTGTGGGTGGCTCGCTGCATCCTACCGCTGGGGGCACGCTGCGCGTACGTGCGGGGCCCCGGGCCGTCTAAAATAGGCGGCATGAATGACGTATTGCGCGAACGCTTTGCCGGCATCGACCGGCTGTATGGGGTAGGCACCGTGGATCTGCTGTCGCGCCGCCGGGTGGCGGTGGTCGGCATGGGCGGGGTCGGCTCGTGGGTGGTGGAAGCCTTGGCACGCACGGCGGTGGGGCACCTGACCCTGATCGATGCCGACGACATCTGCGTGTCCAACACCAACCGCCAGCTGCCTGCACTGGCCGGGCAGTACGGGCGCAACAAGGCCGAGGCGATGGCCGAGCGTTGCCGTGCGATCAATCCCGACATCGAAGTTGACGCTATTGCCTCCTTCCTCACCGTGTCGAACATGGTGGAACTGCTGGACCGCGACTTCGACCTGGTCATCGATGCCTGCGACAGCTTCCGGGTGAAGGTTGAAACCATCGCCTGGTGCCGCCGCCGCAAGCTGCCGATCCTGACCGTGGGCGCGGCCGGCGGCCGCACCGATCCGACCCTGGTGCGCATTCGTGACGTGTCGCGGACCGAGCACGACGCGATGATGGCGCTGATCCGCAAGAAGCTGCGCAGCGACTTCAACTTCCCGAAGAACGCCTCGCGCTACTTCGGCGTGCCGGCGGTGTATTCGCTGGAAAACGTGAAGTACCCGCAGGCCGACGGTTCGGTCTGCGGTGTCCGCCCGCAGCTGGGCGCCGACGCGGCGTTGAAGCTGGACTGCGGCGCGGGGCTGGGCGCGGCCACGCATATCACCGGCGCGTTCGCGTTCGCGGCGGTGGGCAAGGCGTTGGAGATGTTGATGAAGAAGAAGCCAGCGGCGTAACGCAACGCCGCGTAGGGACACGCCATGCGTGTCCAGCCGGGGATCAGGCATTGCGTGGGACACACATGGCGTGTCGCTACGCCAGGCCGAACAACCGCCGCGCATTCGCCGTGGTCTGCTCGGCAATCGCTTCCACCGTCTCGCCTCTCAACGTCGCCACGGTCTGCGCGATCACCGTCAAGCGCGCCGGTTCGTTGCGCTCGCCACGAATGCCGGCGTCCGGCTGGTCCGGTGCATCGGTCTCCAGCAGCAGCTGTTCCAGCGGCAGCACTGTGACCAGCCGCTGCAGGCGCTGCGCGCGGTCGTAGGTCAGCGGGCCGCCCAGCCCAACCAGGAACCCGAGCTTGTGCAGCTGCGCGGCTTGCTCGGGGCTGCCCGGGAAACTATGGATCACCCCGCGCAGCCCGCCCACCTGCTTGATCGCGGCGATCACCGCATCCACCGCGCGGCGTGCATGCGCGATCACCGGCAGGTCGAACTCGCGCGCGATGCGCAGCTGCCCGTCGAAGTAGACCTGCTGCCGGTCGGCATCCAGACCTTCCACGAAGAAATCCAGCCCGCATTCGCCCACCGCGCAGGGCCGCTCGCGGGCGATCCACTCGCGCAGTTGCTCCAGGTGCTCGGGGCGGTGCTGGTCCAGGAACATCGGGTGCAGCCCGTAGGCCGGGTAGAGTCCTTGGGCGAGCGCGCAGGTATCACGCAGCTTGGGCCAGCTGGCCGCCGTGACCGCGGGTACGACCTGCGCGTGCACGCCGGCCGCCTGCGCGCGCGCGATGACCTCGGCGCGGTCGGGGTCGAATTCGTCCGCGTCCAGGTGGCAGTGGCTGTCGATCAGGCTCACGCGTCGCGCCGGTCCAGGCGCGGCGGCAGGGTGTCGCTGCGGCGTTTCCAGTTGGCCAGCAGCAGCGTGCCCAGCCCGAACAGAATCTCGTCCACGAACGGAATCGGGTCCGGAATGACCAGCGTTACCGCGAACAACGCGGCGGTGATCTTGAACAGCGTGGGATAACGCAGCCGGCGGGCCCAGTTCATGACCGGCAACAGCAGGGGACCAGGCATCGGCACTCTCCTCGACAGATGCTGTAAACGCTATCACGAGCCTAATGATCACAGAACCTGAATGGGTAAGCGTGGCGTGTGCGTACTGTGGAGATTCCGTTCAGGCTCGACATGCTGGAATCCGCATCAAGAACGTTGCGGATCGTCCGCAGGGAGTCGGATATGAAAAGCACAACTACTACTGCCCTGGTCGCCGCTGGCGCCCTGCTGGTCGGCGGCATCGCCACCGCGGCCTTCATGAAGAGCGGCTCCCCGTCAGACCCGGTCACCGCCGCGCAGACGCGCCCGACGCTGGATACCACGCCGCTGGCCGACGATGGCGCGCGTACTGATGGCGTGGCCGTGGAAGACAAGGCTGGCCGTCTCGAATACGCCGACGTGGTCAAGGTCGATCCGCTGACCAAGAAAGAAAAGGCCTACGCCACCGTGATCGGCACCGAGCCGGTGCGCGAGACCTCCACCACCCAGACCCCGCACGAAGTCTGCCAGGACGTCGTTGTGCAGGAACGCCTGCCCGAGCGCGACGGCAACGTCGGCGGCACCGTGGCCGGTGCGGTCATCGGTGGCCTGCTCGGCAACCAGGTGGGCGGCGGCAACGGCCGCAAGGCTGCCACGGCCGCGGGCGCCGTCGCCGGTGGCGTGATCGGCAACCAGGTGGACAAGCGCCACGTGGGTGGCCGTGTGGTCAACCGTCCCGAGCGCCAGTGCCATACCGAAACGGCGACCTCCGAGTCGACCAAGGTCACCGGCTACAACGTGACCTACCGCAATGAAGACGGCACCACCGGCACCATGCGCATGGCCAGCAAGCCGGGCAACCGCATCCCGATGGGCACCAGCAACGCGGTGACCGGCTACAACGTCACCTACCGCTACGACGGCGTCGAAAAGACGGTGAAGATGGACAACAAGCCGAGCAGCGACCGCCTGCCGGTGGTCGATGGCCAGCTGGTCACCCAGACCGCCGCGCTGAGCAACAACCAGTAGTGCCGGGGCTCTGCCCGGCAGGCTCCGCCGGGGCTCTGCCCGGCAGTCTCCGCCGGGGCTCTGCCCGGCAACCCCAAAGAGGCCGGCATTTGCCGGCCTCTTTCGTTCTGCGAAGATGGATCCCGGCTTACCAACGGGATGCCCCCATGAGCATTTTCGACCTGCGCCTGGAAACCGACCGGTTGATCCTGCGCCCACCGCGCGCGGAAGACTTCGATGCTTTCCTGCAGTTCTGCACCGATCCGCAGGTGATGCAGCACCTGGGCGGCGTGCTGGCGCCGTCCCAGGCGTGGCGGAGTTTCAGCTGCCTGGTCGGCAGTTGGCACCTGTATGGCTTCTCGATGTTCTCGGTGATCGAGAAGAGCAGCGGCGAATGGGTGGGGCGCATGGGGCCCTGGCAACCGCTGGACTGGCCGGGCACCGAAGTCGGCTGGAGCGTTCGCCACGCCAGCTGGGGCAGGGGCTACGCACCGGAGGCGGCGGTGGCCGCCATCGACTGGGCGTTCGACACGCTCGGCTGGCAGGAGGTAATCCACACCATCGACCCGGCCAACGAGAACTCCAAGGCGGTGGCACGCAAACTCGGCAGCACGCTGCTGCGCATGGGCGAGCTGCCGCCGCCACACGACGGCAAGCCCATCGAGATATGGGGCCAGTCGCGGGAGCAGTGGAGAAGCACGCCGAGGTAAGCGCGCTTTTGTGCACCTGCGCTTGGCAAGCGGCGGCGATTGCGGCGATGCTCGGCCCGGTCGTCCGTTCGGCTCAGCTGGAGGGTGTGCATGTTTGCCGTGGTTCCCGATCCGATTCCCGCACGCATGAAGGCCCTCAACCGGGCCGAGATCTGCGACACCAATTTCATCGAATTCGTGCAGCAGTGGCGCGGTGACGCCGCCCCACGCCCGGCGCCGGACGCGCCGATCCTGCCCGGCAGCACGCTGGACGCACGGGGCTTCGACGCGCTGTTCGAGTCGCAGCTGGTCAGCCGCCACCTGGACCTGATGGCGCGCGTACTGCGCGTGCAGAACAAGGTCTTCTACACCATCGGCTCATCCGGCCACGAGGGCAATGCGCTGGTGGCGCGGCTGGCCCGGCACACCGATCCGGCGTTCCTGCACTACCGCTCCGGCGCGTTCATGGCCGAACGCTTCCGCCAGTTGCCGGGCATGGACCCGGTGATGGACGCGGCGCTGTCCTTCGCGGCCAGCCGCGACGATCCGGCCAGCGGCGGCCGCCACAAAGTGTGGGGCAGCAAGCCGCTGTGGGTGCTGCCGCAGACCTCCACCATCGCCTCGCACCTGCCCAAGGCGCTGGGCACCGCCATGGCGATCGAGACCGCGCGCCGCATTGGGCACACGCTGCCGGTTCCCGACGACAGCGTGGTGATCTGCTCCTTCGGTGATGCCTCGGCCAACCATGCCACCGCGCAGACCGCGTTCAACACCGCCGCGTGGGCCGCCTACCAGCGCTTGCCGGCGCCGATCCTGTTCGTCTGCGAAGACAACGGCATCGGTATTTCGGTCAAGACACCCGACGGCTGGATCGCCGACAGCTTCAGTCACCGCCCCGGGCTGGACTACTTCTTCGCCGACGGCCTGGACCTGGCCGGTGGCCATGCGCAGGTACATCGCGCGATGGCGCACTGCCGGCAGACCCGGCGGCCGACCTTCCTGCACCTGCGCACCACGCGGCTGATGGGCCACGCCGGCACCGATTTCGAGATCGAATGGCGGCCGCTGCCGGAGCTGTGTGCGGCCGAGGCCGCCGATCCGCTGCTGCGTTCGGCGCAGATCGCGCTGGCGTCGGGCTGGATGACGGCGGCTCAGTTGCTGGAGCGCTACGAGGCGATGCGCGCGCGCTGTTTCGCCGCCGCCGAGGCGGCCGACCAGCGGCCCAAGCTGCACGCGCTGGCCGAGATCGTCGCGCCACTGGCGCCGTACACACCGGCAGCGGTGCAGGCCGAGGCCACGCGACCAGCGCTGGCGCAAGCCCGTGAGGCCGCCTTCGGCGGCGCCGCGCAGCTGCCCGAGCGGCAGCCGCCGCGTCATCTGGCGATCCAGATCAACCAGGCGCTGCATGACCTGCTGTGCAAGTACCCGTCGTCGCTGCTGTTCGGCGAAGACGTCGCACAAAAAGGCGGCGTGTACACCGTCAGCAAGGGCCTGCTCAAGGCCTTCGGGCCGCGCCGGGTATTCAACACGCTGCTCGACGAGACCATGATCCTGGGCATGGCCCAGGGCCTGGCCAACATGGGCATGCTGCCGGTGCCGGAGATCCAGTACCTGGCCTACCTGCACAATGCCGCCGACCAGCTGCGCGGGGAGGCGTGTTCGCTGCAGTTCTTCTCCAACGACCAGTACCGCAACCCGATGCTGGTGCGGATCGCCGGGCTCGGTTACCAGAAGGGCTTCGGCGGGCATTTCCACAACGACAACTCGATCACCGCCTTGCGCGACATTCCCGGGCTGGTGGTCGGCTGCCCCTCGCGCGGCGACGACGCGGCGATGATGCTGCGCACCCTGGCTGCGCTGGCGCAGGTGGATGGGCGCGTGGCGGTGTTCTTGGAGCCCATCGCGTTGTACATGACCAAGGACCTGCACGCACCGGCCGATGCCCAGTGGCTGTTCCCATACCCCGCGCCGGACCAGGCGCTGGTGCTGGGCGAGGGCCGGGTGTATGCGCCGGAGGCCAACGATCTGGTCATCTTCACCTACGGCAACGGCGTGCCGATGAGCCTGCGTGCGGCGCGCACCATCGCCGCCGAGCAGGGCTGGCAGGTGCGCGTGGTCGACCTGCGCTGGCTGGTGCCACTCAACGCCGGCTTCATCGCCGAACAGGCCGCCGACGCCCGCCGCGTGCTGGTGGTGGACGAGGGGCGGCACAGTGGTGGCGTGGGGGAGGGCGTCATCACCGCCCTGGTCGAGGCCGGGCTCGGCCACCTGCCGCTGCAGCGCGTGTGCGGTGCCGATACCTATACCCCGCTTGCAGGGGCAGCAATGTCGGTGCTTCCAAGCGACAATGCGCTGGTAAGCGCCGCGCGGGTGTTGGCGCAGGAACACTGACGCATGTGTGGACTGGCAGGACTGTTGCTGGCCGCCCCGGTACGGGAGCAGGCCGCGTTGGAGGACTTGGCACGCCGGATGGGCGATGCCCTGGTGCACCGTGGGCCGGATGACAGCGGCGTGTGGGCCGACGCGGCCAGCGGCATCACCCTGGCGCACCGCCGGCTGAGCATCCTGGATCTGTCGCCGTTGGGCCACCAGCCGATGGCGTCCGACGATGGCCGTTACGTGCTGGCCTACAACGGCGAGGTCTACAACTTCGCCACGCTGCGCCAGGAACTGGAGGCGCTGGGGCACGCATTCCGCGGCCATTCCGATACCGAGGTGCTGCTGGCCGCGTTCGTGGCCTGGGGCCTGGACGAGACCCTGCAGCGCGCCAACGGCATGTTCGCCATCGCCCTGTGGGACCGCGCCGAACAGTGCCTGTGGCTGGCCCGCGACCGGGTCGGCAAGAAGCCGCTGTATTACGGCTGGGCCGGCGAAGCGCTGGTGTTCGGCTCCGAGCTGAAGGCGCTGTGGCAGCACCCGGACTTCGACAACGACATCGACCGCGACGCGCTGACCCTGCTGCTGCGGCTGGACTATATTCCCGCGCCGCACTGCATCCACGAACGCTGCTTCAAGCTCATGCCGGGCCGCGTGCTGCGCCTGGATGCGGCGGCAGTGGCCGCCGGTGCCGGCGCGCACCGGCCGGACCAGCAGCAGCTGCCGTTCTGGAATGCGCGCGAGCGCATGCAGCAGGCGCTGGCCGCGCCGTTCGTGGGTAGCGCGGACGAGGCCGAACACCAGCTCGACGCGCTGCTGCGCGACGCGGTCGGGTTGCGCATGGTGGCCGATGTGCCGGTGGGCGTGTTCCTGTCCGGCGGCACCGATTCGTCGGTGGTAGCCGCGTTGATGCAGGCGCAGTCGTCCACGCCGATCCACAGTTTCAGCATCGGCTTCGAGGGGTCCGACCACGACGAGGCCCCGTTGGCCAAGGCGCTGGCCACGCACCTGGGCACCGACCACACCGAGCTCTATGTCAGCGGCGCCGATGCGTTGGCGGTGGTGCCCGAGCTGCCGGCCATGTTCGACGAGCCGTTCGCCGATGCCTCGCAGGTGCCGACCGCGCTGGTGGCGCGGCTGGCCCGCAGCGCGGTGACCGTGGCGCTGTCCGGCGATGGCGGCGACGAGCTGTTCTTCGGCTACAGCCGCTACCAGCGTGCGCTGCGCAACTGGACGCTGCTGGGCCGCGTGCCGGCGCCGCTGCGGCGCTGGATGGCCGCCCATTCGCAGACCCAGGGCGAGGCCTCGCGTACCGGCGGCCTGGCCGCGTTGCTGGCCGAGACCGGGGCGCGTGGCATCGGCGATGTGTACCGCAACCGCATCTCGCGCTGGCGCGATCCGGCCGCCGCGGTGATCGGCGCGCGCGGCGCGGGCAGCTTCTATGACCTGGCCGACCCGCTGCACGGCGCGGGTTCGCCGGCCGACGCGATGATGCTGGCCGATTTCAGTACCTATCTGCCCGACGACCTGCTCTGCAAGGTGGACCGCACCAGCATGGCGGTCAGCCTGGAGGCGCGTGCGCCGCTGCTGGACTGGCGCGTGGCCGAATTCGCCTGGTCGCTGCCGCTGTCGATGAAGCAGCGCGACGGGGTGAGCAAGTACCTGCTCAAGCGCGTGCTGGGCCGTTACGTGCCGCAGGACATGGTGCACCGGCCCAAGCGTGGGTTTGGCGCGCCGGTCAGTGCGTGGTTGAAGGGCGACCTGCGTGGTTGGGCCGACGCATTGCTGGATCCGGCGCGGTTGGAGGCCGAAGGGGTGTTCAAGGTCGACGCGGTGGCGCCCCTCTGGGCGCAGTTCAAGAACGGCGAACGCAAGTGGCACACGCACCTGTGGAACGTGTTGATGTTCCAGGCGTGGCAGGCGCATTGGAAGCAGGTGCGGGCGCGGGTGTCGCGCGCCTGACCTTCACCGCCCGCAACGGTTGCGCGGCCTAGGCTGGGTCTCCCCCTTATCCGGAGACCCCTCATGGCCCACCCCACCATCGCCGTGCTCGTCGGCAGCCTGCGCAGCGGCTCGCACAACCAGGCGCTGGCCCATGCGCTGGAGAAACTGGCCGCCGGCAAGGCCACCTTCGAATACGTACAGATCGGCAACCTGCCGCTGTACAACCAGGACTTCGACAAAGACTACCCGGCCCAAGGCGTGCGGCTGAAGGACCAGATCCGCAAGGCCGACGCCGTGCTGTTCGTCACCCCCGAATACAACCGCTCGGTGCCGGGCGTGCTGAAGAACGCCATCGACCTCGGCTCACGCCCGTACGGCCACAGCGCCTTCGCCGGGAAGCCCGCCGCCGTGATCGGCGCCTCCATCGGCGCGATCGGCACCGCGCTGGCCCAGCAGCACCTGCGCAACATCCTGGCCTACCTGGACATGCCGGTGCTCGGCCAGCCAGAGGCATTCATTCATTTCAAGGAAGGCCTGATCGACGGGCAGGGCACCATCAGCAATGAGGGCACACGCGACTTCCTGCAGGGCTTCGTGGATAAATTCTTGGCGTGGATCGATACCCACCGTCCTGCCGCCTGAACCGCGCGGCGCGGGTGGTTCTGCGATAATGCGCGTCCCGGCGGCAACGCGCCCGGCACCTTCGGCTATCCACCGCTTATCCACAGAGTTGTGCATGGCTGTGGTGGCCGACCCGTGCCTACCATGTCCCACGCTCCACTCTGCAGGAAGAACACCCCGTCATGTCCGCCCGCTCCGGCTTCCGTTCCGACCGCAAAGAACGCGGTGACCGCTTTGATCGCGATGAGATGCGCATCGACGCGCTGCGCGTGCCCCCGCACTCGATCGAGGCCGAACAGGCGGTGCTGGGCGGCCTGATGCTGGCCCCGGAAAGCTACGACCGGATCAACGACCAGCTGACCGAGACCGATTTCTACCGGCGCGACCACCAGACCATCTACCGCGCGATCCGCGAGCTGTCCGAACGCGACCGCCCGTTCGATGCGGTGACGCTGGGCGAGTGGTTCGAGTCGCAGGGCAAGATGGAGCTGGTCGGCGACGGCGCCTACCTGATCGAACTGGCCAGCACCACGCCGTCGGCCGCCAACATCTCGGCCTACGCCGAGATCGTGCGCGACAAGGCCGTGCTGCGCCAGCTGATCCAGGTCGGCACCGACATCGTCAACGACGGCTTCCAGCCCGAAGGCCGCGAGAGCAGCGAACTGCTGTCGGCGGCGGAAAAGTCCGTGTTTGCCATTGCCGAGCAGGGCGCACGTGGCCGCACCGATTTCGTGGCGATGCCCGGCGCGCTGAAGGATGCCTTCGAAGAACTGCGCAACCGCTTCGAGAACGGCGGCAACATCACCGGCCTGCCGACCGGCTACGCCGATTTCGACGCGATGACCGCCGGCCTGCAGCCGACCGACCTGATCATCCTGGCCGCGCGACCGGCCATGGGCAAGACCACCTTCGCGCTGAACATTGCCGAGTACGCCGCGATCAAGTCCAAGAAGGGCGTGGCGGTGTTCTCGATGGAAATGTCAGCCTCGCAGCTGGCCATGCGCCTGATTTCCTCCAACGGCCGCATCAACGCCCAGCGCCTGCGTACCGGCCAGCTGGAGGACGAGGACTGGAGTCGCGTCACCGGCGCGATCCGCATGCTGAAGGAAACCAAGATCTTCATCGACGACACACCGGGCGTGTCGCCGGAGATCCTGCGTTCCAAGTGCCGCCGCCTCAAGCGCGAGCACGACCTGGGCCTGATCGTGATCGACTACCTGCAGCTGATGAGCGTGCCGGGCAACAGCGAGAACCGCGCGACCGAAATCTCGGAAATCTCGCGTTCGCTCAAGGGCCTGGCCAAGGAGCTGCACGTGCCGGTGATCGCGCTGTCCCAGCTCAACCGCTCGCTGGAAACGCGTACCGACAAGCGCCCGGTGATGGCCGACCTTCGCGAATCCGGCGCAATCGAGCAGGACGCGGACATGATCGTGTTCATCTACCGCGACGATTATTACAACAAGGAAAATTCCCCGGACAAGGGCCTGGCCGAGATCATCATCGGCAAGCACCGAGGCGGCCCGACCGGCTCGTGCAAGCTCAAGTTCTTCGGTGAATACACCCGCTTCGACAACCTGTCGCACGATTCGGTGGGTTCGTTCGAATAACCGGGCGGCGCACCACCAACGGTGGCGCGCTACCGCGGTAGGTGCCCACTGTTAGTGGGTACGCGTTTCGTCGGCCCATTCCGGGTTTCGTCGCAAACCCGTTGAACCTCGCGGGGCAGGGCGTCAACGTGGTTCCGGGCGGCACGGTGCCGCCAACGGAGACCGTCATGAAGACCCTGTTCGCGCTGGGCGTGTGGTGCCTGCTGTTCGTGCTGTGCTGGCCGCTGGCGATCCTGGCCCTGCTGGCCTGGCCGTTCGTGTGGCTGCTGAGCCTGCCGTTCCGCCTGGTCGGCATCACCTTCTCCGCGCTGTTCGCATTCCTGGGCGCGCTGTTCATGCTGCCGGCACGGGTGCTCGGCGTTGGGCGCGCGACGGCCTGATACCTGGCATGCATCCGGCGGTAGGGTTGGTTCCCAAACAACTGCCGTTGCCGGTGATCGGGCCTGGGACGCATGACCTCTGCCCGAGAGGCGCCTTCGTTTGAGGTCATGCGTCACCGAACGTCGGGCCGTCATCGGCAGTCGTTCGGGAACCGACCCTACCGGCGCGGGGCGTTCCGAGCGGCGTGTATTGCACGGTCGCAGCTACGCAGGGCGTGGCTCTACGGCAACGTTGATCAACAAAAAACCCCGCCGAGGCGGGGTTTTTCGTTGCATCACCACCGGCCGGTCAGTTGGCCTTGTGGATCGCGCGCTTGCTCACGGCCATGGCGGCGTCGTGGACGACTTCCGACAGGGACGGGTGGGCGTGGCAGATGCGGGCCAGGTCGTCGGCCGAACCACTGAACTCCATGGTCAGCACGCCTTCGTGGACCAGCTCGGACACGTTCGCGCCAACCAGGTGCATGCCCAGGATGCGGTCGGTCTCGGCGTGGGCCAGGACCTTCACGAAGCCCGACGGCTCGATCATCGCCACGGCACGGCCGTTGGCGGCGAACGGGAAGCTGCCGGCCTTGTACGGAATGCCCTCGTCCTTCAGCTGCTGCTCGGTCTTGCCGACCCAGGCCAGCTCCGGCTCGGTGTAGATGACCCACGGAATGGTGTCGAAGTTGACGTGGCCCGGCAGGCCCGCGATCAGCTCGGCCACCGCGATGCCTTCCTCGAAGCCCTTGTGGGCCAGCATCGGGCCGCGCACGCAGTCACCGACCGCCCACACGCCGTCCACGCCGGTGTGGCAATGGTCGTCCACTTCGATCTGGCCGCGCGCGTTGATCTTGACGCCCGTGCCTTCGGCCAGCAGGCCCTTGGTGGCGGCGCGACGGCCAACGGCCACCAGCAGCTTGTCCACCACCAGGCTCTTCTCGCCTTCGGCATCGGTGTAGGTCAGGGCGACTTCCTTCTTCTTGCCCTTGCCGGTTACTTCAGCCTTGGACACCTTGGCACCCAGGCGGATGTCCAGGCCCTGCTTCTTGAATTCCTTGGCGGCGACCTTGGCCACTTCGCTGTCGGCAGCGGCCAGGAAGTCGGGCAGCGCTTCCAGGATGGTCACTTCCGAACCCAGGCGCTTCCACACGCTGCCCAGTTCCAGGCCGATCACGCCGGCGCCGATCACGGCCAGGCGGGCCGGCACTTCGGTGAAGTCCAGGCCGCCGACGTTGTCGACGATGGTCTCGCCGTCGAACTTGGCGAACGGCAGTTCGATCGAATCCGAACCGGCGGCGATGATGACGTTGGTGCCCTTCAGCTCGATTTCCGAACCGTCGTGCTGCTTGACCTTGACGATGTTGCCCGGCTGCAGCTCACCGAAACCGTAGTAGGCGGTGACCTTGTTGGCCTTGAACAGCATGGCGATGCCGCCAGTGAACTGCTTGACGATCTTGTCCTTGCGGCCAACCATCGCCTCGACGTCCATCTTGGCGTCCTTGAAGCTGATGCCGTGGTCGCCAAAGATGTGGCCCATGTTCCAGAACTGGCGCGAGGAATCCAGCAGCGCCTTGGACGGAATGCAGCCCACGCGCAGGCAGGTGCCGCCGAGGGCCGGCTTGCCATCCTTGCCCAGCGCTGCGTCGATGCAGGCGGTCTTCAGGCCCAGCTGTGCGGCGCGGATCGCGGCATGGTAGCCGGCCGGGCCGGCACCGATGACGACGACGTCGAATTGTTCAGCCATTTGTCATTCCTTGTTTCTTTACCAGAACCCCTCCGCGCGGACGCGGAGGGGCGGGAGGTCTTACAGGCCGAACAGCATGCGGCCCGGGTTTTCCAGCTGGTTCTTGATGTCCACCAGGAACTGCACCGAGTCCTTGCCATCGATGATGCGGTGGTCGTAGGACATCGCCAGGTACATCATCGGCGCGATCACGACCTGGCCGTTCTGGGCGATCGGACGCTCCTTGATGGCGTGCATGCCCAGGATGGCGCTCTGCGGCGGGTTGATGATCGGGGTGGACAGCAGCGAACCGAAGGTGCCGCCGTTGGTCACGGTGAAGGTGCCGCCCTGCAGTTCTTCCAGGCTCAGCTTGCCGTCACGGGCCTTCTTGGCGTAGTCGGCAATGGTCTTCTCGATGTCGGCAAACGACATGCGTTCGACGTTGCGCAGCACCGGGGTGACCAGACCCTTCTCGGTCGACACGGCGATCGAGATGTCCGAGTAGCCGTGGTAGATGATGTCGTCGCCGTCGATCGATGCATTGACCAGCGGGAAGCGCTGCAGCGCGTTGGCGGCGGCCTTCACGAAGAAGCTCATGAAGCCCAGCTTGATGCCGTGCGCCTTGACGAACTCGTCCTGCAGATCCTTGCGCGCCGCCGAGACCTTGGACAGGTCGACTTCGTTGAAGGTGGTCAGCATGGCCGTGCTGTTCTTGGACTGCATCAGGCGCTCGGCGATGCGCTTGCGGATGCGGGTCATCGGCACGCGCTCTTCCGGACGCGCACCGGCGGCCTTGCCGGCGCCGCCATTGCGGGCGAAGTTGACGATGTCTTCCTTGGTCACCGCGCCGCGGCGGCCGGTGCCGTCCACGTCGGCCGGGTTCACGCCTTCGGTGATGGCACTGAAGCGGGCGCCCGGGGGCAGGGCATCGGCAGCGGACTTCGACGCCGGGGCCGGCGCAGCGGCGGCGGCCGGGGCAGCAGCCGCGGCCGGAGCAGCGGCAGCAGCCGGCTTGGCTTCGGCAGCCGGGGCCGGGGCAGCCGCCACGGCGCCTTCTTCGATGATGGCCACGATCTGGCTGGAGGTCACGGTGGCGCCCACCTCGAACTTGATCTCCTTCAGCACGCCGTCGACTGGCGACGGCACTTCCAGGACGACCTTGTCGGTTTCCAGATCAAGCAGGTTTTCATCGCGCTTGACGGCATCGCCGACCTTCTTGTGCCAGGTGGCGATGGTGCCGTCGGCGACGGATTCGGGCAGTACCGGGGCTTTGACTTCGGTGGCCATGCGGGAGCTTCCTGGTTTGTCTTTTTCTAGAATGGGGGGAGGTTATTCAGCGACCGCGTCGTTGAACGGGTTGACCAGTGCATCGGCGACCAGCTTCTGCTGTTCGATGATGTGGTCCGCCATGTGTCCAGCGGCGGGCGATGCCGAACGGGCGCGACCGGCGTAGTGCAGGCTCTGGCCATCGGCCAGGCAGAACTGCAGGTGGTGGCGGATCTGGTACCACGCACCCTGGTTTTGCGGTTCTTCCTGCGTCCACACCACGTCGGCAGCCTTGCCGTACTTCTTGAGCTCGGCGGCCAGCAGCGCACGCGGGAACGGATACAGCTGCTCCACGCGGATGATGGCGACGTCGTCCTGGCCACGCTTGGTCTGGTCTTCGAGCAGGTCGTAATAGACCTTGCCCGAGCACAGCACCACGCGCTTGACCTTCTTGGCATCCGCATTCGCGTCGCCGATCAGGTGCTGGAACTCGCCATTGGCCAGTTCGTCCAGGGTCGACACGGCCAGCTTGTGGCGCAGCAGCGACTTGGGCGACATCACCACCAGCGGCTTGCGGGTGGTCAGGTGCAGCTGGCGGCGCAGCATGTGGAACGCCTGCGCCGGGGTGGAGGGCACCACCACCAGCATGTTCTCCAGCGCGCACAGCTGCAGGAAGCGCTCCAGGCGCGCCGAGCTGTGTTCCGGACCCTGACCTTCGTAACCGTGCGGCAGCAGCAGGGTGAGACCGGTAACGCGGCCCCACTTGGCTTCACCGGCGGCGATGAACTGGTCGATGACCACCTGGGCGCCGTTGGCGAAGTCGCCGAACTGACCTTCCCAGATGCACAGGGTGTTCGGGTCGGTGGTGGAGAAGCCGTACTCGTAGGCCATCACCGCTTCTTCGCTGAGCAGCGAATCGATGATGGTGGCCTTCTCCGGCGAATCCACCAGCTGACGCAGCGGCAGGTAGTAGTTGTCGGTCTTCTGGTCGTGCAGGATCGCGTGGCGGTGCGTGAACGTACCGCGGCCGACGTCCTGGCCGACCAGGCGCAGCGCGTGGCCTTCGTCGAGCAGGGTGGCGTAGGCCAGGTTCTCGGCAAAGCCCCAGTCGCCCGGGATCTCGCCGGCGGCCATCTTGCGACGGTCGTCGTATACCTTGGACACGCGCGAGTGCAGTTCCACTTCGGCCGGCACGGTGTTGATCAGCTCGGCCAGCTGCTTGAGCTTGGCCGGGTCGACCTTGGTGGACACCGGGTCGGACAGCTTGCCTTCCAGCAGCTTGGGCCAGTCGACGAACAGCGCGCTGCTCGGCGGGGTCTTTTCGACCTTGGCCAGCTCGGTGGTCACTTCGCCCGCGTCCAGCTTGTTGCGGTAGGCATCGACCATCGCCTTGCCGGCGCCGGCTTCGATCACGCCGGCCTGTTCCAGCTGGGCGGCGTAGAGCTCGCGGGTGGTCTGGTGCTTGCGGATCACCTGGTACATCAGCGGCTGGGTGATCGCCGGCTCGTCGGCCTCGTTGTGGCCCCAACGGCGGTAGCACATCAGGTCGATGACCACGTCCTTGGCGAACTTCTGGCGGAACTCGAAGGCCAGCTTCGCGGCGAACACGACCGCTTCCGGATCGTCACCGTTCACGTGCAGCACGGGCGCGGCGATCATCTTGGCCACGTCGGTGGCATAGCGGGTGGAGCGGGTGTCTTCCGGGTTGGACGTGGTGAAGCCCACCTGGTTGTTGACCACGATGTGCACGGTGCCACCGACGGCGAAGCCGCGGGCCTGCGACATCTGGAACAGTTCCATGACCACGCCCTGGCCCGAGAAGGCCGCGTCGCCGTGGATCAGAATCGGCATCACCTGCTTGCGCGCGGTGTCCTTGCGGCGCTCCTGGCGCGAACGTACGGAACCGGCAACCACCGGGTCGGCGATTTCCAGGTGCGACGGGTTGAACGCCAGTGCGAGGTGGACCGGGCCACCTTCGGTGGCGATGTCGGCCGAGAAGCCCATGTGGTACTTCACGTCGCCGGCCGAGGCGTGCTCGTCGTGCTCGAACTTGCCTTCGAACTCGTCGAACAGCTTGCGCGGGTTCTTGCCGAGGGTGTTGACCAGCACGTTCAGACGGCCGCGGTGGGCCATGCCGACCACGACATCCTTGACGCCATCCTTGCCGGCGTCACGAATGATGGTGTCCATCATCGGGATCAGCGAGTCGCCGCCTTCCAGCGAGAAGCGCTTCTGGCCGACGTACTTGGTGTGCAGGTAGCGTTCCAGGCCTTCGGCGGCGGTCAGGCGCTCCAGCGTGCGGCGCTGGGTAGCGGCGTCCATGCTGTAGTTGCCACCGGCCAGTTCGAGGCGCTGGTAGATCCACTGGCGCTGCTCGACCTCGGAGATGTGCATGAATTCCGCACCGATCGAGCCGGTGTAGGTCTTCTTCAGGCGCTCCAGCAGGTCGCGCAGTTTCATGCGCGGCTGGCCACCCACACCGCCGGTGCTGAACTCGGCATTGAGGTCGCCGTCGGACAGGCTGTGGAACGGCAGGCCGAGGTCGGGCGAGTTGACCGCCTGGGCCAGGCCCAGCGGATCCAGACGGGCGTCCAGATGGCCGCGCGAACGGTAGGCGGTGATCAGACGGCCGACATTGCGCTCGCGCTCGTCGCCGGTACCGGTGGCCGTGGCGCTGTTGCCAGCGTTCTTGGCCGCTTCGGTGATGTGGGCGATGACGGCCGAGTGCGGAATGTCACCGGCTTCGCGGCCCTTGAAGCCGTCGAAGTAGGTCTTCCATTTGGGATCGACACTGTCCGGAGAAACGAGGTACTGCTCGTACAGATCCTCGATATAGGAGGCGTTGCCGCCGGCGAGCTGCGAAGACTGCGCAAACTGCTTCAGTAGATTGTCCACGATGGAGGGTCGGATTCGCTTGTGGGGTAGGGCTTCGATGATCCGGCAGGAAAGATGAATAGCCCTGCGCGGGCGGTATCTAACTCCACAAATTGTACCCCCATCGGGACAGGAAGGGGCACCGCACGGGTCCCGGCGGGACCTGCGGTGTCATTCCCAGACAGGTTCGAGACCGTTGCGTGGACTACAGACCGAGCGCGCGCAGTTCCGTGCAATCACGCGAACGTTCCCATACGCGCTGCAAACCGTCCTGCAACGGTCGCGAACGTGCAGGTAGCGCGAGCGCCGCTTCGCCGTCGAAGCGCAGGCCGCTCAGACGAAAGTAGTAGTCGCCCGCATCGTTGAGCAGGCAGGCCGAGGCCAGCGCACGGTCGATGGGATCGCTCACCTGGCGCACCCGGAACACGGTCGGCAGGCGCTGGATCAGGCCCAGCAGCGGCGAACCGGCCTGGGCGATGGCGGCCGCGTCGTGGACGATGAAGGTGGCCTGCTTGTCGTGGCGGGCAGTGGCGAAGCGGCGCAGCGCCTCCAGCACCGGGGGTGCATCGAGCAGGCCGGGGTCGAGCACGCGGCTGTGGATCCACAGCTGGCGGCGGGCACGGTGGACCAGCGCGGTGGTGATGGCTACCGCTTCGGCGGCATTGTCGATGTTGACCGCCCCGTCCAGCACGCGGCGCATGTGCTGGTGGGCGATGCCGGCCTCTTCGAACACCTCGCCATGGGGCAGGAAGCCCTGCCGGGCGTAGAACGCACGGGCCGGCAGCTGGGCGTGCAGGCTCACCTCGCGCCAGCCACGCTGGCGGGCGGCGTCGACCAGGGCGAGCAGCAGCTGTTCGCCGACGCCCTGGCTGCGCCAGTCGGCCAGAACGGCCATGCGCCCGATCCGGCCGTCCGGGGTCAGGCGGCCGGCGCCGACCGGCTGGCCCTGCGGATCGCTGGCCAGCACATGCACGCTGAGCGGGTCGAGCGCGTCGATCTCCAGTTCGGCCGGCACCTGCTGTTCGTCGACGAACACGGTGTGGCGGACCCGGTGCAGCAGGTCCCGATGGGCGGGGTAGTCGACCACCTCGACCTGGACGCCGGGCCGGGACATATCAGGAGCGGCTGCCGGACGGCTCGCCGTCGTCGCTGTCGTCGAAATCGACGATGACCTCGACCCCGTCCTCGTGGATGGTCACTTCGTGCACGCTGGCCTGCACGTCTTCGTCCTCGACCACTTCGACGGTCTCGATGGCGTCGATGATTTCGTATTCGGCCACGTCGCCTTCGGCGTAGTCGTCTTCGTCTTCGTCATCGAATGCCTGGCCGTCCAGCAGCTGGTAATAGCCCCCGGCGACGAGCTCATGCAGCGCATCGCGGCCCTTGGCCGACAGCTTCTGGTACAAGGCGGCACCGACCTGCTCGGCGGCGGCCAGGGCCTGCGCGTCCTTCACCGGCAGGGCGAATTCCAGGCCGCTGCAGTACAGGCTGGCGCCACGCTTGGCCCGGCGCCAGGCCAGGCGGGCCCACGGGTGGCGGCCCAGCTCGATGCCTTCGGCCAGGGCGGCTTCGATGTCCTCGCGCGACAGCGCGTCACCGGAGGCCACGACCTCACCGGCGGCGCGGTAGGTGGTGATGAAGCGACCGAACCAGTCGCCGAGGCGGTCCGGGTCGTTCATGCGGATGGCGTTGAGCGCCTGCACGACGCGGTTCATGGCGACGACGTCGATTTCGTTCGGGTCCTCGGGCACCTTCAGGTCCGGGTCCTGGTAGCGGATGGCCTCGTCGGCATCCTCGATCAGGGTGTCCAGATAGTCGCTGATCAGCTCGGCCGACGCCGGGGCGCGCATGCCGAAGGAGAAGGTCAGGCAGGGGTCTTCGGCCACGCCGTTGTGCGGCACGTTCGGCGGCAGGTACAGCATGTCGCCCGGTTCGAGCACCCAGTCGTGGGTCGGCTTGAAGCGGCGCAGCAGCTTGAGTTCGACGTCGTCGCGGAAGTCCAGCGGCGGGCGCTTGCCCTTGATGGACTCGCTGGCGTCGATCTGCCAGCGGCGGTGGCCGTAGGCCTGCAGCAGGAAGACGTCGTACTGGTCGACGTGGGCGCCGACCGAGCCGCCGGTGGCGGCGAAGCTGATCATCACGTCGTCCATCCGCCAGCGCGGCAGGAAGTTGAAGTGGCTGATGAGGGCGCGCACGTCCGGGTCCCACTTGTCCACGTCCTGGACCAGCAGGGTCCAGTCGTGGTCGGGCATGCCCGGGAATTCTTCTTCCTGGAACGGGCCGGTACGCACGGTCCAGCCGTCGGTGGCACGGTCGTGGCTGATGAGGCGGGCGAGGGCGGTTTCCTCGCAGGCCAGGCCGGCCAGGTCTTCGGGCTGCAGCGGCGTTTCAAAATCGGGGAAGGCGCCGCGGATGAGCAGCGGGCGCTTCTGCCAGTAATCGCGCAGGAAGGTCGCGGCGGGCATGCCCAGCGGCAGGCCCGGGCGGGCCTGGACTTCGATGACAGGGGTTTTGGTCTTGCGCACAGCCATGGGGGAATCCTTGCAGCGTAAAGACGGAAAGCGGGGCGCGGCGTGGTCGCGCGCTCAGGCATGCCTATTGTCTGCTGGTTGGCGGCGATGTGCACCTGCGGTGGGTTGTCGCGTGGAACGTTGGCGCCTCAGTGTTTGCGTGCGGGGCGGCCGGCGGGTAGCCCCCGTAGGGACACGCCGTAAACCGCCCTCCGGGCCCCGGCCCAACCGCCAGCGGTTGTGCGTTCAGTCGCACGCGAGGCAGTGCCTCGCAAGCAGTGCGCCTTCACCC
>NZ_JBOHXV010000029.1:0-46615 GCF_050737075.1 Stenotrophomonas sp.
CTGGACGATCACGCTTCTGCTGGCATGTTGGCGCCATGGCCAACGACTTCCCCCAACGTCCGCCGCCGCCACTGCTGGACGATGCGTGCGCGCTGTTCCTGGACGTGGACGGCACCCTGATCGAATTCGCCGAGGACCCCGCGGCGGTGATCCTGCTGCCCGAGGTGCGCGAGGCCATTGGCCGCATCAGCGACCGCCTCGAAGGCGCGGTGGCGCTCATCAGCGGACGACCGCTCGAGCAGCTGGACCGGCTCTTCGCCCCGCTGCATCTGCCTGCCGCCGGCCTGCACGGCCACCAGGTGCGCAGCTTTGCCGGGCAGACCCATGCGGTCAACGCCGACCACGACGACAACACCGGTGAGTGGCTGCACGCCGTGCACCAGCAGGCAATGCGTTTCGCGCATGGCCACCCCGGCGTGCTGGTCGAAGACAAGGGCCACAGCCTCGCGCTGCACTGGCGTGGCGCACCGCATGCGGCGCGCGACGTGCAGGCGTTTGCCGAACGGCATATCCGCGGGCATGCCGGCTACCGCCTGCAACCGGGCGACCACGTGGTCGAGTTCGTTCCCGAAGGCACCGACAAGGGCCGCGCCATTCGCCAGCTGATGCAGCAGTCGCCCTTCCGTGGCCGCATCCCCGTCTTCCTGGGCGACGACCTGACCGACGAATACGGCTTCGATGCCGCCAACACCCTGCATGGGTGGAGCGTGCTGGTCGGCGAACGCGAGCCCAGCACTGCCGTGTTCGCGCTGCCGCAGGTGCACAGCGTGCATGCCTGGCTGCGCGAAAACGCCTACTGACGTTTTGAGATTCCCCTTTGCTTGAGAGCATCCTCCCCCATGAGTGACACCAACCTGGACCTCGGCGTCGTCGGCAACGGCAGTTTCGGCGCCCTGATCGACCGCAACGCCCGCGTGGTATGGAGCTGCCTGCCCACCTTCGACGGCGACCCCGCCTTCTGCGCGCTGCTCCAGCCCAACCAGCAGACCGGTGGCGACTTCGCCATCGAGCTGGAAGACATGGTGAGCAGCGAGCAGGAATACCTGACCAACACCGCCATCCTGCGCACCGTGCTGCATGACAGGCACGGCGGTTCGCTGGAGATCATTGACTTCGCCCCGCGCTGGCGCCAGAACGACCGCTTCTACCGGCCCGTAAGCCTGATCCGGCAGGTGCGCCCACTGTCCGGCACGCCGCGCATCATCGTGCGCGCACGGCCGCTCGCCGACTGGGGCGCGCGCGTTCCCGAGGCCACCTGGGGCAGCAACCACATCCGCTGGGTACTGCCCGACCATGTGCTGCGCCTGACCACCGACGTGCCGATGCGCTTCGTGCGCGATGAACTGCCGTTCGTGCTCAACCACCCCGTGCACCTGGTGCTGGGCGTGGACGAATCGCTGAACCGTTCGCTCAGCGGCTACGTGCAGGAATCCTTCCAGCGCACCCGCGACTACTGGCGCGAATGGGTGCGTTACCTGTCCATCCCGCTCGAATGGCAGGACGCGGTGATCCGCAGTGCAATCACCCTGAAGCTGTGCCAGTACGAAGACAGTGGCGCCATCATCGCCGCGATGACCACCTCCATTCCCGAGGCCCCTGGCAGCATCCGCAACTGGGACTACCGCTATTGCTGGCTGCGCGACGCGGCGTTCGTGGTGCGCACGCTCAACCGCCTCGGCGCCACCCGCAGCATGGAGCAGTTCCTGGGCTATATCTTCAACCTGGCCACCACCGACGGCAGCCTGCAGCCCCTGTATGGCATCGGTTTTGAGACCCAGCTGGAAGAGAGCGAAGTGGCCTCGCTGGACGGCTACCGCGGCATGGGCCCGGTGCGGCGGGGCAACCTGGCCTGGGTGCAGCGCCAGCATGACGTGTACGGCAGCGTGGTACTCGCCTCCACCCAGCTGTTCTTCGACCGCCGCCTGCAGGACCCGGGCGACAACCACACCTTCGCGCGGCTGGAACCGCTGGGCGAGCAGGCATTCCTGCTGCACGACGTACCCGATGCAGGACTGTGGGAATTCCGCGGCCGCACCGAAGTGCACACCTACACCAGCGCAATGTGCTGGGCCGCGTGCGACCGCCTGTGCAAGATCGCCGTGCGGCTGAAGCTGGACCACCGCGCCGAATACTGGCGCGACCGCGCCAACACCATCCACGCACGGATCATGCGCGAGTCCTTCAGCGACGAGCTGGGCTACTTCACCGACACCTACGGCGGCCACCGCCTGGATGCCTCGTTGCTGCTGCTGGCCGACATCGGCTTCATCGCACCGGATGACGCCCGCTTCGTGGCCACCGTCGAGGCGATCGGCCGCGACCTCAAGCACGGCAATGCGCTGTACCGCTACGTGGCACCGGACGATTTCGGCGAGCCGGAGACCAGCTTCACCATCTGCACGTTCTGGTACATCGACGCGCTGGCCGCGATCGGGCGCATGGACGAGGCGCGCGAGATGTTCGAAACCCTGCTCGAACGCCGCAACCATCTCGGCCTGCTGTCCGAAGACCTGGCCTTCGACAACGGCGAAGCCTGGGGCAACTTCCCGCAGACGTATTCGCACGTGGGTTTGGTCACCGCCGCCATGCGCCTGTCGCGCAGTTGGCAGGAGGCGTCATGAGTCGCCTGGTGGTGGTGTCCAACCGGGTCGCCGCGCCCGGTGTCGCCGCGCCGGGCGGGTTGGCGGTGGGCCTGCTGGCCGCGCTCAAGGAACGTGGTGGGCTGTGGTTCGGCTGGAGCGGCAAGTCGGTACGCGATCCCAGCGGCGAGCTGCATGAGCAGAGCGAGGGTGACATCCGCTACGTCACCATGGATCTGAACAAGCGCGACGTCGATGGCTACTACAACGGCTTCGCCAACCGCACGCTGTGGCCGCTGCTGCACTTCCGCCTGGACCTGGTGGACTACGACCGCGCCACCCGCGAGACCTACCGCCGGGTCAACGCGCTGTTCGCCGAGAAGCTGGCGCCCCTGCTGCGCGAAGACGACATCGTCTGGATCCACGATTACCACCTGATTCCGCTGGCGTCGCTGCTGCGCGAGCGCGGCATCGGCTGCCGCATCGGCTTCTTCCTGCATGTGCCCATGCCCTCGGCGGACCTGCTGCAGGCCATGCCCGACCACCTGCGCCTGTTCTCCAGCCTGTACGCCTACGACCTGGTCGGCTTCCAGACCCAGCGCGATGCCGACCGCTTCCAGTCGTACGTGCGGTTGTTCGGCGGCGGCCGGGTGCTGCCCGATGGCATGCTCGAAGCACCCGGCGGGCGCCGCTTCCGCGCGGCGGCCTTCCCGATCGGCATTGATACCGCGCACATCGAACGCCAGGCCAAGGCCGGCGCCGCCAAGCCGGCCGTGCGCGACCTGCGCAACAGCCTGCGCAACCGCCAGCTTGCCATCGGCGTGGACCGGCTGGACTATTCCAAGGGGCTTCCCGAACGCTTCCAGGGCTTCGAGCGCTACCTGCAGCGCCATCCCGACCAGCGCGGCAGCCTCACCTACCTGCAGATCGCCCCGGTGTCGCGCGGCGATGTCACCGAGTACCGGCAGCTGCGCGGCCAGCTCGAACAGATCGCCGGCCACATCAACGGCGGCTTCGCCGAGCCGGACTGGACCCCGCTGCGTTACGTCAACCAGAACTTCCCGCATGCCACCCTGACCGGCTTCTACCGCGCGGCCGCCGTGGGGCTGGTGACGCCGCTGCGCGATGGCATGAACCTGGTGGCCAAGGAATACGTGGCCTCGCAGGACCCGGAGAACCCCGGCGTACTGGTGCTCTCGCTGTTGGCCGGCGCCGCCGACGAGATGAAACAGGCACTACTGGTGAACCCGCACGACCTGGACGGCGTGGCCGATGCCATCGCCACGGCGGCGACCATGCCGCTGCGCAAACGCATCGAGCGCTGGCAGGCGATGATGGAGCACCTGCGCACCTACGACATCAATCATTGGCGGCAGAGCTACCTGGATGCACTGGAAAGCGGCTGATTGCGACATGCTGGCGAGTACCCGACGTGTCGTAATCACCACCTTTCGACCCCTGCACTGCGCATCAATCGCAGTGCTGCACCACATTTGGGAGTGTGTCGTTTCCAGCACGGTGCGTGTCGCAGGCGCACCACTGACAAGCCGGCATTTCGATAGCGTTCCTAAATTGCGGGACCGCCCGCTGGATTCGTAACCTGCGGCGATCGCAACTTTCATTTCGCATTGACAGGTTCTCCCGACATTGACGCCCGCAGAGCCCATGCATGCCGCATGGGGCGACCTGCGCAGCACCGCCTGCGCGGTCCTGAATCCGGGAATCCGATTGATGTCATTGCTGGACCGATACATTGAAGACACCGCCCTGCACATGGGCCTGGGCCACCGCGCGCGCAACCTGATCGAGGTCCTGGTCGATTACATCCACAGCCTGCCCGACGGCGTGCATGGCCTCCGCCGCCGCTTCGATGCGGTGGGGCTGGGCGAACAGTTTCCGGCCGACGGGCGGCCCCAGCGGCTGCTGGCCGGCCAGCTTGAATGCGCGATCGGACGCGGCGAACTGGCCGTGCTGGCCCGCCGCGCCGCCTTCCCCACCGGCATGTTTGCCGTGGTCGCCGCCGACCTGCTGCCGGGCCTGCTCGACGTGCTGGAGCAGCAGGCGCGCCAGGCGCGGCCCATGGCGGTTCCGCTGCGTCAGCGCGGCAACCCCGCACCGGTGCCGCGCGCGATCCGTGGCAGCGTCCTGCGCGGCCTGTCGTGGGTGTTGGTGGCCGGCGCCCTGTTGTGCCTGACCGGCTGGATCCACCAGAAGACCCGGGTGACCTCGGCCGGCACGGCTGCGGCGGCCGAACGGCAGACGCCGCCGCGGCTGTCGCTGGTGAACCATGCCGGGGTGATCGACGTACGCGGCCGTCTGCCGGGCGAAGCCGACCGGCGCAAGGTCTGGAGCGCGCTGGTGGGGCACTACGGCCAGGCGCGGGTGAGCGGCGACATCCAGCGCGACCCGCATGCACGGGCCCCGCGTTGGCTGGACCGGATGGTGACCCTGGTACCGGTGCTGCGCCATCCCGGTTTGTCGCTGTCATTCAGCGGCGACACCCTGCACGTCGACATGGCCGCCCTGCCGGAAGCGGACCGGGTCACCGTGTCCGACACCCTGCGGCGCGGCTTCGGCCACCTGCAGGTCACCGGGCTGTGGGATTCGGGACGCGTCGCGCTGGCGCGCCTGCCGGCCGATCCCGACCATGCGCAGCTGGTGGCCGCCTTGAACCAGGGTGCGATCCGCTTCGAGCACAAGTCCCCGGTGCTGCGTGCCGACGGGCTGGACATGCTGCGCGCCAGCGCCCTGGCCCTGCGCGCCGCCGACCCTGGGCTGCGGCTGGAGGTGGCGGGGCATACCGACAGCCTGGGCACCGCCGACAGCAACCTGCGCCTGAGCCAGCAACGCGCCGAAGCGGTGGTGGCCGAACTGCAGGCGCTGGGCGTGCCGGCCCACACGCTGCAGGCGCGCGGTTATGGGGAAGAACAACCGGTGGCCGACAACCGGCTGGAGGCGGGCCGCGAACGCAACCGACGGATCGTGTATTCGGTCATACGGTGAGCAGGGCGCGCGCGTTGCCGCGCAGGGCGATCGCGCACGGATTGGGTCCGCGATGCCACGGAGGGCGCATTGCGCGCGGGTTGGGTCCGCGTTGCCACGCATGGCGTGGCACTACGGAACGGTTACGTTGCCTACGGATGTAGAGCCACGCTCTGCGTGGCCGCGCGGTGCAACGGGACGGCCACGTTGCCTACCGGCGTAGAGCCACGCCATGCGTGGCTGCGCGGTGCCGGACGCAACCCGATCAATCCAGAAAACGCCCCGCCTGTGCCGGCGTGGGCATGAAACACGCCTCATGCTGGCCAAACCAGCGATACCGGTTACGGGCCAGCACCCGGTAGCCGCGGTCGCGCCAAGGGCGTGGCATCAGGCGCATCACCCGCACCACCTGCCACGCGCCGCCCAGGCCGGCCAGCACCTGCACGATGGCATCGGTATCGCTCCATGCGCGGCCCTCCTCCACCAGCAGCAACGACGTCGGGTCCTCCGGATCGAGCCCGTGCTGCTGCAACAGCGCGCGCCCGTGCGCACCCTGCATCGCGGCGAACCGGTAGCGGCCGCGACGATCGAACCGCAACAGGAACCACACCCAGCGGCTGCACAGCGCGCACACGCCATCAAAGACGATGACCGGGCCGGACTCACCGGCACCAGCCTTGACCCCACTCACGGCGCGATCCACGCCAGGGTCGCCATGCGGCCGGTGCGCCGGTCGCGGCGGTGCGAATAGAACCGCTGCGGGTCGGCGATGCTGCACCACTGGCCGCCACTGATCGCGGCCGGGTCCAGCCCGGCGCCCTGCAGCCGCTGGCGGGCCAGCGCATACAGGTCCACCTTCCAGTGCCCCGGGCGGGTCGCGCTGAAGGCGGCGGCGGCCGCCGCGTCGCAGTCGACGAAGGCCGCAAACACGTCCTCGCCGATCTCGTAATGGGCCGGGCCAGCGGCCGGACCCAACCAGGCCTGCAACGCGGCCGGGGCGGTCTGCATGGCAGCCACCGTGGCCTCCAGCATGCCGTCAGCCAGCCCGCGCCAGCCGGCGTGGGCCGCACCGATCTCACTGCCGTCGCGGGCGGCAAACACCACCGGCAGGCAGTCGGCGGTGAGGATGGCCAGCACCACCCCGGGCACCGAAGTGACCGCCGCGTCCGCCGTAGGCTCGTTCGCCACGCTGGGGGCGCCGGGTGCGGCGTCGAAACGCAGCACCTCCGTGCCGTGCACCTGGCGCAGCCAGTGCGGAGCCGACGGCAACGCCAGGCCCGCCTGCAACAGGTCGCGGTTGTGCTGCACCTGCTCCGGGTCGTCGCCATCGGCGGCGTAGCGGTTGCCTTGGTTGAACTGGTCGAACGGCGCGCGCGACCCACCGGCGCCGAAGCGCAGGGTGGTCAGCGCGTGCACGCCCGGCGGTGCCGGCCAGTCCGCCGCCAGCACCGGCACGGCCGAAGACTCCGACACGGGCAAGGGCGTCGTAGTCATCAGCGGCGACCGCGCTCCAGCTCGGCGAAGCGCTTGCTGTCTTCGCGCAGCGCTTCCAGCAGCGCCAGCATGTCGGCCGGCACCGGCGCGCTGTTGCGGATCGGCTCACCGGTGATCGGGTGCGCGAACTCCAGCGTCTCGGCATGCAGCGCCTGGCGCTTGAAGCCGCGCAGCTGCGCAACCAGGTCGTCGGTGGCGCCCTTGGGCAGCTTCAACGCGCCGCCGTACAGCGAATCGCCGACGATGGCGTGCTTGAGGTGCGCCATGTGCACGCGGATCTGGTGCGTACGCCCGGTTTCCAGGCGGCATTCCAGCGCGGTATGCGCGCGGAAGCGCTCGCGCAGGCGGTAATGGGTGACCGCGTCCTTGCCGTCTTCGCGCACGGCCATGCGGATGCGGTCGCGCGGGTGGCGGTCGATCGGCGCATCGGCTGTGCCGCCGGAAACCAGCGCGCCCACCACCACCGCCAGGTACTGGCGGTGCACGTTGCGCGCGGCCAGCTGCTCCACCAGCGCGGTCTGCGCCTGGATCGTGCGCGCCACCACCATCACGCCGCTGGTGTCCTTGTCGAGCCGGTGCACGATGCCGGCGCGCGGCAGCACCGACAGCGACGGGTCGCGGAACAGCAGCGCATTGACCAGCGTACCGGTCGGGTTGCCCGCGCCCGGGTGCACCACCAGGCCGACCGGCTTGTTGATGACGAACACGTGCTCGTCTTCGTACAGCACGTCCAGCGGGATGTCTTCGGGCTCGGCATGGGTCTGGGTGTCGAGCACGACATGCAGGCTGGCGACCTCCCCGCCGCGGACCGGCGCGCGGCCGCGCACGGGTTCGCCGTCCAGCAGGACGTCGCCGGACTTGATCCACTCGGTCAGCTTGGACCGGGAGAATTCGGGGAAGAGTTCGGCCAGGACGGCGTCGAAGCGCCGCCCGGCGGCGGTATCGGGCACAACGGCCTGGCGGACGGATTCGGATTCAGAAGCGTTATCGGACATGGGGAGCACACCGCAAGGAGACAATTTTGGGGTCCTGACGACCACTTTCAGTCGCAGGACAGGCCACTAGGCTATCATCGACCCTTCGTATTCCAGCCGCGTCCCGCCCAGACCCCATGATCCGACGCTCTTCCCTGCTGTCCGCGCCCATCCGCACTGCGGCCCTGATGCTGGTCCTGGCCCTCGTTTCCACCGGCTGCCACCGTGGCGCCAAGGGTGACAACCCCGAGGAAGGCCAGCCGGTCGAAAAGATCTATGAAAAGAGCCACGGCCTGATGGAAAAGGGCAACTGGAGCGCTGCGGAGGCCACCTTCCGTCGCCTGATCGCCCAGTACCCGTATGGCCCGTACACCGAGCAGGCGATGATCGAAACCGCCTTCGCCCAGTACAAGGCCGGCAAGCACGATGACGCGGTGTCGAGCATCGACCGCTTCATCCGCACCTACCCGACCCACCGCAACATCGCGTACATGTACTACCTGCGCGGCCTGGCCAACGGCAACCGCAATACGGTATTCCTGCGCCGCGTATGGTCGCTGGACCCGAGCCGCCGTGACCTGTCCACCCCGCGCCAGGCCTACGCCGACTTCAACATCGTGGTCGAGCGCTACCCCAACAGCCGCTACGCGCCCGATGCGCGCCAGCGCATGCTGGAACTGCGCGACGTGTTCGCCCAGCACGAGCTGGACAACGCCCTGTACTACCTGCGCCGCCAGGCCTGGGTGTCGGCCGCCGGCCGCGCCAACTACCTGCTGGAGACCTACCCGCAGAGCGCGTTCCAGTACGACGCCGTGGCCGCACTGGGTGAGGCTTACACCCACCTGGGCAACAAGACCCTGGCCGACGACGCCCGCCGCGTGCTGGAGCTGAACGAACCCCAGCATCCCTGGCTGCAGGGCGACTGGCCGAAGTACCCGTGGATGGTGCGCAAGCTGAACCCGTTCGCCGGCGAGAAGTCCGCCAGCACCGGCCAGCGCAATGCGACGTTGAACCGCCGCTGATACAGCGCGGTGCTGATATGAAGAAAGGGTCCCGATGGGACCCTTTTTTTTGCGAGGTGCTACCTACCGCCCGCGGTCGCGCTGCGGAATACGCGCGATAAGTGCAGCAAGCTGTACCGCAGTAGGGGGTGCTGCAGTTGTAGCGACGATGTGGTCTATTTCGACCTTGGCTGCCTTGCTCAAGGCCGCTGCGGCTTCCGCAAAGACCATCAGCTCAGGCAGATCAAATTTGCCGCCGGAGCCGCCCTCGTCCCTGAATTGGGAGAGACGTTCAGCCGGCGTCGCTTTCGGAACCCCGCCAACAATATCTCGCCCCAATTCGGAGCGTGATATCGCATCGAAGCGCTGAATCTCATCACTGAAGGTCACGGCGCGCGGGTAGTCAGGCTTGGGGAGGTCAGGCTCACGCCCAGGTTTCGGCTTGGGCGCGCTGCTGGTAACGACTGACGGCGCCTCGTCATCGTAGTCCGGCGCCGGTTCCGGGGGAGCGTCGGCGAGCCACTGATTCACCGAAGTCTGCTTTTCCTGCTGACCAACGGGGCACGCAATGGGAGTCGGCGTCCGGACGACGGCCGACGGTACATTCGGGGCAGGCAACTGCGTCAGCCATTGCCGCATGACGTTGGCCAGTTGGGGTGAGCGCACATTGAGCAGCTGGCTGGAAATCGCATTGCGCAGCCCGGCAGCGTCGCCGTTGAACCGGCCGATGCCGGGCGAGGCCTTGCCGAACACGCGCGTGGCGTCGCCGCCGAACTCACGGTTGGCAATCACGGTCAGCTTCTTCAGCGTTGTTGGCGACAGGGTCTGGTTGCCGAGCTTGCACCTCAGCGCCGCGGCAACCGTCGTATGGATCTTGGTATTGATGATGGACATGGGGGAAGCCCAATGACGGAGGGTCCGGCACTCTAGGTCCAGACCCGCCCCGCCACTTTCAAGAAGCCATCAGGGGCGTGCTGCACGCCCCGCCCCGCAGCCGGTCATTCAGCCCTTGTAGCCATTGCTGATCGGGTAGCGCCGCTCGCGGCCGAACGCGCGGCGCGATACCTTCGGGCCCGGCGCGGCCTGGTGGCGCTTCCACTCGCTGGTGCGCACCAGGCGCAGCACACGGTCGACCACCTCGGCGGCATACCCTGCCCCCACGATCTCCTCGCGCGACTGCTCCTGGTCCACGTAGCGGTACAGGATGCCGTCCAGCACGTCGTAGGCCGGCAGCGAGTCCTGGTCGGTCTGGTTGGCGCGCAGCTCGGCCGAAGGCGGCCGCGAGATCACCGCCGGCGGAATCACCGGCGCACCGCCCACTGTATTGCGCCACTTGGACAGGCCGAACACCTCGGTCTTGTACAGGTCCTTCAACGGCGCATAGCCGCCGCACATGTCACCGTAGATGGTGGCGTAGCCCACCGCGTACTCGCTCTTGTTGCCAGTGGTCAGCAACAGGCCGCCGAACTTGTTGGACAGCGCCATCAGGATCACCCCGCGCGCGCGCGACTGCAGGTTCTCCTCGGTCACGTCCGCCGCCTGGCCCTCGAACATCGGGCCGAGTGCGGTCATCAGGCCTTCGAACACCGGCTCGATCGACACTGCTTCCAGCTTCACTCCCAGCGCGCGGCACTGCTCGGCGGCGAGGTCGTTGGACATATCCGCGGTGTAGCGCGACGGCAGCCGCACGGCGGTGACGTTGTCCGCGCCAAGCGCGTCCACCGCCATGGCCAGCACCAGCGCCGAATCGATGCCACCGGACAGGCCCAGCCACACCTTCTTGAAGCCGTTCTTGCCGCAGTAATCGCGGATGCCGCGCGTGACCGCGCGCCAGGCCAGCGCATCCATGCTTTCGTCGCCGTCGTCCATCCACTCGCGCGGCACGAAACGGCGCGACGCGGCGTCGTAGTCCACCACCAGCCACTGGTCGGTGAACGCGGCGGCTGCCGGGTGCACGGTGCCGTCGCCGTCGGCCACGACCGAGGCGCCGTCGAAGGTCAGTGCGTCCTGCCCGCCCACCATGTTGAGGTAGACGATGGCCGCGCCGCTTTCGCGGGTGCGTTCGGCCAGCAGCGCGTCACGCTGGGCATGCTTGCCGCGCTCGTACGGCGAGGCGTTGGGCACCACCACCAGCTGTGCGCCTTCGCGCACGGTGTCGGCCAGCGGCTCGGCGAACCACAGGTCTTCGCAGACCAGCACGCCCACCGGCACGCCCTTCAGTTCAAACACGCAGCTGCCACCGTCCGGGTCGACGTCGAAGTAGCGGCGCTCGTCGAACACCGCGTAGTTGGGCAGCTCGCGCTTGCGGTAGGTGTGCTCCACCCGGCCATCGCGCAGCACGCTGGCTGCGTTGTACACCACCGCACCGGCAGCCTGCGGCCAGCCGACCACGGCGGTGATGCCGCGGGTGCTTTCGGCAATGCGGGTCAGCGCCTGCTGGCAGTCGTACAGGAAGCCCGGGCGCAGCAGCAGGTCTTCCGGCGGATAGCCGCTGATGGCCAGTTCGGGGAACACCACCAGTTCGGCGCCGAATTCGTCGCGCGCCTCGGCAATCATCGCGATGATGTTGTCGGTGTTCTGCGCCACGGCGCCCACCGGGAAATCAAACTGCGCCATTGCGATGCGGATCGACGTCATGGGGTGAAGCCTGTGGTTGCGATTGCCCATTGTAGCGCCGGGCTCTGCCCGGCAAACGCAAAACGCCGCCCGGAGGCGGCGTTTTGCTTGGTAGAGCAGCCGACTAACAGTCGGCTCTACCCAGTCGGCTTTACCCGTAGGACGCGTAGCGTCTTACTTGACCAGCTTGGCGATGGCAGCGCCCAGGTCGCCCGGCGAGCGCACGGTGACAACACCGGCCGCTTCCATGGCAGCGAACTTGCCTTCTGCGGTGCCCTTGCCGCCCGAGGCGATCGCACCGGCGTGGCCCATGCGCTTGCCGGCCGGAGCCGAGGCACCCGCGATGAAACCGACCACCGGCTTCTTCACGAACTGCTTGATGTACTCCGCACCGGCTTCCTCGGCGTCGCCGCCGATTTCACCGACCATGATGATGCCCAGGGTCTGCGGGTCTTCGTTGAACAGCTTCAGGCAGTCAACGAAGTTCAGGCCGTTGATCGGGTCGCCACCGATACCGATGCAGGTCGACTGGCCCAGGCCCACTTCCGTGGTCTGCTTGACCGCTTCATAGGTCAGGGTGCCCGAACGCGACACGATGCCGATCTTGCCCGGCATGTGGATGTGGCCCGGCATGATGCCGATCTTGCACTCGCCCGGGGTGATCACGCCGGGGCAGTTCGGGCCCACCAGCACGGTGTCCGGATGCGAACGGGTCAGCACGTTCTTCACGCGCAGCATGTCCAGCACCGGAATGCCTTCGGTGATGCACACGATGACCTTGATGCCGGCGGCAGCGGCTTCCAGGATCGCGTCGGCCGCGTACGGCGGCGGCACGTAGATGACCGAAGCGTCAGCGCCGGTGGCGGCAACGGCATCGGCAACGGTGTTGAAGACCGGCAGGTCGATGTGGGTGGTGCCGCCCTTGCCGGGGGTCACGCCGCCAACAACCTTGGTGCCGTACTCGATCATCTGAGTGGCGTGGAAGGTGCCCTGCTGGCCGGTGAAGCCCTGCACGATCACCTTGGTGTTCTTGTTAATCAAAACGGACATTGGATTTCCTTCGGTGTCGGATCAGGCGGCGTTCTTGACAGCTTCAACGACCTTCTTGGCACCGTCGTTGATGTTGTCGGCCGGGATGATGGCCATGCCGCTGTCACGCAGCAGCTGCTTGCCTTCTTCCACGTTGGTGCCTTCCAGGCGCACCACGACCGGAACCTTGACGCCCACTTCCTTCACAGCGGCAATGATGCCTTCGGCAATCATGTCGCAGCGGACGATGCCGCCGAAGATGTTGACGAAGATGCCTTCGACCTTGTCCGAGGACAGGATCAGCTTGAACGCTTCAATGACGCGCTGCTTGTTCGCACCGCCGCCCACGTCCAGGAAGTTCGCCGGCTCGCCGCCGTTGAGCTTGATGACGTCCATGGTGGCCATGGCCAAGCCGGCGCCGTTGACCATGCAGCCGATGTTGCCGTCCATGGTGACGTAGTTGATGTCCAGCTCCGAAGCGGTCACTTCGGTTTCGTCTTCCTGGGTCTTGTCGCGCATGGCAACCAGCGCCTTCTGACGGAACGCGGCGTTGTCGTCGCTGTCGAACTTGCCGTCCAGCGCGTACAGGTTGCCGTCGTCCAGGATGGCCAGCGGGTTGATTTCAACCAGCGCCAGGTCCTTCTCGTTGAACAGCTTGTACAGGTTCACCATGATGTTGGCGAACTGGCCGGCCTGCTTGGCGGTCAGGCCCAGCTTGAAGCCGAAATCACGGCCGTGGTAACCCTGCACGCCTTCAACGAAGTCGACGTTGAGCGAGTGGATCAGCTCCGGGGTTTCAGCGGCAACCTGCTCGATCTCCACGCCGCCTTCCGAAGAGGCGATGTAGGTGATGGTCTTGGTGCCACGGTCGACCAGCACCGAGAGGTACAGTTCCTTGACGATTTCACCGGCGGTGGTCACCAGCACCAGGTTGACCGGCAGCTCGACGCCGGCGGTCTGGTAGGTGGCCATCTTGGTGCCGAGCATCTTGGCCGCAGCGGCCTTCACGTCGTCGGTGGTCTTGCAGAACTTGACGCCGCCAGCCTTGCCGCGACCGCCCGCATGGATCTGCGCCTTCACCATCCAGGGGCCCTGGCCCAGGGAGGTGGCAGCGGCGACGGCTTCATCGGGGGTTGCCGCGACCTTGCCGGCCGGGACGGGAATGCCGTACTCGGCAAGCAGCTGTTTTGACTGGTATTCGTGGAAATTCATGCGTCACCGTGGGAATAGGAACGACCGCACGCACGGACCGCGGCGGGCCCACTATTGTGGACGAGGCGGCGGCGTGGCGCAAAGAAACGGGGCCAGGGGTGTGAAGGGGCGGACTTTTCCACCGTCATTCAGACAGTTGCGGCGCGGGGGCCCGGCCGGGGGCCGGTCGGGAATGGGCAGATTGCGCGGTTTGGGCGGCAGGATGCCTATACTCGTTGAGAGCGGCCGGGCAGAGCCCGGCGCTACAGTCGGTAGAGCCGGGCCCTGCCCGGTTTCATCACCCAGGCAGCCAGAAGGGGAGTTCCGGCGTGTCACCCAGTGCTTCGTTGATTGACCGCATCGAGTCCATGCCGAAGCGGGAGCTGTACTTCTTTGCCCTCTACCGGGTCCTGATCGCTGCGGTCATCGCCGCCCTGCTGTTCAGCCCGTTGAGCGCGCTGGTGGGCGAATCCACGCACCCACGGCTGGCGGCCGTGGTCAGCGGCGCCTACCTGGTGCTGTCCCTGCTGATCCTGATCGCGGGCCGCAACGACCGCTGGCTGCGCCCGATCGTCGTCGGAAGCGTGCTGGTGGACATCGTGGCCACGGTCCTGCTGGCCCACGCCCTGCCCGGCGCCAGTGCCGGCCTGTCCATGGCGCTGCTGTTCAACATCGCCGCCGCCGCCACCCTGCTGCCCCTGTCGCTGGGGCTGACGCTGGCTCTCACCGCCGCAGCCGCCACCGCCGGGGAGTACGTCTGGAACCTGCTCGAAACCGGCACGCCCAACCGCACCCTGGCCGAGCTGGCCATGTTCATCACCAGCTTCCTGGCCCTGGCCTTCGTCAGCTACCAGGTGGGCAACCGCGCCCGCCGCAACCAGCAGCTGGCCAACCAGCGCGGCGACGAAGTGGCCAACCTGTTCGAGATCAACGAACTCATCATCCGCCGCATGCGCACCGGCGTGCTGGTGGTGGACGCTGCCAACCGCATCACCCTGGCCAACGAGGCGGCCTCCACCCTGATCGGCGACAACGACGGCAACAGTGGCACCGGCCTGCTGGAACTGGGCAGCGCCTCGCCCGACCTCAGCCGCCGCCTGCAGCGCTGGCGCAACGGCTGGAACAACGAAGAGACCCCGCTGCAGCTCTCCCCCGACCAGCCCGAAGTGCAGCCGCGCTTCGCCCGCCTGCTGGCCGGCAGCGACCTCACCCTGGTGTTCCTGGACGATTCCAGCGTGGTTTCGCGCCGCGCCGAGTCGCTCACCCTCTCGGCCATGGGCCGCTTCTCGGCCAGCCTGGCCCACGAGATCCGCAACCCGCTGGCGGCCATCAACTACGCCGCCCAGCTGCTGGAAGAATCCACCGCCATCGGCGACACCGACCGCCGCCTGCTGCAGATCATCCACCAGCAGTGCCAGCGCACCAACGGCATTGTCGAAAGCGTGCTGGGCCTGGCCCGGCGCGAGCGGGCCAACCCCGAGAACCTGGACCTGGCCGCCTTCGTGCGCCGCTTCGTGCTGGAGTACAAGCAGAGCCTCACCCTGGAAACCGACAGCATCGAGCCGATCATCAGCGAGTCCTCCGTGCATGGCCTGGTCGACCCGCGCCACCTGCACCAGATCCTCACCGTGCTGGTCCACAACGCCCTCAAGTACGGCCGCACCGGGCAGGACCCGGCCCGCGTACGCCTGCGTGTGGCGCGCCAGGACCGTTCGGCGGTGATCGACGTGATGGACCGCGGCCCGGGCATTCCCGAAAAGGTGGCCGAACAGCTGTTCCGCCCGTTCTTCACCACCTCCGAGCACGGCACCGGGCTGGGCCTGTATATCGCCCGCGAGCTGTGCCGGGCCAACCAGGCCAACCTGGAATATGTGTCCGTCCCGGCCGGTGGCGCCTGCTTCCGGCTGGTCCTGCCCGGCCCGCACACCATGTTGCCGCAATGACGCGTTACGCTGCTTGCGTCAAACATTTGTCGTTATCAACCGCACTCGGCTATCTTTCCCCCATATGAACGAAAACCGCAGCGCCCTCGTCGTCGACGACGAACGCGACATCCGCGAACTGCTGGTACTGACCCTCGGCCGCATGGGCCTGCGGATCAGCACCGCTGCCAACCTCGCCGAAGCCCGCGAGCTGCTGGCCAGCAACCCTTACGACCTGTGCATCACCGACATGCGGCTGCCTGACGGCAACGGCATCGAGCTGGTCACTGAAATCGCCCAGCACTACCCGCGCACCCCGGTGGCCATGATCACCGCGTTCGGCAGCATGGACCTGGCGGTGGAAGCGCTGAAGGCCGGCGCGTTCGACTTCGTCAGCAAGCCGGTGGACATCTCCGTGCTGCGCGGCTTGGTCAAGCACGCGCTGGAGCTCAACAACAGCGAGCGCCCGGCCCCGCCGCCGCTGACCAGCGACGCCACCGCGCGCCTGCTCGGCGATTCGGCGGCCATGGACGTGCTGCGCAACACCATCACCAAGGTCGCGCGCAGCCAGGCGCCGGTGTACATCCTGGGCGAATCGGGCGTGGGCAAGGAACTGGTCGCCCGCACCATCCACGACCAGAGCGCGCGCGCGGCCGGCACCTTCGTGCCAGTGAACTGCGGCGCGATTCCGTCGGAGCTGATGGAAAGCGAATTCTTCGGGCACAAGAAGGGCAGCTTCAGCGGCGCCCACGCCGACAAGCCCGGCCTGTTCCAGGCCGCGCATGGCGGCACCCTGTTCCTGGACGAAGTGGCCGAACTGCCGCTGCAGATGCAGGTGAAGCTGCTGCGCGCGATCCAGGAAAAGTCGATCCGCCCGGTGGGAGCGTCGGCCGAAGTGCCGGTGGACGTGCGCATCCTTTCAGCCACGCACAAGGACCTGGCCGAGCTGGTCGAAGACGGCCGCTTCCGCCACGACCTGTACTACCGCATCAACGTCATTGAACTGCGCGTGCCGCCGCTGCGCGAGCGCCGCAGCGACCTGCCGCAGCTGGCCGCCTCGATCCTGGCGCGCCTGGCGAAGACGCATGGCCGCCCTACCCCGCTGCTGGCGCCGTCGGCGCTGGAGGCATTGGGCACCTATCACTTCCCGGGCAACGTGCGCGAACTGGAGAACATCCTGGAGCGTGCGCTGGCCTTGGCCGAGGGCGACACCATCGGCGCCACCGACCTGCGCCTGCCGCAGCAGGGTGTACCGAGGCATGGCGGTGCGCCGGTTGCGCCGCATGAAGAAGCGGTGGTGGACCTGCCGGCCGGGAATGGCGCGCTGCCGTCGTACATCGAGCAGATGGAACGCACCGCGATCCAGAAGGCGCTGGAAGAGAACCGCTGGAACAAGACGCGGACGGCGGCGCAGTTGGGCATCACCTTCCGGGCGTTGCGGTACAAGCTGAAAAAGCTGGGAATGGATTGAGCGGCATCGCCGCCGCCATGCGTGTCCCACGCAAGAAACGGCGAATCTCCCGCTCGTAGAGCCACGCCCTGCGTGGCTGCCACGTAACAACGCAACACCCAAGATCCAACAGCCGCCAACCGCACCGGCATCACCCGGCATTGCGAAGGACACGCATGGCGTGTCGCTACCGGTCACGTGCACACCTGGCATTACGACGGACACGCACGGCGTGTCGCTACCCGTCGCGTGCACACTCGGCTTTACGACGGACACGCACGGCGTGTCGCTACCGATCACTTGGCCGCCGTCACCCGCGTAGTGACACGCCATGCGTGTCCCTCGCAACGCCCAGCAAACATGACGCCAACGCCCAACAAAACGGCACCGCCGTCGCACTGTCTGCCAAACCCAAGCCGGTCGCGACACAGTGTTGGCAACGCCTACCAAACCCCGAACAACCAACAGACACAAGCGATTAGCCATCGACCGCATCACCGCGCATGGTGGGCAACGGAGCTTCAAATCTCCATGTGTGAGCAAAATTATGGATGTCCCATGTCGGGAGGGTGGCTAATACAAGACCCCTCATCCGGGGAAATACGCCACGCCGCACGCTCGCACGCGGATTTGAACCTCCCGGCTCCCTTGCCCTACCGGCAAGGGAGATTTTCCCCATGGAGGCATCCCATGCGCTCGGCACGCAACACACCACTCTTCCCCGAAGTCCACCTACCGACTTCCGCACGACCGCGCCACTACACAGTACGCGCGCACACATATGCCTGGATGGACACCTTCGGCGGCGGCACTGCGCCTTGTCTCTCGGTACATGGCCACTGGCTTGAGAACGCAGGCTTCAGAGTCGGCGCAAGCGTAAGCGTTGAGGCAACCGTCGGCCAACTGGTCATAACGCGGGTTGAGTTCCCAGATCCAACAGAACCGCGTCACTCCAGCGCCTTCGAAAGACACATTGCCAAGCTTGCGCGCGCAAAGCCTGGCGATCACGTAGAGCATGACCATCCCGGCTGGTTGGTGCGCGAAAAAATCCTCGCCCCCATGGGGGCCTCCACCTTGGACTTCGCCCACGCCATCGGCGTGTCGCAGGACTTCGCCGAATGCTTCCTTGCCGGCGACCACGACGTGGACCTAGATCTCGCTCAACGCTTGGGACCTTTCTGCCGCACCTCGCAGAGGCTATGGCTGGAGCTTCAGCAAAAGCATCATCAGTGAAGTGGAGCTGAGCCTTACGCCGATGGTCATCCTTGGCGCCGGCCAATGCGTGCATCCCAGCGCGACCTTCGGAACCAGCCACTAATAACCCGATGCTGTCACTAGCGATATGTTCAACGATGAGGGATCGAAGTCATCGCACTCCAGCTCAGCGAGGACCACCTCTTGGGCGCGCTCTGGATCCGTGGCGATCAGCTGGACCAGAACGCGATCTTTCGTCAAATCCATATGCGACTCATCTCTCAAACAAAGGCAACGCAACACTCGCGGGCATCAGACCCAGCGACCGAGCCACATCAAGGCGCCTCACCCATCGCTTTGAAGGCATGCAGTCTGGCAAGTACGTAGTACCCGAAGTCCGCAAGTCCCTTTTCGTCGAAGTCCAGCCTGTCGAAGGCGCCTTCATCAATCAGCTTGGAAGTGAACAGCTCCGCCTGTTTCCATGTGCCCGACTGACCATGCACCTGCACCGCATCATCAAGACTCAATGCAAGGCCACTGCCCTGAACAACCAGTTGAACCAACACAGCGCGCTTTGCGCGCTCCTTATTCATTTCTCTCTCCACGAGAGCGCCAACTTGAATGCCGCTCACGCGGCGTCTCCAGAAGATCGGCGATGTCTGTCCGCCCTGCGCCTCCGTCGTGCGTTCCACAATTACTCAACCTCATGTCCCCGACTCGTACTGCACGATGGCTATGATCCCAAGGACGGCCATCATCAGCAGCACCGTAACGAACGCAGCCAACAGGCACATGTACACAAGAGCAGCGCACGTCGCCGGCCTGCGTGCAGAGCCACTTTGGAGCGCAAGGATGCACGCATAAAAGGTGTCCTGCGAATCGCCGATACTTCTGGAAGCCAACAGCGGCAGCTTCGCGAGCACTTCTTCGCCGGCGGTCTTCTCCACAGCTCGACGCGCGAGAAACACCGCGCATGTGCGAATGATTACGCCGGCAAGAAGAATGTAGACGAGATATGGGACCAGTTCATTCATGTCCATCTGTCGCATGTCCGCTGCCTCGGTTGATCTGCAAGAAGTCCTGCGCCGTCTCATTGCCAGCCGCAGCGGCAGCTTGGATCAAGCGCATCGCTTCGACCCTGTCGGTGGCAACGCCCACCCCATGCAGCAATGCAAGTCCATACTCATATTGGGCGGAAGGATATCCTTGACTGGAACCAGCGGCGAAGCACCTCGCGGCACGCTCCGGATCCAATGGCCCCATGTCTCCGAACAAGTAATACATCCCGCGGGTGAACTGCGCGGGCGCATAGCCCAACTCCGCAGCCTCGCTCACCAAATCTAGATGGCGCGCCTCATATGCCTCCTCGCCCTCACCCGGCTGGCTCGTCATTGACCACAGGTACAAGCCCTCTGCGTCCCTGGACAGTACCAGCGGCGCAAGCAGTACCTGTACGCCGTCCCAGTCACTGTCCATTGCGAGACGCTCGTATGTAGCAGTTACCTCAGTTGGCAGACCAGTCATCTGAAACTACCTCGTCATCCTTGCGCAACCCAAGCCCCTACTGTGCGTGGCGCGTCGAGCGGGCACCAAGCATTTGCGCTACCCCATCGCTCTGCGCACCCACACGGGCGCCGAAGAGCAGCTAAAGTCCATTGATCACACTTACCAGATTCCCCGATTCATCGAAGGCGTAGAACCTATCGCCACCGAAGTAGCTTGTGCACTTCCCATTGCTTGATGGCCGCTCCAGGGAGACTCTGACCGTGCGGCCCGCCTTGGTGTCATAGACCGCGAAGTCACAACCCGCATTCTGGACGTTGCAGAACCCAGCAGACTGCTTCTTTGCAACTTCCAGCAATTTCAATTCGACAACGGAGGGATTCTTTGGGCTTATGTTACCCCCGCAGACAACCTCGGGCCCAGTGCAGCCGGCCAGAAGAACTGCGACAGCGAGTCCCACCGCCGTGATCCAAGCTCCACCACGCGCCTCAACCTCCATGATGATGCGATCCTTTACATAGGCCCGAAACAGTAAAAGAAATATCGACCGCAAAGCCCAATACCCAGGCTGGATCTTATCCAAATGAGGACAAGCTCGCTCCTTTCTTGGCTCAGTAAACGTATACAAAGAGAGACGTCTCATTGGCAAGCCGTCGACTCAGCGCCTCGGCCACATCACGCCCCTCAACAACGTGATCTTCCAATGCGATCGACCCTACCTCCTCCCCCTCGGCCGACCTTACCTTGTCGACTCGGAGCAACAGCGCGGGGCCGGCCTCAGTCTCACTGAGGAGCTTGAACTTGTCCCCGGCGGCCGGGAGGTACGCCGGGTCCACATACCCCGTGGCGTTACCGTAGGCATCGACTGGGGAGGCATAGATGGAAAAATCCACATGAAACTTCATTACAAGCACTCCTGACCAAGCGATTGCGATATCTGCCGTCTATTAGAGGGGATCGCCGTCACCGGAACCATCAGAAAGTCCGTTCCACCAGAAATCACAGTACACGGTCTCGATCAACACTCGCCGCCCAGAGCCGCATTCGACTGCGCGAACAATTGCGTAGTCAATGTACCCGTAGTGCATCCAGTCAAAGAAGCCCACGAACTCAAGCACGGGAAGATCTGCAGCGGCAACCCGCTCACTCTCGCTCCAATAGGTATTTCCGTCGGACCCGCTACTGGCAACCTGGACCGGCACTTCCCGGTACACGGGCTTTGGCTTCACAACAAGGCCGCCAATGGCAGAGCGCCCGTACTGATCTGCCGCGACGCTTCCTTCGAGCACCAAGCTACGTAGCAACTCTCGCTCGATCTCGAGAAAAGAATCCTCCGCCGCCATGTCCAGGACCCCGTCGCCAGGCATCAAATAAGAATTCCAGATATGCCGGCTTGCTTCCTTGAATCTCTGCATCTGCCCAGTTACGTTTTTCATCTCCGCATCCCTTCAGAAGCCCATCCGCTCATTCCCGCATGCCCAAGCCTTCGAGATGGCACGCACGCAGGGGGAAGCATACGACTTCCAGAGCGAGGAAGCCGGCCCGGGCACGGCGTGGGAAGAGTGGCTCAGTGCGGGGACCGAACGCATGCTGCCTCCTCCGCTGGATGGCGCACGGCATGCCGCTGGCCACGCCTGACCTGTCGCTGCGGTTTCGCCACCTCTGGCACCGCGATGGACACGCGAGGCGTGTCGCTACGGGTCACTTGCACTTCGCTCGCCGCGTAGGGACACGCCATGCGTCTCAAACGCACCATCCGATCACCTGACGCCAACGCCCCAAGAAAACTGCACCGCTGTCGCATTAACGCCCCGACCTGCGCCGGTCACGACACCATATGGGCAATGCCTACCAAACCCCGTAGCACCAACAGACACAATCGATTGGCCGCCTAACACCCCATCGCGCATGGTGGGTAACGGAGCTTCGAATCTCCAAGATCGGTCAAAGTTATGGACGTTCCATGTCGGGAGGGTGGCTAATACAAGACCCCTCATCCGGGGAAATACGCCCGCCGTATGACCGATCGCGGATTCGAACCTCCCGGCTCCCTTGCCCTACCGGCAAGGGAGATTTTCCCCATGGAGGCTCCCCATGCGCTCGGCACGCGACACCCCACTCTTCCCCGAAGTCCTCCTACCGACTTCCGCACGACCGCGCCACTACACAGTACGCGCGCACACATATGCCTGGATGGACACCTTCGGCGGCGGCACTGCGCCTTGTCTCTCGGTACATGGCCACTGGCTGGAGAACGCAGGCTTCAGAGTCGGCGCAAGCGTAAGCGTTGAGGCAACCGTCGGCCAACTGGTCATAACTCGGGTTGAGTTCCCAGATCCAACAGAACCGCGTCACTCCAGCGCCTTCGAAAGGCATATTGCCAAGCTTGCCCGCGCAAAGCCTGGCGACCACGTAGAACATGACCATCCCGGCTGGCTGGTGCGCGAAAAGATCCTCGCCCCCATGGGCGCCTCGACGCTGGACTTCGCCCACGCCATCGGCGTGTCGCAGGACTTTGCAGAATGCTTCCTTGCCGGCGACCACGACGTGGACATGGATCTAGCTCAACGCCTGGGACCGTTCTGCCACACCTCGCAGAGACTGTGGCTCGAGCTCCAGCATAAGCACCGACCAGTACTCTGAGCGCACACCTGCTATATGGCCCAAGCCCGCAGGGTTGGGACCATGAATCGCACGCGAACCAAGGCACATCAATACGGCAAGCTACAACGTTACAAACGACCAGTTGCCATGCCGACGCGACGCTACAAGCTATAATGTGCAACGCTTACATAGTCGCCGCAGAGGCAGCGCACGTGAGACGAAATAACTTCCGCTGTGACCAATCACCTATGCCAGACCCATCCGACAATCAGGATGGTGATCACCTGAGCAAGCAGCATCATGGCCCATAAGTTCACCCGAATCACAGCAGCTGACAGAGCGGCTGCGATCAGTGCGCACCCAGATGATGTAAGAAGCAACAGAGCGAAGACTTCACCGGTCACTGCCAACCATGATTGAGACGCAAGGGTGTAAAGCAAGAGCACGGTGAAGCCACCAAGCCACCCGACCGCCAGTCGTTTGAAATAGCCCATTTGATATCCCCTGAATGCAACTGCTCATCGGCCGAATTGAACAAGCTGTTCCCCCACTCTCCCGGACCGAATCGAGATCGTAGCTGCCACATCATCAGTGGACCACATCTCCGAGCACGGCACCGCTCGTATCGAAATTCGGAAGCAGCAGCTAACAACGTAATGGTGTCACTAGTGATGCATCCAGCGATGACGGATCGAAGTCGTCGGGCCCCACCCTCAACCAAATGTCATACGGAGACTCCGGACTGAAGAACGACCTGACAGAAAGGCAATCACCCGCCTTCGATGCAATGATCCACTCTTCGACGTAAGTCGCAAGGTCGAGCAGATCGGCCAGACGCCCTGCAATCCAATGGTCATCGATGATCGCCGAACTCCACGTGCCAATTTCCAGGTACTCGTGTGGACCGAGATTTCGGTGACAGGATACCCAGTCATTCCCAGAATCAATTGCATAGGCGCGTACGGCGGCAACAAACGAACGCACGCCCTCTCTGGACCCCGTGATCTTCCACTGCTTGGAATCGTGATCCAGCTCGTAGTGAAATCCCAGCTTCTTCCATTCGGATCGATACCATTCGTCTGAGAAGAGCTGCATGGGAGAGCACCTTGGATTGAAGAACTGGCGGCGCGGAAACGCAACGCTGTCAAGAGAAGCGGGAAAGCAGATACATATACAGGGTAACCAGAGCGGCTGAGGACAACCCACATGCCAGCTTCCTGGTGGGCGCGACCCATGCTGCCACGCATCCCGCCGCAGCAACTGCAACCGAGAACGCAAATACCAGCAAGGCCATCTCGGCGTCTGGAAACCACGCGGCAGAACAGGTTGGCCCACCCATTTCGTGGCCGGGCCGGGACAGATCCATGGCCCACTCATAGTCCAGTCTGCCGACCGGGCAAATGCGCAACAACAGTCCCCGAATTGATCCCAGCAGCATGAAGACTGCTACAAAACTTAGTAGGGCTGCCGGTACAAATGCCACCCATCGAAAGGTCCTGGTCATCGCCACCTCATGGTTAGTGGAGGAGGGCCTTCCGGCCGTGAGGCTCACGACGACAGCCTTAGCGCCGCCGACTATTCCGCGGCAACGTTCGCAGCGCCACGTGCCCGAGTTGGCGCTGTGACGTCGCGAAACTCAATTCAGCCGAAGATGTCCCGTGTCACAGAGTTGGTCGAACGGGTCGTGCAAGCACTCAACCTCTACTACGAAGGGTCGCCAAGCGTTTGGCGACATCGGACGGCAGGGCATGTAGCCATACATGGGCAACAACACTCAAAAACGCACGGCTTTTCGACGTGTATGACTCTATGGCTTTCAGTGTGGATGGACCATGCAAGCTCAACAAGGCTTCTAAAGGACCAGCCCCCAAGTTCTCCAAGACCCACGGATCGGAGCTAGATTCAAATATCTCCACAACCAGCTCCCATGCCTGCTCCGGCTCCTCAATACATAGCATATTGAGCTCAATAGCGGACCATTGGGATTCGCGTTGCAGTGCAGAATCATCAGGGGCACCTTGCAATTCGATCCAAGATTTGGCTAAAGCTTTGCGGTTCGAAAATTCCATCAACGACTACCTCGGGGCAGGCTGGTTAGGGACAGGCTTTGTTGCCCACTCCCAAGCATCGGAAGGATAACCTCTGCAGTTCATAGAGTCTGCCACCTCAAGGTATCCACGAAGATTCACCTGCCATGACCGGAACTGCTGCTGGTGCCCTGCCCATGACATCCTTCCGGTCGGTCGATTAGTGAATAGGCCCAGACCATCCTCGCGCATATCCCAGTACCTTTTTTTAACAACAGCGAGAATGGACCTGATCGTCGCATAGATTTTTTCACACTTATCTTGTACCGGGCACGAATCCGCAGACTCTGCTGCATCTCTTGCCAGCGAAACCGCGGCTGCGGCAACGACTGCACCGGCCACGCCCACAGCGGACGAAGAGGGTCCGGCGCTTCCAGCGGATCCAATCCCCGCAGCAGCGCAAGCGAGAACATTCTCAGGGCGGGCACACATCGATACCGACGTCAGACCTAGCGAATCAAAATTTGTGATTGCATTGGAGCTGGCGTAGGCAAACGTTGCTATGCCCCCCTCGAGCCCAACAGGGTCGCTCTGAACGTAGCGGCCTGTTTGTGAATCATAGTCTCGGTAGTAGTTGTAGCTAAGGGCACTTGTGGAGTCATACCGTTGACCGGGAAAACGAAGATCAAACTTCTGAACGACGCCATCCTGATCTGGATCCTCCGCAGGTGACCCATCACCAAACGCCTCCCCCATCAAGCTCCAGCGCCACACCGCCACATCGCGCTGCGGATCGATCAATGCGCGGGGCGAACCGAGGTGATCTGACTCGATGTAGAGAACCTGACCCGCTTGAATGAGGCCCACCGGCCGGGACCCAAGCCACACAACCTGCTGGCTCGGTGCGCCAGCAATACCGTAGCTTCCCAACCACTCGCCGCCCTCGCCATGCAAGTGCAGCGTCTTGTCAGTACCCACCTGCTGCAGGACACGCTGCCCCGCCGCATTGTGGCGGTAGCTGGCCTGCGCGGAACCTGCTCGGGTCGCACTTCCAAGGCGGCCAACAAGGTCATAGGCGTACTGCCAGTCACCGCTGATCGTCAGGGTGTTACCCATCGCGTCGTACGTGCGATCAACACCGTCCACCGACTTCAGACGGTGGCTACCGGCCGGGTAAACGTAGGACTGCACCCCGGCCGAGTTGCCGAACGACAACCGGTTGCCGGTGGCGTCGTAGGTGTACTGCTCGATAGCCACGCCGGTCTGCGCGTCCTTGAACGCAGTCAAGCGGCCCAGGGCGTCGTAGTCCAGGGTCGCGCCCTGCCCCTGCGGGCCACCGTCGGTCAGCGAGGTGATGTTGCCCACCGGATCGAACCCAAAAGCGGCATTCAATCCGTCGCGCTCATCGCTGATCGTCTTCGGACGATAGTCCTGGTCGTAGCTGCGGTCCAGGCGCCGGCCGTTGCCGAAGGTCCAAGACTGCTCGGGACCGAATGGCAGCGTCTGCGCGCCCTGCAGCAGCACTTCACGGGTGCCACCCGCTGGGGTGACGCCCACGCTGCTGATCTGTCCGAGGGCGTCGTAGCCATAGTCGACCAGACTGCCGTCTGGGTAGGTCATCGAGTTGAGCCTGCCTGACGGTGCATAGGTGTAGCGCAGCACCAGCGGCTGCCCTTCCACCACCTGCACGCGGCGAACCAGGTCACCGAGCGCGCTGTAGCAGTAGTCGGTACGCCCGCTCGAATCGATCATGCTGGAGAGGCGCCCCACCCCCGCACGCTCACCGACCGGGCATTGGGCCGACGGCTGATCGTAGACGTACTGGATGTCTGCCGCAGGATCTGAGAAGCGAACGGCTGTCTTCCGCCCCACAGCATCGTACTCGTACTGCGCCGTCACGCCCCGTGCGTCCGTCTTCGTCAGCGTATTGCCAAGGCGGTCGTAGGTGAACTGGGTGACGCCCGTATCCGCGCTGGTCTGGGTGGTCAGCTGACCGAAGCCGTCATAGGCGTAGGTGGTTGCCAAACCCTTTGGATCGACGACCCGCTCTACCTGCCCGTTGGCCGCATACTCGTAGCGCATCTCGGCATTGATGCCGCCGAGATCGTCGATCTGCTTGGTCGGCCGCCCGGCACCGTCGTAGGTGCTCTTGGACACCGTGCCGGCGGGATTCTCCGTCTCCAGCAGGTTGCCCACGGCGTCATAGCGCAGCTGAGTCGCCTGGCCAGACGCCCCGGTCACCCGGGTGTTGCGGCTGGCGGTATCGAACAGACGGTCAAGCGAGCGCCTGAGCACGCCACTGCTGTCGCGCACTTCCTCGCGCAGCCGGTTGCCCGCCCCATCCAACACGTAATTGATGCGATTGCCTGCAGCATCTTCCACGCTGGTCAGGCGGTCGGCCGAGTCGTAGTGCATCCGGGTCCAAACGCCATCCGGCTCAGTGACCCGGGTCGGCTTGCCGGTTGAGTTGTACTCATACAGCTGAATGCGGTCATTGGCCGGCACATCTCCCTTGACCGTCTCGGCCAGAACGCGGCTGTCGTGGTCGAACAACTGCTCGACCACGACCCCGTCGATACCGCGTACCTGAACCGCACGACCAAAGGCATCGTACTCAAGGTACTCAGTGCGGCGGCCGAGGGCATCGATCTCCGCCCGCAGATCGCCCTTGCGGAAGCGGCAATCGCCGTTGGCGTCGCAGCCCGCGTCGTTGGCGGCGTAGTACTCAAATTGGGTCAGTGCGCCAGCAGGGTTCCGTGCCGATAGCTGCAAGCCAGGCAACGGACATAGGGCCGGATTGCCCGCAGAGTCGGCATCGGTACAGTAGGTGTTCTGGGACTGGCGCACATTGATCGGCGCTACTGCTAGTGAGCCGCAGACGTAGTCCGTGCTCTGCGTGGCGTCGTACTGGCAGGAGAACAAAAGGCGCCCTTGCGCGTCGTACGTCTGACGACTCAAGGAGGTCAACTTCTCACCGCCAGTGATCTTTTGGCTGACGCGCTGCTCCGCAACGCGGTTGTTGGCATCTCGGCTGGTGCGGCTTATGCGGCCGATGGATTCTTCCGTAACGGTCATCACCTGCGAAACAGGGCCGGTGCTGGAGTCCGCGTAAGATAGCGTCGTACGGTTTCCGAGTGCATCGAGCTTGGTGTTCAGCCGGCCCATAGAGTCAAAGACCTGTGAGCGGGTTCCTTGCGAATCCACTGTCTTGGTGATGGCGCGGAATGGGCCTCCGATCTCAAGCTGCCTTACATCTCCCAGTTCGTTAATCGTAGTTGCGGATCCATCTGCGTTGTAAGTGATGGTTCCTGCATCAACCGGCTGGCCACCAACAAGAAGATGGCTGCCGACAACCTTGCCAATTGCGTCGTAGGAGAATGTGGCGTAGCGGACATTCTCCTCGATGATGCCGGTGAGAAGGTTGTGGATGCCAGCCGGGGCATGGCCCTGTTCTCCGTAGACATACGTACGGGATGAACCATCTGGGCGAACGACACTGGTCTGGTTTCCGTACTCGTCGTAGCCATATCGCGCCTGCGACCCATCTGGCAACGTGATGGAAGAAAGCCGATCATCCTCATAGCGGAACAACAGCGCCCGGCCCGTGTCGTCCGTAACTCGCTCGATTCTCGCCTTGGCGTCGTAGCTCACCGTCACACTGGTCCGCGAGCCTCCAGTGTTGACACGGGTGAGCCTTCCGTCAGCTCGGTAGAAGCGGACAGTACCGTCAGCCTGGATGAGCTCCGAAGTACCGTTCGCCGCGGCGCGAAGAACCTCGCCAGACGCTTGGTTTCCGCGTCCTCCGCTTCCGTAGGTCTGGAGATACCCTTGATCATCTGCACGTATGCTGCTGGTAGAGATGATGAAGTCCGAGTAGCTATGGGACCAACCTGTTCCGAGCTCAGGCGCGACCTGTAGCTGGTTGAGGGAGTGGTAGTGGTAGTGGCGAGTAAATGGCCTGCCCGCGAAGCTGAAGTCCGTTTCAGCTCGGGCCTTGTCCCCCGTCGCTGGGAAGCACGGATTGTTCGTGCTGGCGCACGATTTGGTTTGCGTTACGTTGTACTGGTAGATGAATTGCGCCGTCATCTTCGCCCGGCAGACGCGAGGCCAATCCAGCAGCGTACCGTACCCAACGTAAGCCGGATTGTCCGAATGGATCGGAGCGAAATCCGCCGCGCATGTAAAATGCTGGGTCTTGGACAATACGAGTTGGCGCGGGTCGGGGGGGGGTCGATCCCCAAGCCGGACACCAGATGGAGTACTTGTAGTACTTCGGGTCAGATGACTTGGAGTGCCTAACCGTGCCATAGCCATCATTACGCACAGATACGTAAGGTGAGCCGTAACTGCCCTCGTATCGCTCGTTCGAAAAGACACATTGGGGAAACGAGGCACGAAATGTCGCCATCGTTCCCTCTACCGCCTCGCTCTCATCCGCACACATATACGGGTCATAAGGATCAGTTTGGGCCGTGCACATGCCCTGTCTTACAGGGTCCCCACCCGTGCCGTATCCAGGCTTGTACATTATTTGAGCTTCTTGATCCTTCACTACGTAGGCGTGCCTAAAGACTGCGCTGGGTCCTGAGCCCATGTAGGGATAGACACGATCCCTGGTCCAGAGAGCACCATATGAACCCGCCTTCGCCCGAAGCTCGGCTTCGGCTTGGCTTAGCGTCGGGAAGCATGCGCCATTGAAACAGTACCTCGGCTCAAGCAAGGTCTGCTGCGCTGCGAGCGCTGCGACCGGGAGCAGCGACAGCGCAAAGAGCAGGCTGAGAGTCTTCAGGAATCGTGCGACCACGACCACCTCCATGTGATTGAATGAACAGCCACAGGACTATAGCTCCATATGGCCTGGGTGGCCCGGAGTGTCACCGAAAGTCAGCGCCCGAATTGAGAGCCCCGGCTCAATTCTCAATGAAGACGATATGGCTGCGACAACGCGTCACCCCAGCATGAAGGGGGATATGGATGCATGCCGCACGCAAACTCGGAAGGTGATCATTTCAGGATCACCCAAAATGCAGCGCAGGGGTACAGGACCAGCATGGCCAAGCAGCAGGTGATCGCGAAACGCGCTCGTAACGATGCCGGCAGATACGGATTGCAGCCATGGCGCGGCAATCCAATAGAGACACGGTCCCGTTGAACCGGAACGAGCTGGGAGCGCTTAGTCCTTGGTAACGCGGTTGATCTCAGCAAGACTAGTGGTGCCGGCGGCGGCCTTGACCAATGCAGACTGACGCAGATCATTGATGCCTGCGCGCTGCGAAGCTTCCGCGATCTGGATGGCGTTGCCACCCGCAAGCACGATGACGGAGATCTCCTCACTCATCGGCATGACCTGATAGATGCCGGTACGTCCCTTGTAGCCTTCGGTGCACTCTTCGCAACCCACGGCCTCGTACAGAGTAATGCCTGCATCCAGCTGGGCCTGGGTGAAGCCTTCAGCCAGCAGCGCATTGGCAGGCAGGTCGACCGGACGCTTGCAGTTGTTGCAAAGTCGACGCGCAAGGCGCTGGGCGATGACCAGCGTTACCGAACTGGTGATGTTGAACGGCGCGATGCCCATGTTCATCAGACGCGCGATGGTCTGCGGCGCGTCATTGGTATGCAGGGTGGACAGTACCATGTGGCCGGTCTGGGCCGCCTTGATGGCAATCTCAGCCGTTTCCAGGTCGCGGATTTCGCCGACCATGATGATGTCCGGATCCTGGCGCAGGAAAGAGCGCAGCGCGGCGGCGAAGGTCATGCCGCGCTTGACGTTCTGCTGGACCTGATTGACGCCCGGCAGCCGGATTTCGACCGGGTCCTCGGCGGTGGAGATGTTGCGGGTTTCGTCGTTGAGGATACCGAGAGCGGTATACAACGACACGGTCTTACCAGAACCGGTCGGGCCGGTCACCAGTACCATCCCGTAAGGCTTGTGAATGGCGTCGAGGAACAGCTTCTGCTGTACTTCCTCGTAGCCAAGCTTGTCGATGCCCAGCTTGGCAGCACTGCCATCCAGGATACGCAGCACGATTTTCTCGCCGAACAGGGTCGGGAGTGTGCTGACGCGGAAGTCGATCTGCTTTGTCTTGGACAGGTTGAGCTTGATTCGCCCATCCTGCGGCACGCGCTTTTCGGCGATGTCCAGCTGCGACATGACCTTCAAGCGTGCGGCAATGCGCTGGTTGAGCTTGACCGGCGCCTTGGCCACGTTCTTGAGCAGGCCGTCGATACGGAAGCGCACGCGGTAATCGTCTTCGTATGGCTCAAAGTGAATGTCCGACGCACCCTTGCGGATGGCATCGACCAGCACCTTGTTGACGAACTTGACCACCGGGGTGTCGTCGCCCTTGGCGTCGTGGCCAGAATCGGCGTTACCACCCTCCTCATCGCCGGAGGAGACATCCAGATCCCCCATCCCATCATCGTCACCGCCACCCAACCCTCCACCCAGCGTGTCGTGCTTGGACTGCCATTGCTCCAAGGTGCGGCGGATCTGCTCTTCGTCGACAAGGATCGGCTCGACCACCAAGTTGGTGTGGAACTTGATCTCGTCCAACGAATGCGTCGGGTCGCTGGTGCCGATGAACAACTTGCCACCACGCTTGAACAGCGGAAGCACATGGTGCTTGCGCAGCAGCTCCTCACTCACCAGGTTGATCGCGCTTTGAGCACTATCAAAGACCGATACATCCAGCAGCGGCATGCCGAACTCAAGGGCGTTCGCCGCGACCAGCTGAGCGGGGGTCACCAGCTTCTTCTCTGCAAAATACTGCGGCAAGGGCTGCTTGGCTGCTGCCGCCTTCGCCATCGCTTCACGGGCGGCGGCTTCTTCAAGCGCTCCATCCTGAACCAAGCGACGAGCGATGCCGGTAATTCCGACGAGATTGGCAGTGACGACGGCGTTCATTGAGCACTTCCCTTAGTACGAAGCTTCATTATGGCCAGCATCACTGTCGGGTACTAGCACCCCGTCGGGCGATACTTTGCTTCGAACGCGGAACCGTCGCAGGTCCACGCGCCGTCCGCGGCTCTGTTCAGGACCAAGTCCTTTCCGTCAATGATGGGGCTTCCCGACACAGTACAACTGATGCTCCCCACCCCAGTCGACTGCACGCTTGCGTCCACAGCGCTGCAGCGCTGGGAAACCTTGAGACCGAGGTAGTCTGCATTGATCAACCCGGCGTCCTGACTGTCCTGAACAACGGTTTCCACCATCGTCTTGCCAGGCCTGATCTCAGACAACGCCGCGGCCAACTGAGCCTTTGCTACGTAATCCTGATACATCGGCAGCGCAATGGCGGCCAGGATGGCAATGATCGCCACAACGATCATCAACTCTATCAAAGTGAAACCACGTGCCCCGCGCATGATTCGTGCCTCCCCCGGCAGCTGGTAATACGGTGATCAAGCAGGATCCGTGCCAAAAAAAAAGGCCCCGACGAGCGGGGCCTCTTCAAGCTACTTGCTATTACTCGCAACCGCCCGGAATGTACTTCTTTTCCGTGATGTTGGTGGAGCAAGCCCAGGTGCCCGCATCGGAGCGGGTCAGGGTGATGGTGCTGCTGGCGATCTTCGGGCTACCAGCCAGGGTGCACACGATGCTGCCGGTCGCGGTGCCGGTCACGTCAATCTTGGTGCAGCGCTTGGAGATGGTCAGGCCGATATCGGCAGCATTTGCCGGGGTCTTGCCTTCGTTGATGGCAACTTCGAACTGGGTCTTGCCGGGGGTGATTTCGGCGAGGCCAGCGGTGACCTGCGACTTGGCGACGTAATCCTGGTACATCGGCAGAGCGATGGCGGCCAGGATAGCGATGATCGCGACGACGATCATCAGTTCGATGAGGGTAAAGCCCTGCTGCTTCTTCATGAGTACATCCCCTAGAGGTGGTTTGAAAAATGGACACTGGGTCGCGCCTGGCCGGCGGACCGGCTGAGCAAGGCAATCGCCCGTGCGGGTGGTTGAAAGCAGGTTGCGTGCCAACTTCTCAGCAATGCTCCCCAGCATTCCCCGGCGCAATGATGGCAGCAATCTTCAGGATTGGAACCCCCCTCACGGTAATTTGCGACCCAACCGGCATTGTGACGCGCTGCGTCACCTTCTGACGGGGGTGGTCTTGGACCCCGGTCACGGATTGCCGTCAGGGAGGGATGCCATGACCGCCCGGAACCGGCTACCATTCGGATTAGAAGCCCGCCTGGGGATGGCGTTGGCTGGGGAGCCTGTATGTCTGTCAGCCGTAGTGCAGTCAAGAAAGAGCCCGTGGCGCGTAGCACCATGGAGTTGCAGCCGTTTGTCTGGGTGGGGACCGACAAGCGGGGCGTGAAGATGAAGGGCGAACAGCCCGCCAAGAACGCCAACATGCTGCGCGCAGAGCTGCGGCGCATGGGTATCACGCCAGATGTGGTGAAGCCCAAGCCGAAGCCGTTGTTCGGCGCGGCGGGCAAGGCCATCAGCGCCAAGGACATCGCCTTCTTCAGCCGCCAGATGGCGACCATGATGAAGTCGGGTGTCCCTATCGTGGGATCGCTTGACATCATCGGCAGCGGGCACAAGAACCCCCGCATGAGGAAGATGGTCGAGAACATCCGCACGGACATCGAGGGCGGCTCGTCTTTATATGAAGCCATCAGCAAGCACCCTGTCCAGTTCGATGAGCTGTACCGCAACCTTGTACGGGCCGGCGAAGGCGCCGGTGTGCTGGAAACGGTGCTGGACACCGTGGCCAACTACAAGGAGAACATCGAGGCGCTGAAGGGCAAGATCAAAAAGGCCCTTTTCTATCCGGTCATGGTTCTCGCTGTCGCCCTGCTGGTAAGCGGCATCCTGCTGGTTTGGGTAGTTCCGCAGTTTGAAGACGTGTTCAAGGGATTTGGCGCGGACCTTCCCGCCTTTACCCAGATGATCGTCAACCTGTCCAGATTCATGGTGTCCTATTGGTGGATGATCCTGATTGTCGCCGTTGGTGCGGCCGTTGGCTTCATTGCGGCCTATAAGCGGTCGCCAAAGATGCAGCACACCATGGATCGCTTGATCCTGAAGGTGCCCGTCATCGGCCAGCTGATGCACAACAGCGCCATCGCCCGCTTCGCGCGCACCACGGCCGTGACCTTCAAGGCCGGCGTGCCACTGGTGGAGGCCTTGGGTATCGTGGCCGGCGCCACCGGCAACAAGGTGTACGAAGAAGCCGTGCTGCGCATGCGCAGCGACGTGTCGGTCGGCTTCCCGGTCAATATGGCCATGAAGCAGACCAACCTGTTCCCGCACATGGTGATCCAGATGACCGCCATCGGCGAAGAAGCCGGCGCCCTGGATGCCATGCTGTTCAAGGTGGCCGAGTACTTCGAGCAGGAAGTGAACAACGCGGTGGACGCGCTGAGCAGCCTGCTGGAGCCGATTGTGATGGTGGTTATTGGTACCATCGTCGGCGGCATGGTGATCGGCATGTACCTGCCCATCTTCAAGCTGGCCTCCGTAGTCGGATAATCAATCAATGGCATTTCTCGACCAGCATCCCGGCCTCGGCTATCCCGCCGCGGCCGCACTGGGGTTGCTGATCGGCAGCTTCCTCAACGTGGTGATCCTGCGCCTGCCCAAGCGGCTGGAGTGGCAGTGGAAGCGCGACGCCCGCGAGGTGCTCGAGCTTCCGGACATCTACGAACCACCCCCGCCCGGGATCGTGGTCGAGCCGTCGCACTGCCCGCACTGCAAGCACAAGCTGTCCTGGTACGAGAACATCCCGCTGTTCAGCTGGCTGGTGCTGGGCGGCAAGTGCCGCCATTGCAAGGCACCCATCTCCATCCAGTACCCGCTGGTCGAGCTGTTGACCGGCCTGCTGGTGGTGGCGAGCGTGTGGCAGTTCGGGTTCGGCTGGCAGGGGTTCGGCGCGATTGTGCTGAGCTGCTTCCTGGTTGCGCTGTCCGGCATCGACCTGCGCACCCAGCTGCTGCCCGACCAGCTCACCCTGCCCCTGATGTGGCTGGGCCTGATAGGCAGCATCGACAACCTTTACATGCCGGCCAAGCCCGCCCTGCTGGGCGCGATTGCCGGCTACCTGTCGCTCTGGTCGGTGTGGTGGCTGTTCAAGCAGATCACCGGCAAGGAAGGCATGGGCCACGGCGATTTCAAGCTGCTGGCCGCGCTGGGCGCCTGGTGCGGGTTGAAGGGCATTCTGCCGATCGTGCTGCTGTCGTCGGTGATCGGCGCGATCCTGGGCTCGATCTGGCTGTACTCGCGTGGTCGTGACCACGCTACGCCGATTCCGTTCGGACCCTATCTGGCCATTGCCGGCTGGATTGTGTTCATGTGGGGCGAGCCGTTGATCAATGCCTACCTGAGATTGTCCGGCCTGCGCTGAGGGCACGGCGATGAGCCAGTTCGTGATTGGCTTGACCGGCGGCGTGGCCGCCGGCAAGAGCGAAGTAAGCCGCCGCTTCGAGGCGCTGGGCATCACCGTCGCCGACGCCGACCTGGCCGCCCGCGCGGTGGTGGCACCCGGCAGCGAGGGCCTGGCGCGGATCGTGGCCCACTTCGGTTCCGAGATCCTGCTGGCCGACGGCCAGCTTGACCGCGCCGCGCTGCGGGAGCGCATCTTCGCCTCGGCCCAGGAGCGGCAGGCGCTGGAAGCGATCACCCACCCGGCCATTCGCCAGTTGCTGCGGCAGACCTGTGAGCAGGCGCCGGGCCCGTATGCGGTGGCCGCGATTCCGTTGCTGGCCGAAGCCGGTGGACGCCAGCAGTACCCTTGGCTGGACCGCATCTTGGTGGTGGACGTTCCGGTGGAGGTGCAGCACGCCCGGCTGATGCAGCGCGATGGTATTGATGCGCAACTGGCCGACAGGATGATTGCCGCGCAGGCCAGCCGCGAAGCGCGGTTGGCATTGGCCGACGACGTGGTGCGCAATGATGGCCACCCGGATCATCTGCAGGCCGAGGTGGAGCGGTTGGATCAGGCGTACCGGGCGCTGGCGCGGTAGAGCCACCCCTTGGGTGGCTGCGCTATGTTCGGCGAGCAGCCACCCATGGGGTGGCTCTACGCTGAGGTGGTCCGTCAGCCCGCCGGTGAGAAGGTCAGCGTGGCGATCACGCCCCGCTCCTCACCCGGCCGCACATTTACCTGCCAGCCGTACAGATCGCACAGCCGGCTCACGATCGACAAACCAATCCCCCCGCCCTGCGAGTGGCCCGCGTGGGTGCCGCGGTACCCCCGCTGGAACAGTTTGGCTGCATCTTCTTCGCTCAGGCCCGGGCCGCTGTCGATGACCTCGACCCGGTTGCCGGTGACCAGCACCCGCACCGAACCCTCCTGCGAGTACTTCACGGCGTTGCCGATCAGATTGCCCAGCGCCACGGACAACGCCGATTCGGGCGCGTCGATGACCAGTTCGCGGTCGCCTTCGAGTACCAGCTCCAGTGGCTTGCCGCCCAACTGCGCACGGTGCGAGTCCAATAACTGCTCCGCCACGCGCGCCACGTTGCTGCTGCCCTGCCCGCGCTCGTTGCGCGACAACAGCAGCAGCGAGCCGATCAGGTCGGTGCACTGCTGTTCGGCACGCTGGATGCGCTGCAGGCGCTGCAGGACCTTGGGATCCAGGTCCGGGCGGGTCAGCAACAGCTCGGTCGCGCCACGGATCACCGCCAGCGGGGTGCGCAGTTCGTGGCTGACGTCGGCATTGAACTCGCGGTCGCGCTGCACCACTTGGGTGAGCCGGGCCGAGTAATCGTCCAGCGCCTGGGCGAGCTGCCCGACCTCATCGTCGGGGAAGCGCGGGGCAAGCGGCTCTGGGTCACTGTTACCACCACGGTACGCGCGCAGCCGAGCAGCCAGGTCCGAGACTGGCTTCATGACCTTGGAAGCCGACCACCAGCCCAGCACCAGCGACAACGCACTGAACAGCAGCACAGAGAAGAACAGCGCGCGGTTGAGCTGCCCTTCGCCGCGCAGGCTCTCGGTCATGTCGTAGGCGAGAAAGAACCAGGCATCAGGAGTTTTTCGGACGGCCAACTTGTAGGAGAAGGCGTTGCCGCGCTCATCCACGCCACTCAGGCTGTGGATGCCATCGCGAAACTCGTACCAGTCCGGCTCTTCCTGCCGAAGCGCATCGAACTTGTCTGCCCGGACGATGCGCGCACGCATCTGCTGCACTGGCAGGTCCGGATTGCGCGTCGGGTCGGCGGCATACCGATGGGCGTACTCATCGATGTTGCGGTTCATCACATCTTCGACCAACTGGTTCTCCACGCGGGCGCGGGCCAAGTTGGTGGCGAAGGCAAACAGTGCTGTCAGGCAAAAGCCCAACAACACGAACGACACGATGATGCGGCTGCGCAACCGCCGCCGGTATGGCCCGCGGCGTTGCTCCCCCCTGACCTTCACCGTATCAGGCTTCCGGGGTGGCGATGCGGTATCCGATGCCATGGCGGGTCTGGATCAGTGGCACCTCGAACGGCTTGTCCACCATGGCGCGCAGGCCATGGATGTGCACGCGCAGCGAGTCGGAATCGGGCAGCTCTTCACCCCACACGCGGGTTTCCAGCTCCTGGCGGGTGACCACGGCCGGCGCAGCTTCCATCAGCGCCTGCAGGATCTTCAGGGCGGTGGGATTGAGCTGCAGCAGCTTGCCCTGGCGGCGGACCTCCAAGGTGTCCAGGTTGTACTCCAGATCGCCGGTTTCCAGCACCCGCGTCTGCACGCCCTTGCCGCGGCGCGACAGGGCGTTCAGACGGACCTCGACTTCCTGCAGCGCGAACGGCTTGATCAGGTAGTCATCGGCACCGGAATCGAAACCGGCCAGTTTGTTGTCCAGCGAATCCCGTGCGGTCAGCATGAGCACCGGGGTCTGCTTGCGCGCTTCATTGCGAAGCTTGCGGCAGACCTCGATCCCATCCATGCCCGGCAGATTGAGATCCAGCACGATCGCGTCGAACTCGTGCACGACCGCCAGGTGCAGGCCGGTCACGCCGTCGGCGGCGAAGTCCACGGTATGCCCGCGCTCTTCGAGGTAGTCGCCCAGGTTGGCAGCGATGTCGCTGTTGTCTTCAATTACAAGAATTCGCATGTGACCTCTAGTTTTTAAAATTGCCCAGCCGCTGCGCATCGTCGAGGGTCTTCTGACCCGTCACCTTGGCGCGCTCGCGCTGGGCGACCGTCATGCACTGTGTGGTGGCCCGATTGGAGCCGGTAGCCTTTTCACGCTTGCAGATAAGGCGGCTATCTTCGCCCGCCTGCGTCAACACCGTGTTTACAATTTGTTGGTCGTTCAACTGCTCGACCTTGGTCGTCTCCGGCATGGCGGTACCGTCCGGGTAGCGTTCGGTGACCGAACGCAGGCGCGACAGCGACTGGCGCACGCGGCTGCGCTGGTCCGCCTTCAGCTCTGAATAGGTCTCGCCGTCGTTCAGGTCCTTCTCGATGCGATCAATCTGCTCCCCCAGCGGCTTGCCCGGCTCGAACACTTCCTGCCCGGGCTTGGGACGGGCCTGAGCCGTCGACATGGCCAGCAGCAGCGCAGCGGTCCCAGCCATCACCATCATTCGCTTCATTTCAACCATTCCATAGTTTGTAGACGAACCCCGAATGTATCGCTGAGGGGAACACCGCAGCAAGTGAGTTTCGGCAGGCTCAGAAAAAGGCCCAGACGGATCCCGCCTGGGCCTGAAGTCATTCCCGATTGCCGTTGTCTGCTGAGGAGGGCAGAGCTGCGGTTCGTAGAAGCCTACCCCGGGGGCGATTAAACCGGTGTTAAAACCGGCCACCGCCGCCCATGAAAATCTCAATGCTTTGATTTTGAAGGCTTTTTAGCCAAGGCCACCTGGCCTGCGACATGCTCGATGATGCGCCCCGCCAGATCGTCCTGGCTGATCCCCTCGATGCCCTCCAGCCCCGGGGTGGAGTTGACCTCCAGCACCAGCGGGCCACGGCTGGAGCGGATCAGGTCCACCCCGGCGATGCCCAGCCCCAACGCCCTGGCCGAGCGCACCGCCACCTGCTGCTCGGCCCGGCTGGCCTTGGCGCCGCGGGCGCTGCCGCCGGCGTGCAGGTTGGAACGGAAGTCCCCTTCGGGCGCCTGGCGCTGCATGGCGGCCACGACCTGGTCGCCGACGACCAGGCAGCGCAGGTCGGCGCCCTGCGCCTCGCCGATGAACTCCTGCATGAGGAAGTTGGCGTACAGCCCGCGCAGGGCCTCCACGATGCCGCGCGAGGCGCTGGCCTTCTCGGTCAGGATCACCCCACGGCCCTGGGTGCCTTCGTTGAGCTTCACCACGTGCGGCGGCGGGCCGAGCATGGACAGCAGGTCCACGGTGTCATCCGGGTTGTCGCCGAACACGGTCACCGGCATGTCGATGCCCTTGGAGGCCAGGATCTGGTGTGCGCGCAGCTTGTCGCGCGCCCGCAGGATGGCATCGGAGGGGTTGGGGGTAACGGCGCCCATCATCTCGAACTGGCGCAGCACGGCGGTGCCGTAGCGGGTCACCGAGGCACCGATGCGCGGGATGACTGCGTCCACACCGGTAATCGGCCGCCCCTTGTAGTGCATGGTGAACCCGTCGGCGGCGATGCGCATGTAGCAGCGCAGGGGGTCCAGCACCCGTACGGTATGCCCGCGCGAGCGCGCCGCGTCGACCAGCCGCCGCGTGGAGTACAGCTTGCTGTTGCGGGAAAGGATGGCCAGTTTCATCGGGGTGTACAGGGGTGGGGAAAGCGCGAAGCATAGCGCGCGGCCAGTACGTGTGGATGACGGCTGAGCGCCAGACCTCACGCGCCGAACCGAGCGCTGCGCCATCCTCGTCAGGCTGTGGAACTACCTACCTCGCCTTGCGAAGGAACGGCACGACCAGCAGCCCGACTGCAGCGGCTCCCAGACCCGTACTGACTCGCCAATCTGCTCCCATGTAAGCGGTCACGACGCATGCCGTGGTTCCGGCCAATGCAAGCAGCACCGCGCATGCCTGCCCCCAGCGGGTTTCGCCGAAATCGCCCTCCAAGCGGCGTTAGTTGAGGTCGTAGGCGACCTCCTGCTGCCTTTCCGCCATTTTCAGAATGCGTTCGCATGACCCCACCAGCGCCCTCTCATAGTCGGCGAAGTCTTCCGGACTGGGCAACGGACCACTATGCGACTTCTGCACAACCTGCGCGACCCTAAGCAACCCGGGGTCTTGCTCCAAGAGCTGGGTGATCAGCGCGACCTTGCTGGATTCATCAAGGAGCGCGAACGCGTTGCGCTCGCCCCGCAAGGAATCAGGCTTGCTCGCTGTGGGTTTCGTCGCGGTGGTTGAATCGACCTGATTGAGAGCTCGATTGCGCCGTTTTCTTCCCTGAGAACTCACTCTGCGCCTCCCTTAGCAGGTCACCCACCTGCGACCAGATTTCGTGCAAGTTGTTGGCCTGCGCATCGATGATCGCGTCTCTTGCCGCCTTGCGCGACAACGTCGGCTGCAGTTCGATCACGGAGCAGAACCCCCGTATGAAAGCGCCAAACCGATTCTTTGCAGTCATCATTCTTCTCCAGACCATCGTCGACAGGGTGGCTGACCACGCCGAGGAGATCGAGAGGGAAACCCGACAAAAAATTAGTCGCATGCCAGCGAGCGTGTCTGCGGGCAGGTGCCGTAAGATCAGGCCCCATGGGAACCCTCTTGAGCTTTGGAAGCGCGCATCGAATTGTCGGCACTTGGAAGCACCGCGACGGCTTCTCGGACCGCGAGTTCACCTTCTCCCTGCGCGACGGACACGTCGAGGTTGCGGTCGTCGATACCGACGATGGCGAGCGCCCGGAAGTAATGGCCGTGGAGTGGCTGGAGCACGAGCTTTCGCTGAGGTTCGCCGTTCACTGGAGCACTGGCCGCCTGGTGAAATACCGCTTCCAAGTTTCGCCAGACGACAACCGGAGCCTTGTGACCATGACAACGACCTTCCAGGAACTGTGGGAACGGCAGTGAGTCAACGACGAAGCTGGATCACACCGCAATCGCGCAGCGGCGAATTGATGAGTTTTAGGTTCCTAGGACAGATTGCGCTGTAGCAGGCTGTCGGCCAGCGCCGCAATCTCGTGGCCGAGATGGATGCGGGCGAGCCATGGGGCCGGGATTCCGGCCTCTCCATGGAAAGCGCCGGCCAACTGCCCGACCACGGCCGCAGTCGTATCCGCATCATCACCGAGGTTGGCAGCTTCCAACACCGCACCGGCGAAGGTGTCGTGCCGGTGGAAGCACCACAGCGCGGCTTCCAGACTGTCTACAACATAGCCTGTGCCGCGAACCTTTTCCCGGTTGGCGCTCTTGTATCCGCCCCTGGCGATCTCCCGGAGGCCCGAACTGGCGACCTCGACTGAGGCGAGTTCGAGGACCTCGTCCTTGCCGCACCCCGCCAGCGCGCGCTCCATCGCTACGGCAAGAAGGCGGCAGGCGTCCAGACATTCCGCCGCCCCGTGGGTGGTCCGGGAGCTGAGCGCGGCCATGTCCTGCAGCTCGGGCTTGCCGGCGTACCGCAGGGCCACGGGAGCCAGACGCATGATCGACCCGTTGCCGGCACTGTTCGGGTCTGTGTTGCCCGCGAACGGCTCCCCGGTCACGAGGAAGTTGTGGAGCGCGCCGCGGGTCGCCACGCCGATATCGAAGCAGGAACCTGTCGAACTCCAGTACCCGTGCTGATACCAGTTGACGTAGCGGTTCATCTGGTCCCGCGCGTCAAAGTCTTCGCAGCGGATCAGGCTCTCCGCCAGACACATGGCCATGGACGTGTCATCCGTCCACTGCCCGGGCTCCAGATCGAAGGGACCGCCGCCTACCATGTCGGTCAACGGCGCGACGCTGTCGCGTGCGCTGAACTCCAGCGTGGTGCCAACGGCATCGCCAGCGGCCAAGCCGATCAACGCGCCCCGGTATCGATTCTGTGTATGCATGGGGCCATTCTAGGCCAGCCCGCTCGGAGGCATCGGCCAGAACCCAGCGCAGACATTCATATGCCAGACAACCAACGCGTCACCCCGTCAGAAGTGCAGTGATCAGGAAGGGGGCGGTGATCGTCAGGATGAATCCGCTCACCAATGCAACCGGTATTGCATCGCTTGGGCACGCCTGCCGGACGATGGGCAGCGTGGAGTCCATGGCCGTGGCGCCGGCAGCAGCGATCCCCAGGCTTGCGCGATGCTGACCGAACAGATACAGCAGGACAATCGCGGACAACTCCCGCCCGAGGTCGACAACCAGCGCGATTGCCCCGTGAAGCTCGCCCGACAGCGATCCCACCAGCGTGCTTGAGAGGGTGAACCAGCCAAAACCACAGGACAGTGCAAGTAACACGCGGATGTCCTCCCCGGTGATCAGATGGACCGCGGCACCTCCGATGATCGACCCTGCGATCACCGCGAGCGGGACGCAGATCACGGCCCACGAAAGCATCTTCCTGCCGATACTGAAACCTGCCAGGTCAATACCAATCAGAACGATCAGGGAGAGCAGCATCACGCTGCTGGATGGCAACCAGAGATCATCCATCGCAACGCCTGCGGCGGACAACCCAGCGCTGACTGCGACACCTGCACACACCATTGCTACCGCCGTGCCGCACTCTTTCAGCGGCGCGCCCACCGCCACCAAGTCAAACCCTGCACTTCTTCGCGAAGAGGGCTTGTCATTCCTTACCCCCTTCAGTAGACGTGCAGCGCTCATCAGCAAGAGACAGGGAGCTGCTGTGGTTGCAGCAACGAGCAGCGCGGCGATCCTGAGCACGTAGCCGATAGCGTCGAGAGACGCCAACGCACCAGCAAACTCCACACCGATCAGAAATAGCAGGCACCACACCATCGGTCCGATAAGGCTAATCAGCACCGGCGCGCTCTTTGCGGGCAGGAGCCAGCGACGCATCGCCCAGCCAGCCACCAACGCTGCGAGAATCGGCAGCAGGGACACAATGGACTGCATGTTCATATCTTCTGCACAGTGGGGCTGAAATCGATGAGCACCATGCACCGCTCGCACGTATCACTTCGATGCCCTTCCGGCCGAATGATCGGACTGACAAAGTGGGTCACCTTGGGATCATGGACGGCGAAACTTTCGAGCGGCTTATCGAGAGTGAATGTCGCAATAATTTCACTACAGTTCGCCTGCTCCATGGGTACGTTACGTAGGCTGGGCTGACCAATGTAGTTGATACCGCCTGCAAGCCCTTCAGATCGATGGATCAGATGAGCGAAGGTGAATGGCTCGCCATCCTGGTGAAAGCAATCTGGCGAGCTCACACCTGGATCATGGGCTCCCCTCGATGTGAGCTTGATGAAATGCACGCCGACGTAGATCGGCAGCCGCTGTTCGTGACTGGCCCAGAAAGTGAGCGAAAAGTCTTCCCTCACAAGTTCAAGCAGCATTGGGCTTGACCTGACGTCTTCACTTAGCGACGGGAAGTCTCTAACGCCGGCGTAGTCAGGATTGTGGTCTCCCTGGCTGTACCCTGCCCGCTTGCGTCCGAGGGCATCCACGACCGCAGGCAGCCAGGAGATCTCTCCGTCGTTCTTCCAGGGCAGGATCACTCCGCTCCCATATCGTCTGAAACGATTTGCGCCATAAGGCGCAAACTCGTCCCGCTCCAACAGGTCAAACTCGCTTAACAGCTGCGACATGGACTGTGTTGAATAGCTGCTCTGAAACTTCGGCGTGTAGTGGGCGTATCCCACCTCAGCCAACGCTCGCCTCGGCATGACCCTTCCTCTTCGACAGTGAGCGAGAGAGGATGGGACGCACGGCACGTCCCGTCGATCAGGGTTTTCTGATCTGCATCGCTAGCAGTTCACAGTTGGCAATGTTGGCGGATATGGCGCGCCACACAGGGCGATAACCGATGATCGATTCCAAGAATCGAGAGGAATGCAGAACGCCGCCGCCCCCGGCGGCGGCGTTCTGCGACCAGCTTACTGGCAGACGTACTCCGTCTCCGACTGCACAATATTCACATCGAGCTCTTCGTACGCGATCTCGACGGTTTCCATGACGAAGAAAGAGAACACCGCGCGCTCGCCGACGTTGCATGCGGCCGGCATCTGGCCGGCGTAGGCGTGCCCGTTGATCGCATACGCCAGGCCGTAGCAGGCCGAGCCGATCTGGTGCGGATTGTGATTGCAGCTCATGAGCTGATAGTTGGCCTCTGCATCGGCGGCGGCATAGTTGGCCGCCCAGCCAGTGGACACATCGTTGGGGCAGGTGCCTGGATAGTCCGGGGTCAGCGGATCGCCGACGTTGCAGGTGTGGTCCCAGGCGGCGATGTAGGCGCTGGATCGGAAGTACGCGGTACGGCCGCTGTCGACCCATTGAGCAGCGGAGGCGTCTTGGGCGAAGGCGGACAGGCCGACCAGGCATAGCGCGGCGGCGGCGAGAGATCTAAATCCTTTCAACATGACTATCGTCCTCGGAAGTGGCGAAGTGCGCGCATCATGCGCGCCGGCTGAGTCTATCCAGCCTGTCCGATGACAAATATGACGGGGTCCGCAGTCTGAGCGGCGAGGCAAAGAAGTAACAGGCCCCTTGAGTCAAGGAGCAGCGCCGGAAGGCGTTCGGATCTGGGGGAATGCACGCCGCGCTCGATCGGGTTGCGCAGCAACCGATGGAGCGGGTGAAGGGAATCGAACCCTCGTCAGTAGCTTGGGAAGCTACAGCTCTACCATTGAGCTACACCCGCGTGGTGCCCGGCAAGTTTATGCGGGGGGGCGGTAGAAACGCAACGGGCGGCACGTGGCCGCCCGTTGCATCCGGCACGACCCACGGTCGTGCCCTACCCGGTTTTCACCGGTATTGCCGTCAGAAGCTGCCGCTGACCGTGGCGAACACGGTGACGTCGCGGGCGTCCTTCTGCGCGGCCGTGGCGCTGAGGCCGATGTTGCTGTCCAGGCCGAACATGCTCATGCGCGCCCCCAGCACAGCGGTGGCGTAGTTCTTGTCGAACTCCAGGCCCGGCACCTTGTACATGCCCACGTCCGGCATGGTCTGCAGCCAAGCGCTGGCCTGCTTGCCGTCTTCGAATTCATGGTCGTAGGTGACCTGCACGTACGGCTTGACGCTGCCGCCGTCGTAACGCGCCTGCCAGCCGATCCGGCCAACGGTCGAGTCCGCGTCCTGGTCGCCATAGCCCAGCGCGGTGGCGCTGGTGTTGGATTCCACGTAGCCGTCCAGCTTGACCTGCTGCCAGATCACGGCGGCGATCGGACCATGGCGGAAGCCGCCTTCAGTGCCGAACTCGTAACCGGCGTTCAACGCGGCGGTCAGGTTGCTGCCTTCCGGCGAACCGGTGTGGGTGCGCTCGGCCGGGCCCAGCTGCACACGACGGGTCACGTCGTAATCCAGCCAGCTGTAGCTGACCTGGCCGGTGACCCACACCTTCTCGCCATACCAGCCGGCGAACAGGCCCAGGGTGGCGTCGGACTGGGTGAAATCACCCTTGCTGTTACCGAAGTCGGCGTCCATGCGGCCGTAGCCACCGAAGCCGCCGACGACCATGCCGTCCTTCGCCCAGTCGATGCCGAACAGGCCGGCCGGGGCCAGGCCGTCGTACAGATCGGCGTGGTCGTAGCGCTGCATGTCGCCACGCAGGCCGCCCCACCAGCTCAGGCCGTCGGCCGGACGGCCACCCAGGTGGCCGCTGACCTGGTCGGCGCGCGCGCGGCCGACGGTCTGGGCGGAATGGGTCAGGATCTGCTGGTTGCGCGGCGCTTCCAGGATGGACAGCGTGTACTCGCCCAGCATCTGGTGGGTGGCCGTGGTCGGATGCACGCCGTCGGCGAAGACGTAGTTGTTGGCCGCGTTCGGGTTCACGTACGAGGTCGGGTTGCAGGTCAGCGACGAGGCCGTGGTGCAGGCCGGGCTGGACACGTTGATGAAGCCGTAGGCAGCCGGGTTGGCGACGATTTCCTGCAGGATGTGGAAGGTATCCACCGGAATGACCTGCAGGCCGGCGGCCTTCAGGCCACCGAACAGCGCGTCGTTGTAGGCCTTGGCCAGCGCGGTGCCCTGCGCCATGCCGACGGCACCGCCGGCACGGGCGGCCGGGGTCAGGCCGATGTCGGGCAGGGTCGGCACCACGACGTACTGGGCGCCGGCGCCCTTCAGGGTGGCGACGATGCCGACCTGGTCGGTCACGGCCGCGCCGAGGGTGGCCTGCAGCGGCGCACCGGCCTGGATGGCGAACAGGTCGTTGGCGCCGCCCCACACGGTGTACAGCGCATTCGCGTCGGCCTTGCCGCCATTGGCGGCCAGGTACTGCGCGGTCTGCGTCTTGAGTGAGTAGACCGGAATGGCCGGGGTACCCGGGGCCAGGATCTGGGTGGTGTCCACGCCGACGCGGGCGCCGCCGATGGCATAGTTGTCACCGCCCTGGCCGTTGCCGTGGGCAGTGGCGTTGGTGCCGTAATAGTCGGCCACATACTGCGCCCAGACCCAACCCGGGTTGGTGGTGAACTGGCCGGTGACCGGGCGTGCCGATGCCGGCAGCAGCGGGCGGAAGTACCCCTGGTCGGTCAGGCTGTCGCCGATGAAGATGGTCTTCGAATAGGGCGACTGCGCCATTGCCGGCGCGGCGGCCAAGGCGATGGCGACGGCCATCAGGGAACGCAGGGGACGCTTGCTGAGCAGCATGTAAGACTCCTTTCAAGTTGAAAACGGCCGACGTACGCCGGCGCACGGTGCCATGGTTCCACTGCGCCCCGGCGACATCACGCTGCGCTGCGGCATGAACCGCCCGGAAGGCGGGCAGCGCGCAGCCTGGACAGGCCGGAACAGGGGGTGGCAGGGGCGCAAGGGTACGCAGAACCGACGACTTTGAGGGACAATTCCGTCATGAACATCCAGCTCAACGGCGATCCCCGCCAGCTTCCGCAAAGTGCCACCGTCCTGGACCTGCTGCAGGCCGAAGATCTGACCCAGCGCCGGGTGGCGGTGGAGGTCAATGGTGAGATCGTCACCCGCAGCCTGCATGGCAGCCATGTGCTTCAGGACGGCGACGTAATCGAGATCGTGCACGCGCTTGGCGGGGGATGACGGTAGCGCCGGCCGTTGGCCGGCCCACGGA
>NZ_JBOHXV010000030.1:0-46091 GCF_050737075.1 Stenotrophomonas sp.
CTCCGTGGCATCACCATGTGGACGCTGAGACGGTAGCGGAAGTTGGTTGTATCTGTTGATGCATAAAGTTGCCTTGACGGCATCAATAGTGATGACGCGATTTGCCCGCCAGCGGTTGGAAACCGTTGGTGGGCATCGGCTCTGCAGAATGCGATGTGGTTAGCAGTTTGGCGGGCTGTCTGCCATTTTGAGGCGGTCACGACGCAATCGTTGATGGCGCTTATGACATCGACTGCGCTGTTCCGCTCGCGATTTGCGCGGCGTCGATGATGGTCATGCGTTACCGGGCGCGGTCCTGCTACGGGCGGTCGTTAGGTAACCGACCCTACCGGTCGGAGCCCGGTAGGGTCGCATCCCTATCGACGACGTGCATGGATGCACAAGTGGTGCGGCCGCAGGACGCGGAAGAGCACCGCCGCCATTGCACTCTCCACGTCCGGTAGCGGCATGAACATCTGACGGCGTGCTAGCGTTCCGCCATGGACCTTCATCTTCCCGACGCCTCGGTGCACTGGCACCGCCATTGGCTGGCCGCTCCAGCTGCAGATGCGTTGCAGCGCCAGTTGCGCGGCGAGGTGCCGTGGGAAGTGCATAAGATCCAGATGTTCGGCAGGCAGGTGGATTCGCCCCGGTTGAGTTGCTGGATGGGCGATCCGGCGGCGCGTTACCGTTATTCGGGCACAGACTTCGTGCCGCATGCCTGGCACCCGGCGCTGCTGCCCCTGCGTGATGCGCTGGCCGTGTTCTGCGGGCAGGCCTTCAACAGCGTGCTGCTCAACTGCTACCGCGACAACGACGATGGCATGGGCTGGCACAGCGACAACGAGCCGGAGCTTGGACCAGCGCCGGTGATTGCATCATTGAGCCTCGGTGAGGCGCGGCGGTTCCTGCTGCGTCGGCGCGACGACCATGCGCGCAAGGCGGAAGTCACCCTGGGCCACGGCGATCTGCTGGTGATGGGCGGGCGCACCCAGACCTTCTACCAGCACGCTTTGCCGAAAAGCGCGCGGCCGTTGGGGGAGCGTATCAACCTGACGTTCCGTTGGATCAATGGTGCTTGAAGGCCGCGGATATCTGACGGGCGGCTTCGGTTTGGGTTAAACGTCGGTCGGCAATGGGTGGCTGGCGGTGAACGGCTTCGGGCGGTTGTGCCGCGCTTTGCGCGGTTGCCACGCATGGCGTGGCACTACGTGCACCCGACATTTTCCGTAGAGCCACGCCATGCGTGGCTCGTCCATCAACGCAACCGCGTCGGCGTGACCTTGGCCTGCCCGTAATCCGCCTGGCCGGTTGTCAGCGTCCAGCCCACCAGCTCGGTGGTGATCGCCTGCAGGCCCTTCTCGAATGCCTGGGCCACGTCGCCCGTGGCGGTACTGCCCACCGGCTGTTCCTGGCGGAAGGTGCGGTCGGCCACCACGCGCTGGTCGACCACGTGGATCAGCTTGGCGTTGATTTCGATCGCCGCCGTCGGAGTTGCCTGGCCGCGGTAGTCGGATTCGAAGCGGCGCACATCCAGCGCCAGCTTGTAGTCCGCGCGGATGCCGGTGGTGGCACGGGCCACGCCGGCGATGCGGCCGGAATCCTCGAACGCGCGCACCAGCGCATCGTCCACCATGTCGGTGGCCGGCTGCGCCCAGCTCACGCCCTTGTAAACCTCCAGCTCACCCGGATTCGGGCGCACGTTGATGCGCGGGCTGTCCACCACGCGTGCGGCGGTCGGTTTGACCAGCACCAGCTGCCAGTCCACCTTCGGCCAGCTTTGGTCCGGCTGGATGCGCACCACCGGCGAATAGATGGTGACCGCGCTGCGCTCGTTGCTGCCCAGCAGCGAACACGCGCCCAGGGCGACCATCAGGGCGGCCGGCAGCAGCAGGCGGGGCAGGGCAGCGGGCAGGAGAGGAATGTGGCTCATTTGGGTTCGAACTCCTTCGGCGCGTCACGGCCCAGCAGGTAGCGGGCCGGGTTGTTGTCCAGTTTGTCGCTGACCCGGCGCAGGTCGCGGATCAGCCCGCGCAGCTCGGTCAGCGTCGGGCCCAGCTGGGCCAGGCCATCATTGGCGAAGCTGTTGATGGCCGCGCGGTTCTCACCAAGGATCGAATCGGCATTGCCGGCCGCCGAATCGAGCTTGGTGAGCGTGGTTTCCAGCTTGTCCAGAATGGGCGGCAGCTGCTGCACCAGGTTCTTGTCCAGCCGCTCGATGGTGCCGTTGGTGGTCTTGAGGGTCACGTCCAGGCTGCGCGCGGCGTCGCGCGCGCTGAGCAGCAGCGCTTGGGTGCCCTGGTCGCGGTCGGCCAGGCCGCCGCTGATGGTTTCCAGGTTGGCCAGGGTGGCGTTGATGCTGGCCACGTTGCGGTCGCTCAGCACCTGGTCCATGCGCTCGACGATGCGGTTGGCCACGTCGGTGATGTTCTGCAGCGCCGAGGGTGTGGTGGGAATGATCGGTGCCGGATCCCGGTTCACGGCGGTCAGCGCTTGCGCCTGCGGGGTGCCGCCGCTGAGCTGGATGATCGACGGGCCGGTGAGGCTGGTGATGGCCAGCTTGGCGCGGGTGTCGGTCTTGACCGGGGTATTGGAATTCAGGCGGATGCGCGCGACCACCTGGCGCGGGTCGTCCGGCACCAGGTTGAGCTCGGTGATGGAGCCGACCGCGATGCCGTTGTACTGCACCGGGCTGCCGACCGACAGGCCGGTGACCGCCTCGCGGAACACCACCCGGTATTCGGTCCAGGTGCGGTCGGAGGAGTACTTGGCCGCCCACAGACCGAAGGCCAGCAGGGCCAGCCCCACGATCAGGGTGAACGCGCCGATCAATACGTAATTGGCTTTGGTTTCCATGGCTTACTCGCTCTCAGGCTTTGCGGCGCGCGCGGCACGTGCGCGCGGTCCGTGGAAATATTCCTGGATCCACGGATGCTCCAGTTGTTCGATCTCATGCAGCGGCGCGTTGGCGATCACCTTGTGGTCGGCCAGCACGGCCACCCGGTCGCAGATCGCGTACAGCGTGTCCAGGTCGTGGGTGATCAACAGCACGGTCAGGCCCAGCGCTTCCTGCAGGGTCTTGATCAGGCGGTCGAAGGCGGCCGCACCGATCGGGTCCAACCCGGCGGTGGGTTCGTCCAGGAACAGCAGCGGCGGGTCCAGCGCGAGCGCACGGGCCAGGCCGGCGCGCTTGCGCATGCCGCCGGACAGCTGCGAGGGCAGCTTGTTGATCGCGTCGGCCGGCAGCCCCGCCAGCTTCACCTTCAGCAACGCCAGCTCGTAGTGCCAGCGCTCGGGCAGCTCGCCGTGGTGCTCCTTCAGCGGCACCTGCACGTTTTCGCCGACGGTCATGGACGAGAACAGCGCGCCGTCCTGGAACAGCACGCCGGTATTGCGTTCGATATGCAGGCGGTCGGCGCGATTCTCCGACCGCGCATCCACGCCCAGTACCTCGATCTGCCCGGCATCGGGCGTGCGCAGGCCCAGGATGCTGCGCATCAGCACGGACTTGCCGGTACCCGAGCCGCCGACCACGCCGAGGATCTCGCCGCGGCGCACGTCCAGGTCGAGGTTGTCGTGCACGGTCTGGCTGCCGAAGCGGTTGGTCAGCCCGCGCACGCGGATCGCCAGGCCGGCGTCGTCGGCCAGCGTGGTGAGGGTGTCTTCGTCGGTCGCGGTGGCTGTGCTCATCACCAATCCATGTGCATGAACCACAACGCGGCGAACGCGTCGATGATGATGACCAGCGAGATGGTCTGCACCACGCTGGAGGTGGTGCGTTCGCCCACCGACTGCGCGGTGCCTTCGACCTTCAAGCCTTCCAGGCAGCCGATCAGGCCGATCACCGCCGCGAAGATGGGCGCCTTGGACAGGCCCACCAGCATGTGCCGCACTTCAATGGTGTCGTGCAGGCGCGCCAGGTACATCTGCGGCGGAATATCCAGGTCGAACGCGCCCACGGTGACGCCGCCGGCCAGGCCGGCGATCATCGCCACGAAGGTCAGCAGCGGCAGGGTGATGAGCAGGGCGATGATGCGCGGCAGCACCAGCAGGTCGACGGGGTCCAGGCCCAGCGTCCGGATCGCGTCGATCTCCTCGCGGGCCTTCATGGAGCCGATCTGCGCAGTGAACGCGCTGGCGGTGCGGCCAGCCAGCACGATGGCGGTGAGCAGCACCGCGAATTCGCGCAGGAAGGCGATGCTGACCAGTTCGACCACGTAGATCTCCGCGCCGAAGTCGCGCAGGATCGTGGAGCCTAGGAAGGCGATCACGGCGCCCACCAGGTACGACAGCAGCGCCACCAACGGCACCGCGTCCAGGCCCACCTGCTCCATGTGGTGCACGGTGGCGGTGAGACGGAACCGGCGCGGTTCGCGCAGCAGGCGGCCGCCCTTGACCAGGTTTTCGCCGAGGAAGCTGGCCAGCGCCACGATGTTGTGGCCGGTGGCATGCACGCTGACGCCCAGCCGCTCCAGCGCGGCCAGTACACCGAAGTCGCGCTTGGGCTTGGGGCGGTCGTCGGCGACCTCCTCGATGGTGCAGACCAGCGCGCGGTGTTCCTCGCGGAAGGTCAGCGCGTCCTCGGCCAGGTCGGCACGGTGGGCCACGCGCAGGACCTGCAGCACGCCGGCCGAATCGAGCTGGGTGATGCCGCTGGCATCGATCCCGGTCACCTTGTCGGGTGCCGCGCGCAGCACTTCGGCCGCGTCGAGCGCGGTACGCAACGTCCACTGTCCGGACAACCGGATTACGCCGGGGTCCTGTGGATCCTGTTCGAGTTGGGGGGCTTGATTTGGCGTCATGGGGCGTCCTGCGCGCAGCATAACCTGTCTGCGTGGAGGCCAAGTGTGTGCACGGTGCGACATCGTTGTTCAGCCCGGGCAGGCTTCGGGTAATACTACGTCGCATGTCTGCCGACGCTCCCGCCATTGCCACCCCCCCAGCCACCTACGCACAGCGTGTGGCATTCGTCTGTGAGATCGCCGGGCGCCTGCACAGCTACGGCACCACCGCCCAGCGCCTGGAAGCGGCGGTGGTCGCGTTGGCGCAGCGGCTGGACCTGGACTGCGAGCCGTGGTCCAACCCGACCGGGCTGATCCTGAGTTTCAGCGACCCGACCAAGGCGATCGGCTCGTCCGACATCACCCGCGTGATCCGCCTCGCACCGGGCGAGAACGACCTGCATAAACTCAGCATTGCCGACCAGATCACCGATGCGGTCGCCAACGGCACCATGAGCATCGCCCAGGGCCACACCGCCCTGCGCCAGCTGGACAAGGATCCGGGCCGGCGCGGCAAGATCCGCATGATCCTGTCCTACAGCCTCGGTGCCGCCGGCGTGGCCGGTCTGTGGAAGCTGCCGTGGCTGGATATCGCCACGGCCGGGGTGATCGGGCTGCTGATCGGGCTGATGACCCTGCTGACCGACCGCCGCCCGGCCAGCCGCGAGGCCAGCGAGGCACTTGCGGCCCTGCTGGCCGGCACGGTGGCGGCGCTGGTCGCCTCGTTCATCGGGCCGCTCAACCTCAACACGGTGATCATCGCCTCGCTGGTGGTGATGCTGCCGGGTATGTCGCTGACCAATGCGGTCAACGAACTGGCCAGCCAGCATTGGGTATCGGGCACGGCCCGTTTCGCCGGCGCGATCACCACCATTCTGAAACTCACCGTGGGCGCAGTGATCGCGGTGACGCTGTCGGGAATCATCGGCTTGGACCCGTTGGTGCGCGCCTCGCGGCCGCAGGCCGACTGGGTGGAATGGAGTGCGCTGCTGCTGGCGTCGTTCGCGTTCGCGATGCTGTTCAAGGCCAACCGCCGCGATTACCCGTGGGTGATGGCGGCCTCGGTGGCCGGCTATGCCATTTCCAAGTTCGCCGGGCAGGCCTGGGGGCTGCCGGCCGGTATTTTCATGTCGGCGATGGTGATGACCGCCGCCGGCAATCTGTTCGGCCGCATCGTGCAGCGCCCGGGCGCGATCATCCGCCTGCCCGGCATCATCATGCTGGTGCCCGGCAGCACCAGCCTGCGCGGGGTGCTCACCCTGGTGCAGCAGCAGGACATGAGCGCCGGCCAGACCGTGCTGATGACGGTTCTCAACGTAGTAATGGCGCTGGTGGCGGGATTATTGTTCGGCAACCTGCTGGTACCGGCACGAAAGAATCTGTGAGTTTCTGAGAGTTTCTGAAACAAAAAAAACGCCGGCATCCTGGCCGGCGTTTGGAAACGAGCGCGAATCGCGCCTCGCTTACTTCTTGATCAGGAAATCTTCCACCTTCTTGCCCTTGCCGGTGTGCGCGGCAAGCCAGCGCGGCTGCTTGCCACGGCCGGTCCAGGTTTCCTTCGGATTCGCCGGGTTGCGGTACTTCGGGGCCACCTTGCCGAGCTTGCGTACGGCCTTCTTGGCCGGCGCGGCCTTGCTGGCGCGGCTGCGGGCGGGGGCGGCAATACCGAACACTTCCTCGACGCTGTAACCGTGGGCCTTGGCCAGCTTGGTCAACTGCGCGCGCACCTTGGTCACAGCGGGGCGCTTGGCGACGATGGTCTGCTGTTTCTTGGCGTTCTTGATCAGGGCGCCCAGCTCTTTGGCGGACAACCCGCTCAGGTCAATACTCATCAACTGCTCCGGAATCAAATGAAGGACGGGGGTCAGCCAGTCCTTGGCGTCACCAACAGCATACATTCTCATTTGAAGCCTGCACAGCAAGCAGAAAAAATCAATGAAAACGGGATAATAAAAAGCCGGGATATTTCACCCGGCTCTGTCATCACTTGGTCAGCATTGCCATGAGGGCGTCGCGGTCCAGATTCTCCGCTTCGCTCGCCCGGCGCGAGCGGTACTCGTAGGTGCCCGCGGCCACGCCGCGTTCGGAGACCACCACCCGGTGCGGTACGCCGATCAGCTCCATGTCGGCGAACATCGCGCCCGGACGCAGGCCGCGATCATCCAGCGCGGCGTCCAGCCCGGCAGCCTGCAGCTGGGCCAGCAGTTCGGCGGCGGCGGCGTTGACGCTTTCGTCCTTCTTCGGGTTGATCACGCACACCACCACCTGCCACGGCGCCATCGCGTCGGGCCAGATAATGCCGGCGTCGTCGTGGTTCTGTTCGATCGCCGCGGCGACGATGCGCGAAATGCCGATGCCATAGCAGCCCATCGCCATCACGGCGGCCTTGCCGTTTTCATCCAGCACGGTGGCATTCATTGCCTGCGCATACACGCGGCCCAACTGGAACACGTGGCCCACTTCGATGCCGCGCGCGACCTTCAGCTCGCCACCGTCGGCGGCGCGGTCGCCTTCCTTCGCGTTGCGGATATCGGCCACTTCCGGCTCGGCCAGGTCACGGCCCCAGTTGACGCCGGCAATATGGAAACCGGCTTCGTTGGCGCCGACGACGAAATCGGCCATGGCTGCGACGTCGCGATCGGCGACGATGCGGATCGGCTGCGCCGGATTGAGCGGACCCAGGAAGCCCGGTTCGCTGCCCAGGTGGGCGGCGATCTCGGCTTCGCTGGCCATGCGGTAGCCCTGCAGGCCCTGCACCTTGCCCAGCTTGATCTCGTTGACGTCGTGGTCGCCCCGCACCAGCGCCAGCACGAAGCCGGCCTCGGTCATGACCGCAATCGACTTCACGGTGCGCTCCAGGCCCAGGCCCAGCAGTGCGGCAACCGCTTCGCAGGTCTTCTGGGTGGGCGTGTCCACCTTGCGCAGCGCTTCGCTGGCGGCGGGGCGCGGGCCCGGGGCGGCGGCCACGGCCGCCTCCATGTTGGCCGCGTAGTCCGAACCGGTGGAGAACACCAGCGCGTCTTCGCCGGAGTCGGCGATCACGTGGAATTCCTGCGACGCGTCGCCGCCGATGGCGCCGGAATCGGCCTGCACCATGCGGAAGTCCAGGCCCAGGCGAGTGAACACGCGGGCGTAGGCCGCCTTCATGTTCTCGTATTCGCGGACCAGGCAGGCTTCGTCCAGATGGAAGGAATAGGCATCCTTCATCAGGAACTCGCGCGCGCGCATCACGCCGAAGCGCGGGCGGATCTCATCGCGGAACTTGGTCTGGATCTGGAAGAAGTTGACCGGCAGCTGCTTGTAGCTGGACAGCTCCTGGCGCGCGAAATCAGCCGCGGCTTCTTCGGCGGTCGGGCTGTAGCAGAACACCTGCTCCTTGCGGTCCTTGATCTTGAGCAGCTGCGGGCCGAACTTCTCCCAGCGCCCGGTGATTTCCCACAGTTCCTTGGGCTGGATGGTCGGCACCTGGAACTCCACCGCACCGGCGCGCTCCATTTCCTCGCGCACGATGCGCTCGACCTTGCGCAGCACCCGCAGGCCCAGCGGCGACCAGATGTACAGCCCCGAGGCCAGCTTGCGGATCATGCCCGCGCGCAGCATCAGGCGGTGGCTGGTGAGCTCCGCGTCGCTGGGGGTTTCCTTGGTGGTATGCAGGTGGAACTGGGAGAGGCGCATCGTCGGCTTCGCTGAACGGCAGAGGCAGATATTCTGCCAGCCTCGCCGCCAACGTGCCCATTCCGGGCTTGGCGGCCGTATCGACCAACGGTCGATACCTACCGATCCTACCTCCGGTAGCACACGACCGTTGGTCGTGTGCCCGTCAGGGCACTCAGGCCGCCGGCTTGCAATACGCCTTGATGCCCGCCTCGGCCAGGCCCTTCTGGCTCTGGCGCTGGGTGTCGTCCAGCGGGGTGTCGGGCTTGCCGTCGCCGTTGGTGTCCTGCAGCACGGCGCCCTTGCCGTTGAGCAGGGTCAGGTTGTTGCGGGCGGTGGTGCAGTCGGCCGATTCGGCCGGCGCGGCGGCGGCCGCGGGCCGGTTGGCCGGGTCACGGCTCTGGATCTGGCGCTCTTCGGCCTTCTGGCCGGTGGGCGGCTTCTCCGAATACTGGGTCACGCCGTTGGCGTCCTTCCACTTGTAGACGGTACCGGCGCTGGCCGAAGCGCTGGCGAGCAGCAGCAGGCAGCACACGAGGGGCAGGGCACGCATGGCAACTCCGGGCAACGGGGGACTGGAGCGCGATTGCAGCATTCCCGCCCCGCGCTGGCAAGCCTCCCCCCAAAAGGGGGCCGCAGCCACTAAACTGGCCGGCATGGATCAGATGAAACCCCCACCGCGCTCGCGCAGCATTTACCTGCTGCCCAACCTGTTCACCACCGCCGGCCTGTTCGCCGGGTTCTACGCGATCATCGCGGCGGCCAACGGCGACTTCGTCAATGCCGCCATTGCGGTGTTCGTGGCCGCGGTCATGGACGGGCTGGACGGCCGGGTGGCGCGCCTGACCGGCACCAGCAGCGAATTCGGCGTGCAGTACGACTCGCTGGCCGACCTGGTCAGCTTCGGCATGGCCCCGGCGCTGGTGATGTACCACTGGTCGCTGTCCTGGCTGAAGTTCGACGACCCGGTGATGGGCCGCGTCGGCTGGGCCGTCGCCTTCCTGTATGCCGCGTGTGCCGCGCTGCGCCTGGCGCGCTTCAATACCCAGGTCAGCGTGGTCGACAAGCGCTGGTTCATCGGCCTGGCCAGCCCGGCCGCCGCCGGCCTGATGATGTCCTTCGTCTGGGCCTTCGCCGACGGCAACCTGGGCTGGGACGGCAACCAGCTGCGCTACGTGGCGCTGGGCGTGACCCTGGTGGCGGCGCTGCTGATGGTCAGCCGGATCCGCTTCTGGAGCTTCAAGGGCAGCGGTGAGAAGGGCCCGCGCGCAGACCGCGTGCCGTTCCTCGCGCTGGCCCTGGTACCGATCGCGATTGCGATCATGGTCATCGACCTGCCGCGCGTGCTGTTCGCGGTGGGCATCGTCTATGCGCTGTCGGGCCCCGGCTACTGGCTGTGGCAGCGCACCCGCAAGACGGCCGAGCCTGGCGCGTGAGCACGCCGGCCGACCCGCCGCTGTGGTCCGCTGCGCAGCAGTCCTGGCTGCAGGCGATGGGGTACACGGTGTTCGTGGACGGCAATGTGGAAGCGGCGCCGGAACCGGTGGTCGAGTTGCGCGCGATCCCGGTAGAGCCGGGCCCTGCCCGGCTGGATGCCGACGCCCGGGGAGCTGACGCCGGTTCAGCCGGGCAGAGCCCGGCTCTACCCGGGCAGAGCCCGGCTCTACCCGGGCAGAGCCCGGCGCTACGACCGTCGGGCACCGTCGCGCCGCCGTCGGGCACCGCCGCGCCGCCACGTCGCAACGCTCCGGTGGCAGAAGATCCCGCCGCACCTGCATCCGCCCGCTCCGGCACCCGCCGCGCGGCGGTGCGCATGCCGGATAGGCTGCAGATTGCCCTGTTGCGGGCGTCTGGCTGCAACCCGGCCGCCGCCGAGACACAGGCGCTGATGGCCAGCTGGAATCTGGATGCGCTGCGTGCCGATCCGGCCGCCAAGCGCGCCCTGTGGCCGCAGCTGAGGGCACTGCGCAAGCGGGGCCAGGCGTGAGCGCGGTCAGCTCGCCGCGCCCGTTGTCGCTGCGCGCGCTGCGCGAGGGCGACCTGGACGCGGTGATGGAGATCGAGCTGCGCGGCTATCCGTTCCCGTGGACGCGCGGCATCTTCGTGGATTGCCTGCGTGCGGGGTACCCGGCGCTGGCGCTGGAAGACGATGGCGTGCTGGTGGGTTACGGGGTGTTGAGCATCGCCGCCGACGAGGCGCATGTGCTGAATGTCTGCGTGGACCCGGGCTGCCAGACCCGCGGTATGGGCCGCATGCTGTTCCGCGCGCTGGTGCAGTTGGCGCGCGAGCATGGCGCGCAGCGGGTGTTCCTGGAAGTGCGCCCGTCCAACACCCCGGCGGTGGCGCTGTACCACAGCGAGGGGTTCAACGAGATCGGCCGACGGCCGCGTTATTACCCGGCACGTGATGGCCGCGAAGATGCGCTGGTGATGGCGATCGAGCTGGTCGACGACGACATCCAGACAATGCCGCCGTTGTAGGACGAAGAGCGGCCGGGCAGAGCCCGGCGCTACGGCGACCAACGTTGTTGGTCGCCTGCCCGGACGCCGACCAACAATCGGCGTTACAGCTTCCCGCGCTGCGCGACCAACCCGTCCAGCTGGGCCGTCCATTCGACCAGGCGCACGCGCTCCTGTTCGATCACGGCCGGCGGCACCTTGTCGGTGAACTTGGACAGCTTGGTGGCGCTCTTTTCCTTCTCCGCCTCCACCCGCGCGATTTCCTTGTCCAGGCGCGCACGCTCGGCGTCCAGATCAACCAGGCCTTCCAGCGGCACCAGCAGCTTGAGATCGCCCACGATCGCCGTCGCGGCCGGCGGGGTTTCCGCATCGGCCGACAGCCACTCGATGCGCTCCAGCTTGAGCAGGAACGACAGCGACGAGGTGAAGCGCGCCACGCGGTTGCGGTCGTCTTCGCTGCCGCCCTGCAGCAGCAGGCCCACCTGCTTGGCCGGCGGCACGTTCAGTTCACTGCGCACGCGGCGCAGCGCGCTGACCATCGACTTCAACCATTCCACGTCGGCTTCGGCGCGCACGTAATCGCCGGCGAATTCCTCGGCGGTCGGGTAGGCGCGCAGCGAAATGGTGTCGCCGGCGATCCCCAGGCGCGGTGCCACCTGGCGCCACAGCTGCTCGGTCACGAACGGGGTGAGCGGGTGCAGCAGGCGCAGCAGCGCCTCCAGCACGTACAACAGGGTGTGGCGGGTACTGGCCGCATCGGCGGCGTTGTCGCCGTTGAGCGCCGGCTTGGTCAGTTCCAGGAACCAGTCGCAGAATTCATTCCAGGCGAATTCGTACAGCGCCTGCGCCAGCAGGTCGAACCGGTAGTTGGCGTAGTGCGTCTGCGCCTCGGCCGACACCGCCGCCAGCCGCGCCAGGATCCAGCGCTCGGCATCGGTACGCGGCTGCGGCACGCCGTTGAACTGCGCGCCCTCGGTGTTCATCAGGGTGAAGCGGCTGGCGTTCCACAGCTTGTTGCAGAAGTTCTTGTAGCCCTCGGCGCGGCTCATGTCGAACTTGATGTCGCGGCCATGGGTGGCCAGCGCGGCGATGGTGAAGCGCAGCGCGTCGGCACCGTGGGCGATGATGCCGTCGGGGAAGTCCTTGCGCGTGGCCTTCTCGATCTTCGGCGCGTCCTTGGGCTTCATCAGCCCGGTGGTGCGCTTGGCGACCAGGTCGTCGATGGAGATGCCGTCGATGATGTCCAGCGGGTCGAGCACGTTGCCCTTGGACTTGGACATCTTCTGGCCCTGCGCATCGCGGATCAGGCCGGTGATGTAGACGTCCTTGAACGGAATCTTCCCGGTGAAGCTGTCGGTGGCCATGATCATGCGGGCCACCCAGAAGAAGATGATGTCGAAGCCGGTGATCAGCACCGACGACGGCAGGTAGCGCTCGAAGCCGCGCTCGGCCATGGCGGCCTCGTTCGGCCAGCCCAGCGTGGAGAACGGCCACAGCTGCGAGGAGAACCAGGTCTCCAGCACGTCGCTGTCCTGGCGCAGCACCACATCGGCGCCCAGGTTGGCGCGCGCGCGCGCGTCGGCCTCGTCGCGGCCGACGTAGCAGGTGCCCGCTTCGTCGAACCACGCCGGAATGCGGTGACCCCACCACAGCTGGCGGCTGATGCACCAATCCTGGATGTTCTCCATCCAGTGGCGGTAGGTGTTGATCCAGTTGGCCGGAACGAACTGGATCGAACCGTTCTCGACCAGCTCCAGGCCGCGCTTGGCCAGCACGTCCATCTTCACGAACCACTGGTCGGTCAGGTACGGCTCGATCACCTGCTGGGTACGGTCGCCGCGCGGCACCTGCAGCTTGTGCGCCTTGGTCTCGACCAGGATGCCCAGTTCTTCCAGCTCGGCCAGGATCACCTTGCGGGCTTCGTAGCGGTCCAGCCCGCGGTACTTTTCCGGGGCGTTGTCGTTGATCGCCGCCACCGGGGTGAACAGGTTGATCATCGGCAGGTTGTGGCGCAGGCCGACCTGGTAATCGTTGAAGTCGTGCGCCGGGGTGACCTTGACCACGCCGGTGCCGAACTCGCGGTCGACGTAATCGTCGGCGATCACCGGGATCTCGCGGTCGGTCAGCGGCAGCTTCACCCTCTTGCCGATCAGGTGCGCATAGCGCTCGTCGTCGGGGTGCACCATCACCGCGGTGTCGCCCAGCATGGTTTCCGGGCGGGTCGTGGCCACGGTGAGGCTGCCGCTGCCGTCGGCCAGCGGGTAGCTGATCGACCACATGAAGCCGTCTTCTTCCACGCTCTCCACTTCCAGGTCGGAAATGGCGGTCTTCAGCACCGGGTCCCAGTTGACCAGGCGCTGGCCACGATAGATCAGGCCCTGCTCATGCCAGCGCAGGAACGCCTCGAGCACCGCCTCGGACGGCTGCGGGTCCATGGTGAAGGTGCTGCGCGACCAGTCGGCCGAGGTACCCATGCGGCGCATCTGGCGCTCGATGATGTCGCCCGACTGCCCCTTCCACTCCCACACCTTTTCGATGAAGCCGTCGCGGCCCAGCGAATCGCGGCTCTCGCCGTTGCCGGCCAGCGCCAGGTTGCGCGACACCACCATTTCGGTGGCGATGCCGGCGTGGTCGGTACCCACCTGCCACAGCGTGTCGTAGCCGCGCATGCGGTGGTAGCGCACCAGCGCGTCCATCAGGGTCTGCTGGAAGGCATGGCCCATGTGCAGCGTGCCGGTCACGTTCGGCGGCGGCAGCAGGATGGTGTACGGCTCGCCCTTGCCGGACGGCTTGAAGTGCCCGGCCTTCTCCCAGGAGTCATACAGCTCCGTTTCGAAGGTCTTGGGGTCGTAGCTGGAGGCGAGTTGGGTCATGCGGGAACCAGGATCGAATACGGAAGGTGGGGTGCCGGAAGCTCAGCGCCCTAGGGCGCGGCGGATCTTCTGGTCGGTATGGAACTGCGAGACCGAGTAGGCGGCCCAGATCGCGGCCGGCAGCCAGCCGATCAGCGTGATCTGCAGGATCAGGCAGAGGATGCCTGCGATCGGGCGGCCGATGGTGAAGAAGGCGAACCAGGGAAAGATCAGGGCGATCAACAGGCGCATCAAGGGTCTCCGGGGGCGGCGGCGACCGGATGGGCGCCGCGCGGGTTACATGTCGTACTTGTTCAGGTCGAAGCCCAGCGCCTTGTATTGGCGCCAGCGCTCGCGCAGCGGTTCGCGCGCTTCCGGGTCGGCCGGCACCACTTCCAGCACGCGGTCGCAGCTGGCCAGGTACGGGTCGTCGCGCAGGTTGATCACCAGCTGGCGGGCCGGGGCCTCGGTGCCGGGCACGGCAATGAGCACCAGCGCCTCTTCCTCGTCCATGTCCTCACCGGCGATCTGGTGCGGGATATAGGCGTCGGCGTCGAACGACCACAGCAGCTCGTCCAGCTCCTCGGCCTGGGCCTGGTCACGCGCCAGCACCAGGGTGAACAGCCCGGCGTCGTTGGCCTTGCGGGCCAGCTCGCAGACCAGGCGCAGCGGCTCGGTGAGGAACCGCGGCTTGGCGATCAGGTAGAAATCAGCCCGTGACATGGGCGCGGTCGACCTGGTCCAGCAGCCACTGGCTCAGCAGCCCGACCGGGCGGCCGGTGGCCATGCCACGCTTGCCTTCGTCGCTGGCCACGCCGGCGATGTCCAGGTGCGCCCAGCGCTGGCCTTCGGTGAAGCGCGACAGGAAGCAGCCGGCGGTAATCGCACCGGCCCAGCGGCCGCCGATGTTGTAGACGTCGGCGAAGCTGGAATCCAGCATCGGCTGGTATTCGTCCCACAGCGGCAGGCGCCAGGCGCGGTCGAACACGTGCTCGCCGGCGGCCAGCAGTTCGTTGGCCAGGTCGTCGTGCTTGGTCATCAGGCCGGCGGTCTGGTGGCCCAGGGCGACCAGGCAGGCGCCGGTCAGGGTGGCCACGTCGACCAGCGCGGCCGGCTCGAAGCGCTGCGCGTAGGTGAGGGCGTCGCACAGGATCAGGCGGCCTTCGGCGTCGGTGTTGCCCACTTCGATGGTCTTGCCCGACATCGAGGTGATCACGTCGGACGGGCGGTAGGCATTGCCGTCGATGGCGTTTTCAACCGCCGGCACCACCACCACCAGGTTCAGCGGCAGCTTGGCGGTGACCGCCGCGACGAAGGTGCCGATGACGTTGGCGCCACCGCACATGTCGTACTTCATCTCTTCGATGCCGCCCTGGGTCTTCAGGTTGACGCCGCCGGTGTCGAAGGTGATGCCCTTGCCGACCAGCACGTAGGGCTTGGCGTTGCCGCCGTTGTTCCACTTCAGCACCACCAGGCGCGGGCGGTTGGCCGAGCCGCGGGCCACGGCCAGCAGCGAGCCCATGCCGAGCGCTTCCATCTGGGTCTCGTCCAGGATCTCCGCTTCGGCGCCGGCGTGGGCCTGCGCGAAGGCCACCGAGGACTCGGCCAGGTAGGCCGGGGTGCACAGGTTCGGCGGCAGGTTGCCCAGCTCGCGGGCATGCTGCACGCCCGCCGCGATGGCCTGGCCCTGGGTCAGGGCCTGGGCGTCGCTGCCGGCGATGGCGAGAGTGAGCAGGCCGGCGGCCTCGGGCTTCTTCGTGCCCAGGGTCGCGGTGTAGCGGTAGCTGGCGTGGTCGGCGGTGATCACGGCCTGGCGGATGTTCCAGGCAGCGTCGCGGCCCTTGACCTCGATCTCGGACAGGGTGAGCAGCGCGTGGCGGTTGATCCCGCTCTTCAGTGCGCGGCTGGCATCGCCCACGGCCTTGAGGTACTGCGGCACGCCGAACTTGGCCGGCTCGCCCAGCCCGACCACCAGCACGCGCGGGGCGGCGACGCCGGGAACGTCATGCAGCAGGGTGGTGGCGCCGGTCTTGCCGCCGACGTCGCCGCGGGCGACCAGGGCGCCCAGGCGGCCGCCCGAAGCGGCATCCAGGGCCTGTGCCGCCGGGCTCAGGGTCTGGTCGGCGTAGGCGCCGACGATGATGCAGTCGACCTCGGCCGAGGCCGGGGTTGCGTGGTTCAGGGTGAATTCCAGGGCCATTGATCAGATTCCGTTGGCAAATCCGTACAATCGCGAGCTGTTTACGTCCCGTCAGTAGACTGGGCAGCACCGCGAACGAATCCGAGAGTTTAAACCACCACCCCATGTCGAAGCTCGATCGCTATCTCCTGCGTGATTTCGTCCAGAGTTTCCTGGCCACCCTCATTGTCCTGCTGGTGGTGAGTGTCGGCGGTGTGCTGGTGGACATCCTCGGCAACATCGCCGATGGCCGCCTGCCCGCCCGCCTGCTGTTCTCCCAGCTGGGCCTGCAGTTCATCGTCTACATGCCGCTGATCCTGCCGCTGGCGCTGATGCTGGGCCTGCTGCTGGCCACCGCCCGGCTGTACCGGGACTCGGAAATGGCGGTGCTGACCGCCATCGGGGTCGGGCCCAAGCGCCTGCTGCGCCCGGTGCTGATGCTGGTGCTGCCGGTGGTGGGGCTGATCGCCCTGTGCTCGCTGTGGCTGGGCCCCTGGGCCGACCGCACCAGTGAACGGCTCATCCTGGAGGCCAACCGCAGCCTGGTCATGGCGGGGCTGGAGTCGGGCAAGTTCACCGCGCTGCCCAATGGCGGGGTGGTCTACCTGTCCTCGATATCGGCCGACGGCAGCGGGCTGGGCCGGGTCTTCCTGCAGCGCGTCCGCGGCGACCGGGTCGAAGTGGTGTCGGCCGACAGCGGCAAGATGTTCTTCGAGGGCGACCGCCAGCGCTACCTGCAGCTGCAGGACGGCCACCAGATCGAAGGCCCGCTGAACGGCGCGCTGGACTACCGGCTGATGACCTTCGCCCGCAACGACGTGGCGCTGCCCGACGGCGCAGATACCCGCGACACCAACGATCCGGAGCTGATGCCGACGACCCAGCTGTTCGGCGACGCGCGGCCAGAGGCGCAGGCGCAGCTGCATTCGCGCATCACGCCGCCGCTGATCGCGCTGGCGTTCGCGTTGATGACCCTCCCGCTGGCCCGAAGTTCGCCGCGCCAGCAGCGCTACGGGCGGATGATGTTCGCGTTCCTGGCGTACATGGTCGGCATGAACCTGATGTTCATTGGTACCCGCTGGATCGCCGACGGCAAGGTGTCGGGGACGCTGGGATTGTGGTGGTTGAGCCTGCCGTTGCTGGCGCTGGCCATCTGGATGTACCTGCGTGACGGCAAGCTGTCGCGCCCGCGGAGGACCGCATGAAGCTTCACCCGATGCGGTTTGATCTGTACCTGGGCCGGGCGGTGTTCGGCACCGTCCTGCTCACCTGGGCCGTGCTGGTTGGCCTGGACGTGGTCATGGCGTTCTCCGGCGAGTTCAAGGACGTCGGCAAGGGTTCCTACACGTTGGGCCATGCGGCGGCCTCGGTGCTCTACACCGTGCCGCGCCGTGCCTACACGTTCTTCCCGACGGCGGCGGTGATCGGCTCTCTGATGGGCCTGGGCCAGCTGGCGGCGACCTCGGAGCTGACCGCGCTGCGCGCGCTGGGCTTGTCGCGCAAGCGGCTCAGCGCCTCGGTGGCCATCGCGCTGTCGCTGATGACCGCGGTGATGGTGATCAACGGTGAGACCCTGGCGCCGTGGGCGCAGGACCGGTCGGACAACATCCGGGCCAGTGCCAAGTCGGGTCAGAGCCTGGCCTCGTCACGCTACTCGGGCATCTGGGTGCGCGAGGGCGACACGTTCCTCAGTGCGACCAGTGGCGACGAGCAGTTGCTGCCAGGCGGCGGTACGCGGTTGGTCCTCAATGACGTGCGGCTGTACCAGATCGCCGAAGACGGGCATGTGGCCTCGCTGACCCATGCGAGCACGGTCGAGCACGGTGCAGACGGCTGGACACTGCGCAAGGTGCGCCGGGATACCTTCGGTGAGCGCTCGGCAACGCGCACGACGGCCGAATCGGAAAAGTGGGATTCACGGCTGGACGCGGCCGCCCTGGCCACCGGCATGTCCAAACCGCGCAACCTGGCCGCGCGCGAACTGCGCACCAGCATCGAATACCGCAAGCGCAATGGCCTGGACGCCCGCGATTACGAAGACATCTACTGGAGCCGTTGGTTCTACCCGGTCAACGTGCTGGCGCTGTGCCTGGCGGCGGTGCCGTTCGCGTTCGGTTCGCTGCGCAGTGGCGGCATGGGCAAGCGGCTGTTCCTGGGCATCCTGTTCGCGCTGGGCTTCTGGTTGCTGCAGCTGTTCTTCGGGCGCATGGCTGGCGCGCTGAAGTTCGACTACCGCATCGCGTACGCGTTGCCACCGATCGTGATGCTGGTGGTGTCGGGCATGTTGTTCCGGCGCAAATCGGGCTGACCCGGGAACCGGGTCAACCCGCCGGCTTCGGCAACCGTCGGGTACGGGTGTTGGACGCCCGGTCATGCCACGTCAGGCGTTGGCGGTCGATCAATGCCCACCACAGGCCCAGGCCGCCGAGCAGGATGGACAGCGTGCCCACTGCGTAACGCAACCACAGCTGGCGCCGGGTGGGCGCGGTGCCATCGGCACCCACCACCTGCAACCGCCACGGCCGCATGCCCAGTGTCTGGCCGCCGCGCCGCCAGCTTTCGACGGCATACAGCCCGGTCACTCCCCAGCAGCACCCCCACAGCACCCACTGCAGGGCACTGAACGGGTGGATGTTCTCGCGCGAGGCGTGGCCAGCCGCGTAGCCGGCGGTGAACAGCGCGCCGACCAGCATCCACAGGGCGAGGGCAGGAAAGAAGTCGTACACCAGTGCCAGCAGGCGCCACAGCAGCAGCGTGGCGGGGCGGGCGGTGTCGGTAACGGCGGCAGTGGGCGTGCTCATGCGCCGAGCATACCTGCGCCGGCGCGCGTTGGATGGCCGCCGCCGCCCCGGCTCCGTATCCTGTGTGCATGTCCGAAACGCCCACCCCCGCCGCGCGTCGCCAACTGGTGCAGCACCTGCCCGAACTGCGCGATGGCGACAATGTGCTGATCCAGCGCTTCCTGGACGCCATCTGGGCCGAACAGGGCCTGGCCCGGGCCAGCCTGGACAGCTACCGGCGCGACCTGGAAGGGCTGGCGCGCTGGCGCAATGGCGCGGCGGGCGGGTTGGGCGGCATCGACCGGGCCGGCTTGTTCGACTACCTGGCCTGGCGCACGCGGCATGGCTGGTCGCAGCGCAGCAACGCGCGGCTGCTGTCGGCGCTGCGCGCCTTCTTCGCCGACGCGCTGCGCCGTGGCCAGCGCACCGAAGACCCCAGCGCGCTGCTCGATCCGCCGCGTCTGCCGCGCCTGCTGCCCAAGGCGTTGGCCGAGAGCCAGATCGACGCACTGCTGGCCGCGCCCGATGTGGAGCAGCCGCTGGGGCTGCGTGACCGCGCCATGCTGGAGCTCATGTATGCCGCCGGGCTGCGCGTGAGCGAGCTGGTCGACCTGCCGGCCAATGCGGTCAACCTGCGCCAGGGCGTGTTGCGGGTCACCGGCAAGGGCAGCAAGGAGCGGCTGGTGCCGCTGGGCGAGGAGTCGCAGCACTGGCTGGAACGCTACCTGGCCGAAGCGCGCCCGCAGCTGGCCGGCAAGCGTGCCGTGCCGGCCGCACGCGATGGCGCGGTGCCGCTGTTTCTCGAGCCCTCACTGCACGGGCTGAGCCGCCAGCAGTTCTGGGTGCTGGTGAAGAAGTACGCGGTGCTGGCCGGCATCGACCCGGTCCGGATCAGTCCGCACGGGCTGCGCCACAGCTTCGCCACCCACCTGTTGAACCGTGGCGCCGACCTGCGCGCGCTGCAGATGCTGCTCGGCCACAGCTCGCTGTCCACCACCCAGATCTACACGCTGGTAGCGCGCGAGCACCTGCAGAAACTGCATGCCCGGCATCATCCACGCGGATAGGGTGCAGGCGTCAGCAGCTGGATGCGCCGGGCCGCCATTGTGGTTTCAGGCTTGTCGCCCGGCGCGGCTTGGGCGGTCCATCCAGCGTCAGCGGTGATAGGCGCGTGGGAAGTGATCCGGAGCGCTCTGCATCGCGGAGGGCTGCCGGGAGTGGCAGGCAGTTGGTTCCCACGGGACCGTCTGGACCCTCACGGTTGGTGAGCATCTCTGTCCTGAGGTGTCGCACCACGCCCCATTCCACGCTCAGGCAAGCTCCCAAGGGTGCACGCGCCTGCAGTGCATCGAACACGTTGGCGACGGCGTCGCTCAGCGTTGGGGGCGATTCGCCCCTGGCGCTGATCCTGGCCGCAGCAAGGACTTCGGCGCGCAACGTGTGGAGGGAGTTCAGCCTGCCGCTCCACACCGCATCGGCCAGCACCGAAACGACGCGTTCGCGGCACTGGTCCGGCGACAGCAGCGACTCCAGCGAGCCCGCAAGCGCCCGCGTGCCGGCCGGGGGATGCGGATCCCGGACGTGGTCCAGCAGATTGTCATGGCTACGGGCGAACGCTGTGGGCGAGCTGACATGGATCAGCGCCTGGCGCAGGTCGGTCAAGCGGCGGCTGCGCTCCATCAGCTGGTCAAGGGTGAGGTCGCCCCGCCGCCACTGGCTGGTCAGGCGGGTCTCACGGTTGTGCAGCGCCACCACCGCCGTGCTGAAGCGAAGCCCGTCGCTGGGCGAGCGCATGCTCAGTTTCACCCGTGCCGCCACGCTACCCGTGAGGTGGGCCTTGAGCCAGAGGAGCGCGGGGGAAATACGCATGTCGGAATGAAGTCCCTTCGGGGCAACCATCTTCCTCACGTGCGTGTACGGCGGCTTTCAACATTCGCTCACCCCGCCGCGGGCGTGCAGGCTTCGCCACGGTGGCTGTGCGAGAATCGCGCTATCCCTCACCGTGGAACACCTGATGCTTCGTGTCCTTACCGTCGCCCTGTTCGGTGCGCTCAGCCTGACTGCCTGCGCCCAGCCGGCCGCCCCGGTCGCGTCCCCGGCGGCCAAGCCGGGTGCCAACGCGGCCCCCGCGTCCAATGCCACTGCCGATCAGGCGGTGCGCACCGCGCTGATCAGCCTCGACCCGAAGTTCAAGCCCGATTACGTCGGCGCCGCACCGTTCCCGGGTTTCCGCGAGGTGCTGGTGTCCGGGCAGGTGCTGTATGTGTCCGATGATGGCCGCTACCTGATGCAGTCGCAGCCGTACGACATCCAGAACCGCACCCCGGCCAGCAGCGCCGGCTTGCTTTCCTACCGCAAGGCCCTGCTGGACAAGGTGCCGCGCAGCGAGCGCATCGTGTTTGCCGCGCCCAACCCGAAGCACACCATCACGGTGTTCACCGATATCGAATGCGGCTACTGCCGCAAGCTGCACCAGGACCTTCCCGAGCTCAACCGCCAGGGCATCACGGTGGAATACCTGGCGTTCCCGCGCATGGGCCCGGCCAGCCAGGACTTCGTGGACATGATCTCGGTGTGGTGCGCCGTGGACAAGCGCGCGGCGCTGACCGCCGCCAAGAGTGGCCAGGCAGTGAAGCCGAAGAACTGCACCAGCCCGGTGGCGATGCAGTACGCGCTGGGCCAGCAGGTAGGCGTGAGCGGCACGCCGGCGATCTTTGCCGCCGACGGCAGCCAGCTGGGCGGCTATCTCACGCCGGCCCAGCTTGCCAAGGCGCTGGAGCGCCAGGCCAAGTGATGTGATTGTGCAGGCCGGAGGCAATGCCTCCGGCCTGCCAAGCCAGTTTTACATGGCGCGTTGCGGGATGCGCGCAGCCAGTGCTTTCTGGAGTTCCTCGAAAACGTTCGCCTTCTGTTGCTTGCTGATCAACTGCGGACCGAGTGCCACAGGCCTCGGCTTGATCAGCGTGTCAGCCTTGGCTGCAGCGTTGGGTTGAGGCCGGATGGCCGCAGGTCCTTCAGAGGCGATCCTGGTCTTTGCCGGTTTCTCGCCAAGCTGTTTGCGACGCCTCTCCATCGCCAGGGCCAGCTCGGACTGCAGGCTCTGCGCGGCGGCCTTGGCCGGGTTGACGCCTTGGCGACCCGCGTCCAACGAGGCGCGTTTTGCCGCATCTCCGGTTCGTTCCGACCCGGTCCCAAACGTCTCCGTCGCGCTATCGTCGAGCGACTTGGTGGTTGCGAACATGCGGCTCTTCAGTTCTGCGAATACTGCGCCTGACCCGGCAACAACACGCTTGGGGCTGACGTCCTGCGGCAGCGGTGGCGGTGGCGGCGGCGCATCCGGAACCTTCGTTGTAGTCACCATCGCGGGCTGTGCCACCACTGTCGGAGGGGCCTTCTGTTGAGCTGGCGCCAGGGCAGCGTGCGTCGCGACACGAATGGTTTCCTGCGGGGCGACGGGAATGCGCGGTGCCTGCCGCCGCTTTTGCGGCACGCCCTTGTCCTGAAGGACCTTGTCGGTTCTCGCGGCCAGCCTCTGCTTTTGGGGCGGCGCAGGAGGCGTCGCCGCCTTGCCGGCCCCCATTATCGTCAATGTCGGTCGGGGGATCCGGAACGGTGTGGTTGTCAGTGCTGAGCGGAGCGTCCAGGCGGGGACTGGAAAGGTCCGGGCGGCGCCGGATTCCTCCCGTGCGGTGGTGCTCGCGGACGTAGCCGCAGCGGGTGAGGCCTTCGGCGCGTCGGGGGTGTCGAGGTGGCCCGCCCGCGCCGCAACGCCTGCCGCGCTGGGCTTCCAGTGGTTATGCAGCCAGCCACCCTGCTGCGTGGATGCGGCGGTGATCCTGTTGGCAGGCGTCGACCGGGCGGCGACGCGGCTCGGCGGCACCGCCGCACGCGTGATCTCGTGTGTCGGGGCGCTGCGCGGCCGGGGATCCGGCGTGTCACGTGAGCGCTCGGTCACGCGCGGTCGCGGCGGTGTCGACCCCTTGGTCTGCAGCTGTATGGATACCGGCGCCAGCAGGTTCTTCACCTCCTGCGGGGTCGTGCGGGTGCGCCCCGAGAGCACCGGCGAGATTGCGGGGACGGGGTACATACGTTCCCTGTCGATGGGCTTGTGGCTGAGAAACCTGATGGCTGCCCGGTCTTCCTTCTGCTGCGCGAGCTTCTGCTGTGCGCGTTCGTTACCGAACGCGGCGGCGATGTGACGGAACGCGTTGGATATGCTGAGTGTGGTCATGTGGTTCCAAGGGCATCAAAGAAGTGCCTGACCATTGTTGTTTCAATCCCCCGGCAGACTTTCACAAAACGCTCGCCTCTTGGGTGGTGGTGACGCAACCATCCCTTGCAGGCGGCGCCGTTGCGCGTCATCCCGATTGCTGCGTCCAAAGCCCTGCTCTTTGCCTTCAGTCGTCGTCCCAGTCGGAGGGCTCACTGCAGGCTGCGCTGCCCAGCCCGGAATCCGTTTCGCTTTCGCCATCCATCGATCCACGCGTGTGCGAGCCATCCAGCTGGTGGCGCTCAAGCATGTCAATTGCATTGCTGAAGAGGCCGGGAAGTCCAGGCGGACGCCGCGCTGCCGGTGAGTCGATTTCCGGGGTGGCAGTGGAAGTCTTTCGCAATCCCGTCTCACGGTTGAAGCTGCGGATGCCGTCCATCAGCGAGGGTGTCGACGCCGGCGATTCCATCGTGCACGGGCCAAGGTCCGCATCGAGTTCTTCTTCGAATGCGTTCATTTCCAGCTTCAGCGAGGCCCGAAGCGATTCCACCTGCGCTGATCGTGAGGCTGCTCCAGGCATCGGTACAGCAACGCGCTCGTGGTAGGGCACCAGGTCGAGACGCTTGCTGAGCGAGGCGTAGTCTTCACCCTCCCGGCGCAGGTGCAGCGCTGCCTTCAGCATCTCGGACGGTGTCATCGGCTGTGCACCGATGAACGCTGAAATCAGGTCGTCGGTGACAGGTGTTACAGGGGGCGTCGGCTCTGCCGTTGTCGCTTCCGAGGCGCCCACCCGCGTGTCACGCACGGCGGTCGGCCCTGCGCACCTGTGCGCGATGAGTGTGGCATTGCATGTTTCCAGCAACGGTGTCGGCGCAGCCGATGACGGCGGGACGTTGCTGGTTTGGCCAAAGAAGTTCTCGATGGCCCAGAGCGGCTTCAGCGATTGAGACGTGCCAACGAGACCAACATTGGAGATGGTCGCCGGAGCGCACGACCACGGGCGCGACACAGTGGAACGCGTAGGCACGCTGGCATCGGCATTGCTCCGCATGCCGGAAGCGCTGTGGTTGTGGACCCGAATGAGGGTGGGCAGGCCATGGCGTGCGGAGAGCTCGGCTTTCGCGCTTCTGCTGCCGAAGAAGGCGCCAATGCTGAGGATGGCTGAAGGTATCCGCAAGGTGGCCTCGGGTGCTGGGCGAGCAGCTGTGTCGGTTCAAGGCCGCCACAATGCCTGCACGGGTTCGAACCCGCTTTCAGTTTGTGCTCATCCCAGCGTGCGCAGCGCCTGATCAGAAGCTGTGCGGCGCGCAACGCCCGGGACCGTGCGGCCCCGGGCGCCTTGTGCTTACTTCAGGCCCGTGCTGATGGTGTTTACCAGGGTGCCTTGTGCGTCATCGCCGCTGAACTCCCAGAAGAACGCGCCGCCCAGTCCCTGGGTCTTCACGTAGCCCATCTTCTCGGTCACCAGCGCCGGCGTATCGAAGCTCCAGAACGTGGTGCCGTTGTAGCTCCAGGTGGCCCGCGCATTCGCATCGGTGTAGATCGGATGGTTGAGGTTCTTCAACACCTTCCAGTCTTCGATGCCGGCCTCGTAGGTGCCCGCAGCGGCGCTGCCGCTCTGGTACAGGCCGTTGTTGACGTTGGGCACGTTGGTCCAGCCGCGGCCGTAGAAGCCGATGCCCAGGTTGAGCTTGCTGGCCGGCACGCCACGGGCGATGAAGGCTTCCATCGCATCGTTGCTGTTGTACAGCTTGGTATCGCCGGTGGACGGGTCAGCCGGCGAATTGAACAGCGCCGAGTGGTGCCCGGTGATCGGATCGAACGCGCCGTGGAAGTCGTACGTCATCACGTTGATGTAGTCGAGATAGCCGTGATACGTCGCCGGGTCGGTCACGCGGATCTTGTCGATGCCCGCGCCTACCGCCACGGTCAGCAACAGACCCGGGCGCACCGCATCCAGCTGGCGGCGGAACTCGGCCAGCAACGCGGTGAAGTTGGCGTTGTCGGCCGGGGTCCCGCAGCTCAGCCCGCAGGCCACCGGGTACTCCCAGTCGATGTCGATGCCATCGAACACGCCCGCCGCCGCGCCCACGCCACCGGCACCGTCGGTCACCGGCAGGTTGCCCTTGATGTAGGCATCGACGCACGAGGCCACGAAGGCCTGGCGGTTGGCCGGCTGTGCCGCGCTGGAGAAGCCGCGCGACCAGGTCCAGCCACCCAGCGAGATCAGCACCTTCACGTTCGGGTGCTTGGCCTTGAGCTGCTTGAGCTGGTTCCAGTTGCCGCGCAGCGGCTGGTCCCAGGTATCGGCGCTGCCGCTCACGCTCTCGCCGGCCTGGAAGGCCTTGGTGTAATCGGCGAACGCGTCGCCGCCCACCCCGGTGTTCGGGTCGGAGGCCTGGGTGATGCCCACTTCGCAGCGGTTGTTGCGCACGTTGCCGAAGGCGTAGTTGATGTGGGTCAGCTTGGCCGCCGAACCACTGGTGTCGATGTTCTTGACCCGGTAATTGCGCCCGTAGATGCCCCACTGGGTGAAGTAGCCGATGACCCGCTTGTTGCCGCCGCTGCCGCCGCCCGCCGCGGTGGTGACGCTGATCGACGCGCTCTGCGCCGAGGCATTGCCGGCGTTGTCGCGGGCACGCACGGTGTAGGTGTAGACGGTGCTGGCGGCGAGCCCGCCGTCGGTGTACGTGGTGGCGCTGGGCGAACCGACCAGGCTGCCGTTGCGGTACACGTCGTAGCCGGCCACGCCGCTGCCGCCGCTGTTGTCGCTGGCCGCGTTCCAGGCCAGGCTCACCGTGCTGGCGGTTTTCGACGGCGAGGCCAGGCCGCCGGGCACGCTGGGCGGGGTGGTGTCATTGCTGGCCGCGTTGACGGTCACGCTGACGGTCGCCGAGGAGGTCACCGCGTTGTTGTTGTCGGTGGCTACCGCCTTGAAGGTGTAACTGCCGGCGGCCGCGTTGGCCCAGGTGACGCTGTAGGGCGCGCTGGTGTCGATGCCCAGCGAGGTGCCGCCGCGGAAGAATTCGACCTTGCTCACCGTGCCGTCGGCGTCGCTGGCATTGGCGCTGACGGTGATGGTGCTGCCGGCGGCGAAGCTGGCGCCGTTGGCGGGGGAGGTGAGGCTGACGCTGGGCGCCTGGTTGCTGCCGCCGCTGTCGCAGGCGCCGAGGTTGGTGTAGTACGGCGCGCCGGCCGGATGGTCGGGCGGGGCGTTCCAGATGTCCTGGTTGGCCCGGTACAGCACGCCGCCCTTCTGCAGGGTGGAGCCGGACAGGTAGATCACGTTGCCGTTCCACTCCGGTACGCCGGTACAGCTGGCGGCCTGGGCCAGGCCCGGGGCGAGGGTCGCCGAGGCCAGGGCCGCGGCCAGCAGCCAGCGGCGGTGCCGGGCCGGGGGACGGGGAGATAACGATGTCACCGTACTGCGCGCAATCGGGTCAGCCATGGTCGTACTCCGATCAGGTGATGGGCGCTGGGCGGCAGGGTGTCGGCCAGCGTTGCAGCAGGTCCGGGGCCGGTGAGAGAGGCCGGCAACAGCAGAGGGGGCGGACGCAGGGCCCGCCTGGCAGGGCGCCGGGCGGGTAGTGGCAACGTTGTCATGGTTTTCCCGGCCAATCCGTGCGCCAGCGCAAGGTTCGGGGCCCCGGCGGTTTCGGATGGGCCCGCGGCGGGCGGGCCGGAACCGACCCGGGCAGCGACCACCGGCCGGCGGGGACCGGTACAATAGTGGGCCCCGTCTCCAACCACGGTTCCCCGGACATGATGGTCCTCGAGGGCGCATCCGCCCTTTCGCCGTTCCGCCGCGAACGTCTTGAATCCCGCCTGCAGTCCCTGGCCGCCGACCTGCGCATCACCGGTGCCTGGCACGTCTACTTCATCCAGACCGAGGGCGATGCGACCCCGGACCCGGCGATCCTGAGCCGGATCCTGGAAGCCCAGCCCGCGCTGGCGCCGCAGGAAGCCGGGGCCATCTCCCGCTTCGTGGTGCCGCGGCTGGGCACGCTGTCGCCGTGGTCGAGCAAGGCCACCGAACTGGTGCGTGGCGCCGGGCAGCCGATCCGCCGGGTGGAACGCGGCCTGCGCATCGACCTGGCCGGCTGGCCGGCTGACGCCGCCGCCCGCGACGCGGTGATCCGCGCGCTGCACGACCCGATGACCCAGTCCGTGCTGGACGATGCCGCGCAGGCCCAGGCGCTGTTCACCGCGCCGGCCCGTGGCGAGCTGGAGCGCGTGGCACTGGATGACCTGGAGGCCGCCAACCGCCGCCTCGGCCTGGCCATGGCCCAGGACGAGATCGACTACCTTCGCCAGCGCTTCGGCGAACTGGGCCGCAAGCCGTCGGACGTGGAACTGATGATGTTCGCCCAGGCGAACTCCGAACATTGCCGGCACAAGATCTTCAACGCCAGCTGGACCATCGACGGCGCCGACCAGGCGAACTCGCTGTTCCGCATGATCAAGAACACCCACCAGCAGACCCCGCAGCACACGTTGAGCGCCTACAGCGACAACGCGGCGGTGGTGGCCGGCCTGCCGGCTTCGCGTTACCGGCCCGACCCGGCCACGGGGGAGTACCGCAGCGAAGCAGTGGTCAACTCGGCGTTCTGCATCAAGGTGGAAACCCATAACCACCCGACCGCGATCGCGCCGTTCCCGGGCGCCTCCACCGGCGCCGGCGGCGAGATCCGCGATGAGGGCGCCACGGGTCGTGGCGGCAAGCCGAAGGCCGGCCTGACCGGCTTCTCGGTCTCGCACCTGCGCATTCCGACCCTGCCGCAGCCGTGGGAGGCGCCGCGCGCGCTGAACCCGCGCATGGCGCCGGCGCTGGACATCATGCTGGAGGGCCCGCTCGGCGGCGCCGCCTTCAACAATGAGTTCGGCCGCCCCAACCTGCTGGGCTACTTCCGCAGCTTCGAGCTGCCGGAGGGCGAGGGCCTGACCCGCGCCTATGACAAGCCGATCATGCTGGCCGGTGGCCTCGGCGCGATCGACCAGGTCCAGGTAGAAAAGCTCAAGCTGCAGCCGGGCGATGCGGTCATCGTGCTTGGCGGCCCGGCCATGCTGATCGGCCTCGGCGGCGGTGCCGCCAGTTCGGTGGCCTCCGGCGAAAGTGCCGAAGACCTCGACTTCGCCAGCGTGCAGCGCGACAACCCGGAAATGGAGCGCCGCTGCCAGGAAGTGATCGACCGCTGCGTCGCGCTCGGCCTGAACAACCCCATCCGCTGGTTCCATGACGTCGGCGCCGGTGGCCTGTCCAACGCGATTCCGGAGCTGCTGCACGACTCCGGCGTGGGCGGCGTGATCGACCTGGGTAAGGTGCCCACCGACGACCCGTCGTTGTCGCCGATGCAGCTGTGGTGCAACGAATCGCAGGAGCGCTATGTGCTCGGCGTGCCGCAGGACCGCCTGGCCGAGTTCGCCGCGCTGTGCGCGCGCGAGCGCTGCCCGTTTGCCGCGGTCGGTGTGGCCACGGCCGAGGAGCGCCTGGTGGTCGCCTACGGCGCAACCGTCGGCAACATCCCGGCCGATGCCCCGATCGACCTGCCGATGGACGTGCTGTTCGGCAAGGCGCCGAAGATGCACCGCGACACCGCGCATCCGCCGGCACCGCGCTGGCCGGCGCTGAAGACCAACGGGCTGGACCTGCACGAGGCTGGCCTGCGCGTGCTCGCGCACCCGTCGGTGGCGTCCAAGAACTTCCTGGTCACCATCGGCGACCGCAGCGTGGGCGGCCTGACCGCACGCGAACAGATGATCGGCCCGTGGCAGCTGCCGCTGGCCAACGTCGCCATCACCCTGGCCGGTTTCGATACCGTTGCCGGTGAGGCGATGGCGATCGGCGAGCGCACCCCGCTGGCCCTGCTCGACGCCGCCGCGTCGGCGCGCATGGCGGTCGGCGAAGCGATCACCAACCTGTGCGCCGCCCCGGTGGACGCGCTGGAGACGGTGAAGCTGTCGGCCAACTGGATGGCCGCGGCCGGCCATAACGGCGAAGACGCGCTGCTGTATGACGCGGTCCGCGCGGTTGGCATGGAACTGTGCCCGCAGCTGGACCTGAGCATTCCGGTCGGCAAGGACTCGCTGTCGATGCAGGCGCAGTGGCATGACAACGGCCAGGCCCACAAGTCGGTCTCGCCGGTCTCGCTGGTGATCTCGGCCTTCGCGCCGGTGGCCGATGCCACCACCCAGCTGACCCCGCTGCTGGACCGCGACACCGACAGCGAGCTGTGGCTGATCGGCCTTGGCGCCGGCAAGCAGCGCCTGGGCGGTTCGATCCTGGCCCAGGTGCACGCCGACCACAGCGCACTGCCGGCCTTCGCCGGTCCGGTGCCGGATCTGGATGATGCCCAGCGCCTGCGCGCGTTCTTCGAACTGATCCGCGATGCGCGCCAGGCCGGTCTGCTGCTGGCCTACCACGACCGCAGCGACGGCGGCGCGTTTGCCGCGCTGTGCGAAATGGCGTTCGCCTCGCGCCTCGGCCTGGACATCACCCTCGATGCCTGGGGTGACGATCCGTTCCGCAGCCTGTTCAACGAAGAACTGGGTGCGGTTGTGCAGATCGCCCGCGAAGACCGTGCCGCGTTCGCCGACCTGGTCGAGCGCCATGCGCTCACCGAATGCGCCCAGCGCATTGCCCGCCCGACCACCGCGCCGGTGGTGCGGGTGTCGCTGCAGGGCGAGAGCCTGGTCGAGTGGCGCTGGGAAGCGCTGTTCGACGCCTGGTGGTCGGTCACCCATGCCATGCAGAAGCTGCGTGACAACCCGGACAATGCGGACCAGGAGCGTGCGATCGCACGCAACTTCAACGCGCCGGGCCTGAAGCCGAAGCTCAGCTTCGACCTCAACGAAGACGTGGCGGCGCCGTTCATCAACACCGGCGCGCGTCCGCGCGTGGCGGTGCTGCGCGAGCAGGGCGTCAACGGCCAGATCGAGATGGCCAACATCTTCGAACGAGCTGGTTTCAGCGCCTACGACGTGCACATGAGCGACCTGATTGCAGGCCGCGTGGACCTGTCCGACTTCACCGGCCTGGCGGCCTGTGGCGGCTTCAGCTACGGCGACGTGCTGGGTGCCGGTCGCGGCTGGGCCACCTCGGTGCTGGAGCGCAGCGCGCTGCGTGATGCCTTCGCCGCGTTCTTCGCGCGCCAGGACAGCTTCGCGCTGGGCGTGTGCAATGGTTGCCAGATGATGAGCCAGCTCAAGGACATCATTCCCGGTGCCGAGCACTGGCCGCAGTTCCGTCGCAACCGCAGCGAGCAGTTCGAGGCGCGTACCGCGCTTCTGGAAGTGGTGGAGTCGCCGTCGATCCTGCTGCGCGGCATGGCCGGTTCGCGCCTGCCGGTGGCGGTGGCGCATGGCGAAGGCCAGGCCATCTTCGCCAGCGCGGTGGACCAGGCGGCCGCACGCGTGTCGCTGCGTTACGTCGATGGCGACGGCAACGTGGCCACGCAGTACCCGCTCAACCCGAACGGCTCGCCCGACGGCATCACCGGCCTGACCACCACCGACGGCCGCGTGACCATCATGATGCCGCACCCGGAGCGCACCCCGCGCGCGGTGAACCTGAGCTGGCGCCCGGCCGACTGGAACGGCGACTCGCCGTGGCTGCGCATGTTCCGCAACGCACGGGTGTGGTGCAACTGACGCACGGGTGGAACGCGGGCAATCCGCGTTCGGTCCATTGGGATGCGACCCAACCGCCGGCGACAGCCGGCGGTACTTCATTCCGAAGGTATCGGCGCTGGTAGCGTCGGTCGCCAGACGACGGCCCTCACCACATCAACATCCGGTAACGCAGCGGAACGCCGAAAACGGTCGCTTCGGCCGTTCGCCCGCGCGCGCAAATCACCCCTTTATTCGCGCATTTCCGTCTTCACATCACACGTTGCCGCTGCCGCAGCGCGCAATCGTCTGCGTGCGCGTTTTTCGCGACGCAGGCGTATGGAAAAACCGCTTGCGCATCGTATTTCGGTGAAGGTCACGTGAAAAATACACGTGTGCAGTGCGCACGAATCAATGCGTGGCAATGAGTTACAGCGCGTTTCACGCGTGATGAAAAAACCTCACAAGCACCTAACAACTTGGTTGCATGAATAGTCGAATGTGTGACGCCTCTCGCGTTAGCGCAATTTGAACTGTCAAAGTCTTGACGTCATGAAAACCCTGCGTTAACACTGAGTTCTCAGTTTGGAAGTGTTCAGTTCGGAAGTAACCCCAAGGATGGCGAGTTCTCTGTTCGTCGATCGCGCCGTTAGCGCGCCATCCGGCACAACGCAGTAAATCAAGCGAAAAACGCCCCCAGGGGACGTTGGGCCACGCGGCCTGGCGTTGGCGTCGCTTTGCCCAAAACCAGCCAACCAGGAGTCGCATCGATGAATCGGATTTATCGCAAGGTCTGGAACAAAGCACTGGGGCAGATGGTCGTTGCCTCCGAACTGGCCAGCAGCCAGACCCCGGGCGTGGTCATCGATCAGCGACGGTCTTCCGACGCGCGCGGCGGTGCCGTGCTGTCTGCCGCCATCGCCTTGACGCTTGGATTGGGCATGGGCGGGGCAGTCTCCGACGCGCATGCGCAGTCGGTGGAAGTGGGCGGCAACGCCAATTGCGTGGTGCTGAACAGCAACGTGATCGACAGCTGCGTGGTGGACGGCAACGCGACCGCATCGGGCGCGAACGCCGTGGCGATCGGAAGCAACAGCACCGCCTCGGCGGCCAACAGTGTGGCGCTCGGCGCCGGCTCGCGTGCCGCACGCGCCAACACGGTGTCGGTCGGCGATGCCGGCAAGGAACGCCAGGTGACCAACGTCGCCGCCGGCACTGCCGCCACCGATGCGGTGAACAAGGCGCAGCTCGACACCGTGGCCGCCACCGCCGCCAGCGCGACGCGCTACTTCAAGGCGGACGGCGCGAACAACAACAGCGACGCCGCACGCATCGACGGTGAAGGCGCCCTCGCGGCCGGCGCCGGTGCCAATGCCGATGGCGACGGCGCCAGCGCACTGGGCCACAACAGCCAGGCGCTGGCCAACGCGACCACGGCGGTCGGCAGCGATGCCATTGCCGCCGGCCTCGGCGGCAGCGCCTTCGGCCAGAACAGTCTGGCGATCGGTGATGCCACCGTCGCAGTGGGCCAGAGCGCAGTGGCGTTCGGGCTTGGCGACGTGGCACTCGGCGCCTCCGCATTCGCCGCCAGCGAAAATGGCGCGGCCACCGCCATTGGCGGCCTGGCCGAAGCCAGTGCCGATGGTGCAACCGCCATCGGTGGTGGCGCACTCGCGATTGGTGCGGGCAGCACCTCGCTCGGCCGTGGTGCAGGCAGCGGCGGTGAAGCGTCGATTGCAGTGGGTGCCTTCAGCACAGCGGTGGCCGATTTCAGCGCCGCACTGGGCTCCAATTCCGCCGCGGTGGCGGTGGGCAGCGTGGCGCTTGGCGCCGGCTCCTACGCCGATCGCGTCGACACCGTCTCGGTGGGCAACAACAACGGCCTGCAGCGGCAGATCACCAACGTCGCCGCCGGCACCGAAGCCGGTGATGCGGTGAACAAGTCGCAGCTCGATGCGGTCGGTGATGTCGCGCAGACCACCAGCAAATACTTCCAGGCCAGCGGCAGCGCCGACAGCGACGCCGGTGCGTTCGTGGACGGCGACAACGCCACCTCCATCGGCGAAGCCAGCAACGCACTCGGCAACGGCGCGACCGCGCTGGGCAGCGGCGCCACCGCGGTGGCGCAGAACGCCACCGCAGTGGGCTACAACGCGCTGGCCAGCGGCCAGAACAGCGCCGCGTTCGGCACCAATGCGCAGGCCAATGGCCCGGGCAGTGTCGCGGTCGGCGGCGCCGCCGTGGACGAAGATGGCAACCCGCTGATCACCAACGGTGGCGTGCCGGTCGACACCGGCGCCACCAGCGCCGGCGTGGGCGGCACCGCCGTCGGCGCAAGCGCTGAAGCGTCGGGCTTCGCCGCCTCTTCGTATGGCGTGGGCGCGTATGCGGCCGGCGCACAGTCCTCTGCGTTCGGCGCGGTGGCCAATGCCACCGGCGACTACGCCACCGCCGTCGGCACCCAGAGTGTGGCCGCCGGCACCAGCAGCACCGCCATCGGCGGCCCGGCCGACCTGATTCCGGGCCTGGGCTTCTTCGTGCAGACCCAGGCCAGTGGCGAAGCCGCCACGGCCGTGGGCGCCGGCGCCATCGCCAGCGGCGATTACGCCGTGGCCAACGGCACGCTGAGCGAAGCCTCCGGCACCGAAGCCACCGCGCTGGGCTACTTCGCCTACGCACCCGGCGAAGGCGCGTCCGCACTCGGCGCGGAAAGCTGGGCCAGTGGTGACCTGAGCACCGCGGTGGGTTTCTACAGCACCGCACGCGGCGCCAACAGCGTTGCACTGGGCGCCAACTCGACGGCGGTGCGCGACAACACCGTGTCGGTCGGCGATGTCGGCAACGAACGCCAGATCACCCACGTGGCCGCCGGCAGCGAAGACACCGATGCGGTCAACAAGGCGCAGCTCGACGCCGTGGCGCAGACCGCTGACGGCACCGCCTACCGCTTCAAGGCCAACGATTCGCAGGACAGCGACGTGGGCGCCTTCGCCGATGGTGATGGTGCGGTCGCGGCCGGCGAGGCCAGCAATGCCATCGGCGCCGGTGCCGTGGCCGTGGGCAACGGCGCCTCCGCGGTGGGCGACGACACCGTCGCGGTCGGCCGCAACGTGGCTGCCAGCGGTACTGGCAGCGTCGCCATCGGCGGCGTTGGCCAGGCCTACGACCAGTACAACTCACCGATCGTGGATGCCGACGGCAACGCGGTGACGGTGGGCACCACCGCCGCGCAGGATGCGGTCGCCGTGGGCGCAGGGGCACAGGCCACCGGCGCGGTGAGCAATGCCTTCGGCAGCGGCGCACAGGCCACCGGCGACAACAGCCTGGCGCAGGGTTACAAGTCGCGCGCCACCGGCGAGTACAGCGTGGCGCAGGGCGACAACGCCTTCGCCAGCGGCAGCGAAAGCACCGCCACCGGCGCGTATGCGTGGGCCACCAGCGACGGGGCCACCGCCTTCGGCTCCAGCGCATGGGCCACCGATGCCAACGCCACCGCCGTGGGCTATGCCGCATGGGCCGATGGCAGCGGCGCCACCTCGGTCGGCTACAACAGCTGGGCGCGTGGCAACAGCTCCACCGCGCTCGGCCGCGGTGCGTTCGGCTACGGCGACAACAGCGTCGCGGTGGGCTACCAGGCGCTGGGCAACAGCATCAACACCATCGCCATCGGCACCAATGTGGTGGCCGGCGGTGAGAGCGCGATCGGTATCGGTGCGGGCAGCAATGCCAGTGCGTCCAATGCCGTCGCGCTCGGCGCCGGCGCGCGCGCCGATCGTGCGTATACCGTCTCGGTGGGCAATGACGATCAGCAGCGCCAGATCACCCAGGTGGCCGCCGGTACCGAAGGCACCGATGCGGTGAACGTGGATCAGCTAACCGCGGCCACCGACACGTTCCAGGCCACGGGCGATGGCGTCGCGGTTGCCGGTGGCGAGGACAGCGTGGCCGCCGGTTCCAACGCCGCCACCGACGGCGACTACGCCACGGCGATCGGTTCCAGCAGCTTCGCCAGCGGCACCGGCGCATCGGCCGTGGGCAGCGGCGCATTCGCCCTGGGCGATGCCGCTACCGCGGTCGGCCTCAACGCCTTGGCCAGCGCGGGCAGCGCCACGGCAACCGGCGCCGATGCGCAGGCGACGGCCGAATACGCCACTGCCAGCGGTGCCGAAAGCCTGGCCTCGGGCGAGCAGAGCACCGCCACCGGTGCGGCCAGCGTCGCCTCGGGCGCGGGTAGCCTGGCCGGTGGTGCGTTGTCCGAAGCCGCCGGTGAGGAATCGGTGGCGCTGGGTTACTACAGCACCGCCAGCGGCACGGGCGCGACCGCGGTCGGCGCTGAAAGCGTGGTCACCGGCACCTTGTCGGCCGGCTATGGCTTCGCCTCTGAAGCCACCGCCGGTTACACCACCGCGATTGGCGGCTACGCCGCTGCCACGGCCTTCAACGCCACCGCATTGGGCAGCTTCGCCCAGGCCACCGGCTCGAACAGTGTCGCGCTGGGTGGCGACGCCGAAGCCAGTGGCGCGTACAGCACCGCCACTGGCCAGGGCAGCCTGGCCAGCGGCACCAACAGCGTGGCCATCGGCGGTGCGTTGTTCGGCCTGCTGCCGACCGAAGCGTCGGGCAACTACTCCACCGCCGTGGGCGGCGGCGCATGGTCGCCGGGCCTGAACAGCACGGCCCTGGGCAACGCCGCCACCTCTTCGGGGGTGAACAGCGTGGCGCTGGGTGCGGATTCGATTGCCGACCGCGACGACAGCGTGTCGGTGGGCAGTGCCGGCAGCGAGCGGCAGATCACCAACGTCGCCGCGGGTACCGACGGCACCGATGCGGTCAACGTGAACCAGCTCAACGCGGTGGCTGAAACGGCGGCCACCACCAGCAAGTACTTCCAGGCCAGCGGCAGCGATGCCAGCGACGCAGGCGCGTATGTGGAAGGCGACAACGCACTGGCGGCCGGCGAAGCATCCAACGCGATCGGCGATGGCGCCAGCGCGCTGGGCAGCGGTGCGAATGCATTGGCCAACAACGCCACGGCCATCGGTTTCAACGCACTGGCCACCGGCGAAGGCGCGGCGGCACTGGGCAGCGATGCCCAGGCCACCGGCGAAAACAGCGTGGCGGTCGGCACGGGTGCGGCGGCCAGCGAGATCGGCGCCAGCGCCATCGGCAACGGTGCGCAGGCCTCGGGTGCGTACAGCACCGCCAACGGTAGTGAGGCGATCGCGTCGGGCCAGCAGGCCACCGCGAACGGCTTCCGCTCCAGCGCGTCCGAAGCGGGTGCGTCGGCCTTCGGCGGCTACAGCGAAGCGACCGGCGAGTTGTCGTCCGCACTCGGCTACGGGGCAGTGGCGTCCAACGCCTATGCAACGGCAGTCGGCGCGGCAGCGACCGCGTCCGGCGCCAGTTCGGTGGCCGTGGGTGAGTTCAGCGAGGCCACCGGCGATGAAAGCGTCGCCATCGGCGGCAGCACCTTCTTCGGCTTCATCCCGGCGCGCGCATCGGGCACCGGTGCATCGGCCTTCGGCGCCGGTGCCTGGGCGACCGACGACTACGCCACCGCGATCGGCTGGAATTCGTGGGCCGATGCGGCCAGCGCCACCGCGCTGGGTGAAAGCGCCACCGCCACCGGCGTGAACAGCGTGGCACTGGGTGCCGGTTCCAGCGCGGACCGCGACAACAGCGTCTCGGTCGGCACCGCCAATGCGCAGCGCCAGATCACCAACGTGGCGGCGGGTACCGAAGGCACCGACGCGGTCAACCTCGACCAGCTCAGCGCCGTGGCCGATACCGCCGAGGAAACCAACCGCTACTTCAAGGCCTCCGGCAGCGGCAACGGCGACGACGTGGGCAGCTACGTCGACGGTACCTACGCCACGGCAGCGGGCGAGGCGTCCAACGCCTTCGGCACCGGCGCATCGGCCTACGGCAGCGGTTCGCTCGCGTCGGGCCGCTACGCCTCGGCGTCCGGCTACAACGCGTCGGCCACCGCCGATTCGGCCACAGCCGTCGGCGGTGCGCTGTACTACGAAGATGCCAACGGCAACGTGCTGCTCGACAAGGCCACCATTGCCAGCGGTACCGGTGCCACCGCACTGGGTGCCGGTGCACAGGCGACCGGCGCGTTCAGCACCGCCAGCGGTGCAGGCGCGACCTCGGCCGGTGTGCAGTCGTCGGCCTTCGGCTACAGCGCCGAAGCCGGCAGCGACTACAGCACCGCCGTGGGTGCGTTCAGTGCCGCCAGCGGCGTGCGCACCACCGCGCTCGGCTACGGCGCCGACGCCAGCGGTGATTACGCCTCGGCGTTCGGCTGGGGCAGCACCGCGTCCGGCGCGTATGGCATCGCCATCGGCAACAGCGCGCAGGCCAGCGGCGCCAACAGCTTCGCCGGCGGCGCCAGCGCCTGGGCCACCGCGGCGCAGACCACCGCCGTGGGCCAGTTGGCCTGGGCGACCTCGGCCGGCTCCACCGCCATCGGCCAGGACAGCTACGCCTACAGCGGCATCAACGCCACCGCGCTCGGCAAGAGTGCCTGGGCCAACGGCACCGGCAGCGTGGCACTGGGCGCAGGCTCGCGTGCCACCGAAGCCAACGTGGTGTCGGTCGGCGGCGGCAATGGCACCACCGGTCCGGCCACGCGCCGCATCACCAACGTCGGCGCGGCAGTGAATGCCAACGACGCGGTGAACAAGGCGCAGCTGGACAGCGTGGCGGCGACCGCCGATGCGGTGGGCGCGCGCTTCAAGGCCAGCGGCAGTGGTGTAGCCACCGCAAGCGGCACCGATGCGCTGGCGGCCGGTTCCGGCGCCACCGCCAGCGGCACCCGCAGCAGCGCGCTGGGTACCGCGGCAACCGCCTCGGCGACCGGTGCCACTGCCGTCGGCGCCGATGCGTCGGCACGCGGCGACAACAGCACCGTCGTCGGCCGCCTGGCCTCGACCAATGCCACCAACGGCGTGGCGGTCGGCAACGGCGCCTTCGTCAGCAACGGTGCCAACGGTATCGCCATCGGCGCCAGCGCGGGTGCGTCCGGCGCCAACTCGGTGGCGCTGGGTGCGGGCTCGCGCGCGGTGGAAGCCAATGTGGTCTCGGTCGGTGGCGGCAACGGCACCGATGCGCCCGCCACCCGGCGCATCGTTAACGTCGCGGCCGGTCGCATCGCCGCCAACAGCACCGATGCGGTCACCGGTGGCCAGCTCAACACCACCAACCAGCGTGTCGGCGCGGTCGAAACCCGCGTGGGTGACATCGACGACCGCATCGGTTCGGTGGAGAGCGTCACCGCCAATGCGGTGAGCTACGACGACAGCAGCCGCGACAAGCTCACGTTGTCGGGTCTGCAGGGCACCACCCTGGACAACGTCGCCACCGGTTCGATCGCCAGCGGCAGCCGCCAGGCCATCAACGGCGGCCAGCTGTTCCAGGCGCTGACCGACACCGCCAGCTTCCTCGGCGGTGGCGCCAGCGTGGGCATGCAGGGCGTGTTCGTCGCACCGAACTACGTGATCCAGGGCAGCACGTACAACAACGTGGGCGATGCACTGGGCGCGCTTGACCGCAAGGTCACCGACCTCGACCAGCGCGTGGCCAGCGGCAGCGGCAGCACGGCGCGGGCTCGGACGGCGGCGGTCTCCAGCGCCGGCGTCGCGGCCGCACCGGACGCGGCCGACACCGCCGCGACCCCGGCTGCCAGCAGCGTCGCATCGGCCAGCGTGGCCAGCGCCGCCCCGGTGGTACAGGGCACGCCGACCGCCGCCAGTGTCGGCACCGCGCAGCCGGTGGCTGCGGTGGCGCCGGTCACCTCGGTGGCGATGGGCGATGGTGCCGTGGCCAGCGGTGCCTCGGCCACCGCGATCGGGCAGGGGGCCAGCGCCACGGCCGCCAACTCGGTGGCGCTCGGCCAGGGCTCGGTCGCCAACCGCGCCGACACGGTATCGGTGGGTGCCGCAGGTGCCGAACGGCAGGTCACCAATGTCGCCGCCGGCAGCGCCGCCACCGATGCGGTCAACAAGGGCCAGCTGGACGGTGGCATCGCTACCGCCAACAGCTACACCGACCAGCGCTACAGCGCGATGGCCGACACCTTCGACATCTACAAGGGCGAGATCGACGAGCGCCTGCGTCACCAGGACCGTCGGATCGACCGCCAGGGGGCGATGAACGCGGCCATGCTCAACATGGCCACCAGTGCCGCCGGCATCCGCACGCAGAACCGCGTCGGCGTCGGCGTCGGCTTCCAGAGCGGCGAATCGGCGCTGTCGCTGGGGTATCAGCGCGCCATCAGCGACCGCGCCACCGTCACTGTCGGTGGTGCGTTCAGCAGCGATGACAGCTCGGTGGGCGTGGGTGCCGGCTTCGGCTGGTAACCCACGTATGCAATGCAAGGCCTGAGGGGGCGGGTCACGGAGACCCTGGCCAGGGCCGGCCGGGGTTTCCGCATGGAGTGTTGGCCTGAACAGTCGTTTGATCCATGACCTTGAAGAGGATTACACCGTGACCAAGAAGCAGAACCTTCGCATCAACGTGCTGGCAGCCGCCGTGCTGTCGCTGTCCGTGGGCGCCAGCGCCTATGCCGCCGGTTTGCCGGTCAAGGAACCCGCGCAGCAGGCCAGCACTGCCCAACAGGGTTCCGAACGCATCATCGTCAAGTACCTCCCCGGCACCGCCGCCGCCACCGATCGCTCGGCCAAGCTGGCCGCAGTGACCTCGGCAGTGTCGCGCGCGAGCCTGGCCACCCCGGCCGCGCGCAGCGCGGCGGCCAGCCCGCAGCACCTGCGTCGCCTTGGCACCGGTGCCGACGTGATCCGCCTGCAGGGCAAGCTCAGCCAGGCCGAACTGCAGAAGGTCCTGAAGGAAATCCAGGCCGATCCGTCGGTCCAGTACGCCGAAGCCGACGTCAAGCTGCAGCGCGCCGATGTGCGCACCAAGGAAACCCCGCAGCTGGTGCCGAACGACCCGCTGTACGCGCAGTACCAGTGGCACCTGAGCAGCGCCACCGGGGGCGTCAACGCGCCGGCCGCGTGGGACGTGGCCCAGGGCGAGGGCGTGGTGGTGGCCGTGCTCGACACCGGCATCCTGCCCGGGCACCCGGACTTCGCCGCCGGCACCCTGCTTCAGGGCTACGACTTCATCAGCGACGCCGAGACCTCGCGCCGTCCCACCGATGCCCGCGTACCCGGTGCGCTCGATTACGGCGATTGGGTTGAAAATGACAACGAGTGCTACGCCGGCTCGCTGGCCGATGACAGCTCCTGGCACGGCACCCACGTCTCCGGCACGATTGCCGAAGCGACCAACAATGGCGTCGGCATGGCCGGCGTAGCCTACAAGGCACGCGTGCTTCCGGTGCGTGTGCTCGGCAAGTGCGGCGGCTACCTGTCCGATATCGCCGATGCGATCACCTGGGCATCCGGTGGCACCGTCGCCGGCATTCCGGCCAATGCGAACCCGGCCGAAGTGATCAACATGAGCCTGGGCGGCGGCGGCGCGTGCGACGCGGCCTACCAGGATGCGATCAACGGTGCCGTGTCGCGTGGCACCACCGTGGTGGTGGCGGCCGGCAACTCGGCCGGCAACGCGGCCAATTTCCGCCCGGCCAGCTGCGCCAACGTGGTTGCCGTGGGTGCCACCCGCATCACCGGCGGCATCGCCTATTACTCCAACTTCGGCGCGGCGGTGGATCTGTCCGGTCCGGGCGGCGGTGGCAGTGTGGACGGCAATCCGGGCGGCTACGTCTGGCAGGCCGGCTACAACGGTTTGACCACGCCGACCTCCGGTGCCTACAGCTACATGGGCATGGGCGGCACCTCGATGGCCTCGCCGCACGTGGCCGGCGTGGCCGCGCTGGTGCAGGGTGCACTGGCCTCGGCCGGCAAGGACCCGCTGACCCCGGCGCAGCTGGAAGCCCTGCTCAAGCAGACCGCGCGTACCTTCCCGGTGACCATCCCGGCCGCCACCCCGATCGGCAGCGGCATCGTCGACGCCAAGGCCGCGCTGGCCAAGGCCCTGGAAGAGCCGTGCACCGTGGATTGCGCCCCCGATGCGACCCCGCTCACCAACCGCGTGGCCGTGGGTGGCCTGAGCGGCGCCGGTGGCAATGAAGTGCTGTACAGCTTCGAGGCGACCGCCGGCAAGACGCTGAGCTTCCTCACCTATGGTGGCAGCGGCAACGTGTCGCTGTACGTCAAGGCCGGCGCCGAGCCGACCACGACGGACTTCGGTGCCAAGTCGGCGCGTCCCGGCAACAGTGAAACCGTGCGCTTCACCGCACCTGTAGCGGGCACCTACTACATCAAGCTGGTGGGTGAATCCGCATACAACAGTGTGACCATCCAGGCCGTCCAGTAACGGTCTGGCCGTACCCGCGGGAGCCCGTCATGTGACGGGCTCCCGTTTTCAGACGGTGGCGACTGCATGTAGCACCACGGCGAACTGCTAAAGTCTCCGGGTCGCCAGGAGAGCTTTCGTGAATGCGGTAGCCCACCATCTTGCTGAAGAAGCCCCGCTGGATGCGGAATCCCGCATCGTGGCGCTGTTGCTGCGCAACGGAAGGTTGAAAGACGCCGACCTGGCCCGTGCACGCCCGCTGCAGCGCGAAGCCGGCGGCAGCCTGCTGCCGTTGCTGGTGCGGCTGGGCCTGGTGTCCGAACGCGACCATGCCCAGGCGTGTGCCGACGTGCTGGCGCTGCCGTTGCTGGAAGGCAAGGCCGTGGCCGAGGCGCCCCCCGAATCCCTGCTGGATGCGCTGCCGCTGTCGCTGCGCTTTCTCAAACAATTCCATGCCTGCCCGCTGGCGCTGCACGACGGCGTGCTCGACCTGTGGCTGGGCGATCCGCAGGAGCCCTATGCCGCCGATGCGGTACGGTTGGCGATGGCGGTGCCGCTGCGCCTGCATGTCGGCCTGCGGTCGGAGATCGATGACGTGATCGAACGCTGGTTCGGCCAGGGCCGCAGCGCGATGGGCGCGATCATCGAAACCGCCGACGGCGAAGGCAGCGTGGTCGACGACATCGAACACCTGCGCGACCTGGCCTCCGAAGCGCCGGTGATCCGCCTGGTCAATCTGGTCATCCAGCGCGCGGTGGAACTGCGCGCGTCGGACATCCACATCGAGCCGTTCGAAAACCGGCTCAAGGTGCGTTACCGCGTGGACGGCGTGCTGATCGAAGGCGAGAGCCCGCCGGTCAACCTCACCGCCGCGGTGATCAGTCGCATCAAGATCATGGCGCGGCTCAACATCGCCGAGCGCCGGCTGCCGCAGGATGGCCGCATCATGCTGCGCGTGCAGGGCAAGGAGCTGGACCTGCGTGTGAGCAGCATGCCCACCGCGCACGGCGAAAGCGTGGTCATGCGCCTGCTCGATCGCGACACGGTGGTGTTCGACTTCCACCGCCTTGGATTTACCGACACCTTCCTGCCGCAGTTCCGCAAGGTGCTGGAGCAGCCGCACGGCATCCTGCTGGTCACCGGTCCCACCGGGTCGGGCAAGACCACCACGCTGTATACCGCGCTGAGCCAGCTCAACACCGCCGACGTCAAGATCATCACCGTCGAAGACCCGGTCGAGTATCAGATCGAGGGCATCAACCAGATCCAGGCCAGGCCGCAGATCGGGCTGGATTTCGCCAACGCGCTGCGCAGCATCGTGCGCCAGGACCCGGACATCATCATGATCGGCGAAATGCGCGACCTGGAAACCGCGCGCATCGCGATCCAGTCGGCACTGACCGGCCACCTGGTGCTGTCCACCCTGCACACCAACAACGCCGCCGGTGGCATCACCCGCCTGCTCGACATGGGCGTGGAAGACTACCTGCTCACCTCCACCATCAACGGCATCCTCGCCCAGCGCCTGGTGCGCCGGCTGGAGCCGCAGCATGCGCTGCGCTATCCGGCCTCGCCGGAGGAGATCGAAAAGTTCGGCCTGCGCCGGCTGCAGCCCGAGGGCGAGATCTTCCTGTACCGCGCGCAGCCGTCCGCGCTGGCGCCGACCGGCTACCTGGGGCGGACCACCATCATGGAATTCCTGGTGATGAACGACGAACTGCGCCGCGCGGTGATGCGCCGCGCGGGCATGGGCGAAGTGGAGCAGATCGCACGCGCCGCCGGCATGCGCACCATGTACGAGGACGGGCTGAGCAAGGCACTGCTGGGCCACACCACCATCGAAGAAGTGCTGCGCGTGACGGAGGACAGCTGATGCGCCTCGCCCCGGCACCTTCGCAGGCAGGCCGCTGAGCATGCCGCTGTACCGCTACAAGGCGCTCAACGCACACGGCGAACTGTTCGACGGCCAGATGGAGGCCGCCAGCGAAGCCGACGTGGCCGCGCGCCTGCAGGACCAGGGCAGCCTGCCGATGGAGGCGCGGTTGGCCAGCGAGGGCAGCAGCGGGGGAACCTCGTGGACCGCGTTGCTGCGGCGCAAGCCGTTCGACGGCAACGCGCTGGTGCAGTTCACCCAGCAGCTGGCCACGCTGCTGGGGGCGGGGCAGCCGCTCGACCGCGCGCTGACCATCCTGCTGGAACTGCCCGAAGACGAGCGCAGCCGCCGGGTGATCACCGACATCCGCGACGTGGTGCGCGGCGGCGCGGCGCTGTCCACCGCGCTGGAACGCCAGCATGGCCTGTTCTCGCGGCTGTACATCAACATGGTGCGCGCCGGCGAAGCCGGTGGCAGCCTGCACGACACCCTGCAGCGGCTGGCCGATTACCTGGAGCGCAGCCGCGAGCTGAAGGGCCGGGTCATCAACGCGCTGATCTATCCAGCCATCCTGCTGGCGGTGGTCGGGGGCGCGCTGATGTTCCTGCTCGGCTACGTAGTGCCGCAGTTCGCGCTGATGTACGAGAGCCTGGACGTGGCGCTGCCGTGGTTCACCCAGTGGGTGCTCGGCGCCGGGCTGCTGGTGCGCGAGGGCTGGCTGGGCATGATCGTGGTGCCTTCGCTGGCGCTGCTGGTGCTGGAGCGCAAGCTGCGCCAGCCCGCCTTCCGGCTGGCGATGGACGCCTGGCTGCTGCGCCGAAAGGGCATCGGCGGCCTGATCGCCAAGCTGGAGACCGCGCGGCTGGCGCGCACGCTGGGCACCCTGCTGCGCAATGGCGTGCCGCTGCTGGCCGGGCTGGGCATTGCGCGCAATGTGCTGGGCAACCGCGCGCTGGCCGCCGACGTCGACGCAGCCAGCGACGAGGTCAAGAACGGCAACGGGCTGTCCGCGTCGCTGGCACGTGGCAAACGCTTCCCGCGCCTCGCGCTGCAGATGATCCAGGTCGGCGAGGAGTCCGGCGCGCTGGATGCGATGCTGCTCAAGACCGCCGACACCTTCGAACAGGAAACCGCGCGCGCGATCGACCGCCTGCTGTCCGCGCTGGTGCCGGTGATCACGCTGGTGCTGGCCTCGGTGGTCGGCCTGGTGATCATCTCGGTGCTGGTGCCGCTGTACGACCTGACCAATGCCATCGGCTGACCGCCGTGGCGCACGTCCTTCCGACATGTTGCAAGGAGCTTCCATGATCCACCGTCGCAAACAGTATCGCCTGTCCTCGCCGCGCAACCAGTCGGGCATGAGCCTGCTGGAAATCATCATCGTCATCGTGCTGATCGGCGCGGTGCTTACCCTGGTGGGCAGCCGCGTGCTCGGCGGCGCCGATCGCGGCAAGGCCAACATCGCCAAGTCGCAGGTACAGACCATGGCCGGCAAGATCGAGAACTATCAGCTCGACACCGGCAAGCTGCCCGCCAAGCTGGACGACCTGGTCACCCAGCCCGGCGGCAGCAGTGGCTGGCTGGGTCCGTATGCCAAGCCGGCCGAACTCAACGATCCGTGGGGCAACGCACTCGAGTACCGCGCACCGGGCGAAGGCCAGCCGTTCGACCTGATCAGCCTGGGCAAGGATGGCAAGGTGGGTGGCAGCAGCTACGACGCGGACATCAAGTACGAGTAACCGCGCTTGCGCACCCCCTCCGCGTCCTGCCGCACCCCGCCGCCTCGCGCCGTGCCGCGACGGCAGCGCGTGCGCGGCGTTTCGCTGCTGGAGATGCTGCTGGTGGTGGCCCTGATCGCCATCGTCGGGTTGATCACCGTCAACGCGATGAACGGAGGCATCGACGGCATGCGCCTGCGCAACGCCGGCAAGGAAGTGGCCAGCCAGCTGCGCTACACGCGCACCCAGGCCATTGCGACCGGCGAACGCCAGCGCTTCCTGATCGATCCCCGCGCACGCACGTGGCAGGGCGCCAACGGGCGCCATGGCAGCCTGCCCGACACGCTCGACGTCCGTTTCCACGGCGCCGCGCAGGTGGCCAGTGCGCCGGACCAGGGCGGCATCGCGTTCCACCCCGACGGCGGTTCCAGCGGCGGCACCATCGAGCTGAGCGTGCGCGGCGCGGTGTGGCGCATCGACGTGGGCTGGGTCACCGGCGAAGTGCGCTCGGGCCCGGTGCGGGGCGCGCAATGAAACGGCAGCGCGGCTATTCGCTGCTGGAAGTGATCGTCGCCTTCGCGCTGCTGGCGTTGGCGCTTACCCTGTTGCTGGGCAGCCTGTCCGGCGCGGCGCGGCAGGTGCACACCGCCGACCTGCGCACGCGCGCGGTACTGCATGCGCAGTCGCTGCTGGCGGTCACCGGCGTGGAGGCGCCGCTGCAGGTCGGGCGCGAGCAGGGCGAGTGGGAGGACGGCCGCTACCGCTGGGACCTGCAGGTCGAGCCGTACGTGGAGCCGCGCGCCACGGCGCTGGCGCCGGCCGCCACCAGCAGCGGCCCGACCCTCGCCCAGCTGACCCTGCAGGTGTCCTGGGGCGAACGCGAGGGCGATCGCCTGCAGTGGCGCAGCCTGCGCCTGCTGCCGAACACCGTGGCGGAGGCGACGCGATGACGCACCCGCAGCGCATGCGCGGCTTCACCCTGATCGAAGTGCTGCTGGCCACCGTGCTGCTGGTCGGCGGCCTCGCGCTGGCCTTCGCGACAGTGCGCTCGGCCATGAACATCGCCCAGCGCGGCGAGCGCGTGGCCGCGCAGAACGAACGCATGCGCGCGGTGGAGGGTTTCCTGCGCCGGCGCTTGAGCATGGCGCTGCCCACCGCCACCGAACCGCCCGATCCCACCCGCGAGCCGGTGCACTTCCTCGGTGAACCGCAACGCATGCTGTTCGTGTCGGAACTGCCGGGCTATCTCGGTCGTGGTGGCCCGTATGTGCATGAATTGCAGGTGCAGCGCAGCGGGAAAGCGCTGCGGCTGGAGGTGGCGCTGACTCTGGTGCAGAACGGCGAGCGAATCGAGGAAACCCCGCCGCGCGCGCCGGAACCGCTGGCCGACGACCTGCGTGAGGTGGCGTTCCGCTACCGTGGCGTGGACCCGCGCAGCGGGCAGCTCGGCGAGTGGCAGACGCGGTGGGATGACACGCGGCGGCTGCCGACACTGGTGGAGATCCGCGTCACGCCGCAGCAGGGCGTTGCGTGGCCGCCGATGGTGGCCGCACTCACCCAGTCGCGCGGGGCGCGTTCGTGAGCCGTACGCGCGGTGCCGCGCTGGTGCTGGTGCTGTGGCTGATCGCCCTGCTCACCGCCGTGGTCGGCGGGTTCGCGCTCAGCGCCCGCATCGAG
>NZ_JBOHXV010000031.1:0-45994 GCF_050737075.1 Stenotrophomonas sp.
GTTCAGCGAGAACCGCACCGCGGCGATCCTGGCCAAGGCCGGGGCCAACGACGCCACCGCGCTGGACGCGGCCACCACCCTGCGTGCGGCCACCCTGGGCGGCGCGCGCGCGCTGGGCTTCGGCGACCGCATCGGCTCCATTGAAGTGGGCAAGCAGGCCGACCTGGTGTGCGTGGACCTGTCCGCGCTGGAAACCCAGCCGCTGCACCACGTGCTTTCCCAGCTTGTCTACGCCGCCGGCCGCCACCAGGTCAGTGATGTCTGGATCGCCGGGCAGCCCAAGCTGGTCCAGCGCGAGCTGGTCGGCATGGACACCGCCGCGATTGTTGCCAACGCCCGCCAGTGGCGCGAGCGCATCCGTCACATCCGCGCCTGAGGCGCGAAAAGGACCGCCATGAATTCCCCCCACGCTTCCACCAATTTCGATCAGGCCGAACTGGACAAGTTCGCCGCGCTCGCCAACCGCTGGTGGGACGCCGACGGCCCGCAGAAGCCGCTGCACGCATTGAACCCGGTGCGCCTGAAGTACGTGGCCGACCGCGTCACGCTGCGCGGCGCGCGCGTGCTCGACATCGGCTGCGGCGGCGGCCTGCTCAGCGAAGCGCTGGCCCAGGCCGGCGCGGACGTGACCGCCATCGACCTGGCCCCGGAGCTGGTCAAGGTGGCCCGCCTGCACGGGCTGGAGTCGGGCGTCACTGTCGACTACCGCGTACAGGCTGCTGAAGACCTGGCGGCCGAACAGCCGGGCAGCTTCGACGTGGTCACCTGCATGGAAATGCTGGAGCACGTGCCGGACCCGGGCGCGATCATCGCCGCCTGCCACCGCCTGCTCAAGCCGGGTGGCCAGCTGTTCCTGTCCACCGTCAACCGCACCCCGGCCGCGTTCGCCGTGGCCATTGTCGGCGCCGAGTACATCGCACGGCTGCTGCCCAAGGGCACGCACCACTACCAGGACTTCATCAAGCCGGCCGAGCTGGGCAAGTGGCTGCGCGAGGCCGATTTCAGCCTGCGCGATGTCAGCGGCATGGCCTATGAGCCGTGGCGCAACCGTGCCCGCCTGAGCTCGCGTACCGACATCAACTACCTGGCCCATGCGGTCAAGCCGGACGATGCAGTCAATGGCTGAGTCCGGCGTCCACGCGGGCCTGTTCCCGCAGGCGGTCCTGTTCGACCTGGACGGCACGCTGCTCGACAGCGCGCCGGACATGCTGGCCACCGCCAACGCGATGCTGGCCGAGCGTGGCCGCGCGCCGATCACGCTGGACGCGCTGCGCCCGGTGGTCTCCAAGGGCTCGCGGGCGATGGTGTCGGTGGCGTTTCCCGAACTAGGGCAGGAGGCGCGGGACGCGCTGGTGCCCGAGTTCCTGGACCGCTACGAAGCACTGATCGGCCAGCACGCCGTGCTGTTCGACGGCGTCGCCGGCATGCTGGAGGCGCTGGAAGCGGCCGGCTGTGCGTGGGGCATCGTCACCAACAAGCCCGAGTACCTGGCGCGGCTGATCCTGCCGCAGCTGGGTTGGGAGGCGCGCTGCGCGGTCCTGATCGGTGGCGACACCCTGGCCCAGCGCAAGCCGCATCCGCTGCCGCTGCTGGCCGCCGCCGAGCGCATGGGCATCGACCCGGGCATCTGCATCTATGTGGGCGACGACGAGCGCGACATCGTGGCGGCCAACGCCGCCGGCATGGCCTCGGTGGCCGCGCTGTGGGGCTACCGCCTGGACGCCGACGACCCGCTGGCCTGGGGCGCCGAGGTCATGATCGAACAGCCCGCTGAGCTGCAGCAGGCAGCGGCGTGGCCCGCTTCGCGCCGGTAACGCGGTCCGCACAACATTGGTAGGTACCGACCGTTGGCCGGTACGAATTGGTAGGTACCGACCGTTGGTCGGTACATGCGTCGCAAGGAATCCCACAATGACCACCTCCACCGCCCTCGACAGCTTCCTCGACAAATGGCGGACCCGCTGGCCGGAATGGCAGGTGGCCGAACCGTTCATTGCCGAATCCCAACGCCCCCTCGTGGTGGCGTGGTTCGCGTTGCTGCAGGAATTCGACGACGTCCTCAACACCGCCGGCGACCCGATGCCGGCCGACGCCAAGCTGGCGTGGTGGGGCGAGGAGCTGCGCAGCTGGTCCGCGCAGCGCTCGCGGCATCCGCTCGGGCGGCTGCTGGAACCGGTGCGTGCACCGTGGGCCGAACTGGCGCAGACGCTGCCGGACCTGATCGAAGCGCGCGCGGTAGCGGTCGACCCGGCGCAGGCGCGGCGCGCGCTGCAGGCCTACGGCGCGGCCGTGGCGGCGGTAGAAGCGGTGCTGTTTGATACTTCGGCGCGCGGCGATGTGGCCGGCCCGATCGTGCTGCAGACCCTGGCCCAGCGCCTGCACGAGGCCGGCGTAGCGGCGGTGCCGCGTTCGCTGCTTGCCCAGGACGATGGCGACGCCGCGCAACGCTGGGCGCAGCAACTGCTGCGCGACTGGCCGGCGCGCGTGCCCGGCCCGCGCCCGCGCCGCCTGTATGCCTCGTTGGCGCGCACGCGCCAGCAAGCGTGGTCGCAAGGGCAGGAGCTCAAGGCAACCCCCGTGCGCACCCTGCTGCGCACCTGGTGGGCGGCGAGAGGGTAGAGCCACGCCCTGCGTGGCTGCGCGGTGCCGGAACGGATCGGGGGCGGTAGGGTCGGTTCCCAAACGACTGCCGATGGCGGTGCCACGCGCGGTAACGCATGACCCTGGAACGAAGGCGTTTCCCCGTTAGAGGTCATGCGTCCCAGCGCCGATCAGCAGGGTCGGCAGTCGTTCGGGAACCGACCCTACCGGCCCCGGTTGACCATGTCCGGATGGCGGCCCGTAGACCGCCGGTTACTTCCCGCGTTCCAGCACCAACAGCGGATCCATCCGCGTATCGAACCAGTTCATGCCCCAATGCAGATGCGGCCCGGTCGCACGCCCGGTGGCGCCCACCGCCGCGATCACCTGGCCCTGCTCGACCCGATCGCCCACCTTCACGTCGATGCGCGACAGGTGCAGGAAATTCGAGCTGATCCCGAACCCGTGATCCAGCAGCAGCGTGCCGCCGGTCAGGTACAGATCCGGCCCCGCAAACGTCACCACACCCGCGGCCGGCGCCTTCACTGGCGTGCCCGTGGGCACCGCGATATCCATCCCTGAATGCCCCGACCCCGGCTGCCCGTTGTACACGCGCGCATTGCCGAAGCGGCCGCTGATGCGCCCCTGCACCGGCCAGATGAAGGCCTGCGCGAAATCGGTGCGGTCGTCATCGCGTGCACGCGCGGCCGTGACCTGCGCCTGCTCGCGTTTGATCCGCTCGGCGATCGCCGGCGGCGGGTTCACCGTCTTGGGCGGCACGCCGTTGACGCGCTCGGTCGGCCAGTCGCGCGGGGTCACCGCGATGCTCACCGTTTCGCTACCGCCATCCGGGCGCTGCACCTGTACCTGCAGCGGCCCCTTTTCATCGCGGCCGATGCCGAACACCACGCTGCCATAGCCGCTCACCCGCAACGTGCGGCCGGCGTACTGCACCGTGCTGCCCGCAGGCACCTTGCCGATCACCATCGCGCCCTGCGAGGCACTGGCCGGGAACACCACCCGGGCGTCGGCCTGGGCGAGGGCGGGGGAGGGCAGCAGGCCCAGCACCCCAACCGGGGCCAGGGCCAGCAGGCCCAGGCCCAAAACGGTAGCCCGCATCAGCGGTCGTAGCTCATGCGCTGGCCGTTCGGCGCGCCCACCAGCTGCTGGCCGTCCCAGGCCAGCTGGCCGTTGACCCAGGTGGAGGCGATGCGCGAACGGAACGTGGTGCCTTCAAACGGCGACCAGCCGCACTTGGACAGCACGTCCTCGCGCTTCACGGTGAACGGCACGTCTTCCACCAGCACCAGGTCGGCCCAGTAGCCTTCGCGCAGGTAACCGCGCTGGCTCACATCGAACAGCTGCGCCGGGGCGTGCGCGAACTTCTGCACCACCTGGGTGATCTCCAGCTTGCCTTCATGCACCAGCTCCAGCGCCGCCACCAGCGCGTACTGCACCAGCGGCAGACCCGAAGGCGCCTGTGCATACGGCTTCTGCTTCTCTTCCCAGGTATGGGGGGCGTGGTCGGTGGCCAGCACGTCGATCACGTTGTCGGTCACGGCCTGGGTCAGCGCCTCGCGGTCGCTCACTTCCTTGATCGCCGGGTTGCACTTGATCAGGTTGCCCAGCCGCGCGTAATCGGTGCGGTCGAAGCGCAGGAAATGGATGCAGGTTTCGGCGGTGATCTGCTTGCGGCTGCCGTCGGCACGGATCAGCGGGCCCTTCTCGAACAGCTTCAGCTCGTCGGCCGTGGAGATGTGCAGCACGTGCAGGCGGGTGCCGTGCTTTTTGGCCAGCGCCACCGCCAGTTCCGACGACTTCAGGCAGGCCTCGCGCGAGCGGATGTCCGGATGCTGTTCGGCGCTCAGCGCGTCGCCGTACTTCTCGGCGTATTCCTTCGCCTTGGCGTCGATCATCGGCGTGTCTTCGCAGTGCGTGATGATCGGGGTGGGGGCGTACTTGAAGATCGCGTCCAGCGTTTCCGGGTTGTCCACCAGCATGTTGCCGGTGGAGGCGCCCATGAACACCTTGATGCCCGGCGAGGTCTTCGGGTCCACCACCTTGATGTCGGCCAGGTTGTCGTTGCTGGCGCCCATGTAGAAGCCGTAGTTGGCGCGCGCGCGGCCGGCGGCAGAGTCGTATTTGGCCTGAAGCGCGGCGGCGTTGAGCGTCGGCGGATTGGTGTTGGGCATGTCCATGAAGCTGGTCAGCCCGCCGGCCACGGCGGCGGCCGATTCGGTGGCGATGTCGCCCTTGTGGGTCAGGCCGGGTTCGCGGAAGTGCACCTGGTCGTCGATCATCCCGGGCAGCAGCCAGCGGCCGGCGGCGTCGACCACCGTATCGCCGTCCTGCGGCTGCAGGCCGGTGCCGATCTGCGCGATGCGGCCGTTCTCGATGCGCAGGTCGCCGTCGAAGATGCGGCCTTCGTTGACCAGGCGGGCGTTGACGATGAGCGTGGAGGGCATTTCAGTGTTTTCCTGGGCAGCGGCAGTCAGCGTGCGCGGTGCGCGGCGGCACCTCGTCGATACCACCGGGATGGAAGGGATGACAGCGCCCCAGCCGGCGCGCGGCCAGCCAGCTGCCGCGCGCGGGGCCATGCGTGGCGATGGCTTGCATGGCGTATTCAGAACAGCTGGGCATGAACCGGCAACGCGGCCCCAGCAGGGGGCTGATGAAGCGCTTGTAGAAGCGCAGCAGGGCAATGAGCAGGTGGGAGATCACCCCCCAATCTTAGAGCAGTTGGCATGAAGGCCGCATTTGTCGCAGGATGGGGTGTTGGCCCCGCCGCACCACGCACGCGGCGGGCCGCCCCGGCGACAGCGCCGGGTCAGGTTCCGAACTGCGCAGGTCGCTCCGCCCAAGCGGGGGGACGGCCACACGCCGCCGCACTCCCCGGCTGAACGGAGTAGGCGGAGTGGTTGCTGCTGCTGGTCGGGTAGGCTATAAAGGCCCGCTTTCCCGGGCCCCGGGGAAACCAAGGAAGAGCGTTTCGTGGCTGCTAAAAAAACTGCAAAGAAGGCCGTCAAGGCCGCCAAGAAAACCGCCAAGCCTGTTGCTAAGAAGTTGGCGGCCAAGTCCGTTGCCAAGAAACCGGCTGCAAAGCCGGCTGGCAAGCCTGCATCCAAACAACCGGCGGCCAGGACGGCACCCGTAAAGAAAGCGGCGGCCAAAAAAGCCCCCGCAAAGGCACCAGTGAAGAAGGCGGCGGCCAAGCCGGCGCCCAAGCCTGCGTCCAAGACCGCCACGGCCAAGAAGCCGGTCGCGAAGGCACCGGTCAAGAAGACCGCGCCCGCCAGCAAGACCGTGGCCAAGAAATCCGTTACCCCGGCGGCCAAGCCCGCGCCGGTGAAAAAAGCGGTTGCCAAGCCCGCCCCGGCCAAGCCGGTAAAGGCGGTCAAGCCGGCCAGCAAGCCGGTGGCAACCAAGCCGGCGGCCAAGCCGGCCGCAGCACCCGTAGTGAAGTCCGCACCGAAGCCGGCTCCGCCGGCGCCGGCCAAGTCTGTCCCGGCCAAAGCCGCGGCCAAGCCTGCTCCTGCTCCGGCCCCCGCGCCGAAGCCGGTGGCGGCAGCCCCCGCGCCGAAGGCCCCGCAAAACAAGAATCCCGTGCCCGTTTCGAAATCGCCTGCAAAAACTCCCGTGAAGTCCGAATCCGCCCCCAAGCCCGTGTCGCGTCCGGTCGGCAAGGTCGCCGTTGCCGTGGCCGCGCGTTCGTCCGCCCCGGCCCCGCGCACCAAGGTCAAGGTGGTCGAGTACAAGACCGACGAAGCCACTGGTCGTCCGATCCTGCCCGCCGGTTACAAGCCGAGCGCGGAAGAGGAGTACATGAGCCCCCTGCAGCTGGAGTATTTCCGCCAGCGCCTGCAGAACTGGCGCAATGAGCTGGTCGAGGAATCCAAGCAGACCATCGCCAACCTGCAGGAAGAAGTGCGTGACATCGGCGACGAAGCCGAGCGCGCCACCCGCGAGACCGAGAACTCGCTGGAACTGCGTACCCGCGACCGTTACCGCAAGCTGATCGGCAAGATCAACAGCACGCTCAAGCGCCTGGAAGACGGTGACTACGGCTACTGCGTGGACACCGGCGAAGAAATCGGCCTGGACCGCCTCGAAGCGCGTCTGACCGCCGAACGCACCATCGACGCCCAGGAGCGTTGGGAGCACCTGCAGAAGCAGCAGGGCGACTAGTGTTGAATGGCATCCCGCACCAGTCTGCAACTGGTGCGGGAAGTCATTGGGGCTTGATCGCGGCGTTGATCGGGATAGAGGATGAACCATTCATTTTTCGGATGGCTGCTATGCGCGCTTCTGCCATCCAGCTACGCGATGGCAGATTGTATTGATGATGCGGCCGCCTACCAGCAGGTGCACCCCGCCGTGCTGAGGGCGATCGCTTTCAATGAATCGGGAATGCGCGCTGCTACCCTGAATCACAATACCAATGGCACCGTCGATATTGGTCTGATGGGAATCAATACAGTCCACCTGGCGGAGCTGTCACGGCATGGGGTGGATCAGGTCGTACTGACCGAGCCCTGCGCCAATGCGTATGTAGGCGCGTGGTACCTGAAGCGGATGATGGTCAGACACGGCAACAATTGGCGTGCGGTGGGCGCGTATCATTCCGAGACACCCCGCTTGAATGCAGAGTATGTTGCGCGGATTCAAGGCATCCTGCGCCATTGGGGCGTCATGGTCGCGCCCAAAGTGAACCAGACTGAGGCGACACTAGAGCCACTGAGCTGGCGTGACACCCGGCGCAATCAGAATAGTACACACGGGTATGTAGACCCACAGTCAACAGCAGAGCCAGCATAAATTTTGAACCCGATATCCCGACTGGATCGAATGATGGCCCAACTGCGAACGCAGTTGGACAAACAGGCGGCGCGCGCGGGTATGCAGGAAAGCGCAACCGCCAGCATTCGTGGGGAGGCGGATGAGCGCGCTTCAGAACGGCAAAGTAGTACACCCATTGAGCTGGTGCGTGAACTGCGCGCAGCTGGGATCACCGACGAGCGCGTGCTGGTGACATCGTTGGTGGAGGGCATGCTGCTACGGGAGTTCGGGGCTCGAATGAGTAATGACGCCGAATTCCATCAGACAGTTGCGAGGGTGGTCGCGGCCATGGCCGACAGTCCAGAGGCTTGGGCGCTCTGCAGAACCTGTCTGGTGGAAACCCAGTAGCTGGCGGCACTTGAATGCATCAAGTGCCGGTGCTGTCCAAGGACACGTGAATCGACCACGGCCTTTGTGACGCCGTCGAAGCTGGTTGGTCGCTGATGGGTCAGAGGTTAAGGGTGTAGCCGCTCAGTAGCAGATGTGACCCGCGCTCGCTGGTGATGTCGTCGCCACTATCGCTGCCTTCCATGGTCCGGCGGGTGTTGATCAGCAGTGCCTGAATGAATGAGCTTATCTCCGGCGAAGCTCCTTCATGCCGTAGTCCCTCTTCAAAAAGTCGTGCGGCGTCGACGAAGTCATCTTCAATCAAACTGAGCATCCCACGTGCGAAGTTGCGCATTGCGTCGTTGTCGGTCACTTCAGTCAATGGCCACCAGACGGCGGCCGCCTTGATCGTTTGGGTATGGCAAAGCTCAAGATAGCCAAGCATGAAGCGTGCGGCGTGCAGTCCCGGATCCAGCGCGATGGCTTGCGTCAGGTCAGCGTGCGCGGCCCCATAGTTCCCCTGGCTGGCGTAGATGGATCCCCGCAGCAGCGTGAGCCGGGCATCGGCGGGAAAGGTCTGCATCGCAACGCTGATCAATTCAATAGGCTCCGCGTCAGAACGACCCATGGCCAGCTTGATCTGCTCCATCTTGGCGTCATTGCAGTAGGTGCCGCTCGATTGTCTGTTCATCTTTTTTCCTGCCATGAGGATGAGGAGGGGGTGCGGATCTTCTCTCGCAACAGCGACATTGCGGCGGTGTGCAATTGGGAAACTCTTCCTCTACTGACACCAAGAAGAGCGGCGATCTGAGTAAATGGAATGGACTGGAGATAGTGGTACCGGATCACTGCGCCCAGTCTCTCGGGCATCGAGTCCAACGCCAGCGTCACCGCTGCTCGCTCCTGCTGCCAAGCGACTGCCTCATATCCGGTATTGCCCGGGACACTGGCGTGGTCATGCGTGCTTGCCTGGAACATGCCGGTGTCATCCAGCATGAAGCCAATAGCCAGCCCAGCGGCCAGTTCGGAAAGGCGCTCAAATGGGTCCGACGCCTTCTCGGGCATAAGCGACGCAAGTCGCTCCCGCTGTGCGCGGCGCTGAAAAGATATCTGTGCCTGCGCATCGGTAAGTCTCTCTACGCCGCTCAAAATGCTGCCGCGGATACGCGCGGTGCAGAAGGTTTTGAACGAAACACCTCGTGAGCTGTCAAACCGGTCGATGCACTCCAGTAGACCAAGTCCCGCGAACTGCATGAAATCGTCGAACTGCACATCATCACGCAGGCGACTGGCGAACAGCCGTGCAGCAATGCTCCTTGCATAGGACAAGTAGTGCAGGAAGATACGTTCACGCGAGATCGCGCTCTCTGCTGCATCCACCAGCGGCCACAGTGCGTCGACAGCCATATCGGTCTCATCGCGGTCCGGTAGGTCGACTATGGGGGCGGAGTGGGGCGTCATCTGAAACTGGTGAGCACGCCTTGCAGGATCAGACTCCAGCCATCTACCAACACGAACATCAGGACCTTCAGAGGAAGTGAAATTGTGGCGGGTGGCACCATCAACATTCCAAGCGACAGCAGCACGCTGGACACCACCAGGTCGATGAGCAGGAAGGGCAGGAGGATGACGAAGCCGATCTGGAATGCTACCCGCAGCTCGTTGAGAATGAACGCCGGGGTCAGCTGCAGCAGCCCAACCTGCTCGGGTGTGGTGGGAGCATCCTTGCCAGATAGCTCATACATCAGCGCCAACTCGTCTTCACGAACCTGGCGAAGCATGAAGTCCCGGATCGGTGCAGAGCCCTTCTCGTACGCAGCGTCAATCTGCAGGGTACCTGCCATGAACGGCTGCAACGCCTCGCTGTTTACTTTCTCCAGCGTAGGCATCATTGCGAATACGGTGAGCAGAAGCCCCAGGCTGACCAGAACCGGAGTGGGCGGCGTTTCCGGCATGCCAAAGGCATGTCGGATCATCGATAACACAATGATGATCCGGATAAATGCCGTCATCGATATCACGAGCGCCGGGCCCAGGCTGAGCAGGGTCAGTATTGTTGCGATGCGCACTGCCTCGCTCGCGCCTTGGGCATCGGACACGTCTCCGAACTGTCTCAACAGTTCGCCGCTCCCCGTCTGCGGGGATGCATCTGAAGCAAGCACGGAGAAGGTGGCGCATAGGGCGAGGGCAGTGACAAGAAGCAAGGTGACATCGCGGGCCAGTCTTGATAGATGCGATTTGTCTATGGGTAGTGGGGTCATGGCTCAGGTAGGCTGCGTTGTTCCGCGGCAACGTCCGCGTTGGTCGGTAGGGGGCGCTCGCTGGGAAGCGGGGAGAGATGCACGTTGCCCGTGCTGGAGGTCAGCAGAAAGCGGCAGCTTCGATACTCGATGACATGCACCGATGTGCGGGTATCCACCGCCATGCTCTCCAGCAGGCGCATGTCCCTGGTCCTACCCTTGATCGGCAATCGACCTTTGGCACGAATGAAGTAGATGGCAGCTACGCCAAGCGCAAGGCAGAAGCCAAGCGACAGGGCAACCCGGAGGTAGTCGATGCCACCCGTCATGCGCGCCTCCCTGCGTTTCTGCGGATAAGGATTCCAGGAATCATCAGGTCGCGGCTAGCTCAGTGATGCGCACGCCGAAGTGGTCATCGACCGCGACGATCTCGCCGCGTGCAATGACCCTTCCGTTCAGAAGTACATCGACATCCTGTTGCACATGCTGGGAGAGCTCGACGGTAGCGCCCAGGCGCAGATCCATCAGTGTCTTGACCGTGGTCTCCGTTACTCCCAATCGAACTTCCAGCACTACCGTCACATCATGGAGAAGCTCCAGTGAAGGGCGCTGCGAATTCGGTTCGGGTACGGGCGTCGCGTGGTCGGGCAGATCTATGCGGGTGATGCGGGTCTGGTGTGCTGCTGCGTTGGTGTCCATGGATCTACTGTCTGTTGATGGAGGTCAATGCAATGGCGACACGGTCGCCATTGCGTACGGGCTGGCCGTGCGCCAGGATGCTCGCTGCGGCATGACTCGAGGAAGTGAGCCGAAGTGGGACGGACTGGCCAACAACCTGGGAGGTAGTCAAGACATCGCCCAATGCCAACGAAGAAAACTCCATCGCCGTTAGCCGGCACTCGCCGAGGGTGACCAAGACCAAGAGCTCGGTCGGGGCCAGTGCGGAGCTGCGTGGCTCAGGCGACGGCAGAGTGGGAATGGCCGGCTGTTCGAACTGCGTGCGGCGCCAAAGCAATGGTGTCGAGCAGTAGAGTTCCAACAACGGTCGGTGGTCCAGGCAGCCGATGGTTATGCGCAGACCACCGTGGTCAAGTCGGATGGTCTCTGCAGGTGGCGCCTGAATGGTCTGTTCCAGCGAGGAGGGCGCGATAGCGGCTCCTATGGCGTGGATCAGCTCGTTCAGCATCTCATCGCGAAGACTGTCGCGCAGTTGTAGTTGAAGCGCGTGGACCGGCATGCCTTCGGCATCGATCGGGTAGTCCAGCGCTTTCTCCGCATAGCGGTTCCAGTCCCCTCTGTGGGTAACGAAGTGCAGGTCGCGATCGATAGCCCATCGTTGCACACTATCCTCGAGCGGCACGCATGCAAGCATCGGCATTGGGCAGGACGTGACCTTCAGATCATCTGGGTGCTCGAACCACTGCTGCTGCCAGACGAACAGTGCGCCGTTTACGGCTGCAAGGAGCTGGTCGGTGTCGGCCTGGACCAATGGACGCCACCGCGAGGGCATCAATCTCATCCCTGGCCCCGCATCTGGAACAGCTGCATGATCATTTCATTGGCTGTACTGATCACCTGCGAAGACGCCTGGAAGCCACGCTGGATCATGATGAGGCGGCCGAACTCCGTGGAAAGATCGACGTTTGAAGCTTCGCTATAACCAGATACGAGCATCCCTGCGCCATTCTCTTTGCTGGTGGTGAAGCTGGGAGGGGGCGACTTCGTTGCATTGAACAGTCCATTGCTTTCCTGGATCAGTCTCTGCGGATCGGAGAACAGAGCCAGCGCGACTTTGCCTGACGTTTCCTTCTGACCGTTGGAGTAGTTCTGCGTCAGGCTTCCATCCTCGTCGATGAATACGGACGACAAGGAGCCGGCGGCATATCCGTCGCTAGTGGAGACGCGAAGGCTGGAATAGGTACCTGCCGAGAAGCTGGTTACGCCAGCTGAAAAGTCCAGCGTGATTGTGCTGGCCTCAGCATTGTTGGCTTCCAGCGTGAACTCAAGCAGATCCATGCCAGGCTCCGGAATGCCTCCAAGGAACTGCAGCGTGTTCCGCCCAATCTCGCGACCGTTGGCATCCACCATCGAGACCGCCCAGCGTCCGGGGAAGATTCCGCTGTCCGGGGTGAAGACGATCTTGAGTGTGTGCTTTTCACCAGAACTGTCGTAGACGTCTACGTTGGGAATCGAGAACTCTGTGGCGCCCGAAGAAAGATTGTCGGAGAACTTGATGCTGGTGGTCGGGGAGGGTGGGCTCATTCGCTTACCTTCCAGCGAAATCGGCTGCAGAGCGCCGGAACCGCTCAGTGTGGCCAGTCGAAGCCCGGTGGCCTTGTCCTGTATGTAGCCGTCGTCCCCCACGATGAACTGGCCGGTACGGACATACTTGACCTGATCGCCGTCGAGCAGGGGAATGAACCCTTCGCCCTGGATAGCCAGGTCCAGCTGGCCATCGCTTGCACGTATGTCGCCCTGGGAGAAGCTCATGAATGAATAGCCATACTCCACGCCGCTGCCAAGCTGCATGGTGCTGGCATAGCCAAGCGCGTTGTTTGAGAACTGCTGACCGTAGTAGAGATCGGAGAATCGCGGGGTGGTTGTCTTGAATCCGGGCGTGTTGATGTTTGCAACGTTGTTGCTGATCGTCTGCAAGCCCTTGGCGTGCGCGGTTAGACCGCTCATGCCGATGTAGATGCTCTCCAGCATGTCGCTGTCTCCTTATCGAACCTGTACTACCTGGGAAATGTTCGCGTTGGTCAGGAACTCACCGCTCGCCGTTTCGATAACCAGGTTTGGACTCGCCTCCTTGAACGAGACGCTCTTGACCACGCCGCTAAGCAGCGCGGAGTCGGTCTGCACATCCACCTGACGGCCAAGCAGCCCCAGGGTCTGCGTCGCCGATTGAACCGACAGGAGATTGTCGATCTTGTCCGTCATCTGGCGGGTCTGCTCCAGCGAGGTGAACTGCGCCAGCTGTGAGACGAACTCAAAGTTGTCCACCGGCTTCAGCGGATCCTGATAGGTAAGTTGGGTCAGAATGATCTGCAGCAGCGACTGCATATCCAGGCCGAGCGAGTCGATTCGTTGGTCGACCCCGCTGGTGGGACCGACAGGGCTAATTGCCATGGTTCTGCTCCTTTAAGAGGGTGTGGGAGGCTTCGAATCCGTTGATGTGCAACTGGTCGATCACCATGTCGCGTTCTCTGACGATCTGAATAATGTATTTGCGGATATCGTTGGTGTTGAGTGAGTCGCCTTCCTTGATGCGTACGAAGATGTTCAGTCCATACGCTCCCCATACGATGGTTACTGCACTGTCGGAGAAGGGGGATTGGGCCGGGGGGGGCGCCGGAGAGGCAGGTCCGGCCTGTACGCTGCTCGCGGGCGTTGCGGCCAACTGGCGGTAGAACACAGTAGGGGCCGCGCTTCCATGGACCACCGGCATGCCCAGGGTGGGCGTGTTGGCGTGGTCAACTTCTTGTGGGTCGTACCGGCACATGCGGGTCGGTTGCACCAGAGGATAATCTGTAGTACCGACAGCTGGAGTGCCGATGCGGTTCGGTTGCGGGGGTGCTGCCGAGGGGCTATGCGCAGCCGGGCTCTCGGGAGTGCGAATGAGTGAACACGCTTCTCCAGCTGTTCGCGGCTTCGGCGCGGATGATGCCTCTTCCACGTAGCTGTCTCCGGCGCGTGCGTTGTTCCACATGCTCTCTTCCAGGGACTGCATTAGGTGCTGGAAGCCTGAGCTCGATCCAGGTCGCGTGGCCGCAGCTTCTGGGGCAGGTCGAGAAGGCAATGGAACGGCGATCGCGATTCTCATTGCTCATCACTCCATTCCTGGGGGAACTGTGCGAGGTGCGCTGAGCGCTCATCGTCAATTTGCTGCCGAAGGCGCGCGCGCGCGCGCAGGGCGTTTTCTTGCGCGTGATCGGCCAACTGTCGTCGCTGCACCAAGGTTCTGTGTTGCTCTTTGAGATGTTCGCTTGCGCTGGTTGCCGCCGTCTCTGCGTCGACAACCAGCTTGTAGGCATGACCAGCGACCTGCGACCAAGCCATGATCGCCATTGGCGCAGGCCCGCCGAGGCTCGATAGCGCAGCGCGGCCTTGTGTGATGGCGAACTGGAGCCGTGCCGTGGCGGCGTCGAGTGACGCACGGGTCAGGTCCTTCCTGTGTCGAAGTCGCATGGAGTCCGCCTCCGCGCAGTGCCGACGCAGAATGTGCAGTTCTGCGATGGCGCTTCGAGCTTTGTATACATCGCGCTTCTTCACAATTCAGTGCCGAGTAGATGCTGCAGCGTGCGAGTGCTTTCGGTACTGCTGGAGAACTCGGTCGGCTCCTGGCGTAGGAAATCCATCAGCTCCGGACGCAGGGCGATAGCACGGTCCAACGCACTGCTGCCGCCAGCGATATACAGGCCAGATTCAATCAGCATTCGCGACGAATCGTGCAAGGACAGTTGTGATATTGCATCTGCTGCGGCGCGCTGCTGTGGCTTGTTGCTCACCCGTCCAGATACCCGGCTTATGCTCCGCGGGACGTCAATCGCTGGGAAGTGTCGCTTTTCCGCCAGCTCCCGGGTGAGGACAATATGGCCGTCAAGCAATGCGCGCAGGGTATCCGTCATTGGGTCGTCGATGTCGTCGCTTTCTGCAAGAACCGTCATTACCGCGGTGATTGCACCACCTTGTTTGAGTGCGCCGCAGCGCTCGATCACCTTGGGCAGCGCTGCAAATACACTGGGTGTGTACGCTCGAACGGTCGGGGGTTCGCCAGCGGCAAGGCCGATTTCCCGTAGCGCGAGTGCATAGCGGGTCATCGAGTCCAGCAGCAGCAACACATGGCTCTTGGCCTCGCGGAAGTACTCCGCCAAGGTCAGTGCGACCAGAACGCTGCGAGCACGCATGATCGCGGGCTGGTCGGAACTGGCCAGGACCATGATCGAGCGTTTTCGCGCCTCTTCGGTCAGTGCCTCTTCCCAGAATTCCTCAGCTTCCCGACCGCGTTCGCCGACCAGGCACAGCACACAGATATCCGCGGCGACATGCCTGGCCATGCCGCCAAGCAAGCTGGTCTTTCCGACACCACTGCCGGCAAAGATGCCAACGCGCTGGCCGATACCCAGGGTGAGCAGGCTGTCGATTGCCCGGAATCCGGTCTCCAGTGGCTGCGTGGGCGACACGCGATCAAGGACGGCGGTCGTGGCACCGGCCAAGGGCCGGCGCTGCAGGCAGTGGTTGATCGGCCCCTTCCCATCCAGGGGATTGCCCAAGGCATCGATGATGCGCCCGAGGTAGCCCTGTCCAACGGGTAAAGTGGCACCGATTGTAAGTGCCTCCACCCTGTCGCCGACATGTAGGGCAGTTAGTGGTCCGAAAGGTACCAGCGTAACTCTGCCAACTTCGACCTTGGCGACCTCGACGAGCAGCGAGGCTTGGCCATATCTATCGATTCGGCATAGCGATCCCAGAGATACGCCCGGTCCGTCCGCCTCCACGTAGGTGGGCGTGATCCGCGTGATCCTGCCACAAAGCGTCGCTGTGTCGATGCACTGCAGCGCCTGGACAAACGGGTGTTGTTCCAGATCAGGCATGGTCGCCACGCAGATTGTCCAGTGTTGCTGCCAGCTTTCCGTGTTGGGTCGAGAGACTGATGTCGCTTGTTCCAAGAGTCAGGCCAATCAGGCAGGCACCTGGCTCCAGCTCAGGCCTGGCGGTAATGGAACAGCCTGGAGTGCGGACATACTCCGCCAGAAGGTTGCGGAGCTGTTTGTCATCCGGGAAATCCTGCGCGGAGACATCGATGCTGAGCACGGCATCGTGAGCGGTAGCGCGCAGATGGTGCGCGATGGATTGCGCCACCAATGATGCGTAGCTGGTGACATCGCCGAAAAGATTAGCCAGCGCCACCTGCGTCATTCGTACTGCGAGCTGCTGCGAATGCTCCACCAACGAGACATCGAACGCCGAAAGCGCCGTCTCCATGGCATCACGAAGCACCTGAAGTCTATGGTCAAGTTTTTCCTGGGCGATCTTCCGTCCCTGCTCCCGCCCTAGCTGAAGGCCTCGCTCAAAGCCCACCTCCTCTGCGATCGAGGCGTTCTGCTCTGCTTGATCCCGCTCACCCCGCAGCCCCTCGATAACCGCAGCCAGCGCAGCGGCATGCTCTACGGCGGCAGCCAGCTCGTGGCCCTCGACCGACTGATCAGGTGCAGCCACGGCGCGCGCGGGGAGGGCGGAGACCGCGTACGCCTTGATCAGTCCGGTCATCGCAGTTGCCCCCATCGTCGGACGCGTCGTAGCACTGCATCCCATGCCCTTGCGCGGCGTGTTGGCGCGCTTGACGTCGACCATGGTTGAGTTGCCAATGCGGCTTCGATCAGTGCCTTTCCGGCGTGCGCGGTCAATTGGTATGCCGGGTATTTAACGGCTCGATGGTTGGAGACGGGGCGTTCCAGTACCGCCAGCAAGGCATCCTCGCCATTGATTCTCAGGCTATGGAGCAGCCGTGTTGTGAGATCGCTAGGGGCCGAGCTCATGAAGCGATCAAGGCGCTGCGCTCTGCAGATGACCTCTTCTGAAGCGGCATCCGAGTTCGACAGCGATTGCAGGACAATGCCGCCCGCGTCGGCGAGAAGCGGCCGTAGCCGGGCCTGCTCCACAGTGTCCAAGCTTGACCAGATATGTTCCACGTCCTCAATCGCGCACTCGCTCAAACGAGCCACGGCGCGGCGCAGGGTCCTGTCATGCCCTGCCATGCTGCGCCTCCGCATCGATGAGGTTCTTCAGGCGTTGTACGAACGCCTGGCGTTCCTCCTCGCTCATCTGGCGTCGCCTGGAAGTGGCGGAGGTTCGCCGTAGCAGGCGAGCGGAGACGAGAAGCAGCAAGCCAAGCAGCACCGATCCGGCCAGCCAGTAAGTGCGCGTGTAAGCCTGGTTACTGTGGGGTTCTCTCGAAAGGCTCGGTGACGGAGCGGCCTGCCTAGCGGCCAATACTGGCTCAGTGATGATTGGTTGCACGCTCTGTGTTATGGAGGTCGCTGACGCGTTCCCGCTCTCGAGGTCCGAGAGTGATGGTGTGGATCGGGCAATGATGGATATGACATCGCCCCTGTCCGGGAGGAGTCCAATGGACGCGGAAACCAGCTCAGTGATCTCTGCAGCTTCCGCGGCAGACAGCGGCTTACCCAACACGATGCCGACAGAGAGGCGGCGAACGGAGCCCGGTGCCGATACAACCTGTTCGACGGTACGGTTCGACTTTCCATTGTCGATCTCCATCGGGATCGGAGGGCGAACACCCGATGTCGAGTCGACACCGGTCGCTTCGACGATACCGGGAAGCGACATCAGGTTGGTCATCCCGACAGAGCGCGGGCGGGAAGTGGATTCGCGGGTGACCTGTGTCTGGTCGAAGTCCATCTCGGCATCGACTGCGACACTGGCTTGCGTGTCGCCGGTGAGGTGCGAAATCTGCGCCAATATCCTGTTCTGGTAGTGCTCCTCGAGTGTGCGCTTCAACACGAACTTCTGGTCCTCAACAGCGCCGTTGGCAGAGGCGAGCGCCACGCCGCGCGCATCGAGAACAGTGACATCGGATACGGCCATCTCCGGAACTGCAGCAGCCACCAGCCGCTGTATGCCGCCGATGGTGTCCTCGTCGAGATGGCCGCCACGGCGCATGAAAACAGCAATGGATGCTTTGGGGCGCGCCTTGTCCCTGCGGAAAATGGACGACTCGGGAAGGGTGAGATGCACGCGTGCCGTATCGACGTCGTCCAGCGACATGATCGTTCTGGAGAGCTCGCCTTGAAGTGCACGCTGATAGTTGACTTTCTGCGCGAACTCCGTAAGGCCAAGACTTGAGTCCTTGAACAGCTCCAGCCCAACCACGTTCTGCAGGCGCAGGTCACCGCTCATAAGCTTGATGCGGGCGGCGCGGCTGTCGTTCTCCGGAACCAGAATGGCGCCCCTATCTTCGTCCAGCCTGAAGGGAATCCTCTCTTTCTCCAACTCGGCGATCACTGCGCTGGCGTCCCCTGGCTTGAGGTCGGTAAACAGTGGCTTATAGCTGGGGCGGAGTGCGAGATAGATGGCCAGAGCCACCAGAAGCAGGCATGAAAACAGCGCGCCTGCCATCAGCCACTGGCGGGTTCTACTCAAGGAGGAAAAGGCTGATGCCATTGAAGGATTTGGGACACTCATGTCAGAGCTGCATCCGCATCAGTTCCTGATACGCCTCCACGAACCGTGTGCGAACCTGCAGAGCGAAATGCAGGGACATGCGCGCCTCCTCAAGCGCCAACATCACCTGATGCGGCGGAATGTCGGCACCCATAGCAAAGGCCTGCGCAGCTTGATCGGCGACCTTGACGTGACCATCGACCTTCACTGCGCCAGCCATCAGCATCTCGCCAAAGCCAATCGGGTCATTGATGTTTGCCGGGCTCAAGGGCTGCAGCCCAGGGCTGGGAATTGCCGACGGCATCAGCGAGGCGATCGTGCCGAGCTGCGCAATGCTCATGGGGTACCCCCCAACTCCAACGCCCGCATGTACATCGAGCGCGCTGCGTTGAACATGACCGTATTTGCCTCATATGTACGCAGGGTTTGCACCATCAGCGCCATTTCGCCAGCGTGATCAATCGACGGGTAAGCGATATCACCGTTCTTGTCGGCCAACGGGTGGGACGGGTCATGGACAACTCTCGCAGGTGCATCTGCCTGCACGAGTGCATAGGATTGAACGCCGGACAGCTCCGGCCCGGAGCTGCCTGCATCGGTTCTCACCTGCTGGAGCGCCTGATCAAATCGTGTGGTTCGCGGCCCCGAGATCAGGCGCATCGCACGATGCGGCTCTTCGCCCGGAGTGCTGACGGTGCCGGAATTGGCAAGGTTCTGCGCGATCACTTCCATTCGCTGCCGCTCTACCTCGAGCGCAGATCGCGATATGGCAAAAATGGAATCAGCCATGGATCAGCCTCCCTTGATGGCAAGTTGCTCGATCTGCAACGTGCGGTTGAGTACGCCTATCAGCATCGCGTAGCGCGCTGAGGTCTCGGATGCCTGGGCGATTTCATAGTCGATGCGGACGCCATGCTCGGGGCCATCGGCGGACCACTGCAGCGAGGGCCGTAGAGCGCCAATTTCTCGTGCAAGATCGGCTGGGTTGGCGGTACCTGCCTCGGAGACAGTGAGGCGCAACTGTTCCTCGAATGAAACGCGCAGGGGCTGGTAGTCCACTGAGTTGGCGTTGGCGATGTTCTGGGCGGTGGCGGCCTGCCGCACCTGCAATCCATCCAGTGCTTTGGACGCGATTGCCTTGATGATTTCAGATGACATTTGGAATACCCCGGTCATTGGACAACGATGTCCGCATGCAGAGCGCCGGCAGCCTTGATCGATTGCAGAATGGCAATGACGTCGCGCGTGCTGACATGCGATTGCGAGAGGGAGCTGACGAGAACAGACACGGTCGTGTGGGGAAAGGAATACGCAATTCGCTGAGCGCCTTCTTCCACCGCGAGATCACTATTGCCGATGACCAGGCTTCGCACGCCACGCCCCGCAATACCAACATTCTCTGGCTGAGAGGCTGAGAACTCAGTGTCGACAGATACACGTATATCCCCATGAGAAATGGTGACAGGTGAGATGCGGGTATCGCCACCGGACACCACGGTGCCGGTCCGTTCATTGATGACGACGCGTGAGGATTGGTCGGGAATGACGCTGAGGTCCTCGATGCGCGACACGTAGGCATTCAGCTCTGCGCGCGCGTAAGGGATACGGACCTTCACCGTCTCTGCATCCAACGAAGACGCGGTGCCAGGCGCGATCGAGTGGTTGATCTGCGACGCGACGCGCTCGGCGGTCATCGAGTCGGGATTCTTGAGAACGAAGGTCAGGTATCCATCGTCCGCGCTCAATTCCGACCGCACCGGGTACTCCACCGTCCCGCCACTCGATACGATGCCCACTGTCGGGTGGTTCTTCTGCCGAAGGTTGCCGTTTGCATTGAAGCTGTACCCGCCCACGGCCACTGGGCCCTGCGCCAACGCGTAGGTGCGGCGATCTGGGCCTCGCAGCGGGCTCATGATCAGCGTCCCACCGGCCAGGCTGCGCGCGTCGCCTGTAGAGGTGACGTTGACGTCGATCTTGTCGCCCATGTTTGCGGTGGGGGGCAGGGTGGCGGTGATCAGAACCATGGCGACGTTGCGGCTCTGAATCTGGTCCTGTGGGACGGTAAGGTCAAACTGCGAGAACATGTTGGCCATGGCCTGTCGAGTGGCCTGGTTGCGCGGCGAATCTCCCGAGCCTGCAAGGCCGGTGACAATGCCGTAGCCCACCAGCATGTTGTCGCGCCGGCCAAGGAAACGTCCAAGATCCTTCAGTCGCACGCTCGCTTCATTGGATTGTGCTGGAGGGATTCCGGAGGCGGAGGCAGTCACGCAAAGCTGAACTGTCATGAGTATGAGCACGGCCAAGATGACGCACTTTCTGCGGTCGACATTTCGGCCGATGGGGCGGATGCGAGGCATGTTCACCACAACCCCAGCCATGCAAGTACACGTGGAATGAGACCAGGACGAGTTCGATCTGTGATGTAGCCGTCGCCTACGTAGTCAATACGCGCATCGGCGATCCGGGTAGAGAGAACGGTGTTTCCTTGTGAAATGTCGATCGGGCGTATCCGACCACTCAGTCGAATGCGGGTCTTTTCGCCATTGATGTCGATGGTCTGCTCGCCCGCGATCCTGAGATCGTCGTTTGGCAGGTGCTCCACCACCAGCACACTGATCTGCGCAAGCAGGTTTCCACTTCGCTGTATCTGGCCACGACCGCCGTAGCTGTCTCGCAGGTTGGCCTGCAGCGAGGTATCGGTGTTGGCAAGTGACCTGACGCTCCCGCCCACACTGAAAGCAGTTGAGGTGGACGTGTCCGCACTGTTGCGAGCGCTGGAGTTCTCATAGACGAGCACCGTGACGATATCCCCCGCCAGCGAGGCGCGTCTGTCGGCGATGAGCGGGCGATAGTCGGCCCCGTTGTACAGGTCTGCAGAGCATGCACTGGCGCTGGCAAAAAGCAGACCCAGTGCCAACATGCACCGTTCTACCCCACGTTTTGGTGACAGGAATCTCATTTCCCATCCTTCGCGGGTTCGGCTCGCAGCGCAACTGCAACGCCGTCGCCCATTGCTACCAGGACGGGGTCTCCGCCCGCACAATCGCGAAGCACGCTTGCACGCCTGGCAATGGTGATGGGGCCATTTATGAGCAGCACGACAATCTCCTCGCCGCGCCTGGCGCGAGCAAGCTTGGCCCCGTCAATACGGGGAACGGTCTGTCCGGGCAGCATGTCCCGTGTCGCGCGCGCCAGACGCTCTCTTCCGTCGTAGTGCACGGGAACCAATGCCTCTCCGATTGAGCACTCGGCGAGTTCCAGGTTCTCTCTGGAAAAGGCATCGCCGCGTGCTACCGTTTGGGTCAGGCGCATGCAGGTGCTGGCGCCTGTTTTCGCGTGGGCGGCCGCAGGAGCGCTCGCAATGATGACGAACAGCAGGAGGAGCGGCATGGATGTAGGCATCAACGCTTCAATCCGTTGGCGATGCCCATCAGCTCATCCCCGATCTGAACCAGACGTGCATTGGCCGCGTACGCGCGCTGATAGATCATCAGGTTGACCAGCTCATCGGACAACTGGACATTGGATGCTTCGCTGAAGCCCTGGGCGATCAATCCCGCGTTGTCCTCGCCCGGAACGCCACGGCTCAAGGTGAGGTCGTCCTCCGCGATCCCATACATGCCATCGCCAAGCGATAGCAGGCGACCGCTATCCTTGGCGCGCACCAGTTCGATGTTGCCAAGCTCCAGCAACTCGCTCTGATCGGGAAGTGCGGCCAGGACCTGCCCATCGGCGCGGATGGTGAGGCTGGTTGCGTCGCTCGGCACGGTGATCATGGCATGCAAGGGAAGCCCATTAGGTGCGGTGAGATAGCCGTCTTCGCCGATGTGCAGCGTGCCACCGCGCCAGAGAACGCTGTCACCAGACCGCGCCTGTAGTTCGATGAAGCCGTCGCCGCGAATGGCGAGGTCGAGAGCATTGCCAGTCGGGCGAAGGTCACCTTGAGTGAATACATGCAAGGCTGGAGTTGCCATTACACCGTTGGCGTTACTGCTGGGCGAGCTTCGCTCGTTGGGCGAGGTAGCACCGACCAGCTCCGAAAACGAAACCACCCCGCGCTTGTAGCCGGCCGTATTAATGTTGGACACATTGTTGGCGGTTATGTCCACGGCCGTCTGCTGCGCGTTCAGGCCGGTGGCGCCAATATAGAAAACCCCGTTCATCTCACATGTCTCCAAGGCGTTGCAGTACGTTTCCCATCATGTCGTCGTAGGCATGAATCACCTTCTGGCCTGCCTCGATTCGACGCATGGATTCCATGACCTGGATCATGTCTTTGCCTACCGCTACATTGGCCATCTCCACAAAGCCCTGGACGAGCGTGGAGCTCACCACACGCTGCTCCATCGGCGGGGCGAGAGCGGGATCGGCGGCGAAGAGGCTATTGCCCTTGCGAACCAGATTTACGCCGGCTTCGAACTCGACAATGCCGACCGTAGCGACCGGGGCGCCGCCGTCGATCACCGTTCCATCCGATTCGACGTGCCAGTCGCTGGTCTGGACCACGATATCGCCACCCTCGGCAGACTGCAGATAGCCTCCTCGTCCAGTAACCAGGCGACCATCGGCATCGCGCCTGAAGCTTCCAGCGCGGGTGTACACAACGCCATCGTCGGTACTGAGCGTGAAGAGACCGGGGCCGTTGATCGCGATGTCGAGCGGATTGCCGGTATGCACCAGCTTTCCGTTGCTGAAGTCGGTTGAAATCGTGATGCCATGCATACGTGGTGTGGCGCCAAGGTGGCGTGGCTCTTGAGCGGTCAGTTCCTGCTTGAAGCTGATGAGGCTCTTGTAGCCCGGCGTGGCGGTATTGGCGACGTTCTGACTGGAAGCCTCAACGCGCCTTGTCTCCTGCGCGATCAGTTCCGTTGCCGTGACCATTAAATTGTCCATCGAGACAGCGTCCTTCATCGGGCAGGGAAGACAGGGTTGCTGGATTTCGCCTCACTAATCGATTCGACTGTTATCGTGGCGAAGGAGGAGAGCGTGATCGAATGCGGGACCTCACTCATGGAGATCACCGAGAGCCGGGGTGCGACGCGTCGGGTAAACGTTCTAAGCGCACGCCTAAGCTCAGGTCGGCACAGCATCACGGGAGGCGTGTTCTTTCGCATCATCAGGTCAATCTGCGCCAAAAGCCTACCCAGAAATCCCTCCGCCAGGTGTGGATCAAGAACGAACCCACCACTTCCATCGACATCATGCAGGTTCTGCATCATGCGACCCTCGATCGCAGGATCTAGAGTGAGGACCGGCAACACCTCGCGATTGCCCTGGATGTTGCGACAGATGGAATGGCTGAGTCTCTGGCGAATGGCTTCGCCGAGCTTCGCAGCGTCCTTTTCATGCCTGGCTTTGTCGACCAGCACCTCGATGATGAGGTCGATGTTCCGTATCGAAACACTCTCTTCCAGCAACCCCTGCAGCACCTGCTGAATATCGCTGAGCGCGAGAATGTTCGGAACGAGCTCCTCGACCAGCCCAGGCTGACGCGCACGTACACCGTCCAACAGCGATAGCACCTCGCTGCGCAGCAGCAGCATGGAGGCATGCTCCTTCATCACTTCCGTCACATGCGTCGTGAATACGGTCATGGCATCGACTGGGGTATAGCCGAGCGCGCGCGCTTGGGTGATGTGTTCCGCCGCGATCCAGACCGCAGGCAGCCCGAAAGCCGGGTCCTTCGTAGGTGTGCCGGGAAGCTGGCCTGCGGCCTTTTCATTGGAGTGGATGGCCAGCGTCATATCGTGCTGCAGGCTTGCCCCAGCGTAGCGGTCTCCGAACAGCAGGATCCGGTACTCGTCAGTGCCAAGCTGTGGATCATCGCGGAACACGATGGGGGGAACCATCATTCCCATGTCCTGCGCGTACTGCTTTCTGATGTTCGCTAGACGCTCGGACAGCAGTAGCTGGAGTGGCATCCACGCCTTGCCCAGCCCAGCGCCGAACACAACCTCGATTGGTGAGACTGCCACGTGTGTACGCTGCGCGGCCGATGTGATCTCTTCGGCTGTCCCAGCCTGTTGGCCTGCGACAGCGGCGGCCTTCCGGCGGACGCTGAGCCAAATTGCCGCCGCGATGCCGGCGAGGATGATCACCGGCCACTTTGGCATGCCAGGTAGAAGGAGCAGCCCACCAAGCGCGATCATCACCAGTAGCTGGATCTTCGGATGGCTCGACAGCTGCCGCACGACTTCCAGACTCAGACGGTTGTCGGATGCCGATCGGGTGACGATGATGCCGGTAGCCACCGATATGACAAGCGCAGGTACCTGAGTGACGATTCCGTCACCGATGGTAAGGAGAGTGAAAACCCGCGCCGCATCGCCCCACGACATGTCCATCTGCGCGACCCCGACGGACAGCCCGCCGATGACGTTGATCAACAGAATGATGATGCCGGCTATCGCATCGCCCTTCACAAACTTGCTGGCGCCATCCATTGAGCCATAGAAGCCGGCTTCCTTCTCCAGGTCCTTGCGTCGCCGGCGAGCCTCATCCTGATCGATCAGGCCCATATTGAGATCGGCATCGATACTCATCTGCTGGCCGGGCATCGCATCGAGTACAAAACGTGCGGCGACTTCCGATACGCGTTGAGCACCGTTGGTCACCACAACGTACTGCACCACGATGAGGATGAAGAAGACAATCAGGCCAATGATGAAGTTGTCATTGACGACGAACTTGCCAATCGAACCGATGACTTGCCCGGCCTCTGCGCCGGAGAGTATCAGGCGCGTGGCCGCGATGTTCAGCGACAGTCGGAACAGGGTCGCGATCAACAGTAGCGAGGGGAACGTGGAAAAGTCCACAGGCCGCGGCACGTAGAATGTCATCAGGAGCATCGTCAGCGCGAACGCAAAGTTGACGAGAATGAGGAAGTCCAATGCCGCCGAAGGTATCGGCATGAACAGAATGAGCAGGATAGACAGCACCGCGAATACCAGCGCAAGGTCGGACTGCCCTTTGAGCTTCAGGAATGGGTTCATGCGGCCTTGCCGGAGTTGAATTGCCGGATCTTCAGGTAGATCTCAGCCGTGCGACGGTACAGAGTGCCGGGAACTTCCTGCTCCAGCGCGGTCTTGTGGTAGAGCTGACGCGCGACGGCGCGCGATTCTATGATTGGCACGCCATAGATGAAGGCAAGCTTGCGTAGCCGCAGGGCGAAGTCACCAGCCCCCTTTGCGACCACCGCCGGGGCGGCCATGATGGTCGGATCGTACTTCAACCCGACGGCATAGTGTGTTGGGTTCGTCACGAGTACATCCGCGCCGCGCAGGCTGCGCATGCTTTTTGCGCGCTGTAGGAGTTCGCGTTGGAGCTGCCGGCGCCGTTGTTTGATTCGCGGATCGCCCTCGCGCTGCTTAGCTTCCTGCTTCTGTTCGTGCCGGCTCATGCGCATCTTCCTGGCGAACATTTGCCGGACAATGACCTGGTCGATGGCGGCAAAGATGCTTGCTGCGATCAGGAACAGCACGAGCAGGTCCATGCCGCTGCTGCGGATCATGCCGGCAATATCCCGGGAGGCCAATGCCGTGTGTGAGAGATCTTGCGCGGACCTGCAGATGAACAGCACGGCGATCGCGACGTAGGCTGCCATCTTCACGAATGCCTTGCCCGCATCGAGTAGCAGCTGCAGCGAAAACAGCCGCTTGACGCCCTGAATCGGGTTGAGTCTGGAGAGGTCGGACTTCAGTGCGGCAGGCGCAAAGATGACGCCAGTCTGGGCAAGTGATGCCAGTAGCGCGCCAGTGAGGACAGTCGCTATCAATGGCGCAACTGCAGTCGCCCCTTCCACCAGAAGGCGACCAGACCAAACCAGTAGAGCATTGCCGCTGCTGTGGATCATGCCGGCCTCGGCGAACGCGCGGGCGCACAAAGTGCTGAGTTCAGTCGCCAGTTGGCTCCCGCGAAGCGAAATGTAGCTGGCAAGAAATACCAGCGCGACGACCATGCCAAGATCCGGACTCCTAGCGACCATGCCCTTCTTCCGGGCCTGCTCGAGCTTGTAGGAGGTTGCCTGCTCTGTCTTGTTCTGCTCGCTGTCGCTCATTGGGTCGCCAACGAAGCGGTGTAGTCGAATGCGTGTCGCAACAGGCGAAGCACGACTGGGCCAAGAAGGCCTGCCGAAAGCGCGAGCATGACGAGTGCTGCGATGGCCTTCACCTGCAGGCCCATCATCAACGCGTTCATCTGCGGTAGCGCGCGCGAAAGGAAGCCGATCGTAATGTCGATCAGAAACAAGGTGACCACAGCGGCGGCCACCGCGCTGAGACCTATGCCCATGATGAGACTGGTGTAGCCGATCAGCATTTCCGGGCTGCCCGCGATGCTGCTTTGTCCTACGGGTAATACGTTCGCCATCGAAGCAAGAAGTCGTACTGCCTCCAAATGGCCGTTGTTTGCAAAGAAGATCATGCCGGCGCCCATGGTGAGCGCAGTGCCGAGCAACGGCGCGCGCCCACGTGACCCGGGGTCTATCACCAGCGCGAGGCCGAATCCTGCCTGCACGTCCAGCGCACGGCCGGCGAAAGACAGTGAGGCGAAGGCAATCTGCAGGGAAAACGCAATCGCCAGGCCTAGAATCAGCTCACAGGCCGCCGATGCGATAAAAGCGCCGTCAGTTTGCGGGAGGTTCGATGGCATAACCGGAGCCAGCGCAGCGGCCAAGCCAAGGACCAGGGTGATGCGAATGCGCACTGGCACGTTGATCTGCGAGAACGGTGGAGCAATGGCGAACAGTGGTCCGATTCTCAGTGTCAGCAGGGCGATGGCAGAGACGGTAGAGTTCATTCTCAGCCCATGCCTGCAATGCTCTTGAACAGGCTTGCTGCGAACTCGACGACGCGCCCGAGCATCCAAGAGCCCAGCACGATCGCAACGATCATCGCAATGGCAAGCTTCGGTACGTAGCTGAGGCTCATCTCCTGCAACTGCGTGACTACCTGGAAGACGCTCACCGCCAAGCCAACCAGCAGTGTCGAGAGCAGGATGGGGGCAGATATGGCGAAGCTGTTCCAGAAGAGCTGGGACATAAGCTCAAGCGCTTGATCGGACGACACGGACGGTTACCTGGTCAGTACGGTGGAGTGGCGCTGGATCAGTGATTGGCAGCGTCGCGCAGGGAACGCTTGGCCATGATCTGCGCGATCGTCGGCCCCTGTTCGCCTCCGAGCGGATGGTTGAGCAGAGCAAGTCGCAGCTCGACGCTCCTGTCTGTTTGACCGGCGCGCTGGAGGAGCAGGCCCTGCGCCATGATGGCGGACAGGCACTCGCGATCGAGGCGCAATGCTGCTTGTGTGCGGCGCTGCGCGTCGTCGATGCGGTGCTGGTAGACGTCGGTTACGGCAATTGCGCCGAGTGCTTCGGCGAACCCTCGATCTATGTCAAGTGCGCGCTCGAACCGATCACGTGCCGTATCCAGGTCTCCGTTGAGAACGTGTGCCCAGCCGGACGTAAGCCATGTGCCCGCATGACCCGGAAGCAGGGCCGCGGCCTTGTCGAGACTCATGGCGGCAGTATTGAAGTCCTGCTGGGCAAGGCGGCCCAGGCCTTCTCCGAGATGGGCGCGGCCACTGGCTGGGTCGGCCTCCATAGCCTTGCGGAACAGCTGCATTGCTTGGCCGAGGTCATCCCGTTCCAGAGCCAGCAGGCCGAGGACAGTCAAGCTTCCCGCCGCGGCGGGCGCGCGCATGGCGAAGGCCTCTGCCTGGTCGCCTTCGGCGGCATCAAACAGGAGTGTGGCCAACATGCCGGCAACCTGCCCGCCGACTATCGCATGCTCGGCATGTTGCTTGCCGAGGTCAATCGCGGCGTCCAGCATGCCCAGGTGATGCATGCACTGCATCCGCAGGACAATGGCGTCTGGCTGGGCGTCCAAGACCGGATCGGTCAGCAAGTCGACGGCCGTCGCGTAGTCATCCAACAGGGCGCTCGCGTAGGCGAGGTTATAGGCAAGGAAGGGGTCGTCGGGATGCTCAAGCAACAAGGCCGCGAAAGTTGCTCGAGCCTCGCTGCTGCGCCCTTGCGATAGCGCGGAGACAGCGCGCAGGTTCATCAGTGCCGGGGCCAGTGGCTGAAGCTGCTCGTACCGGTTCAGAAGGGTGTCGCATTCTACGTACCGACCGTCATCCGCAGCGCGTTTGGCAGCATCGCCAATCAGTGCAAGATTGGTCGGGTCCGCGTCGATATAGTCGAGCAGGCGCTGCAGCCGTGGCGAGGGCGAATCAAGACGTTGCGTCGTGCCATCCATCAAGAATCCTTCTCCTTGGTCCTATAGCCGTGAGCGCAGGCGTATGCCGGCATCCGTGTCGTGTTGGGGCAGCCCTCCAGCCGGGCCCAGATGTACGGTGTACGTCCGAAGCTCGCCGAGCACTATTCGCTGGAGGGGAATAGCCTCGCGAATTTCAGCATCTCAGCAATTGGGTCGCAATCAGACGAATCCTAGTTTCGGAGGTATCGCTTGCATGTTCGGGAGTATTGGTTGCTGGTGCGTGGGTCGATGGGATGTGCATGACGCCGCAGGGCATTTGAAGCCTTCGATCATCTCGGGTCTGCGATTGGCCTAAACATGTCGTGAATTGTTCGGACAAGTTGTCAGGAGTCGCGCCACGGAGGTGCGGCCGCTGCTACGGGAATGTCGAACATGGTCGCGATCGTTACGGGAAATGGTCTTGGTTTGCAGTCGAGCTCGGCGCTGGGACTTGGCAGCCAAGGTCAGTTGGGCCAAGCCGGACTGGGTAAGAGCGGCGAGCAGGCGTACGTCAACGCCGCCAACGGAAACCTGATCCTGCGCGGACGCGATCAATTGCTCATCGGCCAGGGTGTAAACAGCGAGGTGTACCGGGCCTACAACAGTCAAGCCCAGTTGGAGGGTCAGAACTGGCGCCCTGGAACGACCAAGACGGTCAATGGTCTATCAGGAGAGCTGGGGGCTGAGGGAAGCTCCGTGGTGCGTACAGACTGGGACGGTTCATCAGTTTCGTACGCATGGGAGGCTTCGCGCGGCCGCTACGTGGCGAGTAGCGGCGTCGGTGCGTGCGATACCCTTGTCTGGGATTCGGGCGCTCAGCAGTGGCTGTGGACGCAAGGCGGCAGCGAAATGACCGAGCGGTACGAGGCTACGCTTGGGGGCCGGCTGAGTGCCGTGGTTGACCGTGATGGCAATGCGGTGCAATACCTTTACAACACCGCTGGATTATTGAGTGAAGTCCGCACCGCCAGCGGTGAGGCTACGTACCTGGACTATGCAGGCACGCATCTGATCCAGTTGCGCACGCTCGGCCAGCGGGGCGAGACAACCACGGTTCGCTACGAGTACGACGGGTTGGGCCGGCTGAGCTGTGTGAAAGTCGACCTGAGTCCGGAGGATGGAAACATTGCCGATGGCCGGGTGTACTCCACCTCCTACGGATACGACGGAAGCAGCGGACGGATCGCTTCAATCATCGAATCCGATGGCACAATGGTGGCGTTCACCTATCTGATGATTGGCGGTGAGTACCGGGTGACGACGCTGAGCCAAACCAGCGCCGTCGGCGAGGTACGGACCACGACGCTGGACTACGACGTCGTTAACCGACGTACGACCATCACCGATCCGCTGGGCCAGGCGACGGTGCTGAGCTACGACGGGCAAGGGCGATTGCTGCAATCAACAATGCCGGCCGTCAACGGTACTGCGCAAACCCAGCGCTTCACATATGGCAGCAATGGCCAGGTGAGCAGTGTGGAGGACGCGCTCGGCCGAGTGACGCGGTTCACCTACGACAGCGCGGGGAATAGGGTCCGGCAGGAGGATGCACTTGGCAATGTGGTGGTTCGCACCTTTGGTGCAGACAACCAGTTGCTGAGTGAAACGCTGAGCGGGCCTGGCTCGGCGACGACTCAGACGCGCTATGTGTATGACACGAAGGGCCACCTGCGCTTTGTAGTCTCTGCCGATGGAAGGGTAAGCGAGCAGCGTTACAACCTTGCGGGACAGGTCGTGGCCACCTTGGCATATACGGCCGGGCGATATCCGTCAGGCGGTGCTTTCAATGAGGCTGCCCTGAGGGCGTGGGCAGATGCGCGGCAGAGCGAGGTGTCACTCACGGAGACCCGCTACGACTTCCGCGGGAACGTCGATACCGTGACGACCTATGGAGCGGTGCGGGTCGATGGCAGTGGCGTGTTGGACGATCAGGTCAGTCAGGTCCGCTATGTGTACGATCCGGCGGGGCGGCTGGTGCAGCGTTACGTCGGCCCGATCGGGCAGCAACGGGCGGAGCAGTACAGCTACGATGCGCTGGGTCGCGTACTTTCTGCCACCACGCTGGATGGTCGCGTGACGCTGTATCAGTATGACGACGCGCGGCAGCAGACGATTGTGACGTTCGCCAGTGGTCTTGTTCGTACGTCAACGTACAGTCTGGCAGGCGAGCTGCTTGCGATGGCCGAATCGCAGGCGGGGCAGGTGCTGTCGCAGGTGCGGTACCAGTACGACCGCAACGGGCGGCTGAGGCTGGCCGAAGATGCAGCAGGCGCACGCACTCACTATCTGTATGACGAGGCCGGCAGGCAGGTTGCGCTGATCGACGCCGGCGGGAAGTTGACCGAGTTCCACTACGATGGAAACAATCAGATAACGCATACGCGGCAGTACGCCTCGCGTGTAGGGGCAGCAGTACTGGCGTCGTTGACTGACGCGAACGGTTTCATTGATGAAGGCGCCAGCCTCGTGGGCGTACGTCCTGCCGAGGTTCCGGACGACCGCAATGGCTGGCGGCTGTATGACGAAGGCGGACGCTTGGTGCGTACGGTGGATTCAACAGGTGCAATGGTGGGATACCGCTACGATGCATCGTTCCGTCTGATCGAGACAGTGGCCTACGGAAATTCGATCGATACGGCCGCGTTTGCGGCCGATCCAAGCCTGTTGCGCGCCGAAGCGGTGGTGCGTTCGACGCAGGATCGGGTTACCCGCTACTTCTACCTCGCCGATGGGCCGCTGCAGGGCGTGCTCGATGCCAGTGGCGCGCTGACCGAGTACCTCTATGATGGTGCAGGCCGCAGAATCGAAACGATCCGCTACGCCTCGTCGGTGGCGGCTGCAAGTGAAACCCTCGATGGCCTGCGTCCCGCCGCTTCGGTACAGGACGTGCACCAGTATGCAGTCTATGACCGCCGCGGGCTGCTGTTGAGCGAGGTCGATGGCGAAGGGTATGTCACCCGTTACCGTTACGACAGCCAGGGTAACGTGACCGAACGCATTCGAGGCGAGAGGGTCGCGGCAGCATCGCTCAACACGCCGACCCAGGTCTCCGGAGCCGTGCGTGCCCGCGGCGCAGCCGGTCCTGGAGGGGTCTGGCCGCAACTTGAGGTATGGGTTGACGGCATCAAGGTCAGCACGCTGACGTTGACCGCGATCGACACGACCTACGCCTTCACCGCCATGGTTGCGCCCGGTGCGGCGCATCAGGTATCGGTGGTGTATGCCAATGCAGCACCGGGGCGCGAGGCTACCATCACTCAGGCGAGCCTTGCTGGCGCGCAATTTGACGCCACCGGCGCGGTGCTATGGGCCGCTGGTGGCACCGGCAGTGAGCAGGGAATCGTCAGTGTGCAGCCTGCCGGGGAACAGCGTCTGGTTCAGGCCGGCGCCTTGCGCTGGGGTGTGGAGGCAGCGCAGGTGCTTGCCCATCTGTCCACGCTGCCCGGCCCGTTGGAGCGAACCGAATACGCCTATGACCGGATGGGACGGCTGACGCGGCAGGTTCAATATGCCAGCGAAGGAGCAGCGGCTACCCAGTACACGTACGACAGTGAGGGCAGGTTGGTCGGTGAGCAGCGCGGTGATCGAACCAGTACCTGGCGCTACGATGTGCAGGGTCGGCTGATCGGTGAGCTTGGTGGTATGGGGAGCGCTGCACTGGCCGGGCTCGGTGTAGACCCTAGCCAGGCGCAGATCGACGCCGTCTGGTCGCAATGGGGCACTCACTATGAGTATGACGCCGCTGGCCGACGCACCTCCGCCACCGATGCCCTGGGTCACACCAGTCACTACTACTACGATGTAACCGGCCGTATGACCCATGCCGTCAATGCATTGGGTGAGGTCATTGGTTACCAGTACAACGCATTTGGTGAGGTCAGCCAGACAACGACCTACGCCAACCGGCTGTCGTCGTTGATCCTCGGCGGATTGCGTGGCGGAGCGCTCAGCGAAGCGCTGGCCGAGACGTTCCGGCAGTTGGATGGCTCGCAATCCAGCACGGTAACGCTGAACTACAACGTCCTGGGGCTGGTGAACAGGCGCCTCGATGCGTTGGGAAACGTCACCGACTATGGATACACCCGCTTTGGCGAGCTGGCCACCGAGACCCAATGGAGTGATCCGGGAACGGCTCGAACGACCAGCTACCGTTATGACGCAGTGGGGCGGACTGTGGAGGTCGGCTCGCCCTTTGGCAACGGCACGGCGTACAGCCAGCTTCGCTACGACGCTTTTGGTCGCGTCATAGAGACGGTGGATGCGCAAGGAGTGTCCCGCAGCCAAGCCTTCGATCGTCGCGGCCAGGTCGTTACCGTGCAGGACGGCTTGGGCGCGCAGTCGCGCCTGAGCTACGACGCGTTCGGCAACGTGCTGAGCCAAACCGACCGCACTGGAAAAACGACCACTTACCAGTACAGCGCATTCAACCGCGAAGTGCGCATGAAGACGCCCGGGGGCATCCAGACCGTGACGCGCTTTGGCGAGCACGGCCAAATGATTGCCGTGGTCGATGGCAGGGGCAATGCAACCACGTACGATTACGACAGCGACGGGCTTCTGGTCCGCACCACCTCGCCGGCCGGAACCGTGGCGTCCGGCTACGACCGTGCCGGTCAGCTGATCGAGAGCGTCGATGCACGCGGAGTGCGTACTGTCTACCAGTACGATGCTGCCGGCCGCGTACTGACACGAACGTTGGATCCTGAAGGCCTGGCGTTGATCGAGCGCTTCGAGTACGACGGCAAGGGCCAGTCCATACGCAGTATTGATGCCGGTGGCATGGTGACCGAGACCCGCTATGATAATGGTGGGCAGACGGTCCAAGTGACCCGTGACGTTGGGACGGGCAAGCTCAACCTGACCACGACGTTCGAGTACGACGGCATAGGTCAGCTCCTGCGAGTGACCGAAGCGGCTGGCACCGCCGCTGCACGCGTTACCGCATATGGCTACGATCCGTCTGGGTTCCGCGTCAGCAGCATCGGAGATCCGGATGGTCTGGCGCTTGCCACGCGCTACAGCTACGACGCCAACGGCAACGTGGTTGCACGTACGGACGCGAATGGCTTCGTAACCCGCTACGTTTATGACGGAGAGAATCAGCTGCGCTTTACGCTGGCGGCCGATGGCTCGGCGCAGCAACTCATCCGTGACGCCGAAGGTCGGGTCACCAGGCAGGTGAGCTATGGCGCCCGGGTGAGCACGTCGGCGCTGGAGCGCCTGAATGGCGCGCTCGATGTCGCGGCGGTACTGGGGCTTCTCACCCCCGATGCCAGACAGGACCGCACCACAAGTTACACCTATGACGCCAACGGACGCCTGGCGACCACGGCTGTCTCCGGCGTTACGACGACACTGACATACGATGCAGCAGGCAACGTGTTGCGTTCGTCGCGCTCTTCAGGGCCATTTGACCAGTCCGAGCAAACGATCTATGACACGGCCAACCGCCCGCAATTCCAGATCAATGCAGGGGGCTATGTCACCGGCTACCGCTACGATGCCAACGGTAACGCGCTTGAGCGCGTGGCGTATGCCGCGCGCTACACCGGGGCGGCCACGGCTGCGGCGCTCCAGTCCTGGGCCGCTGGCCAGGAAGTTGCCGCCAGGATCGTGGACACATGGGCCTATGACAGCGCCGGTCGCCTGGTTTGGCACATCAATGCCGCTGGAACCCTGACCGAGCAGCGCTATGACGCGGCCGGAAGAGTGGTGGCGCAGCTGATATACAGTGATCCAGGAGCGCCGCGCAGCGGGACGAAGTACCAGCTTGAAAGCTGGGCCGAAACCCGTCAAAGCCGGGCTGCTGTGACCCGGTATGTGTACGATTCCACCGGTGCGCGACGGTTCATTCAGGATGCCGAAGGCTACATCAGTGAGCTTCGGTACGATGCTGCTGGGCAGTTGACTGCAACATTGCGGTACAACGATCGTTTCGCGTCGCTCACTGTCCACGACACGGCGAGCTCGCTCGCCGAGCGGTTGGGAGGCAGCGAGGTGGCCACAAGCGTGCTGCGATATGACGCAGCCGGCCGCGTCGTCGAGCAGATTGACGCATTGGGTGGCATCACCCGCTTCGAGGTCGATGGTCTCGGCCAAGTCACGGCCGTCCATGTCGCTTGGGCGACCGCTCAGCAAGTCACCACCCTGCGGAAATACGATAGGCAAGGAAACCTGGTCGAGGAGATTCGCGCGGCAGGCTCGGCCGTGGCAGCGACCACGCGCTATGCCTACAACGCGTTTGGGCAGCAAGTCGCGGTAATTGACCCGCGAGGCATCGACCTCGTTGAGAGCGACTCGGAATGGGCGCTCGCTCAACGCAAGGCGCTGGGATATGTCAATGAAACCGGAACTCCGTGGCGTGCCGCGGACCTGAGCGCAGCGCAGAAGAGTGCGCTGATGAGCCGCTATACCAGCACGTCCGAGTATGACAATACCGGTAACCGCATCCGCAGCACAGATGCACTTGGAAACGCGACGGTGTATGCGTACGACAGCTTTGGCAACCTGGTTCAGGTGACCGACGCACGTGGCAATACTGGCTACTTCCTCTATGACCTGCTCGGCAGGGTGATTGTCCAGGTAGATCCGTCGGGCTACCAGACCCGCACCGAATACGACGTGATGGGGAATGCAGTGGTGATCAGCCGCCACCTGACACAGATGGCGAGTTACAACTCGCGCGTCAACGAGAATTTATCGCCGTGGATCATCAGGTCCGACGGAGAGTTGCTGACCAGCATGTGGCAATGGGGAGGATTTCTGGACGCCCCTCCCGAAGGGCCGGTCGCAGTGACCAGGCTGTCCTACGATAATTTGGGGCGCCTTTGCAAAGCGATTGATGCGATGGGCGGCGTCGAGCTCTACAGCTATGACGCCCACGGCAATCGTACCAGCTACACCAACAAACTCGGTGGAGTTACCCGCTTCACGTACGACCGGCTCGGGCAACTGCTGAGCGAACAACTGCCGGCACAAGTGAGGGCCGTCAACGGCAGCAACATCGCGCTGGTGAATCGGTACACTTACGACGCAGGTGGAAACCGGATCAGTAGCGTCGAAGCGGAAGGTACCGCGGAACAGCGGGCTGTCAGCTATAGCTTCGACGCCCTGAATCGGCAGACTGTCCGTCGGGTGACGGTTGCTACTTCTGCAGGCGCGACCGTTCAGGCTCAGGAGACGACGCGCTACGATCTGCGTGGCAACGTCATCGAGCAGACCGATGCCAATGGCAATGCGCGCGTGTACTACTACGACGCCAGTAATCGTGTGACCGCCCAGGTTGGGCCAAGCGGCGCATTGACACTTACCCTGTACGATCAGGTAGGAAACGTTGCCAGCACGCGTTCCTATGAAAATGCCGTCTCTGCCACGGCAGATGGCCCGATGCCGGCAGCGCCCTCCGGAGTTTATCGTGAGGTGCAGTACCGGTACGACGCAAACAACAGGCTCGTAGAATCTCGGGTGCCCGATGTGGTTTCGGGGCGAAAGGCCGAGCGAGTCAATGCCGACGGCACCGTCGATCTCACCTTCGAGGCCGTTACCGGGCACGTCATACAAACGTGGGAATACGATGCGAACGGCCAGATCATTCGGCATGTCGATGGCAACGGCGGTGTTACCCGGAACTACTACGATGCATTGGGGCGCAAGGTCTATGTAGTGGATGCGGGCGGGTACTCCAGTTCTTGGGACTACGATGCCGAAGGCAATGTGGTCAAGGAGATTCTCTACAACGACATCATCGAAAATGTTGATGACCGGTGGATATTCGGTGCGCGGAAACGGGCATATACCGGCGTATCACCGCTTGGTCCTGGCCTTGACCTTGGGGTTGGGCTTGGCCTTGACGCTGGCCTTGGCCTTGACTTCCCTGTCGAGGTTCCGATAGCCCCTGACAAGGATCGGGTCACTGACTACACCTACGATCTGATGGGGCGCCGATTGAGTGAAACGCGGTCGGGTGTGGCGTACGGCACGCTGGATGTGGCGGGCCGTCTGACCAAGACTGCGGGAAACGTCAGCACCAACTATGCGTATGACGCCGCCGGAAACCTCGTGCGATCGACCGATGCGAATGGTAATGAGCGCGGGTGGGAGTACGACCTGCTGGGTCGTAACATCGCCATCGTGCTGCCAGGTATGGTGGACTTTGCGGGAAGGAATGTACGGGCCCGGACGGAGTACAGCTACAACGGCCTGAACCAGGTGGTTCAGGAAGTGCGCCGCGGGGCGGTGGATGGGGAGGTGCAGGTCGATTCATACGCCTATGGCGTCGCTGGGCGGCTGCTGTCGAAGACCAATGCGTTTGGACACACTACGTACTTCAGCTACGACGCGGCCGGCAACATGGCTGCGATGAACTATACCCGCACCGACTCGGCGGGCGGCACACGGACCGAAACCGTGTCGGTGAGCTATGACGCCGAAGGACGTGAGGTCTATCGAAGTACGGTGGGAAGCGACGGCGCACGAAGCGCGGAGCGCCGTGTTAAGTACAACCTGTTTGGAGACGTGACCGGGCGGGGTACCGGGAGCGAAGGCTGGCAGGAATTTGCCGAGTACGATAATGCGGGCCGGGCGGTGAAGAGCAACACCGAAGGTGGCATCACCTACGCATACCTGTATGACGCCAATGGCAATTCCACCATGCGAATGGAGTCGCAAGCCAGTGACCTTCGCTCACTGAGCCTGCAGCAGATCCTCGAACTGCCGGACGTGTTCGCAACGTATACGGTTTACGACCAACGCAATCAAGCCATCGAGGTGATCCAGCCGTCGATGGAAACCACGGGGGAGCGGCTCAAGGTCAGCTCAGGCTGGGCGGCGTCCCAGGGAGGTAGCGACAGGCTCGAGATAGTCTTGGGTGGGACAGGGCCGGCCAGTCCCCGTGCGCCACAGTTGACCGCCGCTGACGGCGCTCTTACGGTCACGCCGGGGACGGGGCAGCTTGGAATGCTGTCTTTCAGCATGAACCAGGTGAAGCTCGGCACGAGCATTGCTTACTCCGTGAACATCCCGGACCTCACCAAGGTTTTCGGCCAGTACGACGTTGTACTCACCGGCACGGGAATGAACCGGTACGGTGAAGGCTACGATTCGGGCTATGGATACGGCAACCCGCCGTACGTTTCGTTGGTCATCACCAACTGCTTCGAGCGAGACATTGGCTGGATGTTCGGGGTCTCCATCGGTGTTTCCATCGTCCAGAAGAGTACCGGAAAGACCTATTACATCGGAGGGTTCGCCACCAGCGGGACAATCTACACGGCCAACAATGGAAGCTGGATCTACCCCTTCATGGGTGGCACCACGAATGTGAGCGTGCCGAGCTCGCTGAAGGGAATTCAGCTTCCCGCCGACGGTTTCCGCTCTGATATCAACCCTCAGGTGTATGTACGCCCGTTCGGCTCCACGGGGGCATTCCAGTCGCTGCCACTCGACCGCAGCGTCAGCCCCGCCACCGCCAACATCTCGGGCCTGGCCAACGGTGAGTATGAGGTGCTGTACCTTGCCGAGAGAAACGGAGCGGAACCGACGGATGTCGCGTTGATGCGCCGTGAGCAATATCGCCTGGTGGTCGGCTCGGACCAGAGCATCTCCAGAGTTGGCGATAGCTATTCCGCGGGTTCTGCGTATTTGACCCACCCTGCAGGCACCTTCGTCATGCTGGCCGGCCAGTTGCATCTCGTCGACCTGCGCACAAGGCTCGGGCAGACGCCCTCTGGTGCCTATGTCGAGTATCGACGCAAGGGCAGCCAGGACGCATGGCAGAGCAGCGGTTATCTGGGTAATGTGCCCCCCATGGCGACATGGGGAAGCCATGTCTGGAATACCTCCGGTCTGAATGGCGACTATGAAGTGCTCATACGCCTGGTCGGCGGTAATGGCGTACTTGATACGCTGGCCGGTGACGTCCGCATTGGTACGGACCCGCGCGTTGATGTGAAGTACCAAGCCATTGCGGGCGCGGGCACGCTGCGCCTCAGCGGGTTGCCTGCCGCAGCTGACCGAATGAGCCTGGTGGTCAGGCGCCCCAATGGCACGGTTGCGGCGGTCATGGATAGCCGGAATATCGTTAACGGAGCGCTGGAATGGATCATGCCTGCGACCTTGCAGGCCGAAATGATGGCTGGCACGGCGAACTGGACGTTCGAAGCCACTTTCACCGATGACGGTGTCCTTCCGCCGGCTACCTATACGGTTGCTCGTACCCTCGCCATCAGCACGACCGGTGTTACCAGTGGCGACCTGAACTTCTCTGCCATCGGCGGGGTGTCTGGTCTTACCTTCGACCCGAAGCTGCCCGCAGGTAACGCCATCAAGTTGTACTTCCGGCCCAAGGGAAGTGCGGAGGAAGACTTCCAGAGCATCACGTTGCTCAAGGATCGCGACGGCATCTATCGTTGGGATGCCATTGGGCTCCGGCAGGGCGGTGAGTACGAGTACTACTACGACGTCTATGTCAGCCGTGAGGAGCCGGCTAGCGGTAGCGCGCTCACGCGAGTGACGGGCTACTTCACGCCCACCGCAGCCGCCAGTCAAACCGGCTGGGTGCTTTGGAAGAGCGAAAGCATTGGTCCAACCAGCGTGATGATTCGGCGCAAGCAGGCGTACGACGCCTTCGGCCAGGTCATCAGCGAAACCGATGGTCGCGGCAACACCACGCGGCTGGAGTACAACAATCTTGGGCTATTGACCGGAAAGATCGATCCGCGGGTACAGGTGACGCGGGCGAACGGCTACCGGGAGTGGATATCCCCGGAGACGCGCTACACCTATGACCGTGTGGGCAGTCTGATTGCGTACAAGGATGCCAATGGCAACTTGACCACGCAGGCGTGGAACTACGGCAGCGCCACCCCTGTGGTTGCCACGGAGTGGCATGCCGATGGGGGCGTGAAGAGTTATGGCTACGATGTCTACGGCAATCAACGTGTGGTGGTCGACGAGATAGGGCGTCGCACCGACTATACGTATGACGCCGGAAACCGGCTGGTGCAGATCGACCGGCCGTTGCTCGCCAATGGTGACCGCAACCACGAGTACTACGAATACGACGAGCTGGATCGTCGCATTGCCCATCGCAACACGCTGGGGCGCGAAACGACGGACTACGACATCGAAGGAAACGTCAGCCGTGCAGTATCCATGGCGGGGCGTGTGATCGAGTGGGCGGCCACGTGGGTACCAGCCGGCAATGAGGGGTACTGGCAACGGGTGATGACCGATGCCAACGGCCGCAGCACGGTGGATGACGTTGACGCGCATGGGCGCCTGCTCGTGCACCAGGACATGAGCGGGCGCCGCTTCGACTACGTCTACAACTATGCTGGCCTGCTGGCCCGGAGTGGTGCAACCAGCTACGAGTACTACAATAATGGCCTGCTCAAGTACCTGCGAAGCAGCGAGCAGGGAACGGTGGGGTACTACGAGTACGACAAGAATGGAAATCGCACCTTCGAAGGCTTCACCGGCATGGACGGACGTTGGGGCTTCCAGCAGTCAGTGGCCACCTACGATAGCCTGAACCGGTTGGTGAAAATCAGCGACCCACGCTACGCAATCGACTACGAATACGATGCGATGGGCAACCGCATTCACATGCGGTCGGAATACAACGACGGGCTGGGTGGCAACAAGCAGGTGCAGGACTACTGGTACCAGTACGACAGCATGAACCGCTTCGTTGTAACAATGGGCCAGCTGAAGGACGGCGTGCGTGGAACCAGTGCGAGTGACGCGCGCGCCCAGGTGTGGGTGGGCAGCACGGGCGGCGATGGCGTGCGGGTGTCCTACGACATGGCCAACCAGCGCAGGCAGGCCGTGTATGCCAGCGACGGACACAAGGAAGACTATTCATATGATGCGCAGGGCTACCTGACCGACACCTACATCAACAACGTGCTGCGTGCCCGTCGCGCGAACGACCTGGCCGGGCGGGTAACTACTTACGTGGAGTATGCCGCCGATGGCAGGCAGATCGGGAACCTGACGCGTACCTGGGACCAGGACAGTCTGCTGACGCGCGAGCACGACAACATAACAAACACCGGCACGATCACCTATCGGATGGCGGACGGCACCGTAGATCACACCAAAACCTACGGTGACAAGACCACGCAGACGATGTGGTACACCTACGGATGGTATGACGGTGCGCGACAGACCGAGATCAAGGTGCAGGCCGACAACAGTGATGTGAAGAACTGGGCGCCAGGATTTTCCAAATACGAGTATGACAGCCAGGGTCGGATCAAGATCGCCTACGACGTGGCGGGCAATCGCGGCTTCAGATACCAGACCGATGGCGAGGGGCGAATCCTGCAGCGCGATGAGCTGATCGGTGGTCAGGTCGATGGCGCGGGCAAGGTCACTGGGGCGACCAACAATCGGTTCCATAGCTACTATCTGTTCGATGACCGTCAGGTCGGTAATGTCGGCAACGACGGCATCGACAGGATCGACTACGCCAAGGAACTGGCACAGCACCAGGCAGATTCGGGTGCCAAGAACGACGCACGGCACAAGCGATTCACCCCAGTGGCGGGCGCCGACTTCGACAGCAACTATCAACCGATCAACAGCATGTACCCGGGGTCGGCACCGAGCAGCTATCTGGTGCGCACCGGCGACACGCTGCAATCGATAGCGCTTGCGCTTTGGGGCGACAGCGCGATGTGGTACGTGCTGGCCGATGCTAATGGGCTTACTGCGCAGGACCCGCTGACGCCCAACACCTCGCTGACTGTTCCCAACAAGGTCACAAACATCCACAACAACGCGGGCACGTTCAAGCCCTATGACACCGGCGCGGCGATGGGTAACACCAATCCGACCGTGCCGGACGCGCCGCCGCCGCCACAGCAGAGCAAGGGCGGCTGTGGCAAGTTTGTCCAGATCCTGGCGATCGTGGTGGCAGTGATTGTGACCATCTATACCGCCGGCGTGGCCAGCGGCGCTGCTTGGGGCTTTGCGTCTGCGATGACGGCAGGGGCGACCACCGCGGGTGCGGGTGCGATGGCCATCGGCGCGGCTGTCGGCTCGATTGCCAGCCAGGGCGTGATGATCGCCGGAGGTCAGCAATCTGGCCTCGATTGGAAGGCAGTAGCCCTGTCGGCGGCCGGCGGCGCGATCGCTGGTGGTCTTAATAGCGCTGGATTTACCACCGCGATGAGCAATGCAGGTATCGGTGCAGCTGGCCAGGTAGTGGTGCGCAGTGCTGTGGGCAACGTTGCCAACCAAGGGGTGAGCATGCTCGCCGGCCGTCAGAACAGCTTCGATTGGAAGAGTGTGGCGATCTCGGCCGTGAGCGCCACGGTCAGCAACAAGGTGGGCGCAATGGCAGACCAGCGTGGCTGGCATCCTGTGGTGCAGTACATCAGCAGCGGCGCTAGCTCCGGCGCGATCAGCGCGCTGATGCGCGGCAGCAATTCCGACCAGGTGCTGCTGCAGGCGGGGCTGGATGGGGTGTCGGCCACGATCGGCGGCATGGCCAGCCGGCAGCAGGAGGCGCCGCGAGCAAGCTTGGCAGACGAGCTCAGCTGGGTGGACATGTCAGCGGCCAACGCGGAGCTGGGTGAACGGCTGGAATCCCGCAGTGCGGCGCTGTTGGAGATGCGTGCGGATCCATCGCGTGAGTACGCCGTAGGCGAGATCAACGTGCCGCTGCGGTCGACCCGGACCGATAGCTACGTTCCGGATCCATCGGTGACCCAGACGCTGCCTCGTATACAGGTGCGGCCAGAGGAGGCCGTCAACCGCGACTTCATGGGGCTGTACCAGTGGTCGCTGCAGTACGGGCAACCGGCACCGCAGGGCAGCGGGGGCAGCTACCTCTCGGCCTATCGCGGAATCATGGACGCCTACACGCGGCCTGTGCATAACGCGTATCTGCAGGAGCGGGAAGACATCTTCAGCAGCCAAAGATCGGTGCAGCGATTCCGGGCTGAATTTGCGGCGTCGCGCCACGTGGCGACGGAGGCCGAGATCAACGCTATGCGCGGTGATATGGCATTCCTTAAGGCGAACGCGATGGTCGCCGGTGCGGGCATACTTGCCGGCGCGGCGGCACTGAGCCCGCTGCTGCAGTTGACGCTGGCGGCCGACGGGGTGTACGAAGGCGGCGTGGACATTGCCCGTGGCAATTACGTTCGCGGCGGGCTGGTGATGGGTCTCAGCCTTCTGGGCGGAGGCCTAGCGGCCCGCGACGTATCGCTGGGGCGCACGCTGGGTGAGACTGTTTACATGCCGGCGGGGACTGGTGCGGGCGGCGTTAGGAATTCGCCGCGGTTTGCTGAGGAGAGTTATGATGTTCCAAACAGAGTCGGTGCTGGAAGGGCCAATGGCACTGTTTTGATGAATAGAGGGGATGCTGTCGGTGAGCTCTACGATGCGCAAAAGCTGGAGCGTGTTTTAGAGGCAGCACAGAGGCAGGGTGTCGGTGTAATGAGAGGTGAGGAAGCGGAGCGACTACTCAATAGCATTGGAGCAAAGGCTGCTTATTGGCCTCAAGAGGGCGCACCTGGGACACTATTTTTGCCGACCAACCCTACTCGCAGCATGGTATTAGAAGAACTTCTTCACTACGGTCAGTACAAGCGAGCCGGTTTCCCCACGAGTAATCCGCTAACTGGTGGCCACATTCAAGGCCTTGAGTTTGAGATTCAGGCGCAGCAGAGGTTGGGCTCTCTCGCTCAGGCCAAGGGCTGGTCACCTGCCGAAGTCCAACATTTCAAAACGGCTGAGGTTGAGTGGAAGAAGTTGCTTCACGAAGCATTCCAGAAGGATCGGTGATCGCTATGCCTACTCAATTTCAAGTGATTGATGTTTTTTTTGTTCCTGGCCGGCAGGATTTCTTGGCCGTAGTGCAGGTCATCTCTGGTGACTTGAGTCAAGTTAGATGGCCCATGCGGTCACCAGAACTCTCTGGAGAATGGAGCCTGACTACCATGCCCCTCATTGAGCCAGACCCTGATGCGGAAGCCAGCGAGAATATCGCTATTGGCCTGGATGGACCAAGGGAACTGGTGGCAGGTATGCATCTAGTTGATCACGATGCCTAGTTGAAAGCCCGCATGTTTCGCGCTTCGAATGACCTGTCCTGGGCTTGAGTTGGTTGCAGGCCTTCTGACCTTTCTTTAGTCGCTGAAGGCCCACCCATCGCCGGGCATAGCCGGGCGGTGCTGTTTGGTGCTATGGAGTTTCCAGCTGGCTGTGAGGTATGCAACTGCACCATTTGCTTGGTGCGGTGCTTGGCGATCATGCCGTCGAACATGGCTTTGATGGTGAGCTTGTCTTCGGGCAGTAGCTGCTTGACTGCTTCGAATTGGAGCTTGAAGTCGTCGTAGGGGCTGCGTTCGTCGTCATCGATAATGGCAGTGTCGGCAGTGTCGGCAGAGACGGGCAGTGGGGCAGGTTAAACCAAGGGGTTGGCATGCTCGCTGGCCGGCAGGTGAGTTTCGACTGGAAGAGCGTGGCGATCTCGGCCCTGGGCGCGACGGTCAGCAAAAAGGTGGGCGCAGTAGCTTACCAGCGTGGCTGGTAGCTTGTGGTAAAGGACATCCGAGCAGTGTTCCGACAACTGGTGAGCTGGGATTCACGGACCGGCCATGTAGGCGTCGAGTTGTGGTCGATGAGGCGACGGGTCAGAGAATAACTCCGTCATCAATCCACGGAGGAAGTGAAGTGAGAGTTGAAGGAATATTTTCGCTGGCAAAGGTAATTGCTTCGGGCGCTGACACTGGCACTGAAGCGGCCAAGAGGTTGGAATTCCTGCTCGATGAGTTGTTCCCTGACGACGACTATCTTCAGGAAACGGTTGAGATGCTTGCCTGCTATCACCCTGAGGTAGGGAGAGATGTGCTAGGGATTCAGTCAATTCGCGACCGTCTTGTCGTCGTAGACACGTATCTTCAGGGTAAGAGTAAGACTAGGTGACGTATGGCAGCGCGCTCCAACTGCTTATGGGTACGCTGTTGTTCCAAGCAAGGAAGTATGGCGCAGAACGAGTGAGTTGATGTGTGTTGAGCCGGAATCGCGAGAGTTCCTTGCTGTCATCGGTAGTAGGCGTAATTTGGTATGTGCTCGGTCGGAATCAGCGGAGCTTCGGATGAAGTGTCCCAACGCGGCGCGGACATTGCAACGATAGGATTAATTGATGAAAGTCTCTTTCTGTAATTCGTGGTTTCGTGCCAAGAAGTGCCCTACAGAGATGTGGTCCGAGGATCAGGCCAGGGCTGCGCATGAGAAGGGCTTGCCTTATACGGTTCTCGTTGGCGCTGTTGAGTGCCCTTATTGCTTTTTGGAGGTGGCCGGAAACGCAGTGGGCGTCAGTTTCCTTGACGAGCATCTTCGCGAATCCCTGTCATATGATTTTCAGGAGGTTGAGTCAGGCGTGCTTTTTCTGACGATGGCGACGCATCGAAATTTTGACGGCGACAAGGACAGGGTTCTTAGCGGAACTTCGTACATCTTTGGCCAAGACGGAGCGGTATCGATAAGGCGGGAATTTTTCAATCCACATAAGCTCGAAACAGCAACATCGAGCGCTGACGTGGCCGCCAATTATTCCCCAAGGCCAGAATTTGGATATTATGACGACCTGGTCCGAGTCGAGCGACAGTCCTAGCCTTTCTCTAGCTGCTGAAAAAGTTCACCCACCGCCCGGCAATGCCGGGCGGTGTCGTTTACAGCCCCTCAGTGCTTGAGTCATTTGGCAGGGGCAGGGTCGCTGTCTCCGGTCTGCCTGCCCCAAAAAATTGGTGGTCGCACATTTATGAGTAACGCTGAAAAAGCGCTGGTTGAGCAGCTGGCAACGTTCATGGCGGAGGCGGGCTTTAAGTGGCTCAAAGCGCGCGCAATGTTCGTGCGAAAAGAGTTGTATGGTTTCTCCAGTTTGTCTTGGGAATTTTATTGGACCGGAGAAGGTGGTGGGCGGCTTGAGTTGGTGCCGCTATTGGCTGTTCGTCACAATATGGTAGAAGGCGTGGTGAACGAGTTGGGTTTGGTGTATGGGGAGGCTAATAGGAGGTTCACCGCGACAGTTGATCGTGGGCTTGGTTTTTTCCCGTTCAAAGAAGGAAGAGACGAGAAGCGGTACATCAGTCGTGCATCTGTCGATGCAGATGTGGAGTATGTCGCTTCCAGTATCGCTTCCATGCTCAGTGGCGAGGGTGAGATGTTTTTCAAGAAGTATTCGTCGCTACTTGAGTGCTCGCGCGGGCTAAATGATCCGATTGAGTCGATAACGCACCCGCTGTGCAATAACTTCCCTCGGCGAGTGTATTTGGGTGTGGCGGCTGCTTTCTTTGCAGAGAATAAGCGCGTGCCTGAGTTGATCGCTCAGTACCTTGCTTTTGCCAAGGTTGTACAGCCGAGTCAGTATGGTCAAATTGCTAAGAGACTGGATCAACTGATGCTGGTTGCGCAGTCAAAACGATGACCGCCGGGTTCCTCCAGCTACTGAGACGCCAGCGCTCCGGCGGTATAGCCGGGCGAGTAGATGGGAGGTGGCAAGCTGTTCCGTGGGTTTGTTACCCGCAGTCGGACACAAGCGAACCCACCCCTCTGA
>NZ_JBOHXV010000032.1:0-45975 GCF_050737075.1 Stenotrophomonas sp.
GGCTGGCGCTACGACGATCCCAAGATCCGCGGGTTCGGCCATTCCTTCCTGTCCGGCGCCGGCTGCTGGGAGCAGGGCGGCCAGGTCTCGGTGCTGCCGGTGACCGGCAGCATCGGCCCGGGCGGCGACTTCGACACCGACAGTGCCAAGAGCTTCGACCACAAGACCTACGCCTCCGGCTACACCCATGAGGGCGAGGTCGGCCAGGCCGGCTACTACAAGGTGCGCCTGACCAGCTATGGCGGCATCGACGCCGAAGCCACCGCGCGCACCCGCGCCGCGGCCGAGCGCTACACCTTCCCGGCCGAGGCGGGCACCGGCCACGTGCTGGTCAACGTCGGCCAGGCCAACGAACGCCATTCGGTGATCGGCAGCGTGATCGACGTGGTGGGTGACCGCGTGGTCGAAGGCAAGCTGGTCACCAAGAGCTTCTGCGGTGGCCACCAGTACACCACCTGGTTCCGCATCGAGTTCGACCGCCCGTTCAAGGCGTTCGGCACGTGGGGTGAGGGCGGTGGGCTGCCCGGTGCGCGCCACGGCATGGAGGGCGAGCTCAAGCCGAGCGGCGCATGGCTGAGTTTCGACCTGTCCAAGGGTCGCGCGGTCACCGCCGTCAGTGCCATTTCGCACGTGGATGCCGAAGGCGCACGCGCCAACCTGCGCAGTGACGGCATGCAGGACGGCCGCCTGCTCGGCTTCGAGCGGATGCGCACGCTGTCCCAGCAGCAGTGGCGCAAGGAACTGTCCACCGTGCGCGTGGACAGCAAGCACGCCGATGACCGCACGGTGCTCTACACCGCGCTGTACCACGCGCTGCTGCAGCCGCTGACCGGCAGCGACGCCGACGGGCGCTATCGCGGCTATGACAACAACATCCATCGCGCCGACGGCTGGACCTACTACGAGTACTTCTCGCTGTGGGACACCTACCGTGCGCAGAACCAGTGGCTGGCGCTGACCCGCCCGCAGGTGACGAAGGATATCGGCCGCAGCCTGCTGGCCATCAACGAACAGGGCGGCTGGCTGCCGCGCTGGGGCTACGCCAATTTCGAAACGAACGTCATGACCGGCGACCCGGTCACCCCGTTCATGGTCGACCTGTGGCGCTTCGGCGCGCTGGCCGGGCGTGAAGCCGAGGCGTACACCGCGCTGCGCCGCAATGCATTCGAGGCACCGCCGATCAACTCGCGCCATGCGGGCCGCTCGGGCAATCCGGGCTATGTCGAGAACGGCTATGTCGCTTACGACCGCGCCTTCCCGTCCAAGGGTATGGACGTCGATCCGCACCACGGCGGCTCAGCCACGCTGGAGTACGCACTGGCCGACTGCGCGCTGTCGCAGATGGCCGACGGACTCGGCCATGCCGACGACGCGGGCATCCTGCGCGAGCGCGGCCGCAACTGGCATAAGGTGTGGGACCCCAGCGTGCGTGACGAGGAGACCGGCATGAGCGGTTTCCCGCGCCCGCGCGTGGACGGCGGCACGTGGTACGTGCCGGCCGACGGTCACTACAGCCCGCGTTCCAATCACGGCTTCCACGAAGGCACGGCGTGGCAGTACCAGTGGCTGGCCCAGCAGGACATGCCGGGCCTGGTCCAGGCGATGCACGGCCGTGAGCAGGCCGGCAAGCGCCTGGATGCGTTCTTCGCCTACGACGCGCTGCTGCAGGCGCCGTTGCAGGCGGCGCGCAAGGAATGGGTGGTCGGTCCGTACAGCTATTACAACCAGTACCGCTACAACCCCAACAACGAGCCGGACCTGCATGCCCCGTGGATGTACACGCTGATCGGCCAGCCGTGGAAGACCGCCACCGTGGTGCGCGCCGCGCAGCAGCTGTTCACCAACGCGCCCAATGGCGTCACCGGCAACGACGACCTGGGCACCATGTCGGCGTGGTACCTGTTCAGCGCGCTGGGCCTGTATCCGGCGGTGCCGGGCAGCGGCCAGTTCCTGCTGCACACCCCGCGCTTCGCCAAGGTCGAGGTCGACCTGGGTCAAGGCCGCACGCTGCACCTGCAGGCGCCCGGCGCCGACGGCCGCAAGCTTCAGTACGTGCAGGGCGTGAAGGTTGATGGCCAGGTACACGCACCGGTCTGGCTCGACTGGAACCGGCTGCAGCAGGGCGGCACCATCGCCTACACGCTGGGCGACACGGCACCTGAAGCCGGTTGGGGCACCCGGGTTGACGCCCTGCCGGTGTCGTACTGCGCCACCCCGGGGGCCACGCTGGAATGAGCCCGCGCGCCTCGATCCGTTGACCGATGTGATCGTTTAGGCTTGCAGGACTCATGAGGACGCCGACGCCACGATGAAAAAGGACACTTCCACCGCCAAGGGAACCCGCGCCAGCACGCCCCGTGCCGGCGCCGCACGCGCGGTCACCGTGACCGACATCGCCGATGCCATCGGCGTGTCGCGGGCCACGGTGTCGCTGGTGCTGCGCGGCAGTCCACTGGTCAACGTGGACACCCGCGCGCGGGTGGAGGCCGAGCTGCGCCGGCAGCGGTACGTGTACAACCGGGGGGCGGCCAACCTGCGTCGGCGCACCTCGACCAGCGTGGCGCTGGTGATCAACGATCTGTCCAACCCGTTCTTCGCCGAATTTGCCTCGGGCGTGGACGAAGCGCTGGGGGCCAAGGGTTTCGTGACCCTGCTCGGCAGTACCGGCGAGTCGCCGGTGCGGCAGCAGGCGGTGTTGACCACGCTGATGGAACACACCCCGGCGGGCCTGATCCTGTCGCCGGCCGAGGGCAGTGATGCCACGGAAGTGCGCCAGGCCGTGGGCTTCAATGCCAACGTGCTGCTGTTCAACCGCGAGCTCAAGGGCGGCGACTGGGATTTCCTCACGCTGGACAACCAGCAGGGCGCCTACCTGGCCACCCGGCATCTGATCGCGCAGGGCCACCGCCGCATCGCCTTCTTCGGCGGGCATGCCGAGTCCAGCTCCTGCCACCAGCGGCGCACCGGCTATGCGCAGGCGTTGGCCGAGGCCGGGCTGTCCGTGCAGACCGACTGGCTGATCGAATCGGCGCCCAACCGGCTTGAAGCCGCGGCACGGTCGGGCGAGCTGTTTGCCGGCGAGGTGCCCACTGCGGCGGTCTGCTACAACGACACCGTGGCGCTGGGGCTGATGCTGGGGCTGGCCTCGCGCGGCGTGCAGCCGGGCCGCGATTTCGCGGTGACCGGGTTCGATGATATTTCCGAAGCGGCCGTGGCGTTGCCACCGCTGACCACCCTGACCGTCAATCCGCGCGAGCGCGGCCGCCAGGCGGCCGAGCTGCTGCTGCAGCGGCTGGACGATCCCACTGCGGCACCGCGCCATACCGTGGCGCCGGTGCAACTCGTTGTTCGTGACAGCAGCGGCCCCGCCGTCGGCTGATCGCGCTTTCCCTCCACCCGCCCGCGCAATGAGGCGCGTTACGCATGCCCATTTCTCCAACGCCCCGACTGCCCACCTCGTCATCCTCCGCACCCGTGGTCAACACGCGCATGGCGTTGGCGGTGGCCACCACGATCTTCTTCATGTGGGGCTTCCTGACCTGCCTCAACGACATCCTGATTCCGCACCTGAAGGCGGTGTTCGAACTGAACTATGCCAAGGCGATGCTGGTGCAGTTCACCTTCTTCGGCGCGTACTTCCTGATGTCGCTGCCGGCCGGGCGGCTGGTGGCGCACCTGGGCTACAAGAAGGGCATCGTGGCCGGCCTGGCCATCGCCGCCGTGGGCGCGCTGGGCTTCTGGCCGGCGGCCGAACTGCGGGTGTATGAAGCCTTCCTCGGCGCGCTGTTCGTGCTGGCCACGGGCATCACCGTGCTGCAGGTGGCGGCCAACCCGTACGTGGCGCTGCTGGGTCCGGAGCAGACCGCGTCGAGCCGGCTCACCCTGGCGCAGGCGTTGAATTCGCTCGGCACCGCGATTGCGCCGATCTTCGGCGGCCTGCTCATCCTCGGCAACACGGTCAAGAGCGCCGACGAACTGAACGCGCTGGGCGCCGCCGAACAGCTGGCCTACCGCACCCAGGAAGCGCAGGCAGTGCAGGGGCCGTATGTGGGCCTGGCGATCGCGCTGGCGCTGCTGGCGGTGTTCGTCTACCTGTTCCGCCTGCCGGCGTTGAATGAAACCACCGAACAGGCCGACCCGGCCAAGCACACCCTGATGGATGCGCTGCGCCATCGCCATGTGCTGTTCGGCGTGCTGGGCATCTTCTTCTACGTCGGTGCGGAAGTGTCCATCGGCAGCTTCATGGTCAACTACCTGTCCATGCCGAACATCGGCGGCTTCACCGAACAGCAGGCCACCGGGTTCGTGTCGGCCTACTGGACGATGGCGATGATCGGGCGCTTCGCCGGGTCGGCGATCATGATGCGTTTCTCGCCGCGTTCGCTGCTCACCCTGTTCGCCATGGCTAACGTGGCGCTGCTTGCGCTGACCATGAGCACCGAAGGGCATGTGGCGGTGTATTCGCTGGTGGCCATCGGTCTGTTCAACTCGATCATGTTCCCGACCATCTTCGCGCTCAGCATCGAGCGCCTGGGCGCGCTGACCAACAAGGCCTCCAGCCTGCTGATCATGGCGATCGTGGGCGGCGCGATCGTTCCCTTCCTGCAGGGCGTGCTGGCCGACCGCATCGGGCTGCACCTGTCCTTCATCCTGCCGTTGCTGTGCTACGGCTACATCCTCTTCTACGGCGTGTGGGGCTCTCGCCCGCGCGCCGGTTTCAGCCAGGGGGGCTGAGCGCGACATGACCAAGATTGTTTGTTTCGGTGAAATTTTGATCGATCTACTAGCGCAGCCGCCGGCCACGCCGGACACGCCGCGCGCGTTCCTGCAGTACGCCGGGGGGGCCCCGGCCAACGTCGCCGTTGCCGCCGCGCGGCTGGGTGCGGACACCCATTTCGCCGGCATGCTGGGCCAGGACATGTTCGGCGACTTCCTCGCCGACAGCCTGGCCAGTGCGGGCGTGGCGACCGATTGCATCGTGCGTACCGACGCGGCCAAGACCGCGCTGGCGTTCGTGGCGCTCGACGCGCACGGTGAGCGTAGTTTCAGCTTCTACCGGCCGCCGGCCGCGGACCTGCTGTTCCGTGCCGAGCACTTCACGCCGGCGTGTTTCGAGGGCACCCGCAGCTTCCACGTCTGCTCCAACAGCCTGACCGAAGCGGCCATCGCCCAGGCCACGCTGGACGGCATGCAGCGCGCCCGCGCCGCGGGGGCGATGGTGAGCCTGGACCTCAACCTGCGCCCGGCGCTGTGGCCGGCCGATGTCGACCCGACGGCGCAGCTGTGGGAAGCGCTGGTGCTGGCCGACCTGGTCAAGCTCTCGCGCGAGGAACTCGAGTATCTCGCCGCGCCACTGGGCGCCGACGGCAATGCCGTGGTCATCCAGCGCCTGCTGGCCGCCCATGCGCAGGCCGTAGTGGTCACCGATGGTGCCGCGCCGATGCGCTGGCATACCCGCCACGGCAGCGGCGTGGTCACCGGCTTCCAGGTGCCCACCGTGGACACCACCGCGGCAGGCGACGCGTTCGTGGGCGGGCTGCTGTTCGCACTCGGTGAGCGCGGCGCCGATGGCGCGGCGTTCGTGGAGTTCTGCCGCGACCCTGCCGGCCTGCAGGACGCCATTCGTTTCGGTGCCGCCGTCGGCGCGCTGGCCGTGACCCGCAAGGGCGCGTTCGCCGCGATGCCGAGCCTGGCCGATGTCCAGCAACTGCTGCAGCAACAACAGGAAACCGCCGCATGACCACCGCCATTCCCGCCCAGCCCGATTTCCGTTCGCCGGACTTCCTGCGCGCACACATCGCGCAGAGCATGGCGTTCTACCAGCCGCACGAGATCGATCCCAATGGCGGCTTCTTCCACTACTACCTGGACGATGGCACGGTCTACGACGCCGGCCACCGCCACCTGGTGAGCAGCACCCGGTTCGTGTTCAACCACGCCATGGCGTACCGCGAATTCGGCAAGCCGGAAGACCTCGCGGCGGTCAAGCATGGCATCCGCTACCTGCGCGAGGTGCACCGCAATCCGGCCACCGGCGGTTACGCGTGGACCCTGCGTGACGGCGTGGTGGAAGATGCCACCAACCACTGCTACGGCGTGGCCTTCGTGCTGCTGGCCTACAGCTGTGCGCTGAAGGCGGGCATCGAGGACGCACGTGCGTGGATGGACGAGACCTGGCAGCTGCTGGAAACGCGCTTCTGGGAGCCGGCGTTCGGTCTGTACAGGGACGAAGCGGACGCGGACTGGAACTTCAGCGATTACCGCGGCCAGAACGCCAACATGCACATGTGCGAGGCGATGCTGGCCGCGTTCGAGGCCAGTGGTGACGCCCGCTACCGCGACCGCGCCCTGCTGCTGGCCGACCACATGACCCGCCGCCAGGCGGCGCAGGGCGAGGGGCTGGTGTGGGAGCACTACGACCCGCAGTGGCAGATCGATTGGGACTACAACCGCGACAACCCCAAGCACCTGTTCCGCCCGTGGGGCTTCCAGCCCGGCCACCAGACCGAGTGGGCCAAGCTGCTGCTGATCCTGGACCGCCACGTGCAGGCCGACTGGCTGGTGCCGACCGCGCGCCACCTGTTCGACACCGCCGTGGCCCACAGCTGGGACGACGCGCGCGGCGGGCTGTACTACGGCTTCGCCCCGGACGGCAGCGTGTGCGACGACGACAAGTACTTCTGGGTGCAGGCGGAATCGCTGGCCACCGCCGCGCTGTTGGCCGCGCGCACCGGCGAAGCGGCGTACTGGGAGTGGTACGACAAGCTCTGGGCGTATGCCTGGCAGCACATGATCGACCACCAGTACGGCGCGTGGTACCGCATCCTGGATGCGGACAACCGCAAGTACAGCAACGAGAAGAGCCCGGCCGGCAAGACCGATTACCACACCATGGGCGCGTGCTACGAAGTGCTCAACGTGGTGCGTTGAGTTCGACCCTACAGTGAGGCGATGCATGAAGCGTTGGGCGTGGCGTAGTGGTCTGGTTCTCCTGCTTGCGCTTCATGCGCTGTCCGCCGGCGCGGCGCAGCTGCAGGCGCAGTGGTCGTTCCGGCTGCTGCCGGGCAATGCGCAGCTGCAGGCGCATCCTGAGGCGGGCCAATGGCGGCCGGCCTCCGTGCCCGGGTCGGTGCATACCGACCTGCTCGCCAGCAAGCTGATTCCAGACCCCTATGCGGGCGCTGCGGAAGCCGGGCTGCAGTGGATTGGACTGGCGGACTGGGAGTACCAGGGCCGTTTCGACGTCGATGCCGCGACGCTGGCCGATGCCCACGCCGAGCTGAGTTTTGAAGGCCTGGACACGTTCGCCGAGGTCAGCCTCAACGACCGTGCGCTGCTGCGCGCCGACAACAGCCACCGCACCTGGCGGGCGCGGGTGGATGGGCAGTTGCGCGCCACCGGCAATGTGGTGCGGATCGTGTTCCGCTCGCCCATCACCACATTGCTGCCCGGTGTGCAGGCGATGCCGCACAAGATCGCCGGCAATTACCCGTCACCGTATGGCGACGAGCCGCGCGATGCGATGGTCGGCAACTTCGTGCGCAAGCCCGGCTATCACTTCGGTTGGGACTGGGGCCCGCGCTATGTGACGGCCGGGATCTGGCGCCCGGTGCAGCTGGAGAGCTGGAACGCGCAGCGGATCACCGATGTTGCCGTGCAGACGCTGGCGCTGGATGCACGCCGTGCGGATCTGAAGGTGGAGGTGGCGTTGGAAAGTGCCGCCGTGCGCAATGTGCCGCTCCGCGTGTCGCTGATCGATCCCGATGGGCGCGTGGCGGCGACGGTCGAACAGGCGGCGGTGCTGCGTGCCGGTCAGCAGGTGGTGTCGGTGCCGGTCACGCTGGACCGGCCGCGTCGCTGGTGGCCGGTGGGCCACGGCGAGCAGGCGCGCTACACGGTGCAGGTGGTGGTCGATGCCGGCACGGCAGAGGCGTCCGAGTACCGCATGCGCACGGGGCTGCGCACGGTGGAACTGCGGCGCGAGAACGACGCCAAGGGCGGGCAGGGCTTCGCCTTTGTCATCAATGGCGTGCCGATCTTCGCCAAGGGCGCCAACGTTATTCCCTTCGACATGTTCCCGGCGCGGGTGGATCCGGCGCGCATCCGCCGCGAGCTGACCGCCGCGCGCGACGCCAATATGAACATGCTGCGCAACTGGGGCGGCGGGTATTACGAGGACCACGTGTTCTACGACATCGCCGACGAACTGGGCCTGCTGGTCTGGCAGGACTTCATGTTCGGTGGCGGCATGCAGCCGGGCTACGATCCGGCGTTCCGCGCGAATGTGGTGGCCGAAGCGCGCGACAACGTGCGCCGGCTGCGCGCACATCCCAGCGTGGTGCTGTGGTGTGGCAACAATGAGGAAGAGACCGCCTGGAAGGACTGGGGCCACGGCCGCGACCTGAAGGCCGCCGATCCTGCCTTCGCTGCGCGGGTCTGGCAGGGCTACGTGGACCTGTTCGGCAATGATCTGCGCAAGGTCGTGGCCGAGGAGGGGCTGGGCGTGCCGTACTGGTCGAGCTCGCCGAGCAACGATCTGGACACGGTGGCCAACGATTCCACGCGGGGCGACAAGCACTACTGGCAGGTGTGGGGCAATCCCGCGCTGCCGGTGCAGGCCTACCTGCGCGAGACGCCGCGCTTTATGTCCGAGTACGGCCTTCAGGCCTGGCCGGTGCTGCGCACGCTGGAAGGCATCATTCCCGCTGACGAGCTGCGGGTGGACAGCGACACCGTGCGCGCGCACCAGAAGTTCATGGCGGGCGAGGGCAACCAGCGCCTGTTGCAGTACGTTGAGCGTGAGTTCGGCACGCCGCGCGACTTCCCCGATTTCGTCTATCTGAGTCAGGTGATGCAGGCCGAGGGCATCGCGCTGGCGGCGCTGCACCACCGTGCGTCGCGGCCGTACACGATGGGCTCGCTGTACTGGCAGCTCAATGACGTGTGGCCGGGGGCGTCGTGGTCGAGCATCGATTACGACGGCCGTTGGAAAGCGCTGCATTTCCATGCAAAGCGCTTCTTTGCCGATCATGCAGTGGCGGCATTGCGTGACGAGGGCACAACCCGGGTCAGCCTGTTGAACGACCTGCAGCAGCCGCTCAAGGCGGAGTGGCGGTTGCGGGTGATGGATGTGGATGGCCGCGTTGTGTCGACGCAGCAGCATGCGGCAACGGTGCCCGCGCTGTCGGCACTGGACGTCGGGCGTTTCGCCGACGCGCAGCTGCTGGGCAACGCCGATCCGGCGCGCACGGTCGCGGTGGTGGAGCTGCTCGATGGGGCGCGGGTGCTGTCGCGGCAGGTGGTCTACTTCGCGGCGGCCAAGGACATGCAGCTGCCGAAGGTGCAGGTCGTCAGCCGGTGGGTGAAGGACGGCGACAACACCGTGCTGGAGCTGCGGGCGGCGCAGCTGGCGCGCGGCGTCTGGGTGGAGTTCGATGGGATGGATGCCGCGCTGGACGACAACGCCATCGATCTGGTGCCGGGTGAAGCGGTGCGGATCAAGGTGAAGGCAGATGCCGATCTCGAGGCATTGCGCGAGGCGCTGCGGATCCGCTCGGTAGTGGATGCGATGCCCAGTCGGTAAAAACCGGCGCCGTGGATGGGCGGCATGGGGCCGGTAGGGTTGGTTCCCAAACAACTGCACGTTGCGCCGATCGGCGCTGGGACGCATGACCTCAACCGGAGAAACATCTCCGACGAAGGTCATGCGTTAAAGAGGTCACTACCCTTATCGGCAGTTGTTTGGGAACCAACCCTACCAATGTTGTTCCTGCGTGGCGCGGATATCGATCGCGCGCGCCCGCTTACAGCGTGATCTGCTGGAAATTTTCCACACGGTCATGGCCATGCGTGGCCTCGCCGGTGCGCGGCAGCGGGTAGTCGTCCAGCCGATCCAGCAGGCGGGTCTGCAAGCCGGCCTCACGCGCGGCATCCAGCTCCTCGACCACATCGGACAGGAACACGATCTGCCCGGCCGGCACGCCGATGGCGGTGACGATGTTGCGGTAGCTGTCGGCCTCGCGCTTGCCGCCGATCTCGGTATCGAACCAGCCCGACACCAGTCCGGTCAGGTCGCCGGCCTCGCTGAAGCCGAAGAACTGCTTCTGCGCCGGCACCGAACCGGACGAATACACGTACAGCGGCTTGCCTTCGGCATGCCAGCCGCTCAGCACGGCGGCCACGTCCGGGTAGAAGTGCGCCTTGTACTCGCCGTTGCGGTAGCCGTCTTCCCAGATCATGCCCTGCAGCGCCTTCAGCGCGGTGTGCTTGCGATCCTGGTCGATCCAGCCCTGCAGGGTTTCGACGATCAGGCTGTCCTGGCAGGCGCCACCGATCTCCACCGCCACGGCATCCAACCAGCGACGCACCTCCGGCTGCTGGCCATGCGCGGCGACGAACGCCGGCAGCGCCTTGCGCGCATACGGGAACAGCACGTTCTTGACGAACGAGATGCTGCTGGTGGTGCCTTCGATGTCGGTGAGGATGACGGTGGGGTGGGGCATGGATCAGGACGCCTTGGTCGGAATGTAGCGGGGGAATTTCTGCGCGATGTCGGTGCCGGTGAAGTGGCCGACCCAGCCATCCGGCTCGGTGAAGAAGCGGATGGCGACGAAGCTGGGTTCATCGCCCATGTCGAACCAATGGGTGGTGCCGTCCGGCACGGCGATCAGGTCGTTCTTGACGCACTCGATCTCGTAGACCTTGTCGTCCACGTGCAGGGTGAACAGGCCGGAGCCGGCGACGAAGAAGCGGACTTCGTCTTCCTTGTGGAAGTGTTCGTCGAGGAATTTCTTGCGCAGCTCGGCGCGGTTGGGGTTGTCCGGGGCGATCGAGGCCACGTCCACGCTCTTGAAGCCGTGCTGGGCGACCAGGCGGTCGATGTCGCTGCGGTAGGCGGCGAAGACCTCGTCCTGGCTGGCGCCCGGGGCAACCTCATGGGCGGCCTGCCAGCGTTCGAAGGTCACGCCGATCTTCTGCAGTTCATCGGCAATCCGCGCGCCGTCCTGGGTATCCAGCAGCGGGGCGTCGGGAAGATGGTGGTCGTAAATGCGCAGTCGGCTCATGGCGGCAGCTTGAACGGCGAGGGGGGATAACAGTGTGTAGTGCCGGGCTCTGCCCGGCAACCCAGGCAGCACCTGGGCGACCCGTAACGGCTCAGGGACCGCGCAGCTTGCGCAGCTCCAGCTCGCAGTGGAACAGGAACTCGAACGCCTCGAGATGGCGGCGTGCCTCGGCCATGTCGCGGCCCCAGGCGTACAGGCCGTGGCCGTCGATGAGATAGCCCCACATGCAGCCTTCGTCGAGCTTGGCCTCGACCTTGGCGGCCAGTTCGTCCATGTCCTGGGTGTTGGCGAAGACGGGGACGTCGACGGCGGTTTCGTGGGTGCTGTTGCCGTGGAAGGCCTTGAGCAGTTCGTAGCCTTCGAGACGGATGTGGCCGTTGGCGGCGAACAGGCGCGAGGCGATGGTCTGCACCGGCGAATGGGTATGCAGGACGCAGCCGATCTCGGGGAACCGGCGGTACAGCTGGGTATGCAGCAGGGTCTCGGCGGACGGGCGCAGCGGGCGGCCGACGGCCTTGCCGTCGAAGTCGACGACCATGATGTCGTCTTCGATGAGGCGCCCCTTGTCCTTGCCGGACACGGTGATCGCCGCATGCTGGTCATCCAGCCGGTGCGAGAAGTTGCTGCTGGTCGCCGGCGTCCACCCGGCCTGGGCCAGTTCGCGGATGTTGTCGATCAGCACCTGGGCCAGTTCGCTCAGACGAGCGGTGTCGTATGGGGGGTTGTTCATGGCTGGCATTTTAGCTTTGTGAAGCGTTAAAAGCAGGTTCCCGAGGCTGGGCCGGGCGGGGTGGGGCTTGTGGGGGACGCCGCAAGTACGTCCGTGTAGGCTTAGTCGCCGCTTGCACGTGTGCGCTGTCCTGCGCACACGGCAAGACCGGGGTTGGGCTCCTGCCCAACCCGTCGGGCGTATACGCCCGACCCATGCGGCTCATACCCCCACGAGCCCCACCCCGCCCGGCCCTCGACACATTGAGGCGAGTGCCAGCATTTTGGGGTGGAGGTGGAAAAGACAGAGCCGGCCATAGGCCGGCTCTCGAGCGTGATGACCAACGGTCATCACCTACCAGGTGTCAGCCGCGGAGGCGGCTGTGCTTGTAGCTGTAGCCGAAGTAGATGGCGAAGCCGACTACGGTCCATACGCCCATCAGCATCCAGTTGTGCAGGGTCATGGCCGACAGCAGGGCCAGGCAGCTCAGGACGCCCAGGCTGCAGATGAGCCAGGCGGCCGGGATGCGGAACGGGCGGGGCAGGTCGGGCTGGGTGCGGCGCAGGATGAGTACGCCGGCGCAGACCGCCGCGAAGGCGATGAGGGTGCCCATCGAGGTCAGCTCGCCCAGCACGTCCAGCGGGAACAACGCCGCCAGCAGCGCGATGCCGATGCCGGTGATGACGGTGTTGATGTGCGGGGTGCGGTACTTCGGGTGGATCCGGGTGAAGACCGGCGGCAGCAGGCCGTCGCGGGCCATGATCATGAAGATGCGCGGCTGCGCGATGACCATTACCAGCACCACGGAGGACAGGCCGATCAAGGCGCCGATCTCCACCACGACCCGCAGCCAGCCGAGGCTGGGATGCGCGGCCACGGCCGTGACCACCGGCTCGTCGGTGCCCAGCATGGTGTACGGGACCAGGCCCGTCATGACCGCCGCCATGGCGATGTACAGCACGGTGCAGACCACCAGCGACAAAAGCATGCCGATCGGCATGTCGCGCTGCGGGCGGTGCGATTCCTGGGCGGCCACCGAGACCGCCTCGAAGCCGATGTAGGCGAAGAACACCATCGCCGCGCCGCGCAGGACGCCTTCGAAACCGAACTTGCCCGGGCCTTCGTTGGCCGGAATGAACGGGCTCCAGTTGGCCGGGTCCACGTACTTCCAGCCGACCGCGATCACCAGCACGATCAGGCCGGTTTTCAGGATCACCATCGCCATGTTCATCGCCGACGACTTGCTGATGCCCACGTAGCAGAGCCAGGTGAGCAGCAGCACCAGGATCGCCGCCGGCAGGTTGGCGATGGCGCCGGTGGGCCGCAGCTGTCCATCCAACGGGGCGCTGACCAGTGCCGATGGCAGGTAGATGTCGAAGTGGCTTAACAGGCTGAGGAAATAGCCGGTCCAGCTGACCGCCACCGCCGAGGCCGATACGCCATATTCCAGCACCAGCATCCAGCCGATGAACCACGCCGCCAACTCGCCGAAGGTGGCGTAGGTGTAGGTGTAGGCGCTGCCGGAGACCGGCACCATGGCGGCGAATTCGGCATACGCCATGGCGCAGAACGCGCAGCAGATGGCCGCCAGCACGAACGACAGCATGATGGCCGGGCCGGCGTGATTGGCCGCGGCCTGCCCGGTGATGACGAAGATGCCGCCACCGATGACCGCGCCGATGCCCAGTGCGGTCAGGCCCCACGGACCCAGGGTGCGGCGCAGGCTCAGCCCGTTGGCGTCTTCATGGGCGGCGTGCGGGTGCTTGGTGGCCCACAGTTGTTTCAGCATGGATCACGAAGCCTTGTTGAGCTTGCTGTGGCGGATGCCATAGCCGAAGTAGATCAGCAGGCCCAGCACGGTCCAGCCGACGAACAGGTGCCAATGCACGACGAACGCCTGCCAGAACAGGAACAGGCACGACAGCGCGCCCAGCGGGCAGATCACCCACACCAGCGGCACGCGGAACGGACGGGTCAGTTCGGGGCGCGTGTAGCGCAGGACCAGCACGCCCACGCAGACGGTGGCGAAGGCCAGCAGGGTGCCCATCGAGACCAGCTCGCCCAGCACGTTCAGCGGCATCAGGCCGGCCAGCGCGGCGGCGAGGACGCCGACGACGATGGTGGCCCAGTACGGGGTGCGGAAACGCTTGTGCACCTTGCCGAACAGCTTCGGCAGCAGGCCGTCGCGCGAGATCGTGTAGGCGATGCGGGTCTGGCCCATCATCATCACCAGCACCACCGAGGACAGGCCGGCGATGGCGCCGATCTCCACGGCGGTCTTCAGCCAGGACAGGCTGGCATACGGTTCCAGCGCGGTGGCCACCGGCTTGTCGGTGCCCAGCAGGTGGTACGGCATCATGCCGGTCAGCACCGCGCACACGATGATGTAGACGATGGTGCAGACCGCGAGCGAGCCCAGCAGGCCGATCGGCATGTTGCGCTGGGGATCCTTGGTTTCGCCGGCGGCGGTGGAGACCGCGTCGAAGCCGATGTAGGCGAAGAACACGATGGTGGCCGCACGGAACACGCCGCTCCAGCCGAACTCGCCCGAGACGCCGGTGTTTTCCGGGATGAAGGGGGTCCAGTTGGCGACGTCGATGTGCTGGGCGCCAAAGCCGATGAACAGGCAGATCACGGTGACCTTGATCGCCACGATGATCGCGTTGATGAAGGCCGACTGGGTCACGCCCACGTACAGCAGGCCGGACACCGCCGCCACGATCAGCACGGCCGGAAGGTTGAACAGCTTGCCCGAGGAGATGAACTCATGGCCGGTCCAGGCGATCGGCGCCGAACTGAGTGCGTCGGGGAAGGGCATATGCAGCGTGGTGGTGATGAAGCTGATCAGGTACGCCGACCAGCCGACCGCGACCGAGGCCGAGGCGAACAGGTATTCCAGCACCAGGCACCAGCCGATGAACCAGGCCATCCCTTCGCCCAGGGTGGCGTAGGAATAGGAATAGGCGCTGCCGGAGACCGGCATCATCGCGGCGAACTCGGCGTAGCACAGGCCCGCCAGGGCGCAGGCGAAGCCGGCGATCACGAACGACAGCATCACGGCGGGGCCGGCATGGTTGGCGGCCGCCTGGCCGGTCAGCACGAAGATACCGGCGCCGATGACCGCGCCGATGCCGAGCATGATGAGGTGTTTCGCCGTGAGGGTCCGTTTCAGTGTGGCTTCGCCGTCCAGGCTGCCCTCGACCGGTTCACCGGCATCCACGTGTCCGGCAGGTTCGACCGGTTTGACCCTCAACAGAGACTTCAGCATGCAATGCTTCCCGTAGAGCGGGGCTCGGCCCCGCTGAAAATGGTGAAAAGGTAGGTGAACGATGCGTCGCCGCGCACCTTGATGAACCGTCGTGCCGCCCCCAATGGGACGACCCGCTGTACCTTAGCCAAAGCTTAAGCCCGCGCACAAGCGCAAATGCAGCATCGGCCAGCGATAATCGACAAATCCCGCCTTCTGTCACGCCTACCATGTCCCCAAACCCTGAATCCGTTGTAGGGCTTGACGCCGAGCTGCGCGCCCAGCTGGCCGATTACGCCGCCCGCCACCCGCACGACGCCGCGTTGGCTGACGAATTCGGCACACTGCTGGACGATCCCGAGAACCCCTTCCTGCGCAGCCGCCTGGCCGGCCACTTCACGGGCAGCGCGTGGCTGGTCAGCGCCGACGGCGCCCGGGTCCTGCTGACCCACCACCGCAAGTTGAACCGCTGGCTGCAGCTGGGCGGGCATGCCGATGGCGAGCGCGACCTGGCCCGGGTGGCGCTGAACGAGGCCGAGGAGGAGTCTGGGCTGACCGGACTGGTGCTGGAGGACGGGGCGGTCCTGTTCGACATCGACAAGCACTGGATTCCCGAGCGCCATGACGTGCCGGGCCACTGGCACTACGACGCCCGCTATGTGGTGCGGGCGCTGGGCAGCGAGGCATTCGCCATCAGCGAGGAGTCGCTGGCGCTGGCCTGGCGCGAGGTGACCGATGTGGCCAACGCCGCCATCGAGACCCCGGACGGCGACGATTCGCTGCCGCGCATGGCCAAGCGCTGGCTGGCGCGCTGATCAGTACAGCACGCGGGTCCGGAGCGTTCCCGGAATGGCCGCCAGTTCTTCGCGGACGGCGGCGGCCTGTTCCTCGCTGGCGGTGATGTCGATCACCACGTAGCCCACCTTCGGGTCGGTGCGCAGGAACTGGCCGTCGATGTTGACGTTGTGGCGCGAGAAGGTCTCGTTGACCCGCGATAGCACGCCCGGCACGTTCTGGTGGATGTGCAGCAGGCGCAGGCTGTCTTCGTGCTCGGGCAGGGTCACTTCCGGGAAATTGACCGCCGACAGGGTGCTGCCGTTGTCGCTGTAGCGCACCAGCTTGGCCGCCACTTCAATGCCGATGTTGTCCTGCGCTTCGAGCGTGCTGCCGCCGACGTGCGGGGTGAGAATGACATTGTCGTGCGCGGTCAGCGGGGACACGAAGGCGTCGCCGTTGCCCTTGGGCTCGACCGGGAACACGTCCAGCGCGGCGCCGCCGATGTGGCCCGAACGCAGTGCCGCATCCAGCGCATCGATGTCGACCACGGTGCCGCGTGCGGCGTTGATGAGGTGCGCGCCGGCGCGCATGCGGGCCAACTGCGGTGCCCCGATCAGCCACTGCGTGGCCGGCGTTTCCGGGACGTGCACGGTGACGATGTCGGCGCGGGCCAGCAGGTCGTCCAGGTCGATGGCGGCGCGCGCGTTGCCCAGCGACAGCTTGGTTTCGATGTCGTGGAAGATCACCTGCATGCCCATCGCCTCGGCCATCACGCCGACCTGGGTGCCGATGTGGCCATAGCCGATGATGCCCAGCGTCTTGCCGCGCACTTCATGGCTGCCGGCAGCGGATTTGGACCAGCCGCCGCGATGGCATTCGGCATTCTTCTGCGGAATGCCGCGGGTCAGCATGATCGCTTCGGCGATCACCAGCTCGGCCACGCTGCGGGTATTGGAGTAGGGCGCATTGAAGACCGGGATGCCGGCCAGCTCGGCCGCCTCCAGGTCCACCTGGTTGGTGCCGATGCAGAAGCAGCCGACCGCCATCAGGCGCTTGGCATGGGCCAGGACCTCGGCGCTGAGCTGGGTGCGCGAGCGGATGCCCACGATGTGCGCCTCGGCGATGCGGGCCTTCAGCTCGTCCTCGGGCAGCGCCTTGCTGTGCAGTTCGATCTGGGAGTAGCCGGCCGCGCTGAATACATCGATCGCAGACTGGCTCACCCCCTCCAGCAACAGCACACGGATATCCTGCTTGGGGAACGAGGTCTTCTTCGGCGACATGGGCGAGCGGCAGCATGTTGGACGGGAGCTGCCCACTATGCCAGATCGGGCCCGGGATGGTGCGGTGCGCCATGGGGATGAGGACGGTTTCAGATGGTACTAACGCCGCACCGCTAACAACGTCGCACCACTAACAGTGGCGCGCTACCAGTGGCGCGCTACCCGGTCGCACGACGAACAGGCGTGCGCTACCCTTGGCGATTACCCCGCCGCCTTTGCTCACATGACCGACCCGCGCCTTGAATTGCTCCTGCAGGACTGCCCCGGGCTGCGGCTCACCACCGAGCCGGCCGAGCTGGAACACTACGGCCGCGACTGGACCCGGCGCTGGACGCCGGCGCCGCTGGCGATCGCGCTGCCCAACCGCGTCGAGGAGGTGCAGGCCATCCTGCGCTGGGCCAGCGCGCAGGGCGTGGCGGTGGTGCCCTCGGGCGGCCGCACCGGCCTGAGTGGCGGTGCGGTGGCGGCACACGGCGAACTGGTGTTGAGCCTGGAGCGGATGAACAAGCCGCTTGCATTCGATGCAGTGGACCGCACGCTCACCGTGCAGGCCGGCATGGCGCTGGAGGCAGTGCACAACGCGGCGCGCGAGCACGGGCTGATCTACCCGGTCGACTTCGCGGCACGGGGTTCGTGCTCCATCGGCGGCAACATCGCCACCAATGCCGGCGGCATCCGCGTGATCCGCTACGGCAATACCCGCGAATGGATCGCCGGTCTGAAGGTGGTTACCGCCAGCGGCGAGCTGCTCGAACTGAACAAGGGGCTGATCAAGAACTCCAGCGGCTACGATTTCCGCCAGCTGTTGATCGCCTCGGAGGGCACGCTCGGCGTGATCGTCGAGGCGACGCTGAAGCTCACCGATCCGCCGCCGGCCAGCAACGTGATGCTGCTGGCGCTGCCCTCGTTCGAGGTGCTGATGCAGGTGTTCGCCGCGTTCCGCGAGCGCATGCAGCTGCAGGCTTTCGAGTTCTTCACCGACCGGGCGCTGGAACACGTGCTGGCGCATGGCGCGCAGGCCCCGTTCGCCGAGGTCCACCCGTTCTACGTGGTGACCGAGTTTGCCGCCGGCGACGAAGCGCAGGAAGCGGCCGCGATGGCTGCCTTCGAGGCCTGCCTGGAGCAGGGTTGGGTCAGCGATGGCGTGGTCAGCCAGAGTGACGCACAGGCCGCGCAGCTGTCGCGCCTGCGCGAGGGCATCACCGAGGCCGTGGCGCGCTACAAGCCGTACAAGAACGACGTGTCGGTGCGGATCTCGGCCATGCCCGCGTTCATGGCGCGCACCCAGGCGCTGATCGGCGAGGCCTACCCGCACTTCGACGTGGTCTGGTTCGGCCACATCGGTGACGGCAACCTGCACATCAATGTGCTCAAGCCCGACGCGACCGATGACGCGCAGTTCCTGCAGCAGTGCGAGCACGTGACCAAGCTGCTGGCGCAGGTGCTGAAGGACTTCGATGGCAGCATCTCCGCCGAACATGGCATCGGGCTGGTCAAGAAGGGCTACCTGGACAGCACCCGTGGCGAAGCGGAAATCGCGCTGATGAAGGCGGTCAAACGTGCGTTTGACCCCCAAGGGCTGCTGAATCCCGGCAAGGTATTCGACCTGTAGCAGGCGACAGAAATTCACGCAGCCGATACCCTCTGCGCTTTCCTGTCTTGAATGACCCGAACATGACGCGATCGATCCTGCTCCTTGCCGTGCTTGCACTGCCGCTGTCGGCCTTCGCCTCCAGCTTCGCCGGTTCTTCGGCCGGTTCCGCCTCCGGCGCGTCGTCGGCCGGCTCGTCCAGCTCGGACGACGACAAGGTCGTGGTCGACGCCCGCGAAGATGCGGCCGCGTTCGTCGCCACCGACGGTGCCATCCGCGGTGCGCGCCTGGAGGCGGCCCTGCTGCACCTGCGTGAGACGGGCGCCGCCCAGCGCGAAGCCAGCGACATGCAGCTGGCCCAGGCCCTGCTGGCCCGCTGATGCGACCCCGCCGCCGGGCCCTGCGCCGATGCGCGGCGGTCCTGGCGGCGTTGCTGACCGCCCCGGCCGCGCATGCCGCCCTGCAGCTGCACTTGCAGGCGGAGGGTCTTGGCCCCGAGCAGGTCGCGAAAGCGAACGCCGTGCTGGACGCGGCGCCCGCGCTGTTGCCTGCGTCCTGGCAGGCACGCTTCGCCGCTCCCGTAACGCTGTCATGGTCGGATCGGCTGCCCGATGCCGTGCACGGACGTGCCCGGCAGGGTGCCATCACCCTGCGCCGCAGCCTGCTTGACGAGGTCCAGCCCGGCCAGCCGCTGCCGCGTGCGGTGCAGGCCGCGCTGATCCATGAGCTGACCCATGTGCTGGATCGCGCCCCCGGCGGCCGCTGGTCGTACAGCGCACGCTGGCGCGACCTGGCCGGCTGGCAGCAGCGCCCGTGGCGGCTGGGCCGGGGCGCGAATGCCTTCACCGAACGCAGCCCCGATCCCTACGAACGGCACAGCCCGGCCGAGTACCTGGCGGTGAATGCCGAGCATTACCTGCTCGACGCCGACTATGCCTGCCGGCGCCCGGCGCTGGCGGCGTGGTTCGCCGATCACATCGGCGCCGGACCGCAGGCGGCGTGCGACCCGCGCGTGGCGCTGGTGCAGGCCGGCGATGTCACCGGCGAGGCCTCCTTGCTGGAACTGGATCCGCAGCGGGTGTACGCGGTGGATTACCTGCTGGCCGAGGGCAACGACCAGCTGATGAGCCGTTGGGGCCACAGCATGCTGCGGTTGGTGATCTGCGCGCCCGGGCGGCCGCGCGGTCCGGACTGCCGGCTGGATCTGGCCCAGCACCGGGTGTTGTCGTTCCGTGCCTTCGTCGGCGACGTGCAGATCTCCAGTTGGCGCGGGCTGACGGGCGCGTATCCGTCGCGGCTCTTCGTGCTGCCGCTCAACCAGGTCATCAACGAATACACCCAGCTGGAGCTGCGCGGCCTGGTGTCGGTGCCGCTGGCATTGCAACCGGACGACATCGCCACGCTGCTGGAACGGGTAGGGCAGGTGCATTGGAGCTATGACGGGCGGTACCGGTTTGTCAGCAACAACTGCGCGGTGGAAACCGGCAAGCTGCTGCAGGAAGGCGTGCCGCGTTGGGCCGACCCTGGGCTGAACCGGCTCAGCCCGACGGGCCTGCTGCGTCGGCTGGAGCGGCAGGGGCGTGCGGATGGCGCGGTGCTGGAGGATCGGCGCGAGGCGATGCGGCTGGGGTACTACTTCCCGTCGGCGCAGGCCCACTATCAGCAGTTGTTCGATGTGGCGCGCGCGGAACTGGCGCTGCCGACCGCGCAGGTGACCGCGTGGTTGCAGCTGCCTGCCGCGCAGCGCGCGGCATGGGCCGAGCGCGGCGGCTTGCGCGCTACGTCGGCGCTGCTGCTGCTGGAACAGGCGGCGCGCAACCGGGAAGAACTGCGGGCGCGCGACGGGTTGAAGCGGGCGTTGGACGATCCACGCGGTGACGGCGATGCCGCGCACGCCGCATTGCTGGCCTTGCTTGATGACGCTGGCCAGCTGGTCAATCCGGCCGGATTGGTCGGCGGCGATGGATATGGCTTACCCGCGGCGGAAGAACGGGTCGTTGCCGCCGACGCCGCACGCCAGATCAGCGCGCGCGGCATCCCGGCGTGGACGGCATTGCAGGCGCAGCTGCGCGCGCAACTGCCGGCACAGCAACAGCAGGAACTGACGACCATCGATGACACGCTGACGCGCTTGGGCAACCAGATGCGTGATCTGGCGCGCGACGAGGCCTTGTAGGGACACGCCATGCGTGTCTGCGCGGTGCCCGGCGAAGAGCAGACACGCATGGCGTGTCCCTACGCGGCGCCGCGGGCGTTTCACCCCCGCTAACACGGCGGGCGCTAGCATCTCCGGTTGAACCAGAACATCGGCAAGGAGTCGAACATGCGTGCATCTCCCTTGATTCTCAGCGTCGCCATCGTCATCGGCCTGGCGGCGTGCCAACCGGCGCAGCAGGCCGAAGGCGCGGCCCCCGGCGCCTCGCCCGCTGGCGACGAAGCCCCGCCGCCCGCGGCCGCCCCCACCTCCGACGAACGCGTCTATGCCTTCCAGTGCGGCGATCTGGCGGTGCGGGCGACGTATCGCGGGCAGGACTCCGCCACCGTGGTGGTGGGCGACCGCACCTTCGTGATGGCCAATGAAACCGCCGCCTCGGGTGCGAAGTACGGGGACGGGCAGGGCAACACGTTCTGGACCAAGGGCACTACCGAAGGCACGCTGACGCTCAAGGGCGAGCCTGACCGCGCCTGCACCGGTTCTGGCAAGGAGGGCGAGGTGGCTGCTGCCACTGCCGATACTGCGCCGGCATTCCGTGCGACCGGCAATGAGCCCGGCTGGCTGGCCCAGGTCAGTGCCGGCCCCCACCCGCAGCTGCGCGTGGAGACCGGCTACGGCGAGCAGAAATTCGAGGTCACCGCGCCTACACAGGGCAAGGATGGCTGGTCGGGCAAGGCCGCCGATGGGACGGACATCAACGTCAGCTTCCAACGCACGGTATGCGAGGACAACATGAGTGGGCAGAAATTCGGCGCCACCGTAATGCTCACCGTGGGCACCCGTCAGTATCACGGCTGCGGCGATTTTGCCGGTGCCCCATCGCTGGCGGCGAGGCCGTAATACCTCGCCGGCGCAGGCTCAGTCCTGCGCGCGGCACGGATCCGGCGCGACCAGGGTGAACAGGTCGTAGCGGTTGCCGATATCGATCAGCGCGCCGCGGATCGAGCAGTCGTCACGGTGTTGTTCAAACAGATCGGCAAAGCGCTGCTCGCGGCCGTCGCAGTAGTCGGCGCTGGCCTGTTCCAGTTCTGCACGGCGTGCATCGTCGTAGGGCTCTTCACCGGCGAAATGCTGGCAGGTGTTCTCGCGCGCCAGGAAGGTGCGGACGTCGGCGGGCAGGGTGCAGTAGAGGCGGATGTCGTCGAGATCGTAGACGTCGTCCGGTATCTCACAGCCGGCGTCGGCGCGGGCGCGCTGCAGTTCTTCGAACGGGTCGGGTGTCTCTGCGACTGCTGCGGTGGCGGCGGCTTCCGGCGCTGCCGAAGGTTGCGTCACTGCAGCAGGTTCAGGCGCTGGTGCCACCGTATCGGCGGCAGCAGCGTCTACCTGCTGCTCGGCTGCGCGCGGCGAACACGCCGCGAGCAGGACGAGCAGGACGGGCAGCGTCAGGCGCAGGTTCAATCCGCGCGGCCGGCGAATTCGCCGGTGGCGGTGTTGACCAGCACGCGTTCGCCGTTGGAGATGTACTCCGGCACCATGATCTCGATACCGGTGCTGAGCTTGGCCGGTTTCGGACGCTTGGTGGCGGTGCCGCCCTTCAGTTCCGGCGGGGTCTCGATCACTTCCAGCACCACGCTGCTCGGCAGCTGCACGGCGACCGGCTGGTCGTCGATGACCTGCACGTAGATGCCGGTCAGGCCGTCGGTGATGTAACCGGCGTCGTCGCCGATGACGTCCGCGTCCAGGGTGTACGGGGTGTAGTCCTCATCGTCCATGAAGACGAACGCATCGCCATCCTTGTACGAATAGGTGGACTGGCGGCGCAGCAGTTCGACTTCCGGCAGGTTGTCGTCGGCGTCGAAGCTGGCGTCGAGCTTGTTGCCACCCGGCACGCTGTACATGATGAAACGGAAGCGGACGTTGCCGCTGCGGCCCTGCGGCGAGCTGCGTTCGATGTCGCGGATCTGGTAAACGCCGCCGTTGTATTCGACGACGTTGCCTTTCTTGATGTCGTTGGCTTTCATGGGAATGAAGGTCGGTTCGTGGGAAGTGGGGTACGTGCTTACTTGGGTGCCAGGCGCACCGCACCGTCCAGGCGGATGGTTTCGCCGTTCAGGTAGGTGTTGCCGAGGATGTGTGCGACCAGGCTGGCGAAGTCGTCCGGTTTGCCGAGGCGCGGCGGGAACGGAATCGAGGCGGCCAGCGACTCCTGCACGGCCGGCGGCATGCCGTCGACCATCGGGGTCCAGAAGATGCCCGGCGCGATGGTCATCACGCGGATGCCGAAGCGCGACAGCTCGCGCGCCATCGGAAGGGTCATGCTGACCACGCCGCCCTTGGAGGCGGAGTACGCGGCCTGGCCGATCTGGCCTTCGTAGGCGGCCACGCTGGCGGTATTGATGATCACGCCACGCTCGCCGTCTTCGCCCGGCGTGTTGTGCTGCATGCGGTTGGCCGCGGCCTTGGCGACGTTGAAGCTGCCGACCAGGTTGACCATGATGGTGTTCTGGAACGTGGCCAGCGGCATCGGTGCCTCTTTGCCCAGCACGCGGCCGGCGCCGAGGATGCCGGCGCAGCTGATCACGGCGTTGAGGCCGCCCAGGAAGTCGTGTGCGGCATCGATCTGCGCGGTCACGGCGGCTTCGTCGCTGACGTTGGTGCTGAAGTAGCGGGCATTGGCCTCACCCAGTTCGGCCACCGCGGCCGCGCCCTTGTCGTCGTTGAGGTCGAACAGGGCCACCCGTGCGCCCTGGGAGACCAGGTGCTGGGCGACCGAAAGCCCAAGGCCGGAAACGCCACCGGTAACGACGGCGCGGACAGAAGACAGCTGCATTGCACGATCCCGCTGGTTCAAGAGCCGCCGATTCTAGCGGATGCGGGCCGTTTCGCCGTTGTGCAGCGCGTGCGGCTCATTGCCGCTGGGCCAGGCGCCGGGCGAAGTCGTCTGCGGCCAGCCCGGGGGCGAACAGGAAGCCCTGGCCGACGGTGACCCCCAGGGTATGCAGGAAGCGGCGCTGTTCCTCCGATTCGATGCCCTCGGCGACCAGGCCCAGCCCGAGGCTGCGCGCGATGCCGCAGACGGCCTCGCAGACCGCCACGTCCGAACGGTTGCCGGGCACGCCCTCGACGAACAGCTGGCTGAGCTTGAGCCCGTGGATCGGCAGCCGGCGCAGGTAGTTCAGGGCGCTGTAGCCCTCGCCGAAGTCGTCGATGGTCAGCAGAACGCCCATATCGCGCAGCCGCGCGAAGGTCTGCAGCGTGTCGGGGGCGTCTTCGATCAGGACCCGTTCGGTGAACTCCAGCTCCAGCGCGCTGCCCGGCAGCCCGTACTGGTCCAGGATCTGGCGCACATTGCGCGCCAGGTCCTCGCCGACGAACTGGCGGTAGGAGACGTTGACCGCCACGCGCACGATGCCGAGTCCTTCATCCTGCCACTGGCGGATCTGCCGGCAGGCCTCGTTCAATACCCACAGCCCGATCCGCACGATGTCGCCGGTGCTCTCGGCATGGCCGATGAAGATGTCCGGCCGCAGCTCGCCCAACTGCGAGTTGCGCCAGCGGATCAGCGCCTCGGCGGCGACCAGCTGGCCGGTGCGCAGGTCGACCTGCGGCTGGTACACCAGGTGGAACTCGTCGTCGTCCAACGCGCGGTGCAGCTTGCTTTCGATCTGCAGGCGGTCGTGCTGGCGCTGGGCCAGTTCCGGCGAGAACACCTGCCAGCCGTTGCGCGTGCGGCGCTTGCAGTCGTACATGGCGATGTCGGCGTTCTGGATCAGCTGCTGAGGGCGCAGCCCGTCCTGCGGCGCGCGGGCGATGCCGATGCTGGTGGTCACCGCGAACTCGTCGCTGCCGAAGCGGAACGGGGCGGAGAAGGCGCGGGTGATGGCCTCGGCCAGGCGCTCGGGCTGGTCCGGCAGGTCGCGGGTATCGCAGACCACCAGGAATTCGTCGCCGCCGAAACGGGCGACCAGCCCCTCGGTGCCGATCGCAGTGGAAATGCGCCGCGTCGCATCGATCAGCAGTTCGTCGCCGGCATTGTGGCCGAGCAGGTCGTTGACCGTCTTGAACCGGTCCAGGTCGATGTACAGCACCGCCACCCGGCAGTGGGTGGGGCTGGCCATGCGCGTGGCCAGGTCGGTCAGCACCGCGTCGCGGTTCATGATCCCGGTCAGCGGGTCGGTGCGGGCCTGGATGCGCAGGGTTTCCTCGGCGTGCTTGCGCGAGGTGATGTCCTGCACGGTGCCGGCGATGCGCGCGGCGTCCACGTCGCCGGCCTCGGCCTCGCCGATCATGCGCACCCAGAACGAATGGCCGTCGCTGCGCTGCCCCTGCAGTTCGAGCTCGAACGGCACCTGGCGGTCGATGACGTCCAGCAGCGCCTGCTGCAGCTGCGAGCGGTCGTCCAGGCGCAGGCAGTCCATCAGGTGCGCCATGTCCTGCAGCGGCACCTCCTGGCCGAGGATGCGCGCCGCCTCATCGGTCAGGTACAGGCGCTGGAGGCCGCGGTCCCACTCCCAGCCGCCGATGTGGGCCAGCGACTGCGCGCGGTCGAACAGGGTGTTGTTGCGCTTGAGTTCGGTGATGTCGCTGAACAGCCCGAACACGTGGTCGGGGGTGTCGCGGCCGGTGCCGTAGACCGGCACGTTGGTGGTGGAGATCCAGATCATGCGCCCGCGCGGGCGGTGGTACAGGCCCACGATGGTGCTGCGGGTCATGCGCCCACGCTGCAGCGCTTCGGCGGCGGGCCACTGTTCGCGGGTCAGCGGGTGGCCGTGTTCGTCCACGCTGATCCAGTCGTCCGGGGCCAGCAGCTTGTGCAGGCTGCCGCCGTTGGACTGGCTGCCCAGGATGCGGTGCGCCGCCGGATTGGCCGACACCACCCGCAGCTCGCGATCGAACAGGATCACGCCCTTGTCGATGGATTCCATCAGCAGGCGGTAGCGCGACTCGGCCTGCCAGCGGCTGCTCAGGTCGCGCGCCACGGCGACGATGCAGTGCTCGCCCTGGTGCTCGAAGCCGGCCGAATGCACCTCCACTGGGAAGCGGCTGCCGTCGCCGCGCATGTTGGTGACTTCGATGACGTAGGTCTCGCCACGCCGCAGCGCCTCCCAGACCGGGTCGAGGTGGTCGCTGGGCAGGTCCGGGTTCAACAGCTCGATGGGCTGGCCGATGATGTCTTCGCGGGCACGGCCGTAGGCCCGTATGCCCGCCTTGTTGAGGTCGAGTACCACGCCGGTTTCGCTGAGGATGCTGACCGGGTCGGGCACCGCATCGAACAGCGCGGCGTAGCGGCGCAGCGCCAGCTGGCGTTCGTCCATTGCCTCCTGCAGGGCCTGCTGCACATCGCGCAGCAGGGCGTGCACGTCTTCGCCGGGCGGCTGCGCCAGCGCCTGTTGCAGGGCCGCCAGCGCATGCAGATGCGCGGCGAGGTGGTCACCGACCGCGGCATCCTTGCGCGGGCGGCGTCGACTCATGTGGCGGCCAGTGCCTTGCCGGCCTTGCTGCCGGTTTCACGCCCGAGCCTTGCCGCCAGCCAGCGGCCGGTGGCGGCCAGCGCCGGCAGGTCGATGCCGGTGCGCATGCCGATGCCATGCAGCAGGTACACCACGTCTTCGCTGGCCACATTGCCACTGGCGCCCTTGGCATACGGGCAGCCGCCAGCGCCGGACACGGCCGAATCGACCACGCGCACGCCTTCGTCCAGGCAGGCGTCGATATTGGCCAGGGCCTGGCCATAGGTGTCATGGAAGTGCACCGCGAGCGCACTCATCGGCAGCTCGGCGGCCACGGCACGCAGCATCGCGCGCGCCTTGCGTGGCGTGCCGACCCCGATGGTGTCGCCCAGCGAGATTTCGTAACACCCCATCTCGTGCAGCGCGCGGGCCACGCGGATCACCTCGCTGACCGCCACCTCGCCCTGGTAGGGGCAGCCCAGCACGGTGGACACATAGCCACGCACCCTGACCCCGTCGGCGCGGGCGCGTTCGAGGATCGGCGCGAAACGCGCCAGCGACTCGTCGATGCCGGCGTTGGTATTGGTGCGGTTGAAGGTTTCCGAGGCGGCGGTGAACACCGCCACCTCCTCCACGCCCACGGCACGGGCGCGGTCGTAGCCCTGCTCGTTGGGCACCAGCACCGGGTAGGCGATGCCGGGGCGGCGTTCGATGCCGGCATAGACCTCGGCGGCGTCGGCCAACTGCGGCACCCAGCGCGGGCTGACGAAACTGGTGGCTTCGATGGTGCGCAGACCGGTGAGCGACAGCTGGCGGATCAGCTCGATCTTGTCGGCGGTGGCGACCGGTTGGGCTTCGTTCTGCAGCCCGTCGCGCGGGCCGACCTCGACGATGCGGACGAAATCATCCATGGCCATGCTCCCCGGGGACGGGAAGACGCACGGCCAGCAGCGGACGGGTGGGGGATGGAATCACGGACGTTCCTGGGGGAAAAGGGTGGCCCACGATCCCCGGCGGGCCACGAAAGGGGGATACGCGGGTTCGGCGGCAAAGCGGCCAGCCCGCTGTGGTGCAGCGGCGCCCGGGGACGGGCGCTGGCGATCATGCCGGGCGGTGGCAGACCGCTTCGATGTTGTTGCCGTCCGGGTCCAGTACGAAGGCCCCGTAATAGTCGGGGTGGTAGTACTCACGGATGCCGGGCGGCCCGTTGTCGCGACCGCCGGCCGCCAGCGCGGCGCTGTGGAACGCGTCCACCTCCGCGCGGCTGCCCGCACTGAAGGCCACATGCACCCCGCCATGGGCGCCGGGCGTGCTGCCGATCCAGAAGTCCGGCTTGCCGGTGCGTCCGAATCCGGCGTGGTCGCCGGCGCCGGTCTGCGCGGCGCTGACCTGCATCACCACCTGGATGCCGAGCGGCGCCAGCGCCTGCTGGTAGAAGGCGAGGCTGCGCGCGAAGTCCGCGCAGCGGATACCGATATGGTCGAGCATGGGGAGATTCCTTCTCAGTCCTGGGTAACCCAATGGGGCGCGCGCTTGTCCAGGAAGGCGCCGAGTCCTTCCTGGCCTTCGGCGGAGACCCGCAGCCGCGCGATCAGCGTGGCGTTGTCGCGATCCAGTGCGTCGCGGTCGCGGCCCACCGTGACCCGGCGGACCAGCTCCTTGGCCGACGCCGAGGCGATCGGGCCGGCCTTGTCGAGCAGGCCCAACTGGCGCTGGACGGCTTCGTCGATCCGTTCAGGTTCGATCAGCTGGTGGACCAGCCCGATCCGCAGCGCGGTCTCGGCGTCGAAGTGCTCGCCGGTCGCGAACCAGCGGCGGGCCTGGCGCGGGCCGATCGCATCGATGACATAGGGCGAGATCACCGCCGGCAGCAGGCCCAGCCGGCTCTCGGTCAGGCCGAAGCGGGCGCTGGTGCTGGCGATGGCGATGTCGCAGCAGGCGACCAGGCCGACCCCGCCGCCGAAGGCCGCGCCGTGCACGCGGGCCACGGTCGGCTTGGGCAGTTCATCCAGGGTGCGCATCAGCCGGGCCAGGGCGAGGGCGTCCTGGCGGTTGTCTTCCTCGCTGGCCGCGGCCATGCCGCGCATCCACTGCATGTCCGCGCCGGCCGAGAACGAGGCGCCTTGCCCGGCCAGCACGACCGCGCGCACCTGGTCGTCGCGCCCGGCGGCCTCCAGCGCGGCGGTCAGCTGCGCGATCAGCCCCGCGTCGAAGGCGTTGTGCAGGGTGGGGCGGTTCAGCCACAGGGTCAGCACCGAAGCGCTGCGTTCAATCCTCAAAGCGTCACTCATGGGGGGCCTGCGGTTGCTTACATGTATGGATCATAGCGGGCCGTGGCGCGCGGGCCATGACGCGGCGCGGCGATGCTAGAATTGATAACCATTCTTATCGACACGAAGGCGACCCGTGACGTTGTCCGATCTGCCGCTGCACGGTTCCGCCCTGGTGGAGGGCGTGCAGGAACTCCATGCAAACGATGCCATCGCCCGCCGGCTCAAGGAGCTGGGCTTCGTGAAGGGTGAGGATGTGCGTCTGGTAGCCCGTGGTCCCATCGGCGGCGAACCGCTGCTGGTGCAGGTCGGGTTCACCCGTTTCGCGCTGCGTCGTACCGAAGCGGCACGCATCCTGATCAGCGCACACGCCGCCGGAGCAGGCGCATGAGCGCCGCCAGCCTGCGCATTGCCCTGGTGGGCAACCCCAACAGCGGCAAGACCGCGCTGTTCAACCAGCTCACCGGCAGCCGCCAGAAGGTGGCCAACTACACCGGCGTGACCGTGGAACGCAAGGAAGGGCGCCTGCGCGCGCCGTCCGGCCGCGAATTCGCCGTGCTCGACCTGCCGGGCGCCTACAGCCTGCAGCCGGCCAGCCTGGACGAGGCGATCACCCGCGACCTGTGCCGGGGCTTCTACCCGGGCGAGGCCGCGCCGGACGTGCTGCTGTGCGTGATCGATGCGACCAACCTGCGCCTGCACCTGCGCTTCGCGCTGGAGCTGCGCGAGCTGGGCAAGCCGATGATCGTGGCGCTGAACATGGTGGATGCGGCCGAGCGTCGCGGCATCAAGATCGACGTGCGCGCCCTCGAACAGGCGCTGGGCGTGCCGGTGGTGGAAACCGTGGCCGTGCGCCGCAACGGGGCCAAGGCGCTGGTGGACCGGCTGGATGCCATGGTGCCGCACCTGGACGCGCCGGTCGCGGCCGTGGCAGGCGAGGCGGACTACCACGCCCAGGTGCGCGACATCCTCGCCGCCGCGGTGAGCATGCCGACCCGCACCGCGAAGATCGACGACGCGCTGGACCGCTGGCTGCTGCATCCCGTGTTCGGGCTGCTGACCCTGGTGGTGGTGATGTTCCTCATCTTCCAGGCCGTGTTCGCCTGGGCCACGCCGATGATGGACGGCATCGAAGCCGGCTTCGGCTGGCTGGGCGAAACCGTCGCCGCCACGCTGCCCGCGGGCCCGCTGACCAGCCTGCTGACCGACGGCATCATCGCCGGCGTGGGCGGGGTCGTGGTGTTCCTGCCGCAGATCCTGATCCTGTTCGCCTTCATCCTGGCGCTGGAAGAGTCCGGCTACCTGCCGCGCGCCGCGTTCCTGCTCGACCGCATGATGGCCTCGGCCGGCCTGTCGGGGCGTTCGTTCATCCCGCTGCTGTCCAGCTTCGCCTGCGCCGTGCCGGGTATCATGGCCACCCGCAGCATCCAGGACCCGCGCGACCGCCTGGCCACCATCCTGGTCGCCCCGCTGATGACGTGTTCGGCGCGCCTGCCGGTCTATGCGCTGCTGATCGGCGCCTTCATCCCGCAGAAGACCCTGTGGGGCTTCGTCAGCCAGCAGGGCCTCGTGCTGTTCGGCCTGTACGCGGCCGGCATCTTCAGTGCGCTGGCCATGTCCTGGGTCATGAAGAAGTGGCGCCGCGACAAGAGCGAGCACCCGCTCATGCTGGAACTGCCGTCCTACCGCATCCCGCACCCGCGTGATCTGGCCGTGGGCCTGTACGAGCGCGGCATGATCTTCCTCAAGCGCGTGGGCGGCATCATCCTCTCGCTGACCATCCTGCTGTGGGTGCTGCTGTCGTTCCCGGGCGCCCCGGAAAACGCCACCAATCCGGCCATCGACTACAGCTTTGCCGGCCAGATCGGCCACGCCATGGCGATCATCTTCGCCCCGCTGGGCTTCAACTGGCAGATATGCATCGCCCTCATCCCCGGCATGGGCGCCCGCGAAGTCGCCGTCTCCTCGCTGGCCACCATCTACGCCCTCTCGGCCGCCGATGACGACGCCGCCATCCAGGCCCTTACCCCGGTCGTCGCCAACGGCTGGTCGCTGGCCACCGGCCTCTCCCTGCTCGTGTGGTTCATCTACGCGCCCATGTGCATCTCCACCCTGGCCACCATCAAGCGCGAGACCAACTCCTGGAAGCAGGTCGGCTTCGCCACCTTCTACCTCTTCGCCGCCGCCTACATCGCGGCGCTGGTCACCTACCAGGTGACCGTGGCCCTGGGCGGCGGCTGATGACCACCGGCCTGCTCCTGCAGTACATCGTCGTCGCGCTGATCGTCCTGCTCAGCGCCTGGGTAGTGCTCAAAAAGCAGTTCCCCGGCACCGTGCGGAAGGCACGCGGCGCACTCGCGCTGGGGCTGGTGAAACCGCAGCGCGCGAACTGGATGCAGGCGCTCGGCCGAAAGATCGCACCACCGGCCACCGGCGGTGGCGGTGCATGTGGTGGTTGCGACAGTTGCGGGCCGACCACGCCGAAGCAGCATTGACCACGCGATGCGACGCGACCCGGTTTTCGGTTCCGTCATAGAGAAACTGTCGAGGGTGGGGGCGGGGTAGGTTTGCGGGGGTATGAGCCGCATGGGTCGGGCGTATACGCCCGACGGGTTGGGCAGGAGCCCAACCCCGGTCTTGCCGTGTGCGCAGGACAGCGCACACGCGCAAGCGGCGACTAAGCCCCCATGGATGGGTTTACGGCGTCCCCCGCAGACCTGCCCCGGCTCCGCCCAGCCAGGAATTAGCGCAGAGCCGATGCTTTTGACGTTGATGTCGATGTTGACGTTGCCCAATCGAAGCCCTTTCCGCTAGCCTGCGGACATGACTACTCCCCCCATTCGTTTGCTCATCCACGGTGCGTCCGGGCGCATGGGCCAGGCCCTGCTGCGGCTGGCTGCCGAGCGCGACGACCTGCAGGTCGTTGCCGCCGTCACCCGCCGTTCTCCCGCCCAGCGCGTCGTCGAGGGCGTCCCGCATTTCGCCGCCAGCGAACTGCACGGCGCGCCGCAGTTCGACGTCGCCATCGACTTCAGCCTGCCCGAGGGCTTCGATCCTGTTCTGGCCCTGTGCGTCGAGCGCGGGGCAGGGCTGGTCTCGGGCACCACCGGCATCAGCGAAACCCAGCGGCAGGCCTTGATCCAGGCCGCCACCCGGATCCCGCTCGTCTGGGCATCCAACTTCAGCCTGGGCGTCGCCGTTCTCGACGAACTGGTCGAGCGCGCCGCCGCCGCCCTCGCGGGCTGGGACTGCGACATCGTCGAATCCCACCACGTCCACAAACAGGACGCCCCGTCCGGCACCGCCCTCACCCTGGGCGCCGCCGCCCAGAAGGGTGGGGCGCAGCCGCATTACGCCAGCCTGCGTGCCGGCGACATCGTCGGCGAGCACCTCGTCCAGTTCACCGGCCTGGGCGAGCGCATCGAACTGACCCACCGGGCCACCAACCGCGACATCTTCGCGCGGGGCGCCCTGTTCGCCGCCACACAGCTGAACGGGCGTGCGCCCGGCAGCTACCGGGTCCGCGACCTCCTGGCCGGCAGCGCTACCTGAACAGGCGTGTCGGTCACGCCTGAACCCAGGCGTGACCGGACGCTGCCGTACGCCGGCGATTGCATGTAAACGCTGGCGTTGGAGGGGGCTTGCCTTTACAATTCCCGCTCGCCGAATCACGACAGCCGGACCGGTCCCGCACCGCAGTCCGCGCTTTTTTGCAACCGCTTTTCCGTGAAGCGTGGCGTGACTTCGGTGACCCCTCGGTAGCCAAAGTGAGATTCCCGTGACCCAAGCCGCAATCCTCGTCCTCGAAGACGGCACCGTATTCGAGGGCGAATCCGTAGGCGCGCCCGGCCTGTCCGTCGGTGAGGTGGTGTTCAACACCGCCATGACCGGTTACCAGGAAGTGCTGACTGATCCCTCCTACGCCCGGCAGATGGTCACGCTGACCTACCCGCATATCGGCAACACCGGCATGACCGACCAGGACGACGAGGCCCACAAAGTGTGGTCGGCCGGCCTGATCGTGCGCGACGTGCCGCGCCGTCCCAGCAACTGGCGCAGCCAGGTGTCGCTGCAGGACTGGCTGCTGCAGCGTGGCGTCGTCGCCATCTCCGGCATCGACACCCGCAAGCTGACCCGCATCCTGCGTGAGCGCGGCGCCCAGAATGGCGCCCTGATGGCCGGCGACGACATCAACGTCGACGTCGCCCTGGAAGCCGCCCGCAAGTTCCCGGGCCTCAAGGGCATGGACCTGGCCAAAGTCACGAGCACCGAGAAGTCCTACAGCTGGAACGAGGGCCAGCTCGACCTGGATTCCAACACGTTCGCCAGCGCCGCCCCGCAGTACAACGTGGTGGCCTATGACTTCGGCGCCAAGCTCAACATCCTGCGCATGCTGGCCGAACGCGGCTGCGACATCACCGTCGTGCCGGCGCAGACCCCGGCCGCCGACGTGCTGGCGATGAATCCGGACGGCGTGTTCCTGTCCAACGGCCCGGGCGACCCGGAACCGTGCGACTACGCCATCGAAGCGATCAAAGTGTTCCTGGACAAGAAGCTGCCGGTCTTCGGCATCTGTCTGGGCCACCAGCTGCTCGCGCTGGCCTCCGGCGCCAAGACCGTCAAGATGGGCCACGGCCACCACGGCGCCAACCACCCGGTGCAGGACCTGGACGACGGCCGCGTGATGATCACCTCGCAGAACCACGGTTTCGCGGTGGATGAAGCCACCCTGCCGGCCACCCTGCGCGTCACCCACCGCTCGCTGTTCGACGGCACCAACCAGGGCATCGCCCGTACCGACGTGCCGGCGTTCTCCTTCCAGGGCCACCCCGAAGCCTCGCCGGGCCCGCACGACGTCAGCCCGCTGTTCGACCGCTTCATCACCCTGATGGCGCAGGCCAAGGCCTGATTCGAGACGCCGCTGCCTTCGGCGCGGCGCTGCGACCCCCGACACGCTGTACTGACTTAGAGAAGACAATGCCCAAGCGCACTGACCTAAAGACCATCCTCATCATCGGCGCCGGCCCGATCGTCATCGGCCAGGCCTGTGAGTTCGACTACTCCGGCGCCCAGGCCTGCAAGGCCCTGCGTGACGAGGGGTACCGCGTGGTGCTGGTCAACAGCAATCCGGCCACCATCATGACCGACCCGGAGATGGCCGACGCCGTCTACATCGAGCCGATCAACTGGCAGACCGTCGAAAAGATCATCGCCAAGGAAAAGCCCGACGCGCTGCTGCCGACCATGGGTGGCCAGACCGCGCTGAACTGCGCGCTGGACCTGGCCGACCACGGCGTGCTGGAGAAGTACAACGTCGAACTGATCGGCGCCAAGCGCGATGCGATCCGCATGGCCGAAGACCGCGAGCTGTTCCGCGTGGCCATGGGCGAGATCGGTCTGGAGTGCCCGAGCGCCGCGGTTGCGCACACGCTCGAAGAAGCGATCGACATCCAGACCCGCGTCGGCTACCCGACCATCATCCGCCCCAGCTTCACCCTGGGTGGCAGCGGTGGCGGCATTGCCTACAACCGCGAAGAGCTGATCGATATCGTGACCCGCGGCCTCGAGCTGTCGCCGACCACCGAAGTGCTGGTGGAAGAGTCGGTGCTGGGCTGGAAGGAATTCGAGATGGAGGTGGTGCGCGACACCGCCGACAACTGCATCATCGTCTGCTCCATCGAAAACCTGGACCCGATGGGCGTGCACACCGGTGACTCGATCACCGTCGCGCCGGCGCAGACCCTGACCGACAAGGAATACCAGCGCCTGCGCGATGCCTCCATCGCCGTGCTGCGCAAGATCGGCGTGGATACCGGCGGCTCCAACGTGCAGTTCGGCATCAGCCCGACCACCGGCCGCGTGGTCGTGATCGAAATGAATCCGCGCGTGTCGCGTTCCTCGGCGCTGGCCTCCAAGGCCACCGGCTTCCCGATCGCCAAGGTCGCCGCCAAGCTGGCCGTCGGTTACACCCTGGACGAATTGAAGAACGAGATCACCGGCGGCCTGACCCCGGCTTCGTTCGAGCCGTCGATCGACTATGTCGTCACCAAGATCCCGCGCTTCGCCTTCGAGAAGTTCCCGGCCGCCGATGCCCGCCTGACCACCCAGATGAAGTCGGTGGGCGAGGTGATGGCGATGGGCCGCACCTTCCAGGAATCGCTGCAGAAGGCGCTGCGTGGCCTGGAAACGGGCAAGATCGGCCTCGACCCGACCGGCCTGGACCTGACCAGCGAAGACGACATCACCACCCTGAAGCGCGAACTCAAGGCCCCGGGCCCGGAGCGCCTGTTCTTCGTGGGCGATGCGTTCCGCGCCGGCTTCAGCGTGGAAGAAGTCTTCGCGCTGTCGCACATCGACCCGTGGTTCCTGGACCAGATCGAAGAGATCATCCAGGCCGAAACCCAGCTGGCCGCCGACGGCCTGGACGCACTGGACGCCGCCCGCCTGCGCAAGCTCAAGCGCGCCGGCTTCTCCGATGCGCGCCTGGCCGAGCTGACCGGCACCAACGAAGCGGGCGTGCGCGCGCTGCGCCGTGCGCTCAAGGTGCGCCCGGTGTACAAGCGCGTGGATTCCTGCGCGGCCGAGTTCGCCACCAGCACCGCCTACCTGTATTCGACCTACGAGGACGAATGCGAAGCGGCGCCGAGCAACCGCGACAAGATCATGATCCTGGGCGGCGGTCCGAACCGCATCGGCCAGGGCATCGAGTTCGACTACTGCTGCGTGCACGCCGCCCTGGCGCTGCGCGAAGACGGGTTCGAGACCATCATGGTCAACTGCAACCCCGAGACCGTCTCCACCGACTACGACACCTCCGACCGCCTGTACTTCGAGCCGCTGACGCTGGAAGACGTGCTGGAAATCGTCGAGCTGGAACAGCCGAAGGGCGTGATCGTGCAGTACGGCGGCCAGACCCCGCTGAAGCTGGCGCGCGCGCTGGAAGCCAATGGCGTGCCGGTGATCGGCACCTCGCCGGACTCCATCGACCTGGCCGAAGACCGCGAGCGCTTCCAGCAGCTGGTGGACAAGCTGGGCCTGAAGCAGCCGCCGAACCGCATTGCCCGCAACGACCAGGAAGCGCTGCTGCTGGCCCGCGAGATCGGCTATCCGCTGGTGGTGCGCCCGAGCTACGTGCTGGGCGGCCGCGCGATGGAAATCGTCTACGGCGAATCCGACCTGGCGCGCTATGTGCGCGATGCGGTCAAGGTTTCCAACGATTCGCCGGTGCTGCTCGACCGCTTCCTGGACAACGCCGTGGAAGTGGACGTGGACATCATTGCCGACAAGGACGGCAACGTGCTGATCGGCGGCGTGATGGAACACATCGAAGAGGCCGGCGTGCATTCGGGCGATTCGTCCTGCTCGCTGCCGCCGTACTCGCTGTCGGCCGAGACCCAGGCCGAGCTGCGCCGCCAGGTGGTGGAGCTGGCCAAGGCCCTGAACGTGGTCGGCCTGATGAACACCCAGTTCGCGATCCAGGCCGGCGAGAACGGCGAGGACATCGTGTACCTGCTGGAAGTGAACCCGCGTGCCTCGCGCACCGTGCCGTTCGTGTCCAAGGCCACCGGCATGGCGCTGGCCAAGATCGCCGCGCGCTGCATGGCCGGCAAGACCCTGGCCGAGCAGGGCGCCACCAAGGAGATCGTGCCGGAGTACTTCTCGGTCAAGGAAGCGATCTTCCCGTTCGCCAAGTTCCAGGGCGTGGACCCGATCCTCGGGCCGGAGATGCGCTCCACCGGTGAGGTGATGGGCGTGGGCCGCAGCTTCAGCGCCGCGTTCGCACGTGCCCAGGAAGCCGGTGGCATCAAGGCACCGCCGCTGGGCAAGGCCTTCGTGTCGGTGCGTGACCCGGACAAGCAGCGCGTGCTGCCGGTGGCCAAGCTGCTGCTGGAGCGCGGCTATACGCTGGTGGCCACCCGTGGCACCGGCGCGTGGCTGCAGCAGCACGGCATGGACTGCGAGATCGTCAACAAGGTGGTCGAAGGCCGTCCGCACATCGTCGACTCGATCAAGAACGGCGAAATCGTGTATATCGTCAACACGACCGAAGGTCGCGCGGCGATCAACGACTCGTTCTCGATCCGTCGCGAGGCGCTGCAGCACCGCGTCACCTATTCGACCACCATTGCCGGCGCCAAGGCGCTGGTGCAATCGCTTGAGTTCCGCGGTACCGGCCCGGTCTGGTCGCTGCAGGAACTGCACAAGGAGTTGAACGCATGAGAGCACCGATCACCCTGAAGGGCGCGCAGCGTCTGCGCGAAGAGCTTGACCACCTGAAGTCGGTCAAGCGCCCCAAGGTCATCGCGGCGATCGCCGAGGCGCGTGAGCACGGCGATCTCAAGGAGAACGCCGAGTACCACGCCGCGCGCGAAGAGCAGGGCTTCATCGAAGGCCGCATCAAGCAGCTGGAAGGCGAGCTCTCGCATGCCGAGATCATCGACATCACCAAGCTCAACGCGGGCAGCAAGGTCGTGTTCGGCGCCACCGTCGAACTGGCCGATGTGGAAAGCGACGAAGAGAAGCGCTACCAGATCGTGGGTGACCTGGAGGCCGACATCAAACTTGGCCTGGTCGCGATCTCTTCGCCGGTCGCGCGCGCGATGATCGGCAAGAACGAGGGCGACAGCATCGTGATCGACGCCCCGGCCGGGCAGCGCGAGTACGAAATCATCAGCGTCCAGTACCTGGACTGAGCTGAACATGGCCACGGCAACCTTGTTGCTGCCGGCACGCAGCCGCTTCCCGGCGGCTGCGTTGCCCGATGACGTGGCCAAGGCGCTCGGCCGTGCCGAGCGCAGCCGGGTCGATGCCGGCGAGCGCGCCCAGCTGCAGCGGCATTTCCAGCTGCAGCCGGCCGATTGGCCGGTGGGTGCGTTGACCCGGCAGCTGGACGTGGGCGATGCGCACGATGGGGTGTGGCTGCGTGCCGATCCCGCCAACGTGGTGCCGGACATGCACGGCGCGCGGATGATGGGCCACGGTGACACGCTGCGGCTCGAACCGGCCGACGTGGCCGCATTGCTGCCGGCATTGCAGCCGTTGTTTGCGGGGTATGGCTTCACGCTGGATGCCCCCACGCCATCGCGCTGGTACCTGCGGTTGCCACCGGGCACCACGCTGCCGGTGTTTGCCGCGCCGGATGACGTGCTCGGCGATGATCTGTTCGCCCACCTGCCCGAAGGCGATGCCGGGCGGCGCTGGCGTGCATTGCTGACCGAAGCCCAGGTGGTGCTGCACCAGCACGAGTGGAATGTGCAGCGCCTCGCAACGGGCAAGCGTGCGGTCAATTCACTGTGGTTCTGGGGCGGGGGCGAGTTGCCCCACGCCGTGCAGACCGCCCACGCGCAGGTGCGGAGCCGTGATGCCCTGCTGCAGGCCCTGGCGAAGGCGGCGGGCGTGCAGGCCGACGATGAACAGCAGGTCGACGCGCTCGTGGACCTGCGCCAGCTGCGGTCGCTGGAGCAGCTGGGCAACGATGCGATCCGGCCGTTGCTGTCGGCGTTGCAGCGCGGTGAACTGCGGCGGCTGGTGCTGGATTTCGAAGACGGTGCCCGGTTTGAGCTGGACAAGGGCCAGCGCTGGCGGTTCTGGAAGAAGCCGGTGCAGTTGCACGAAGATTGACGGGCGCGCGATCTGCGGTCTCGATTGACGCCGGGTATCATGACGACCACCGGCGTTCGCGCTGTTTACCGAGCCCGCCTTGACCGCTTCTGATTCCCTCCAGATCCAACGCCGTCCCGCCGCCGCCCTTGGCGAATGGCCGGGTGACATGTTGCCGTTGCTGCAGCGCCTGTACGCCGCACGCGGCGTGATCGACGCGGCCCAGGCCCAGCCGAAGCTTGCGCAGCTGCATGCGCCGGAGCTGATGGGCAGCATGCAGGCCGCGGTGGACCTGCTGGCGGCGGCCATCGCCGCCGGCGAACGCATTCTGGTGGTAGGCGATTTCGACTGCGATGGCGCTACCGCCTGCGCAGTCGGCGTGCGCGGTCTGCGCATGCTGGGTGCGCGTGACGTCGTGCATGCCGTGCCCAACCGCATGCTGCACGGCTACGGCCTGTCTCCCTCGCTGGTGGCCGAGCTGGCGCCGTTGCAGCCCGGGCTGCTGGTTACCGTCGATCACGGCATTGCCTGCCATGCCGGCGTGACCGCGGCCAAGGCGCTGGGCTGGAAGGTGCTGGTCACCGACCACCACCTGCCGGGCGAGCAGTTGCCGCCGGCCGACGCCATCGTCGACCCCAACATCAACGGCGACGCATTCCCGAGCAAGGCGCTGGCCGGGGTCGGGGTGATCTTCTATGTATTGATGGCCCTGCGCCGGCACCTGCGCGTGCAGGGCGCCTTTGCCGCCGGTGCGGAACCGGACCTGCTGACCCTTCTGGATCTGGTGGCTGTAGGCACCGTCGCCGATCTGGTCGCACTGGATGCCAACAACCGGGCGCTGGTCTCGGCCGGCCTGCGCCGGCTGCGCGCCGGTCAGGGTTGCGTGGGCCTGCAGGCGCTGATCGAGGCCAGTGGCCGCGACGCGGCGCGGCTCAGCGCCACCGACATCGGCTTCGCCCTCGGCCCGCGGTTGAACGCGGCCGGCCGGCTGGAAGACATGGCGCTGGGCATCGAGCTGCTACTGACCGAGGACCGCGGCCAGGCGCGCGAGATCGCCCAGACGCTGGAGCAGATCAACGCCGAACGCCGTGCCGTGCAGCAGTTGATGACCGACGACGCCGAGCTGGCGGTTGCGCGAGCGCTGCTGAGCACCGAGGGCGAACGCCCGATCGCGGCGTGCCTGTTCGACGCCGAATGGCATCCCGGCGTGGTGGGGTTGGTCGCCTCGAAAATGAAGGACCGCCTGCACCGGCCGGTGATCGCGTTCGCCCCGGCCGAACCGGGCAGCGATTCGCTGCGCGGCTCGGCGCGCTCCATCGCCGGTTTCCATATCCGTGACGCGCTGGCGCTGGTCAATGCCGCACATCCGGGGCTGATCGACAAGTTCGGTGGCCACGCGATGGCCGCCGGTCTCAGCCTGCCGCATGCGCGGCTGGAGGCGTTCCAGCAGGCGTTCGTGGCCGTGGTCGAGGCCAGCATGGATCCGGCGGCGCTGCAGGAACTGCTGATGAGCGATGGCGAACTCGCTCCCGCCGAGCTGGACTTCCAGCATGCCGAAGCCCTGCGTCTGGCCGGGCCGTGGGGGCAGGGCTTCCCGGAGCCGCTGTTCGACGGCCACTTCCAGGTGGCGCGCTGGCAGGTGCTGAAGGAAAAGCACCTCAAGCTCAGCCTGCGCGTGCCTGGCCGCGCCGAGCCGATCAACGCGATTCATTTCAGTGGCTGGCGCGGCAATGCGCCCGCCAACCACGTGCATATCGCCTACCGTCTGGTCAGCGATGATTACCGTGGCGGCGGCGCGATCCAGTTGATCATCGAGCATTGCAGCGACGTGTCGGGTTCATGAACCCTGATACATGCTTCGATTGGGTCCAAACGTCGGGTCCAGGACAAACGCCGCGTTTATACGGGTCAGGACGCTTGTGCCGCGCTGCGCGCGGTGGACACGCATGGCGTGTCTCTACGAACCGTTACGTGCACAGGACGATTGCGCTGTAACAGCGTAGAGCCACGCCATGCGTGGCTGCTTCGTGTGGCGCGGGGTTCAAGGATCAATGCGGTTCTTGAACCTTCGTGACTACCGTCGGCATCTCCCATGCGCCGCCGGCGGCGACCAGGCGGCACAGGCCGGAGCGGGACTCGGCGGTCTTGACGAAGCGGGTGCCGGTCCAGCCCCAGCTGGCGCTGTACCAGCAGTCACCGAGCCCGCGGCCCTTCTGTGCTTCCTGGATCGTGCGCAGCTCGTCGTCCACGGCCGATGCAGTGACGAGCGTCGGCGCGTAAGGCGGGCGGTCGTTGACCACCCAATAGCCATCGCCGGTGTTGTACGCGCCACGCCAGCAGCCCTGCGAGACCAGCAGCTTGTCCGCCGACAGGCGCTGCACGGTGATTGCCTGCGGACCTTCGTCGCCGAACATCGTGCCGTCGGGATGTAGTGCTTCGCACTCGTCGGCCGAGGTGGCTGCCACCAGCGCCGCACGCAGGGCAGGCGAATCCGCTAGCGCCTGGTCTGCGGGACGGGTCGCCACGGTTCTACCCAGCACGATCACCGGAACGGGCAGCGCAGGCAGTACCGAGGCTTCGGCGCGTGTGCCCTTGCGCACCAGCGCGCCGGGCGTGCCGAGGCGCCCCTGGAATTCGTCCATCTTCAGCAGTACGGCCGACGCGCCGCGATCAGACACGGTCCAGCGCTTTCCGTCGTCGCCCACCACGACGACACGGCTGCTGCGACTCAGCGACGCCAGCAGTGCGGCCACCTGTGCGGCCGAGAAGTCCGCCGTGCCGGCGCCAGCGTCGTACGCCAGCTTCCCCAGCGCGGTGTCGTTGATCTGCAGCCGCAGCTGTCGGGGCAGGGTGGTTTCATCGTACTGGCCGAGCATGAGCTCGGCCGTGACTGGCTGGTCGGGACCGCCCAGCCGGGTGAGCAGGATCGAGACCGGTTCGCTGTCGCCGTCATCGCGCTGGTAGCCCGCCGCGCGGCAGGTGCGGGTGTTGTCGCAGGCCAGGGTCCAGTCCTCGTGGCTGAAGTCGATGCCGGGCGTGACGGTGGCCGGGGGCGCGGCGGACGCGGCCGGCAGCAGGCCGGCAAGCAGCAGGAGGGGCAGGGGCGTGCGCATGGGGGTTCCTTGTGGGACAACAATCCGTGGGGCTGGGATCGTGCCCCTCGGGGCCGCCGTTGTCCATGACCGCAACAGGTCGATGCTGGCGCAACCCCGTTTGCGGCGGTGGTGCGTTCAACCGTATGTCATCGGATCAGGAGCGTCACATGGACAACGTGCTGCGTGGTATCGGGCTGGGGGTGTTGCTGTGGGTAGGTGGGGGCGTGGGCATGCAGACCGCAGCCGCGCAGCGCGTGGCCGAGCCGGTGCTGAAAGTGGCCGGGGCGGAACAGCCGGTGCAGCTGGAGCAGGCGCGCACCGACAGCCATGTGGCGGCCGGCCTGGCCGAGACCCGTATCGAACTGGTGTTCCGCAACCCGAACCGGCGCGTGCTGGAAGGTGCGCTGGAGTTCCCGCTGGCCGAGGGCCAGCAGGTGACGGCGTTCGCGTTGGATATCGATGGCGTCATGCGCGATGCGGTGCCTGTGCCGAAGGCGCAGGGACGCCAGGTGTTCGAGGCGATCGAACGGCGCCGGGTCGATCCGGGCCTGTTGGAGCAGACCGCGGGCAACCAGTTCCGCCTGCGCATCTATCCCATTCCTGCGCTGGGCACGCGTCGGGTCGCGCTGACCGTCCGTGAGGCCCTGGCGGTGAGCAGGGAGGGACTGCGCTGGACGCTGCCGTTGCAGTTCGTGGGGCAGGCGAAGTCGGTACAACTGCGGCTGGATGCGGTGGCGACCGGCGTGCCGGTGACTCACGGTCCGCCAACGTTGGCCCTGGCGCTGCGCGATGGGGCGTGGCGTGCCGACTGGCAGGGCAGCGGTGACCAGCTGCCGGCGCAGCTGGGTTGGACGCTGCCGCTGCCGCGCGGCGTGGACGCCGTACGCGGCGCGTTCGACGGCGGACAGTATCTGATGGTGCAGGTGCCCGTGCCAGTGCAGACCCGCCAGCGCACCTTGCCCCATCGCGTGGGGCTGTTGTGGGATGCGTCCGGCTCGGCACGCCAGCGCGACACCGCCGCGGAACTGGCCGTGCTGGAGCGCTACTTCAGCGCCATGGGCAACGGCGAGGTGCAGCTGACCGTACTGCGCGACCGCGCCGAACCGACGCGACGCTTCGCCATCCGCAGCGGCGACTGGAGCGCGTTGCGCCGGCATCTGGAGGGATTGTCCTACGACGGTGCAAGTGCGCTGGGCGACTGGACCGCGCAACCCGACGTGGACGAATACCTGCTGGTCAGCGACGGGCTGGCCAACTATGGCAAGCGCGAGCGCCCGGCACTGCGGGCGAACCAGCGCCTGTATGCGCTGAGTGGTGCCGGTGCGCGCACCGACAGTGACCGGCTGCGTGCGTGGGCACGCGCAGGGCAGGGGCAGCTGCTGGTGTTGAACGGCAGCCATGACGTGGAATCGATGGCGACACGCCTGCTGCGGGATAATCCGGGCAACGTGCAGGCCGAAGGCGATGGGCTGACCGACCTGATCGTGGATGCCGAACGCGCCGACCAGGGTTGGGTGCGCGTGCTGGCCCGCATGCAGCAAGCGAACGGCATGCTTCGGCTGCAGGTTCCGGCGGCGGACGGTGCTCGCCAGACATTGACGGTTCCGGTGGCGCAGGCGCGCGATACCGGCGGTGCGCTGGTCGCCCACGCCTGGGCCGAAGCCCGGCGCCGGGAGCTGGCCGCAGACCCCGTGGCCAACCGTGGCGCGATCCAGGCGCTGTCGCAGCGCTTCGGGCTGGTCGGTGCAGACACCTCGCTGCTGGTGCTGGAAACGCTGGAGGACTACCTGCAATACGGCATCCGCCCGGCCGCGCCGCTGCAGCGGGACTACGACCGGCTGCACGCGGTGAAGGCGGAGGACGAAGCCAGCGCGCGCCGCGCGCGCCTGGACAAGTTGGCGGTGCAGTTCGCCGAGCGCGAGCAGTGGTGGAACCGGACCTGGCCGAAAGGCTCGCCGCCTTCGGCCGCTGTCAGCAAGCAGCGGGCGACACCGATGGGCGCCGTGGCGCCTGCACCTGCTCCTGCATCTGCGCCACCGGCGCCCATGATGCTGGCCGCCGAGAGCGCGCAGCGTGAGCGGGCAGACACAGCATCCGTCGCCCTGGACAGGGTGGAGGTGACCGGCGCGATGCGTGCGCAGGCCCCTGCGGCGGCCGATGCGACGGTTGTAGCCACTGCCGATGCGCGGGCCAACCAGGGCGCGCTGCGCATCACTGTTGCCGCATGGGCGCCGGACTCGGCCTACGCACGCCGGCTGCGCGCGGCCCGCCCGGAGGCGGTGTACGCGCTGTACCTGCAGGAGCGCGACCAGCACGCCGACAGCAGCGCCTTCTACCTGGACGTCGCCGACATCCTGTTCGCGCATGGCCAGCGCGACCTGGCCCTGCGGGTGCTGTCGAACCTGGCCGAGATGCAGCTGGAAAACCGCCACGTGCTGCGCGTGCTGGGCTACCGGCTGATGCAGGCCAAGGCGCCGGCACTGGCCGTGCCGGTGTTCCGTGACGTGCTGGCGCTGGGCGAGGAAGAGCCGCAGAGCTTCCGTGACCTGGCGCTGGCGTTGGAGGCCGACAACCAGCCGCAGGCGGCGCTGGCGGCGTTCAACGAGGTGGTGGTGCGGCCGTGGGACGACCGCTTCGACGGCATCTCGCTGATCGCGCTGGACGAGCTGACCACGCTGGTGGCGCGCACCGGGGTGGACGCACGTGCGGTCGACCCGCGCCTGCGCCGGGCGATGCCGCTGGACCTGCGCGTGGTGCTCAGCTGGGACAGCGACAACAGCGACATGGACCTGTGGGTCACCGACCCCAACGGCGAGCGTGCGTACTACGGCAACCGCCTGACCTACCAGGGCGGGCAGATGTCGCGTGACTTCACCGGCGGCTACGGTCCGGAACAGTTCTCGCTGCGCCAGGCCAAGCCGGGCCGCTACAAGGTGGAGGCGAACTACTTCGGCAGCCGCGAGCAGCTGGTCACCGGGGCTACCACGCTGACCCTGCGCCTGAGCACGCACTGGGGCAGCCGCCGCCAGCAGGACCAGCAGGTGACGATGCGCCTGAAGGACAGCGCCGACACGGTCCTGGTGGGCGAGTTCGACGTGCGCTGACCCGCAGCCCGTAGAATCGGGCGCTGATTCCCCAGCGCCCGATGCATGGACCCGAACGTGCCCCCCCGTAGTTCCCCGCGCTGGCGGCCGGCCAGCCGCCTGCTGGTCTGGGCGGCCATCCTGCTCGGCAGCGCCGCGGCCAATGCCGTGGTCGAGGTGATGGACGCCCAGCGCCGTGGCGAGGCGCTGGCGCTGTGGGAGCCGATGACCTGGGAGCTGAGCAGTGCCGGCATGATCCTGCTGACCCTGCCGCTGCTGTGGTGGGGCTGCCAGCGTTGGCCGCTGCATGCCGACACCTGGCGGCGGCGCCTGCCGCTGTACCTGGCGGCCAGCGTGGCCTGGTCGCTGCTGCACGTGGTCGGCATGATGCTGCTGCGCCACCTGGCCTATGCCAGTGTCGGCGAGCACTACGTCGACGGGTCGAGCTGGCCCACGCGGCTGCTCTATGAATACCTGAAGGACGTGCGGGCGTTCTTCAGCTTCGTGGCCATCGAGCACTTCTTCAGCTGGTTCGGTCGCCGCCGGCAGGGCGAGGCGCATCTGCTGGCCGCGCCGGAGGACGCGCCGCCGGTGGAGCCGGTGGACCGTCCCGAGCGCTTCCTGGTGCGCAAGCTGGGCCGTGACTTCCTGGTGGCCACCAACGACATCGAATATGCCCAGGCCGCCGGCAACTACATGAACCTGCGCGTGCGCGGCCATGATTACCCGCTGCGCAGCACGCTGGCCACGCTGGAGGCGCGGCTGGACCCGGCGCGGTTCGTGCGCATCCACCGCAGTTACCTGCTCAACCTGGCCGTGCTGGTGTCGATCGAGCCGCTGGACAGCGGCGAGGCCCGGGTTCACCTGGCCGACGGCACGGTGCTGCCGTGCAGCCGCCGCCAGCTGCCCGGGCTGCGCGCGGCGCTGGGGCAGGGGACCACGGCGGACCCGCTGCCGAGCGCCGCCCCGGCAGGTGCATCTACATGAACGGGCGCGCTGAGCTACAATTCGCGTCTTGTCCCAAGCCTTCATTACCGCCGATATGATCGAGCTCAATCCCGTGCGCCAGCGAATCACCGATCTCACCGATCGCGTGCTCTCGCTCAGGGGGTATCTTTGACTACGACGCCAAGAAAGAGCGTCTGGAAGAAGTAACCCGGGAACTGGAAAATCCCGATATCTGGAACAACGCCGAATACGCCCAGACCCTGGGTCGCGAGCGTTCCAGCCTGGAGAAGACGGTCGGCGGCATCGCCACCATCCTCGATGGGCTGACCGAATCCAGCGAACTGCTGGAACTGGCTGAAAGCGAACAGGACGAAGACACCGCCCTGGCCGTGGTCGCCGACCTGGACAAGTACCAGAAGCACGTGGAACAGCTGGAATTCCAGCGCATGTTCTCCGGCAAGATGGACAACGCCCCGGCCTTCGTCGACATCCAGGCCGGTGCCGGTGGCACCGAAGCCCAGGACTGGGCCGAAATCCTGCTGCGCATGTACCTGCGCTGGTGCGAATCGCGTGGCTGGAAGACCGAGCTGATGGAAGTCTCCGGTGGCGATGTCGCCGGCATCAAGTCGGCCACGCTGCGCGTGGAAGGCGACTATGCCTATGGCTGGCTGAAGACCGAACCCGGCGTGCACCGCCTGGTGCGC
>NZ_JBOHXV010000033.1:0-43837 GCF_050737075.1 Stenotrophomonas sp.
GGCCGGCCGGGCAGAGCCCGGCGCTACGGGGATTTCCCGTCGGCGGTTGGGTAGCCACGCAGGGCGTGGCTCTACCTGGTTGGGATTTCGCAGCCACGCATGGCGTGGCTCTACCGGGTGGGGATTGCGCCGCCGCGCAGGTCCTGCGCGCCGCGCCCGTTTTTAGTGGCGGTGGCGGCGCCAGGCGTTCCAGATGTGGGTGCTGGCCAGCATCAGGCTGCCCGCTACGGTCATCGGGGTTTCTGCTTCGTGGTTGGGCCAGCCTGCGGCGCCGGCGAGGAGCAACAGCAGGCCGGTAGCCGCACTGGCCATCGCCAGCGCGGGCAGCGGGTGCTGGCGGTGCGCCCGCCACAGCGCGAAGCCGGTGGTGGGCGCGGCGATGGCGACGAACACCACGTGGACCCACTCGGCCTGCGCCCATACGCCCATCAGCGGCAACGCCGCCGCGAGCAGTGGCAGGGCCAGGCAGTGCAGCAGGCACAGGCTGGAAAGGGCGATGGCACCGGCGTCGAGGAGGGCGGAGGTTGGCTTCATGGCGGAATGGTTCTGCGACATCGAGTGTTACGTAGTAACATTTGATGGGCGCCGAACCTATCGCGCTCCTGACTGGACGCGCATCTGTGTCGTCAGCTGCAGGGCGGACGCTTCCTGTAGGGGCCAAGCGCTTCCTGCACTTCGCGCGGCGAGACCCCGTTCCCCTGCGGGGTCGGGCGCGCGCTGCTGGGTTCTATGGCGCGATCACAGGCGGTGCAACTGCCAGCCCCCCTCGCCCGCATCGAGCAGATGGGTCAACTGCACGGCGTCCAGCAACGCCTGGTCGTGGGAGACGATCACCACGCTGCCACGGTACTGGTTGAGCATCTGCTCCAGTGCGGTAAGCGAAGCCAGGTCCAGGTGGTTGCCGGGCTCGTCGAGCAACAGCAGCTGCGGTGGGGTCTGCGCATACAGCACGGCGCCCAGTGCGGCCTTGACCCGCTCGCCACCGCTGAGGGTGGCCAGCGGCCGCAGGCTGCGTTCGGCGTCCAGCCCCAGCAGGGCCAGTTGGGTGCGCAGCGTGGCGTCGTCCGCCTGCGGGTTCGCGCGCTGCAACAGCTGCAGTGCGGAGTCCTGTGCGGGCAGCGATGACAAGGTCTGGTCGAGCAGGGCGGTGGTCGCTGCGCGCTTCACCTCACCGGCCAACGGTGCACGTTCGCCGGCCAGCACGCGCAGCAGGGTGGACTTGCCACTGCCGTTGCTGCCGCGCACGCCAATGCGGTCGCCACGCTGGATGTGGAGATCGACATCCCGCCACGGCGGGCTCACCCACGGCAATTGCACGCCGATCAACGCCGCTACCTGCTGTGGGCCCGGCGTAGCCAGGCGTGGGCCGAGCATGGCGATCTGCGTGACCTCGTCGATGCCGGCAGCGGCATCGCGTACGCGGCTGTCTGCAGCGGCACGCCGCTCGGCCTGTTGCGCCTGCAAGCGTCCGGCGCTGTGTTCGGCGCGGTTCTTCATGCCGCCGAGCAGGATCGGCGCCTGGTTGGCGGTACGTGCGTCGCGTTGCGCACGGGACTGGCGGTGCTCCTGTCGCTCGCGTTGTTCGCGCAACGCCGTCTGTTCCTGGCGCCGCTCGCGTTTGCGCAGGGCCAGCTGGGCTTCGGCCGCGGCCTGTTCGGCCTGCTTCTGCTCGGCATACCGGTCGTAGTTGCCGCCGTAGCTGCGCAACCCTGACGGGGTGAGCTCGACGATGCGCTGCATGCCGCGCAGCAACGCACGGTCATGGCTGATGACGATCAGGCCGCCGCGCCACTGCGCCAAGGCGTCGATCAGGCGCTGCCGGTGGGCGCTGTCGAGGTGGTTGCTGGGCTCGTCCAGCACCAGGGCATCGGCGTTGGACAGCAGGGCGCCGGCCAGCGCCACCTGCATGGCCTGGCCGCCGCTGAGGCGGGCCGCCGGCTGGGCCGGGTCCAGCGCGGGAAGGCCGAGCCGTTGCCACTGCGCCTGCAGCTGCTCGCGCAGGGTCCAGCGATCGCCGACGAGGGTGAAGTCGTTCGGGTCCAGGCTGCCGGCTTCAATCCGGGCCAGTGCATCCAGCTGCGGGGCTACGCCGGCCAGGTCGGCAATGCGGCCGGGAATGACGCCGATGTGCTGGGCCAGCAGGTGCACGTGGCCGTGCCGTTGCAGCTGGCCGGCGGTAGGCGCGAGCTGCCCGGCAAGCAGGCGGGCGAGCATGCTCTTGCCCACGCCGTTGCGGCCGACCAGGCCGGTGGGGGTGGTGTCGAATGCGGCGGAAAGATCGGAGAACAACACCCGGCCGTCGGGCAGGGTGAACGTCACGCGGTCGAGCGTGAGGGAAAATGCGGTCATGCGACCTCCAGGGATGCCAAGGACTCCCCCTGCGGACAGGGCGGGAAGGAGACTGGCCGTCAGACGACGGCGGCATCAATGGCGCATGTAGGCATACCTCATTACGGGGGCGGCTGGGTGCCGCGCGCAGAGTATAGGGCGGAGAGCCACCCCATGGGTGGCTGTGCCGATGGCCGGTGTGCGATGTCTGACAGTGAGCAGACACCCATGGGGTGGCTCTACTCTTCTATGCTGTTGGGGTTGCGCATGTCTTCCGGGGCCTTGCCGTATTGGCGGCGGCGCTGCTCGTGGTAGGCGATGAACTCCGGCGCCGGCAGTGGGCGGGAGAACAGCCAGCCCTGGCCGAATTCGACCTGACGCGACTGCAGGTACGCCAGCTGGGCGGAGGTCTCGATGCCCTCGGCGACGGTGAACAGCCCGAGGGTCTTGGCCATGTCGATGATGTGCGAGGTGACCGGGCTGGTGGCGCTGTGGGTGCCGATGGAATCGATGAAGGACTTGTCGATCTTCAACGCATCCAGCGGCAGCTGCTGCAGGTACTGCAGGCTGGAGTAGCCCACACCGAAATCGTCGATGGCCACGCAGTGCCCTGCACGGCGTGCGGCGGCGAGCGAGGTACGCGCGCCCTGGATGTCCAGGAAGCCGCGCTCGGTGGCTTCCAGCCAGATCTGCTGCGGATGGATGCCGGTGCCGATCAGCTTGCCGGACAGGACCTTGAGTGCCCGCCCGCTGCTGACATCCCCCGCCGAGAGGTTGATGGCGATGTGCGCGCTGCGGTCGTGGATGAGCAGCTCGCGCATGTCGTTGAGCACCAGATCCATCACGTGGTCGGTCAGGGCCTCGATCAGGCCGGTTTCCTCCGCCACGGGAATGAAGAGGTCCGGGCGGACCTGGGTGCCGTCGGCCCGTGACCAGCGCACCAGGGCCTCGGCACCCACGCAGATGCCGGTGTCCAGTTCGATGATGGGCTGGTAATCCATGCGGAACTCGCGGCGGCGCACCGCGCTGGCCAGTTCGTTGCGCAGCGTCAGCCGCCGGCGCGACAGCCAGATGGCCGCCGCGATGGCCAGCACCGCGCCCACCACGCCCAGCGGCAGCAGCCGCAGCGCGTTCTGGCGGAAGCTGGTCAGCAGGCCGGTACGCGGCGCGACCGCGATGGCCAGCCACTCCTGGTCCTGCGCGGTGGCATAAAGCGTGCGCGCGGTACTGCCGTCGTGCGGCTCGCGCAGCAGGTGGTGCAGGAGGTCCTGGTCGGGCAGCGCCTGCTGCGCGATGAGCCGCCCGTCGGGGGTGGCCACCGCCAGACGCACGTTGGGGTCGGTGATGACGTCGACGAAGCGGTTGGGGTCCATCAGGATGTCGTGGCGGCCGAGCTGCAGCGCCAGCAGGGTCGCGTTGTCGCCGGCCACCGGGCGGACGCCCAGGGTGAGGGTGGCGCCGTCGGCGGTCACGTGGTCCGGAGTGGGCTCGGGGATGACGTCCTCGGTCATGCCCCAGGAGGTGCAGCGCAGCCGGCCGTCCTCGAAGTAGCCGACCTGTTCGGCCGAATGGGTGGTCAGGGCCAGGCCGCGCATGAGCCGAAGGTGCTCCGGCGAACAGCCCGACACGGGGGCCTGGTTGAGCTTGCGCAGCGCCAGCAGGCCCGCCTCGTAGGCGCGGTTGGCGCGCTGCAGGGTGCGTTCGGCGGTCTGGTGCAGGCGCTGCTGGTCGGCGTCCTGGCTGCGGCTCCAGGTGAAATAGACCACCACGAGGATGGGCAGGGCGGCCCCCAGCAGGGCGGCAAGCGCGATGGCAGCGATGGTGCGGGCGCGCTTCAAGCTGACCTCGATTCCCGTGGGGTGAGCGCTATATCACCATCTGGACCGGCCAATGGGAACAGGAGTTCACGTAGATTCCTGTCGGGTTTTCCCCAGTGTCGGCATCAGGTCGCATTGGCAAGGTGAAGCCGACGCGGACGGGGTCCATTCGAACCTGCCTATCGGGTGTAGTCAAACACCCTCGCGTCTTCTATGGTCACGGTCTTTCGTCCCTGCCGGCCCCGCCCATGTCCGAATCCTCCGCCCAACCGGAACACCTCCGGCGCAGCCTGTCCAACCGCCACCTGCAGCTGATCGCCATCGGCGGTGCCATCGGTACCGGCCTGTTCATGGGTTCGGGCAAGACCATCAGCTTGGCCGGTCCGTCGATCGTGCTGGTGTACTTGATCATCGGCGCGATGCTGTTCTTCGTGATGCGCGCGATGGGCGAGCTGCTGCTGTCCAACCTGGAGTACAAGTCCTTCATCGACTTCTCCACCGACCTGCTCGGTCCCTGGGCCGGCTTCTTCTGCGGATGGACGTACTGGTTCTGCTGGATCATCACAGCCATCGCCGATGTGATCGCGATTGCCGCCTACGCGCAGTTCTGGTTCCCCGAACTGGCACCGTGGATACCGGCAGTGATGTGCGTGGTGCTGCTGCTCAGCCTGAACCTGGTGACGGTGAAGCTGTTCGGCGAGATGGAATTCTGGTTCGCGCTGATCAAGATCATCGCGATCTGCGCGCTGATCATCACCGGCCTGGGCCTGGTGGCGTGGGGCTTCAAGGCGCCGTCGGGGCACGTGGCGTCGCTGGCGAATCTGTGGAACGACGGCGGCGTGTTCCCGATGGGGCTGGCCGGGTTCTTCGCCGGCTTCCAGATCGCGGTGTTCGCCTTCGTCGGCATCGAACTGGTCGGCACCACCGCGGCGGAGACCGCCGATCCCGAGCGCAATCTGCCCAAGGCGATCAATTCCATTCCGGTGCGCATCATCATCTTCTACGTGCTGGCGCTGATCGCGATCATGGCCGTTACGCCGTGGCGCGAAGTGGTGCCGGGCAAGAGCCCGTTCGTGGAACTGTTCGTGCTGGCCGGTATTCCGGCGGCGGCGAGCCTGATCAACTTCGTGGTGCTCACCTCGGCCACGTCGTCGGCCAACAGCGGCATCTTCTCCACCAGCCGCATGGTCTACGGCTTGGCGGAGGAGGGACACGCGCCGGGGTTCTTCAGGCGCCTGTCGCGCGCGGCGGTACCGGCACGCGGGTTGCTGTTCTCGTGCATCTGCCTGCTGCTGGGCGCGATGCTGATTTATCTGATCCCCAACCTGGTCACCGCCTTCACCCTGGTCACCACGCTGGCGGCGGTGTTGTTCATGTTCGTGTGGTCGCTGATCCTGTGCTCGTACATCGTGTATCGGCGCAAACGCCCGCAGCTGCACGCCGCGTCGAAGTTCAAGATGCCCGGCGGCATCGCCATGTGCCTGGTCTGCCTGCTGTTCTTCGCCTTCGTGCTGGTGCTGCTGACGCTGCAGCCGGATACGCTGCAGGCACTGCTGATCAGCCCGGTGTGGTTCCTGCTGCTGGGCGCGGGCTACGCGGTGCGCAAGGCAACCGCACCCCGCGCCTGATCCACCCCGGTGGCGGCCCACCCGGCCGCCACCGCCCGGCCCCCGCGGGATTCACCTGCGGTTCGCGCCCCGCGCCGGATGATCGCGCCACCCCACGATCTGGCCGCGCCCTGCGGCCCCGGAGCCATGAAGCCCTTCCTGCCTGCGCTGCTGGCCCTGTTGCCGTTGCTGTTGCCCGGCACGGCGGCGGCGCGCACGGTGTACCGCTGCGTGCAGGGCAATACGGTCAGCCTGGCCACGGCGCCGGAGCCGGGCTCGAAGTGCACGCCGCAGCAGGTGGACGACAACGCGGTGCAGGCGCCGAACCTGTGGGGCAACATGGGCGTGTTCAGCGGCACGCTGTACGAGCGCGAGCAGGACGGAACGCTGGTGTATTCCACCCGCAACCTGCCGGGCTCGCGGGTGTTCCTGAAATTCACCGTGTCCACGCCGCCCGGTGAGCCGGCGCATGAGGGGCTGGGCAAGATCGGCGCGCCGCAGCTCAACCGCCACGCGAAACAGTTCAAGGCCGCCGCGCGTGCGACCGGGGTGGACGATGCCTGGCTGCGCGCGATCGCCCATGCCGAGAGCGGCTTCAACGCGGGCGCGGTATCGCCCAAGGGCGCGCAGGGCGTGATGCAGCTGATGCCCGATACGGCCACCGAACTGGGCGTGTCCGACCCGTTGTCGGCCGAACAGTCGATCAACGGCGGCGCACGCTACCTGCAGGCCTTGCTGAAGCGCTACAAGGGCGACCGCACGCTGGCCACGGCCGCCTACAACGCCGGCATCGGGGCGGTGACGCGCTACAAGGGCGTGCCGCCGTATGCCGAAACGCTGGCCTACGTGGAGAAGGTGAGCGTGCTGTACACGCGCTACCGCGAGGCGATGGGATTCAAGGTGGAGACGCCGGCGCGCTGACCGGCGCTCAGTAGGAGAACAATGGATAGGATTCGATGCGACCAACGCGGCGCACCGCCGCCTGCACGTCGGGGCGCTGCTTGAGCTGCTTCCAGCGCGCCGTCAGCAGGACTTCCTCCGGCAGTGGTGGCGCTTCGCGCGTGTCCTGCAGCTCGAGCAGGGCGAAACTGCGCTCCATCGGGTCGGCCAGCTGCGCGATCAGGCCGGCGGCGGCGTCGTCCATCCGGTTCTCCAGCAGCAGCCCGTCGCGGTAGTGGCCGGGCGTGTCGACGCGGCTGGCGAACAGCTGCTCGCGTGCGCGCGTTGCCGCAGCCGCATCGTTGAGCTGAAGGGCGATCTGAAGTTCGATCAGGGCGCGGCCGCTCTTCCCATACGCGCTCAGGTCACCCAGGCCCTTCATCGCCCCGCGCGCCATCAACGGGCGGTGCAGGGCCGCGTACAGGCCGGCCAGATTGAGACGATGGCTGACCGTGTCGCCCTCCGGGTCGGTCATGCGGACGGCGAGCAGCTGCGCGTCCACGGCCTCGTCGGTCTTGCCCAGGCGGCGGAACGCGCGGCTGCGGGTGTCCAGCATCCAGCCGATAGGGCGCGAAAGCTCCGGCGGTGGCGAGGTCGCTTCCCTGGACGCGTCGGCAAGCCGTGCGGTCATGCCCACCACTTCCTCCAGGTCGCCCGCCACCATCAGCGCCGCGCTCAGTTCAACGGCGGTTTCATTCAAGCCGGGCGACAGCATGGCATCCACCCGAAGCCGGTCGATATGGCGGCGTGAAGCGGCAACCGGGTCGTAGCGAGGATCGTCGCGGCGCAGATAACGGTCGAAACGCTTGTCGGCGCGCAGGCGCATCAACGGAGCCGGCGCGTCGATGCGCTCCAGCGTGGCGGCCACCTTGTCGCGCTGGCCCGCTTCCACCTGGAGGATGGCGAACTCGGTCCAGACTTCCACGGGCTCGACGCCGTCGATCTTCCAGTGGTGATCGAACAACCCCTGCAACACGGCCAGCCGCTTCGCCGGCTGGTCCTTCAACAACAGGTCGAGGTGCCCGACCATCTCGACGGACATGGCCGGTTCGCCGTCACTGTCGGCCAGGGCGAGAATGACGTTGTCGGCGGCGGCATCGGGCTGTTCGTCGACCATCTGGGTCCAGGCCAGCCGCAGCCGCGCGTTGGCGTTGTGCGGATTGATCGCAACTGCCTGCTGCAGGCGCTGGAGCGCGAGGTCGTCCTGCTTCTGCGCACCGGCCACCATGGCCGCCGAGGTCAGGACATCACTGCGCTCGGCTGCATCCAGTTTCGCCATGCGTGGATCGGCCAGCAGGCGATCCAGCACGATGGCCGCACCGAGGCTGTCTCCACCGTCGGCCTGCTGCAGGGCGGCGCCGACCTCGGCCAGGAACGCGTCGTTGGCTGTCGGCGCCGCGTCGGTGGCATCCACGCTGGCACCACTGACGGCGGCGGTGGCGCCGGCAACCGGCGCCGCACACAACGAGAGCAACAGGACGAGGGTGGTGCCGGTACGGCAGGTCATGCGGTGCTTCCTTCCTTGGCGTCAGCCCCGATTGAAACCGGAACGCGGCATCCACACAAGTCGGCCGGCTACAAGCGGGGTTTGCACGCGCGCGGCAAGCGGCTAAGGTCGTCACCCGAACAGGAACCGGCAAGGACAGCGATGACGCGCGGACGATGGGCAATGGCGGTGCTGGTCGCCGTACTGATGGCGGCAGCATTGGCCTGGACCTTCCTGCGTGCCCCGGCCGCGCCAGAACCGCCGCCAGGCCCGGCAGCCACCGCACTGGGCTGGACCCCGGATATCACCCTGCTGGCCGGCGATGGCGTGGGCGGGCTGCGCGATGGCGCCGGCACGCAGGCACGCTTCGCCGACCCGTATGGGCTGGCAGTGGACGCGCACGGCGTGCTGTACGTGGCCGACGCCGGGGACAACAACCGCATTCGCCGCGTGTATCCGGACGGACGCGTGGACACGCTGGCCGGGCAGGGTGAGGGCTGGCGCGACGGCCCGGCGCTGCAGGCGCAGTTCAACACGCCCTCGGCGATCACCATCGACGCGGCCGGCAATGTGTTCGTGGCCGACACCGGCAATCATGTGATCCGCCGGATTGGCGCCGACGGCAACGTCAGCACCATCGCCGGCGATGGCACGGCCGGTTACGTGGACGGCCCGGCCGCGCAGGCGCGCTTCAATGGACCCATGGGCGTGGCCGTGGACGCCGGCGGCCGCGTGTTCGTGGCCGATACCTGGAACGATCGCATCCGCGTGATCGAGCCCGATGGGCAGGTACGCACGCTGGCCGGCGGTGATGCACCGGGCAACGTGGACGGCGCGGGCGTAGGTGCACGGTTCGACACGCCGGTGGCGCTGGTGCTGGATGCGCATGGCAACCTGCTGATTGCCGATCTGTTCAACAGTGCGGTACGTCGCCTGGCGCCGAACGGCACGGTGGACACGCTGCTGGGCAACGGCAGCCTACTCAACGGGCCGCTGGCGCTGGCGGTGACCCACGACGATGTGATCTACGTAAGCGACTTCGAAGGCAAGGTGGTGCAGCTGTCCGCGCAGGGGCATGTGTTGGATCTCACCGGCGTGGCAGGGCAACCGCGCTTCTCGCGGCCGAGCGGATTGGCGCTGGATGCCGACGGCGGTCTGTTCCTGTCCGATGCGGCGTCCTACCGCGTGCACCGCCTGCGCGCGCTGGCCGCCGGTGCCACGCCGGCGCCGGCACTGGTTGGCCCAGCCGCAGACGCTCCCCTGCCTGACACCGGCGGGCGCTGGCCGTTGGCGCCACAGCTGGGCTGGCACGAGGTGGTGGGCACGCTGGGCGAGGTGCGCGGCAACTTCAGTGGCGAGAGCCGCCACCACCTGCACGATGGCTTCGATATCCGCGGCGACGTCGGCCAGACGGTGCTGGCGATTGCCGATGGAAAGATCAGCAGCCCGTTGCCGAGCTGGTCGCTGGGCGGGCAGGCCGAAGGCCTGTCGCTGGACCGGCTGCGCTACATCCACATGAAGGTGGGCCGCGATGCGCGCGACCAGCCGTTCGACGCGCGCTGGCCGCAGTTGCGCGACCTGGATGGCAAGCTGGAACGCGTGCGGGTGCGGCGCGGTACGCGCTTCAAGGCGGGCGAACCGCTGGGCAGCATCAATCGCATGGCACACGTGCACCTCAGCGTGGGTGCCAGCGGCTTCCAGCGCAATGCGGTGGCGCTGGGGTTTGTCGGGTACGCCGACCGCTTCGCGCCGCGCATCACCGAGGTGGCATTGCTGGATGACGGGGACCAGCCGATCAAGGCCGCGGCGAATGGGCGCGTACCGGTGCCGCGACAGGGGCCCGGCGTGCAGATCGTGGTGGAAGCGTGGGACCAGGTGGACAACAACCTGCCGCGCCGCCGTCTCGGTGCCTACCAGGTGGGCTACCAGGTACTGGATGCGGGCGGTACGCCGTTGCCGGGCTATGAGCAGCCGCGCTTCAACATCGTGTTCAACCGCATGCCGCGCGAGAACAGCGCCACGGTGGTGGCGTATGCGCCGGACAGTGGCATCACGGTGCATGGCAGTGCGGTGACGCGGTTCCGCTACCTGGTGACCAACACCGTGCGCGATGGCTTGGTGGAAACCGGGCGCTGGCAGCCGGACGCGTTGCCGGCCGGCGATTACATCCTTCGCGCCAGTGCCCGCGATTACAGCGGGAATGAGGCGGTGGGGCCGCGCGAGTTGAAGTTTACGTTGTTGCCGTAACAGCCAACCCTACACGCTGGCGCTCTGCGTCCATGTTGGCCAGCGGGCGGACTTCGATGCTGCCGTAACGCGACCACGGGAAGCCCTGGGCGATGCGCATCGCTTCGTCGTGGTCGGCGGCGTTGATGAGATTGAAGCCGGCGAGCAGTTCGCGGGTTTCGGCGAACGGGCCGTCGGTGATGCGCGCCTGCGCCTGGCGCGTGCGCAAGGTGCGCGCCTGGCTCACCGGTTCCAGCTGCTGGGCGAGCACGAGGGTGCCCTGCGCCTGCAGTTCGTCGGCGTGCCGCAGGCAGCCGCGCATGAGGGTGTCGTATTCGTCGGCGGGCAGGGCCTGGAGCAGGCCTTCATCGATATAGATCAGGAGCAGGAATTGCATGGCCGATCCAGCGCGGGGCGGGGGGAACATGATGCCCCAGCGGGCGCTACCGGGCTGTTGCAGTGCAGCGCCGTCCGCCCGTTCAGGCCGGGATCGTCACCGGGTGGCGGGAGGGGAATTATTTTTGGCAGTCGTGTCGATTTCGGTTCCACTGGGGCGTCGTAACCAGTGAAGGGCCCGCCAACCGGGCCGACAACGAGGACAGACCGATGAAAGTCATGGTGATCGTGAAGGCGACCGAGGCCACCGAGGCCGGGCAGCTGCCCACCGTCGCGGAGATCCAGGCGATGGGCGCCTTCAACGAGGAGTTGGTCAAGGCCGGCATCATGCTGGCCGGCGATGGCCTGCGGCCCACCCGGCATGCCCGGCGGGTGGCGTACACCGGCGCGGCGCCGCAGGTGATCGACGGGCCGTTCGCCGAAACCCGCGAGCTGGTGGCCGGGTTCTGGCTGTGGCAGGTGCGCTCGGTGGACGAAGCCACCGAATGGCTCACGCGCGCGCCCTTCAAGCCCGGCGACGTGGTGGAGATCCGCCCGTTCATGACCGAGGACGATTTCGGCGCGGCCTTCACCCAGGAATTACGTGCGCAGGAACAGCGTCTGCGCGAGCAGATCGGCCAGGCCGATTGACCCACCCACCCGTGCCTTTGGAGATTCCCATGAAACTGATTCCCTTCCTTGGCTTCAGTGGCCAGACCCACGAAGCGATGGCGTTCTACGCGCAGGTCCTTGGCGGCAAGGTGACCTCGGAAATGAAGTACAGCGACATGCCGGCCAGCGACAACATGGACGGCTGCGGCGACAACCCCGGCCCGGCGGATCCGAACCTGATCGCGCACAGCCAGCTGGAAGTAGGCAGCGCGATCCTGATGGCGGCCGACGGCCCGCCTTCGTCGGGCGCGGGCACCACCACGATCAACATCGACGTGGAGACCGAGGAGGAAGCCGAGCGTGTGTTCAAGGCGTTGTCCGAAGGCGGAAAGGTGACGTTCCCGATCGGCGAAACGTTCTGGGCCAAGCGCTGGGGCATGCTCGAAGACCGCTACGGCAAGCCGTGGATGGTCAACTGCATGAAGCCATATTGAGCGTTCCCACCACACCCTCCGGTAGCGCCGGCCGTTGGCCGGCATGACGCCAACCGTTCCGAAGGACCTTTCCATGACCGACACACCCCAGATGATCTTCGTGAACCTGCCCGTCCGTGACCTGGACAGGAGCAAGGCGTTCTTCACCGCGTTCGGCTTCACGCCCAACCTGACCTACACCGACGACAAGGCGGCGTCCTTCAACATCAGCGAGACCATCATGCTGATGCTGCTGCTGGAGCCGTTCTTCGCCACCTTCATCGACCGGCCCATCGGCGATGCGCGCACGCAGGCGCAGGTGATTCTCGCGTTGTCCTCGCCCAGCCGCGCGGCCGTGGATGAGACGCTGGACAAGGTGCTGGCCGCGGGCGGCCGCGAGCCGACCCCGGCGCGCGACTACGGCTTCATGTACCAGCGCAGCTTCGAGGATCCTGACGGCCATCTGTGGGAAGTGGCGCATATGGATGGCGAGCCCGGCTGAGGCCAACCGCCGCGCCGCACCTTGTGCGGCGCGGAGGGGAATGCTCTGATTCGCCGCATGGATGCCGCGCTGACACAACGCCTGGACACCCTCTGGCGCATGGAGTCGCCGGTCCTGATCGCACGCCTGGCGCGGATGCTGGGCGGCGACATCGGGCGTGCCGAAGAACTGGCCCAGGACACCTGGTTGGCCGCGCTGGAGCGCTGGCCCACGCAGGGTGTTCCGGACAATCCGGGAGCGTGGCTGATGACCACCGCACGCAATCGCGCCATCGACGTGCTGCGCCAGCACCAGCGCGTGGCCGGCCAGCATGCGCAGTGGGGCGCCGAGCTGGAACCGCAGCCCCTGCCGCTGCCCGACGACAGCGATGCGCTGCAGGACGATATCGGCGATGACCTGCTGCGGCTGATGTTCGTGGCCTGCCACCCGGTGCTGTCGGCCGACGCGCGGGTGGCACTGACCCTGCGCCTGCTCGGCGGGCTGACCACCGACGAGATCGCCCGTGCATTCCTGCAGCCGGAGCCGACCATCGCCCAGCGCATCGTGCGGGCCAAGCGCACGCTGGCGGCCAAGCAGGTGCCATTCGAGGTGCCGCGCCAGGCGGCGCTGCCGGAACGGCTGGGCTCGGTGCTGGCGGTGGTGTACCTGATCTTCAACGAGGGCTATGCCGCCAGCAGTGGCGATGACTGGATGCGCCCGGCGTTGTGCGAGGAGGCCCTGCGGCTGGGGCGGGTGCTGCAGCAGCGCCTGCCGGTGTGGCCGCAGGTGCACGGGTTGCTGGCGTTGATGGAACTGCAGGCCTCGCGCGCGGCCGCGCGGGTGGATGCCCACGGCAACCCCATCCTGCTGCCCGACCAGGACCGCACGCGCTGGGACCACCTGCAGGTGGCGCGCGGGCAGGCGGCGCTGCAGCAGGCGCTGGCGCTGGGCGGGGCCGACGAGGGCTACGTGCTCCAGGCCGCCATTGCCGACTGCCACGCCAGTGCGCGGCGCGCGGAAGACACCGACTGGGACCGCATGGCCGGGCTGTATGCACGGCTGGCGCTGGTGCAGCCCTCGCCGGTGGTGGAGCTCAACCGCGCGGTGGCGGTGTCGCGCGCGCAGGGCGCGGCGGCGGCCTGGCCGCTGGTGGAGCAGCTGGCGGAAGACCCACGGCTGCAGGACTACGCGCCGCTGGCCGCCGTGCAGGGTGACCTTTTGTCGCAATTGGCGCGTCATACCGAAGCGGCCGAAGCCTTCGCGCGCGCCGCCCGGCTTACCCCCAACGCCCGCGAGCGCGCCTTGCTGCAGGCACGGGCCGACGCGGCGTCACGCCGCTGAGAGAAATCTTACTTGCCGGTTTTATGAACAGGGTCTATGGTGGCGCCTCACAAAAGTGACCCGGCGACCGCCAGGTCCAGCCGATAAGGAACGCGGGACGATGTTTTCAGGGAAGAAGCGTACGCGCGCGCGTAGCGCGTGGCTGCTGTTGTGCGGCCTTGTATGTGTTGGCACCGCTGCGTTCGCCGGTGCTGCCCAGGCCGCCGACAAGTCGCAGCAGGCCTATTGGGCCGGCTTTGCCTACACCGCCGACCAGAGTGCCGTCGAGGCAAGCACCCCGCGCGCGGCCGCCGTGCTGAAGGCGCGCGGGCTGGCCCCGCTCAACCAGGCCCTGTGGGCGCGCCTGAAGGCGCAGCCGCCGGCCAGCCTGCAATTGATCGATCAACCGCTGGCGATGCTCGATGGCACCACCAGCGCTACGGTGCTGGCCACCGCGCTGGACCGCGAGCTGGTCTCCATCGAGCCGATCGGCGGCCAGTACAAGGTGCTGGTGGAAGTGGCGCTGCAGGCGCTGTTCTTCGACTTCCGCGAGCGCCAGGTGGTGGCCTCCTATCCGATCACGCTGCAGCGCATCGACGTGATGGAGTACCTGCCGGACGACGACGACATCGACGCGATCGTTGCCGACCTGCTGTACGGCAAGGCCGCCACCGGCCTGCCGCAGGTGCTGGCCGACACGCTGGTCAAGGCGCAGCTGCCGGCCGCATCCACGCGCCGCCTGCAGGTGGGCGAGGTAACCCTCTCCGATGCGGTGCGCGCCAAGCTGCCCGATACGGTGGACGAGAAGGTGCTGCGCGCCACGCTGGCCCACGAGCTGTCCAAGACGCTGTCGGCCAACACCGGCATCGGCCTGCTGCCGCCGGCCACCGGCCAGGCGATCGGCGGGGCGATGGCCGCGCGCTTTGCCGACGGCAAGGTGTACCAGCTGAAGATTCCCGAGCCGGACTACGTGGTGAAGCTGCGCCTGGATGGCCTGAAGAACGGCGTGCTCAATGAAACCCCGGCGATGAAGACGATGCTGTTCGGCGCGTTCTTCCAGGCCTCGGTGGTGGAGCCGTTCTCGGGCAAGGTGTTCTTCGACCAGCCGCTGCGCAAGGGCGCCACCAAGGTGGTGCCGGCGACCCAGTGGCATGTGGACCAGTGGTCGGCCAGCTACGAAACCGCCCTTGCCGGCCTGGACGCCTTCGCCGGCGCCGCCGCCAAGCGCGCGGATTCGAAGGCCTGGCTGGACGAACAGAAGCCCGGCGGCAAGCCGCTGCAGCAACAGACCCAAGCCCTCCAGGAGTTGATCAAGTCATGCCGTTGATTCGTGCCGTACTGCTGATTCTCATTGCACTGATGGTTGCCGCGCCGGTTGCGGCGCAGACCGCCAGTTCCCGTGGTACCGGTTCGGCCAGCTATGGCCTGCGCCTGAGTGCCGACACCCGCGCCCAGGCCCTGAACAAGGCCAAGGTCAATGCACTGGAGGCGTACATCGCCGAATCCGGTGCGGCCAAGCTGCGCCTGTTCGAAGACCGCCGCGCCGAGTTCATCGGTGAAATCGACCGCTACGTGCTGTCGGCCGTGCCGCTGTCGGACACCGAAGACAAGAAGGCCAAGACCTACACCGTCAGTGTCCGCGCCGAGATCAACACCACGCTGCTGCAGACCAAGCTGGACGCCGGTTCGGCCACCGCCGGTGCGCGCAGCAACCAGCGCTCGCTGCTGACCTTCCTGTTCATGGCGCGCTCGCAGGACAGCGTGCAGTCGTTCCAGGACAAGGAATACCGCCGCGTCGACGCCAGCGCCAGCTATGACGAGAAGACCCGCGAAGGCGACAGCTTCCGTGGCAATTCGGTGAGCACCAACGGCAGCATCAACCAGAACGGGTCGGTGTCGGTCACCTCCGGTGGCAGCACCACCGCGCGCAGCGACAACGTCAGCTGGAAGGTCGCCAACGCCAACGAGATCAACACCGCCATGACCGGCGCGTTCAGCGCGGCCGGCTATGAAGTGGTGGAAGCGGAATACGTGGAAGGCGAAAGCCGCGGCCTGCTCAGCATCGAGCGCATCCGCAAGGACTTCAGCACCGGCAACGACCTGTCGCCCGCCACCCTGCGCGACACCGCCAACGGCATCAAGGCCGCCAACATTCCGTACCTGGCCGTGGGCACGCTGGACGTGGGCATGCGCGACCGCGACCCGGTCAGCGGCAACACCCGCGTGTTCGTGACCGTGACCGGCAAGGTGCTGGACGTGAGCGGCCGCTTCCCGAAGACGGTGTCGTCGGTGGGTCCGGTGCAGTTCTCCGGCACCGGCCCGAACGAGACCGTGGCGCGCACCAACGCACTGCAGATCGCCTCTGAAAAGGGCGCGCAGCAGATGATCAACGAATTGAACGTCAAGGCCGTGCGCTGAGCGCACGACCCGATCGCGTACTGGCCGCATACCGTCAGTAGATGGTCGGTACCCACCGAATTGCATTCTTCCATCAAGGAACTACACCATGATCCGCAAGACCCTCATCGCACTGGCCATCGCGGCCACCTTCGTTGCCCCGGCCAATGCGCAGTTCGGCAAGCTGAAGGACCTGGCTGGCGGCGGCAACAGCGCCTCGGCCGCCTCGGCCGGCGCCCCGGACGAAGCCGCGCAGGAAGCGCTGGTGCGTCGTTTCGTGTCCTCGCAGTCGCACTCGCTCGACGCGCAGACCTCCTTCGCCAAGGCCTTCGGCCTGGCCGAGCAGGTGCAGCTGCTGGAAGCCGAGCGCCAGGCACTGTCGTCGGGTTCGGTCAACGTGGACCAGATGAAGAAGTCGGTGTCGGTCAGCGAAGCCGCCCAGGCTGCGATCGATGAGCGCGTGGCTGCCAAGCCGGAGCTGAGCGCCGAATCCAAGCAGCACTACACCACCGGCCTGGTGGCCCTGGTCGCCTCGGCGGCCGAAGGCCAGAAGCTGAGCGGTGAAGCCAGCAACTTCGCCAATGGCATGAAGAGCCTGAGCGGCACCCAGCTGGTCACCGCCGGCCGCAAGCTGGCCGCCGGCGCGTGGGTTGCCAAGGAATCGCCGGGCTACCTGAAGGGCCTGTACTCGTCCTCGAAGGCCGCACTGACCTTCGCCCGCGCCAGCAAGATCAAGGTGCCGGGCAACGCCGAGTCGATGCTCGACAGCCTGTAATACAAGGAAACGCCACGCATGCAGACCTCATTCCGACTGTTGAGCCTGACCCTCACCGCTACCCTGCTTGCCGCCTGCGGCAAGCAGGAGGCACCGGTGGAGACCACGGCACCGAAGGCCGAATCCAAGCTGGAAGCACCGGCTGAAAAGCCGCTGCGCGATGCACCGGATTTCGGCGGCACCACCCAGGTGGCGCGCGAAGCCGAGGGCATCGGCAGCACGCCGGAGCTGGCGGTGCTGGCCGCGCTGCAGTCGGCGGTGGCACAGGTCAATGGCGTGCGCGTGGCGAGCCAGATGCAGAGCCTGCGTGCAGGCCTGCATGTGGATGTAGACGGGGAACACGTCGGCGATATCCGCGCCGACGCGTTCGCCCAGCGGATGATTGCCGCCTCGCAGGGCGCGGTGGTGGGCTACGAGATCCTCTCGCAGGAAGAAGTCAGCCAGCTGGATGAAGAAGTCATTGCCCGCGTGCGCGCCAGCGACGCCGGCTACAGTTATTCGGCGTCTGCCTCGGCCAGTGGCTCGGCGCAGGCGCAGGCAGAAGCCAGTGGCGGCGGCGGTTCGGCCTCTGCCAGCATCAAGGAAAGCTACAAGGAACACGCCAGCGTGGACGCCAAGCGCGGCGCGCAGTCGTTTGAATCCGACGTCAACCGCCGCACGATGCGCAGCTACTGGAAGGTGCGCGTGCGCGCCGAGATCGCCAAGTACCGCGCCCCGGACGAGCAGGGCCGGCCGAAGATCGTGGTGGCCCAGCCGCACGTGCGCAGTGGCACCTACGCGGTTGGCGACGGCCGGGTGGCCAGCGACGAAGTGGCCGCGGCGATCCGCGCGCGCCTGAACGACACGCTGACCCAGACCAAGCGCTTCATCGTGCTGGACCGCGAGTTCGGCGAGGAAATGCAGGCCGAGATCGACCACATCAACAGCGGCAATGTGCGCCTGCAGGACACCGCGCGGCTGGGCCAGCAGCTGGCCACCGACCTGATCCTGATTCCGACCATCGAACGCTTCGAGTACCCGCGCAGCGTGCGCAACCTGCGCATGTCCGACCGCCAGGTGACCTCGTATTCGGGCGGCGGGCGCATCACCCTGCGCCTGATCAACGCGGCCACCGGTGAGGTGGTGATGTCCGACAGCTTCGATCACCAGTTGGCCTCGACCGGCCCGAGCACGCTGCCGCGCACGGTGGATGGAAAAGGCATGGCGGCGGCGATGATGGATTCGCTGTCGGGCCAGATCGGCACGGCGATCATCACCGAGATCTTCCCGGTGTCGGTGGTGGCGATGACCGGCGACCAGGTGGTGCTGAGCCAGGGCGGTGAAACGCTCAAGGCCGGGCAGCGCTGGCAGGCCGTGATGCTGGGCGAGGCGTTGAAGGACCCGCAGACCGGCCGCTCGCTGGGCCGCAATGAAACCCCGTGCTGCACGATCCGGGTGGACCGTGTGGCGGCGCAGACCTCCTACGGCACCATCGAAGGCGGCGCGGACCTGGGCGGCGCGAACTTCAAGCCCGGCGCGATCGAGCTGCGCCAGCTGGCCGGTGCGGTGAAGCCGGCGGCGGCGACCGCGTCGAGCGGTGGTGGCGCTGCCAAGCCGAAGCCGGCGCGTGCAGCGGCCAAGCCCGCCGCGCCTGCGGAAGATCCGAACTGGTGATGTTTGTCGGCGCCTGATGGGCGGCTTCGGTGGGTTTGAACGCCGGTTGCAGTGCAGCCGGCGTTTTTGTTTTCGGCTTCGGATGGTTGTGCCGCGCTGCGCGCGGTGTCCGGCCAACGGCCGGGGCTACGAACCGTTACGTGGTGGTTGGGATCGGGATCAATCAACCGAAAGCGGTAGCGCCGGCCGTTGGCCGGCTCTTGTGGTTCATGGCGCGCGCGGGACGGTTATGATCCGTTGATGGTGGGGTTGTCCCAACAGCGGAGAGAACGATGAAGCGAGTGGTATTGAGCGTGCTGGCACTGTCGGTGTCCAGCGCCCTGATGGCGGCGACGCCGAAATTCGATGGCGCGCGGATCTCCGCGGACGTCAAGGAACTGGCCTCCGACGCCTACGAAGGCCGCTCACCCGCCACGGCCGGTGAAGAGAAGACCATCGCCTTCCTGAGCAAGCAGTTCGCCGCTGCCGGCCTGCAGCCCGGCGGCGACCTGAAGGACGGCAAGCGCCTGTGGACCCAGGCCGTGCCGCTGCGCAAGGGCGACATCGTCGGCACCCCGAGCCTCGCGCTGTCCAGCAAGGGCAAGCCGCAGTCGCTCACACAGGGCAAGGAAATCGCCGTGCGCGCCGCCATGAACGGCGCCACCGAGGTCGATATCCAGAACGCACCGCTGGTGTTCCTGGGCTACGGCGTGAACGCGCCGGAGCGCAACTGGAACGACTTCAAGGACGTGGACCTGAAGGGCAAGATCGCCGTGGTGCTGATCAACGACCCGGACTTCGAAACCGGCGAAGGCGACTTCGACGGCAAGGGCATGACCTACTACGGCCGTTGGACCTACAAGTACGAAGAGGGTGCCCGCCAGGGTGCGCTGGGCGTGCTGATCGTGCACGAGACCGCGCCCGCGTCGTACGGCTGGGCCACGGTGGCCGGGTCCAACACCAACACCATGTTCGACGTGGTCCGCGACAACCCGGCCGAGGCGCACCCACTGCTGGAAGGCTGGATCCAGCGTGATCTGGCGGTGGAGCTGTTCAAGCGCGCCGGCCAGGACTTCGACACGCTCAAGCGCCAGGCGCAGAGCCGCGATTTCAAGCCGGTGGAGCTGAAGGGTGAGACCCTGTCGGCCAAGTACGCGGTGAAGAGCGAGGTAATCACCTCGCACAACGTGGCCGCACGCCTGGAAGGCAGCAAGCACCCGGACGAGACCGTGGTGTACAGCGCGCACTGGGACCACATCGGCGTGGGCAAGCCGGACGCCAACGGCGACACCATCTTCAACGGCGCGCTGGACAACGCCAGCGGCACCGCTTCGCTGGTGGAGCTGGCGCGTGGCTTTGCCAAGGGCAAGCGCCCGGAGCGTTCGGTGCTGTTCCTGGCGGTGACTGCCGAGGAGAAGGGCCTGCTGGGCTCGGAGTACTACGCCAGCCACCCGCTGTATCCGCTGGCCAAGACGGTGGCGGTGATCAACATGGACGGCATGGCGCCGTTCGGTCCGTCGCGCGACTTCGGCATCTACGGCTCGGCGAAGCTGGAGCTGCTGGACCAGCTGAAGGACGTGGCCAAGGGCTGGGACATCCGCTACACGCCGGACCCGAAGCCGGAAGCGGGCCTGTTCTTCCGTTCCGACCACTTCCCGTTCGCCAAGCGTAGCGTGCCGGCGGTGTCGTACTCGGCGGGCCAGGACTGGGTGGACGGTGGCGTGGCCGCAGGCAAGCAGGCCTCGGACGAGTACACCGCCAAGCGTTACCACCAGCAGGGCGACGAGTGGCAGCCGGACTGGACCTTCGCCGGTGCCTCGCGCGACCTGGAAGTGCTGTACACGCTGGGCAACCAGCTGGCCAATTCCCGCGCCTGGCCGAACTGGAGCGATGACTCCCAGTTCCGCGGCCCGCGTGACGCCAGCGCCGCCGACCGCAAGTAAGAATGCGCCGGCCGGCACCCGCCGGCCGGACCGCACGTAGAGCCACGCCATGCGTGGCTGCGCGGCCCCAGACCCCCGACGTAGAGCCACGCCATGCGTGGCTTCGCGGCCCCAGACCCCCGACGTAGAGCCACGCCATGCGTGGCTTCGCGGCCCCGGACCCCCAACGTAGAGCCACGCCATGCGTGGTTTCGCGGTGCCGGAACGGAGAGCAGCCACCCATGGGGTGGCTCTACGCGCCTTCGTCGCGTCAAACCCCGCTTTCGTCGCATCCCGCTTGTTCCCTCGAGCGGCAGGGCTATCCTCACACCATCCCATCGTGAAGACGCCGCCGTGTTTGCCAGCCTTTCCCTGATTCTCCGTATTCTGGTGGCCTGGGCCGCGGCGATCGTCGTGGCCGGGTTCGTGTGGAGCGGCTTCTTCCACGGCATGGACGAAGGCCCCGGCTGGGTGTTCGGGCTGCTGGCCCTGTTCCTGATGATCACCGCGCTGGGCAGCTGCATCACCCACCTGCGCCGGGTCTCGACCCTGGCCGGGCACCTGGATGCGGCCACCGTGTCCAGCCGCCAGCGCCGCCAGATCGAGCTGCCGATGGATGCCGGCGCGGCCTTCAGCCTGGTCGAACAGGCGGTCAAGGAACTGCCGCGCGTGGAAGACATCGAAAGCGCCGCCGGCAGCCTGCAGGTGCGCGCCTATGTGCGCCGCGTGGACCCCTACAACGGCCGGCCGCCGTCGCGCTGGAACCTGCCGGCACGGTGGGCGATCAAGCGCAACAGCGTGCTGGCCACGGTCACCCCGGGGCAGGGCACCAGCAGCGTGACCCTGCTGTTCGAACCCGATGCCGGCGTATGGGCCGACCTGCTGGCGGTGGACGAAGGCAGCAACTACGAGAACGCCGAAGCGGTCGGCCGCGCCATCACCCGCCGCGTGTCCGAACAGCGCCGCGACGAACAGGCCGCTGCAGAACAGACCGCCACCGAAAAGGAACTGTCGGTAGCCCGCCTCAACCTGCTGCACGCGCAGGTCGAACCGCACTTCCTCTACAACACGCTGGCCAACGCACAGGTGCTGACCCGCACCGACCCGCCGCGCGCCGACCAGATGCTGGGGCACCTGATCCAGTACCTGCGCAGTTCGCTGCCGAGCGTGGACGAGTCGATGTCCACCCTCGGCGTGGAACTCGATCGCACCAAGGCCTACCTGGAAATCCTCAAAATCCGCATGGGCGCGCGGCTGGCGCTGCAGGTGGATGTACCGCCGGCGCTGGAATCGCTGCCGCTGCCGTCGATGGCGCTGCAGACGCTGGTGGAAAACGCGATCAAGCACGGGCTGGAACCCAAGCCCGGCGGCGGCACGGTGTGGATCATCGCGCGCGCCTTCGACGACCACGTCACCCTCACCGTCGCCGACGACGGGCTGGGCTTCGGTCAGGGCAGCAGCGGCACCGGCATCGGCCTGAAGAACCTGCGTGAGCGCCTGCGCCTGACCTGTGGTGATCGCGCGGGCGTGGCGATCGTATCCAACTTCCCCAGCGGCGTGGCGGCAACGATCACCCTGCCGCGCGACGCACGCGAGGCGATCCATGCAGCTTGATGCCCTTATTGCCGAAGACGAAGACCTGCTGCGCCAGTCGCTGGTGGCCCAGTTGCAACGGTTGTGGCCGGAACTGCGGCTGGTGGCCGAATGCGAGGACGGTGCCAGCGCGCTGGAACGCCTGGCCGAGCTGAAGCCGGACCTGGCACTGCTCGACATCCGCATGCCCGGCATCAGCGGTATCGAGGTGGCGCGCGCGCTACCGGAGATCAGCCCGCGCACGCAGGTGGTGTTCGTGACCGCGTACGACCAGTACGCCATCGACGCGTTCGAGCACGGGGCCATCGATTACCTGCTCAAGCCGGTCAGCGACGAGCGCCTGCTGGCCACGCGCGAGCGCATCCTGGCGCGCATGCAGATGGGCCGGCCGGACAGCGCGATGCTCGAGCAGCTGCTGCAGCGCCTTGGCCAGCAGCCGGGCGCGCGTTCCAGCGCACCGCCGCTGGCCTGGATCACCGCCAGCAACGGGCGCGACACGCAGCTGATCATGCTGGAGGACGTGGTCTACTTCCGCGCCGACAGCAAGTACACCACGGTGGTGACCGAAGCCGGCGAAAGCCTGCTGCGCACGCCGCTGCGTGAGCTGCTGGAAGTGCTGGACCCGCAGCGCTTCCGCCAGGTGCATCGCTCCACCATCGTCAACATGACGGCGGTGGCGGCGGTGACCCGCGACGACACCGGGCGCGGCCAGCTGCGCTTGAAGCAGCGTCCCGAACTGATCAGCGTGAGCCAGCCGTTCATGAGCCTGTTCCGGGGCATGTGATCCAAGGCGTGCAAAAGACAATGCCACCGTGATCGCTCACGGTGGCATTGGGACCCCCCTTGAACCTTGCCGTAGAGCGGGGCTCTGCCCCGCTGCATGGCGTGGTCAGAAAGCGGGCTGCAAATGCAGGTTGTGGCCGTTGTCCTGCTCGCCGACATGGTTGAGCTGGCCCACCAGTTCGGAGTGCTGCTTCATGCGGCCCATCTCGCGCATGATGCGGATGTCTTCGTGGCGCAGCTCGCGTCTGGCGCTGACCACCTGCTTGTAGTCCAGCACTTCCGGGTAGTGCTGGGCCATGTCCAGCGCTTCGGCCACGCACTCGATGCTGTCGGCGTCGGAGGTGATGCGGGCGCGACTGTTGAAGGCCTTCATCCAACGCTCGAAGCCGGCGGTGTGGTCGAACATGTTGGCCATGAACCAGATCACGAACAGGATCGAGACCCACGAACCGAAGATGATCACCACGCGGGTGAAGGTGATATGGAAGTCGTCCTTCCACAGGTAATTGGCGATCAGGCCCAGGATCAGCAGCGAGGCCGCCTGCCAGCCCACGATGGACGCCATGAGCCATTGACCCTTGGCCTTGGCCAGGGTGGCCACTTCCTCGCGGATCTGCTGCTCACTCTTGTTGCGCCAATGCGCGACCTGCTTTTCGAACGGGCTGCCGTAGAGCTCGTTGTCCTGGAGCAGTAAACCTAAACCTTTGAACAAAGCGATCATCACGGGCTCCTTCGGGAACGTGCAGCGGCGCATTTGGACGGACGGTGAGGCGGGTTCAGTTCTAGCACTTTGGTTGCGGTTGGCAATGGGCAGTGCGACAAATCGCCGCAGGGGCCTCAGCTGAATAGGCGAGGGCCGAGAAAATTTGTGCGATGCGACATTGAAAACCGCTGGCAAAAGTCCAAAAACCGCCCCTCTATTTGCTGCAAATGCACAATCGACGGGAAATTGAGGTTCTCAACGTGGCCGGGGTGTCGGAGATCACGCAGAATTGACGCAACCGCGCAGCTTGGCGGCCTCCGCTCCCCGTTCTGGACCGCCTGATGCCGTCGTTGCTGCACCGCTTGTCGAGCCCCGCCACCACGCCGATCCGCCGCTGGGTACTGAGCGCCTTCCCCCGCGGCCAGAGCGGTATCGATTACGACCACCCGCTGGGCGAACCCGGCTGGTTCGGGCCGGACAGCGCGACCTGGCGCGTGCACGCCGATTTCCCCGGGATGCTGTCGGGCGGGTTATGCGCGCTGATGCTTCAGACCCTGCACCCGCTGGCCTTGGCCGGGGTGTACGACCATTCCAACTTCCGCGACGACCTGGTGGGGCGGCTGCGCCGCACGACGGCGTTCGTGGCGTGCACCAGCTACGCCGCCACGCAGGAAGTGGATGCGCTGGTGGCGAAGGTGAAGCGCATCCACGCGCAGGTGCGCGGGCAGACCCCGGAAGGGCAGGCGTATTCGGCCGACGATCCGGCGCTGCTGACCTGGGTGCATGTGACCGAGGCGTACGGCTTCCTGCAGGGCTACCGGCGTTACTGCCGCGAGGTGCCGGAGGCGATGGCCGACCGCTACTACGACGAGTACCGGCGCGTGGCCGAAGCATTGGGCGCCACCGAGGTGCCCGCCTCGGAAGCGGCGGTAGCGGCGTACTTTGCGCAACAGCAATCGGTGCTGCGTTTCGATGCGCGCTCGCACGAAGTGCTGGCGGTGCTGTCCAGCATCCGCCTGCCGGTGCCGATGGCGGGGTTGTCGCGCGAGTTGTTCCTGGGCGCCGGCGCGGCGCTGCTGCCGGAGTGGGCCACAACGATGCTCGAACGCACGCCGCTGCAGCGCACCCAAGCCCGTGCGTCGGCGCGGTTGCTGCAGGGCATGTCGCCGCTGTTCCGCCGCGCGCTGCAGGACGGTGTAGCCGCCCGTGCGTGCGCACGGGTGGACGTGCCGATCAGCACGTTGACGCATTGGTGATGCGGCACTGTGCGCTGCATTGGTGGCGCCGCATTGTTCGATGCATTCATGACGCCGCGCTGTTCGATGTCTGGTGACGCCGCACTGTTCGACGCATTGGTAGGGTCGGTTTCCGAACGACTGCCGATAACGTGCGTGATTTCATTTGCGCATGACCTGAAACGAAGGCGTCTCTCCGTTCAACGTCATGCGTCACCGTGCCGATCATTGTTATCGGCAGTCGTTTGGGAACCGACCCTACCGGCGATGCGCTGATGCGTGCGTTGTTGGTAGGCATCCCAAAAAAAACGGGCGCCGAAGCGCCCGTTTTTGTCACCACACCTTGACCCGCTTGTCCGGGGCCAGGTACAGCTTCTGGCCTTCCTTGACGTCGAATGCCGGGTACCACGCGTCCAGGTTGCGCACGGTGAGCGCGCGGAACTGGCCCGGTGCGTGCACGTTGGTCAGCAGCGAATTGCGCAGGGCCTGCTCACGCGCCTTGCTGCGCCACGCCTGCGCGAAGCCCAGGAAGAAGCGCTGGTCCGGCGTGAAGCCTTCCAGGGTCTGGCCCGGCTTGCCCTGCAGCGAAAGCTGGTAGGCATCGTAGGCGGTGGCCAGGCCGGCCACGTCGGCGATGTTCTCGCCCAAGGTGAGGCGACCATTCACCGACACGCCCGGGAACGGCTGGTAGCTGCTGAACTGCGCGGCCAGCGCATCGCCTGCGGCGTTGAACTTCTTCAGGTCGTCGGCCGTCCACCAGTTGTGCAGCTTGCCGGTCTCGTCGAACAGCGCGCCGGCGTTGTCGAAGCCGTGGCTGATCTCGTGGCCGATCACCGCGCCAATCGCGCCGTAGTTCACCGCATCGTCCGCCGCACCGTCGAAGAACGGCGGCTGCAGGATCGCGGCCGGGAACACCAGGCGGTTTTCCAGCGGCACGTTCATGGCGTTGATGGTCTGCGGCAGCATCGCCCACTCGCTGTGGTCGACCGGCTGGCCCAGCTTGGCCAGGTTGCGGCGGTACTCGAACAGGCTGGCGCGCTCGGCGTTGCCCAGCGCGTCGTCGCGCTTCACTTCCAGGCCGCTGTAATCGCGCCACTTGTCCGGGTAGCCCATGCTCACGGTGAGGCCTTCGACCTTGGCCTTGGCGTGCGCCTTGGTCTGCGGCGACATCCACTCCAGCGCGTCGATGCGCTTGGCGAACGCGGCGATGATGTTCTTGGCCATCTCGTCGGCGCGCGCCTTGGTGGCCGGGTCGAAGTGGCGTTCGACGTACAGCTTGCCGATGGCTTCGCCGACGGCGCTGTTGCTTTCATCCACCGCACGCTTCCAGCGCTCGCTCTGCTGCGGGGTGCCGTTGAGGGTGGTGCCGTGGAAGGCGAAGCGGGCGTCAGCGATGGCCTTGGGCAGGTACGGCGCGGCGCGGTCCAGCGCATGGAAGGCCAGGTAGTCCTTCCACACGTCCAGCGGCTCGGTGGCGACCAGGCGCGAGATGCCGGCCACGGCCTTGGGCTGCCACACGATGAAGTCGTCCTGCTTGTCCAGGCCGGCGGCGGCCAGGAAGGCGGTCCAGTCCATGCCCGGCGCCTTGGCGTTCAGGTCGGCCTGCTTCCACGCGTTGGCGCCCTTGGCGACGTCGTTGGTTTCTTCCTGGGTGGCGTGCGCCTGGGCGATCTTGGTTTCCAGCGCGAGGATGCGCTGCGCCTTGGCGGCCGGGTCGGCGACGCCGGCCAGCTGCAGCACCTGGGCGATATAGGCCTGGTACTGCTTGCGCAGCTCGGCCATGCGGCCGCCCTGCAGGTAGAAGTCGCGGTCCGGCAGGCCCAGGCCACCCTGCACCAGGTAGGGGGCGTTGCGGTCGGGCTGCAGCAGATCCACCGACACCCAGGTGCCGAACAGGCGGTCGGTGTAGAAGTTGGTGGCGTTGAGCAGGTCCACGTCGGCGCGCAGCGTGCCGCCCAGGGCGGTGGCCAGCGCGGCCTTGTCGGCGATGCCGCCGATGGCGTCCAGCTCGGGCTTGATCGCCCCGATGCCGCGCGATTCGATGCCGGCCTCGTCCATGAACGCGGCGTAGTAGTCGCCGATCAGCTTGGTCTCGCCGCTGGCCTTGGTGTCGCCCGCGGCGCCTTCGAGGATGGCGCGGGTGTCGGCCAGGGTCTTCTCGGAAATGACGTTGAAGCTGCCGTAGCTGGAGCGGTCCGCCGGAATTTCGGTGTTCTTGACCCAGGTGCCGTTGGCGAAACCGAAGAAGTCGTCGCCGGCGGCGACGCTGCGGTCCATGCCGGTGGCGTCGAAGCCGAAACTGCCCAGCTGCGGCTTGGGTGCGGCGGGCGGGGTGGCAGCACTGTCGGCGGCGGGCGTGGCGGCGGGGGCGGCCGGCTCGCGGTCGCAGGCGGCCAGGCCCAGCGACAGGCTGGCGGCGATGGCAAGCATCAGGGTGGGGCGGCGCAGCTTGGGCATGGACTTCTCAGGCAACGGGAAAACCCCAAGTCTAATCTCCCGCCGGCCGCGGGAGAGGGCGCCCGCCGCACCCCCAGACAGGTTCAATTACCGAAGGCGCCGGCGCCCGCCGCTATTCATGCAGCCGGCCAACCTGTGACGGCGGTTATTCTGCTTCCCGCGCCGAGCGGGCTGGTGCATGCTGGGCCACGAGCGCTGGCGCAAGGCGTTGCCGGTGGGGAAACCGGCAAAACAGACGTCAAGAAATTGCGACATCGGCCGCTCAGGTTTGGGGAATCCAGGAATCGTTTACAGATGAAGCCAGTCCGTGACTGCGGAAGAGATGCCCGATGCCTGCGATGAACCACGCCATGGCGCGGCCGTTGCGGGCGATCGTGTCGCTGGGCATCGGCCTGGGCGTGCTGCTGGGCGTGGGCCTGGTGCTCATGCTGGTGAACGACTTCCAGCGCCGGCAGGAAGCGGCACAGCGGCAGAGCTCGGCCCTGGCGGCCGGCTCGCAGCGGCTGCTGCGGCTGGAGCTGCGCAACCTGGAACGGGCCATGCGCGGCATTGCCGCCGATGGTGCGCTGCTGTTCGAACGGGTGCCGGAACAGGCCCCTGACCTGCTCGATGACGCCATCGGCGGGGTCCTGCAGCGGCATGCCGAACTGGACAGCATCGTGGTGGTGGACGAACACGGGCGCGCGCTGACCAGTGGCAGCGGCGACCTGAACCTGCCGCTGTGGGCCGTGGACGCGCACCGTGGCGCGGAAAGTTACCTCTACCTCGGCCCGCCGCAGCCGCTGGACGGCCGGCGCTGGGTGCTGCCGCTTGCCCTGCACATGGGCGAGAACCGCTGGCTGCTGAGCCGGCTGCATACCAGCGAGCTGCAGTCGATCATCAGCGGCCTGGACACCGGCCGCAACGGGGTCATCTCGATCAGCGATGCCGGCGGCCATGTGCTGGCGCGCAGCCCCGATCAGGAAGGCCTCACCGGGCAGCGCTTCGACCTGCAGCGGCGCGAGATGCTGCGCCGCGACGCGGTGACGCCGCTGGGCATCGAGACCAGCCCGATCGATCACGTGGAGCGCATTTCCACCCTGACCACGCTGGGCCAGTACCCGCTGGCGGTCTACGCCGGGCTGGGTCGGCAGGACGTGCTGGCGCCATGGTGGCCGTACGTGCAGGCGTCGGTGGGCCTGTTCCTGCTGTATTGGGGCGCGTTCGCGCTGGTCTATACCAGCCTTCGCCGCGCGACCCGCCGCCAGGATGCGATGAGCGAGGAGCTGCGCACCGGCCATGCCGAGCTGCACATGGCCCACCAGGTCGGCAAGATCTGCACGTGGACGGTGGACGAAGACGCGGCGGTGCTGCGCTGGTCGCCGCTGGCGCGCGAGATCTTCGGGATCGAGGCCGACGCGCTGCCGGTGGCCGACTTCTTCAAGCGCGTGCACCGCGAAGACGCGCAGCGCCTGCAGGCGGCGTTCGACCATGCCTTCGCCAACAACGGCGTGCTCGATGAGATGTTCCGCATCGTGTTGCCCGGCGGGCACATTCGCTGGGTGTCCGCACGCGGGCAGCAGGTCGGCGCGACCGACCGCGAGCGGCGCATGATCGGCGCGCTTACCGACGTGAGCGAGCGGGTGCAGGCGCTGGCGCGCGCGCAGCAGGCCGAGCGCCAGTTCCGCCTGCTGTTCGACCGCAACCCGGCGCCGTTCTGGGTATTCGACCCGGACACGCTGCGCTTCCTGGAGGTCAACGAGGCGGCCGTGCGCCAGTACGGCTACAGCCGCGACGAGTTCCTGGCGATGAGCATCCTGGACATCCGCCCGCGCGAAGGCTGGGAAGAAATCCGCGTGGCCATCGCCAGTGCCACCAACGGCGAGCTGCAGGATGCCAAGGTGCGGCTGCACCGGCGCAAGGACGGCACCCTGTTCGAGGTGCGCGCGCACCTTTCCCGGCTGGATTTCGACGGGCGCGAGGCGTGCCTGGTGCTGGCCGAGGACATTAGCGACCGCATGGCCTACGAGCGCGACCTGGCCTACCACGCCACCCACAACCCGGCCACGGGCCTGCTCAACACGCGCGCGCTGGCCGCGCAGCTGGACGAGGAGGGCGGCAGCTACACCATCGCCTACGTGCAGTTCCGCGGGTTGCAGCTGGTGGCCGACACACTGGGCCGGGAGGTCGGCGAGGTGGTGCTGCAGGCCATGGCCAAGCGCCTGGGTGGCTTGGGCGTGCGCTATGGGCTGCTGGCGTTCCAGCCGGCGGAGGATTTCATCTTTGCCATCCGCGACGACCACGAACGCCAGACCGCGCTGGACACGCTGGTGCAGACGGTGTCCGAGCCGGTGCGTGGGCAGGACTGGCTGCACCAGTTCGAGCCGCGGATCGGCGTGGCGGTGAAGTACGACGGCGATGTGGTCAGCGCCGAACAGGTCATCAGCATGGCCGCGCAGGCCGCCCACGCCGCGCGCGACGAAGGCAGTGTGATCGCCTGGTTCGACAGCGCGGTGAGTGCGCGGCTGGCCGACCGGCTGCGCCTGGCGGGGCGCATCCACAGCGCGATCGATGCCGAATTCGCGCTGTACTTCCAGCCGATCTGCCACGCCACCGACGGCACGCCGGCGTCGCTGGAAGCGCTGCTGCGCTGGCCGCAGTCCGACGGCAGCTTCATTCCGCCGGGCGAGTTCATCCAGCTGTGCGAAGACACCGGGCTGATCCTGGCGCTCGGGCGCTGGGTGATCCGCGAGGCCGCGCGGGCGCAGCGGCAGCTGGTGGACGCCGGCTGGGACCTGCCGATTGCGGTGAATGTGTCCGCCGTGCAGTTCTTCAACAGCGACCTGGTGGCCGAGTTCAGCCGTGCCAGCCAGGAGTTCGGGCTGGCCCGCGGCGCGCTGCACGTGGAGCTGACCGAGAGCAGCCTGATGCGCAAACCCGGCCAGGCCAAGCAGACCATGCAGCGCATGCACGAGCAGGGCATCTGCATTTCGCTGGATGACTTCGGCACCGGCTATTCGAACATGTCCTACCTGCAGCACCTGCCGCTGGACATCCTGAAGATCGACCGCAGCTTCGTGGCGGACGTGGAAACCAACCCGCGCAACGCCTCGATCTGCCGCGCGCTGTTGTCGCTGGGGCACAGCATGGGGCTGACCATCATCGCCGAAGGCGTGGAAACGCCGGGCCAGCACCAGTGGCTGGCCGCACACGGCTGCGACCAGGTGCAGGGCTATCTGCTCGGCCGGCCGGCACCGTTGGTGGATGTCATCGCGCGGTTGGAGACCACCGCAACGCAGGCAGAGCCGGCGGGGTAGAGCCGACTGGGTAGAGCCGACTGTTAGTCGGCTGCGCGCGAAGCGCGCGGTTTACGTGTGCCGGCGGGAGCAGCCGACTAACAGTCGGCTCTACCCAGTCGGCGCAACCCAGTCGGCGCAACCCAGTCGGCGCGACCCAGTCGGCGCAACCCAGTCGGCGCAACCCAGTCGGCGCCGCCCCGGTAGGTGCCCCCCGATCGGGTTACCCCGTCGGTTCCGCCAACGCCTCCACCAGGTAATCGATGAAGCTGCGCACCTTCGGCGCCAGATGGCTGCGGCTGGTGTACACCGCATAGATGCCAATGGCAGGCACGTCCCATTCGGGCAGCACCCGCTGCAGGCGGCCATCGGCCAACGCGTCGGCGACCAGGAAGTCCGGCTGCACGATGATGCCCAGCCCGGCAATCGCCGCCTCGCGCAGCACATCGCCATTGTTGGCGCGCACGCCGCCGTGCACCGCAACCGCGACCTCGTCACGCGGCCCACGCAGCTGCCACGCATCACCGCCGCCCCAATAGCTGTAGCCCAGGCATTCGTGCGCGGCCAAGTCTTCCGGCTGTTGCGGGTGACCATGCGCAGCCAGGTAGGCCGGCGCCGCGCACAGGCTGATGCGGGTTTCGGCCAGCTTGCGCGCGATCAGCGACGGCCCGGGTTGGCGGGTGATGCGGATGGCCAGGTCGTAGCCTTCCTCCACCATGTCCACCAGCCGGTCGGAGAGCGAAAGATCCAGCTGCACCTGCGGGTACCGCTGGCGATAGCCGGCCAGCAGCGGCCCCAGCCGGGCGATGCCGTAGCTCACCGGCGCATTGATGCGCAGCAGCCCCGACGGCTCCAGTGCCTGCGCGCCAATGCCCGCCTCCAGCGCATCGAACTGCGCCAGCAGCTGCACGCATTGCTCGTAGTACGCAGCGCCCGTGCTGGTGGGGCTCACCCGCCGCGTGGTGCGGTTGAGCAGGCGCGCGGACAGGCGCTTTTCCAGCGCGGCGATCTGGCGGGTGACGCCCGCGGTGGACATCTCCAGCGCCTGGGCGGCGGCGCTGAAGCCGTTGCGCTCGACCACCGCCACGAACACGCGCATCGCCTCGAGAGTGTCCATTGTTGCGAATCCTGTAATGAACAGCGTCGGATCATCGTATTTATCCGCTCTGGTGGACGCAATACGCTGGCGGTCTGGCATCGGGCCCCGCCCGTTGCCGTGTCCCCACTGGAGCACCGCCATGACCCGTCTGCCCTCGCTGTACATCTCCCACGGTTCGCCGATGACCGCCCTGCACCCGGGGCTGGTGGGCGTGCGGCTGGCCGAGCTGGCCGCGCAGCTGCCGCGTCCACGCGCGATCGTGATGGCCTCGGCACACTGGCTGACCCGCCAGCCGGTGGTGGGTGCGCACCCGAAGCCGCCCACCATCCACGATTTCGGCGGCTTCCCGCAGGCGCTGTTCGACCTGCAGTACCCGGCGCCGGGCGACCCGGAACTGGCCGCCGAGGTCGCGCGGCGGCTGGCCGCCGCCGGGCTGGCGCCCGCCGTGGACCCGACCCGTGGCCTCGACCACGGCGCCTGGGTGCCGCTGCGCCTGCTCTACCCGGAGGCCGACATTCCGGTGGTGCCGCTGGCGCTGCAGCCGCTGCAGGGCCCGGCCCACCAGTTCGCGCTGGGTCGCGCGCTGGCGCCGCTGCGCGAGCAGGGCGTGCTGCTGGTCGGTTCGGGCAGCATCACCCACAACCTGCATGACTTCCGCGAGTACCAGAGCGGGGGCGAGGCGCCGTACGTGCGGCCCTTCATCGAATGGGTGGAGCAGCGCCTGCAGGCCGACGATACCGCCGCACTGCTCGACTACCGCCGCCAGGCGCCGCATGCCGAACGTGCGCACCCCACCGACGAGCATTTCCAGCCGCTGCATTTCGCGCTGGGTGCGGCAGGCAGCGAGGTGTTGGGCGCGCAGCGCATCGACGCCGGTATCGACGCGGGCATGCTGGCGATGGACATCTACCGCTTCGACGGCGAGGCGGCGGCATGAGCGCGTTGCACACGGTGCTGCGCCCGGCCACCGGCCCCGCGCAGGGGCTGGTGGTGCTGATGCACGGCGTGGGCAGCAACGAGCGCTCGCTGCTGCCGCTGGCGCACGGGCTGGATCCGCGCCTGCACGTGGTGCTGCCACGCGGACCGCTGGCGTTCGGGCCCGATGCCTTTGGCTGGTTCACCGTGCAGTTCGGCGCGCAGGGGCCGGTGATCGACCCGGCCCAGGCCGAGGCCAGCCGGCTGCTGCTGCTGGACTTCGTGCGCGCGCAGCAGACCGCGCTTGGGCTGGCCGCGCGGCAGACGCTGGTGGCCGGTTTCAGCCAGGGCGGGATCATGAGTGCCAGTGTGGCGTTGACCGCGCCGCAGGTTGCCGCACGTTTCGCGGTGCTGTCCGGGCGCATCCTGCCGGAGATCGCACCGCAGGTTCCGGCCGATATCGCGCAGCGCGATGTGCAGGGGCTGATCCTGCATGGCCACCACGACAGCAAGCTGCCCTTCGCGCTGGCCACCGCCGCATCGGCACGCTTGCAGGCGCTCGGCGTAGCGCATCAACTGCAGGGCTATGCCGTCGACCACGCGCTGACCGCACCGATGCAGGCCGATTTCCACGCCTGGGCGGCGGCACACCTGCTGCCCGCACACTGAGCGGCGGCGACCGCTGTCGTACGCGGTTCGGGGTGGGTGTGGTAATTTTTTTCCAGGCTCTCTGGAAAATGCATGCATACGATTGAAGTCGTCCTGGCGATGCTGGTGGCGGTAGTCGCCAGCGGCTACCTGGTCCGCGTACTGCCGTTGTCGCTGCCGCTGCCGTTGGTGCAGATCGGCCTTGGCGCCGTCATTTCCGGTGTATTCAACCGCGGCCACGCGCTGGAACCGGAGATGTTCTTCCTGCTGTTCCTGCCGCCGCTGCTGTTCCTGGACGGCTGGCGCATTCCAAAACAAGGCCTGTTCCGCGACAAGGGCGTGATCCTGGAGCTGGCGTTCGGGCTGGTGGTGTTCACCGTGATCGGCGCGGGCCTGCTCATCCACTGGATGATTCCGGTGATGCCGCTGGCGGTGGCGTTCGCGCTGGCGGCGATCATCTCGCCGACCGATCCGGTGGCGGTCAGTTCGATCGCCTCGCGCGCGCCCATTCCCAAGCGGCTGATGCACATCCTGGAAGGCGAGTCGCTGTTGAACGATGCCTCCGGCCTGGTCTGCTTCCGCTTCGCGGTGGCCGCGGTGATGACCGGCACATTCTCGCTGGCCACCGCCTCGCTCACCTTCCTGTGGGTGGCGGTGGCGGGGCTGGTGATCGGCGTGGCGGTCACGTTGGGCGTGTCCACCTTCCAGCGCTGGCTGTGGCGGCGCTTCGGCGAAGAGCCCGGCGCGGCGCTGCTGGTGAACCTGCTGATTCCGTTCGCCGCCTACCTGCTGGCCGAAGAGGCCAATGCCTCGGGCATCCTGGCCGCCGTGGCGGCGGGCATCACCATGAGCTATGTGGAGCTCACCGGCCGCGTCTCGGGCAGCATGCGGGTGCAGCGCACGGCGGTGTGGAACATGCTGCAGTTCAGCTTCAACGGCATCATGTTCGTGCTGCTCGGCGAGCAGCTGCCCGGCATCGTGGACCGCGCCATCACCACCGTGAGCGAAAGCGGCCACCACAGCGCGTGGTGGCTGCTGGTGTACGTGGTGGTGATCAACCTGGCGCTGGTGCTGCTGCGCCTGGCCTGGGTGTGGCTGTCGCTGCGCTGGAGCGTGCTGCGCGCGCGCCATCGCGGCGAGGCACGCCCCGGCACCTCCTGGCGGATCGTGGTGGCCACCTCGCTGGCCGGTGTGCGCGGTGCGATCACGCTCGCCGGCGTGCTGACCCTGCCGCTGTTCCTGCCGGACGGCAGTGCCTTCCCGGCACGTGACCTGGTGATCTTCCTGGCGGCGGCGGTGATCCTGGTGTCGCTGGTGGGCGCCAGCGTGGCGCTGCCGCGCCTGCTCAAGGGGCTGGAACTGCCGGCCGATTCGGGCGAGCGCAAGGAAGAGGACCTGGCCCGGCGGCTGGCGTCCAAGGCGGCGCTGGCCGGGGTGGAGCGCATGCGCCAGCAGCTGGTGCAGAACCAGACCACCGACAACGTGCAGCTCTACAACGACGCGGCGTCGCGGGTGAGCCTGCTGTACCAGCGCAACCTGGAGAAGGAGCAGGGCCCCGACAGCGACCCGGAGAAGGTGCGGCGCATGGAGCAGGGCTACCGCCAGCTGCGCACCGCGGGGCTCACCGCCGAGCGCGAGGAGCTGTTCCGGCTGACCCGGCGCGGGCGGATCTCCGACGAGATCGCGCGCCGGCTGATCCGCAACCTGGACCTGCTGGAAACGCGGCAACGGGAGTGACTGTAGAGCCACCCCATGGGTGGCTGCGCGGTGCCGGAACGAAGAACAGCCACCCATGGGGTGGCTCTACGCCCTCGGCCCGAAATCAGGCCTCGGGCTTCTGATCCAGGTAATACGCCACCACAGTGCCCTTGACCTTGATGGTCATCGGGTTGCCGCGGCGGTCGCGGGCCTTGCCGGCCTGCACGCGGACCCAGCCTTCGCTGACCGAGTATTCCTCGACGTTGTCGCGCTCGACATCGTTGAAACGGATGCCCACGCCGCGCTCCAGCGCAGCGGCATCGTGGAAGGGGCTGGCCGGGTTGATCGCCAGGTGATCGGGAGGGGTATCGCTCATGGGTGCCGGATGCTGACGGCCACCACGGCCGTCTTCAGGCGCACAGGATAAACCGTAGCGGTGCCACGGCCGAATTTCGCTTCCTGCCAACGCCCGCGCACGGCAGAATGCCTGCCTGTCTCCAGGAATACCGGCCATGCCCGACAACAGCGATTATTTCGACTTCGAGGAAGACGAGCGCGACTTCGACGAAGACGATTTCGAGGCGCGGATCTGGAACCTGTTCGTGCTGATCAATCCCGGTGATGAAGAGCTGGGGCTGCAGCAGTTCAACCGCTGGCGCGAGGCGCTGCTGGAAAGCGGCGAGGAGATCGACGAAGAGGCCGACTGGCTGCCGCCGTTGATGGCCGCCATTGCCTGGCAGTCCGGGTTCGAGGTGGACCGCGAGGATGCCGATGCGTTGATGTCTGCCGTCAACGAGCTGGCCGCGCGCTGGAACCTGCAGCTGGACTGGGGCGGCGATCTGGATGATGAGGACTTCGCCGCCGCCGTGGACGCGCCCCGGCTGATGGGCACCGCCTACGACCGCCTGCGCGAGAACAACTACTCGCTGTGGAGCGTGGACACCGGCAACGGTGGCCTGGCCGGCTGGATGGCGCTGCAGCGCGACGACGACGCCATGCTGGCGCTGTGCTCGCTGCTGGGCGTGGAAGTGCGGCCGGGGTCGGACCCGTTCTGATCCACCATGAACGCCTGACACGCGGTTCCGCCGGGGTCTAAACGCCGGTTGGATGTTCGGCGCTGCAACGCATCGGTTCCGGATGTTTGTGCCGCGCTGCGCGCGGTGTCCGGCCAACGGCCGGGGCTACCCGTCGTACTGCGTCCTTGCGTTGGCGATGACCGCTTTTACCAGGGCCCGGTCGGTATGCCTGGAAATCGCCGTCGCGCCCAGCGCGATGGCCTGCAGGCGCAGCGGGGCGGGCACGTCGTAGTGGGCGCCGCTGCGGCGGTTCTGGAACGCCCGCCGGGGAATGCCGAGCTGCGCCGCCATGGCGTGCAGCTCGGGCAGGGTGTCGGCCATCAGATGCGCCCAGCGCTCGCCGCGCCAGGGGTGTACCGCATCGTCGATATAGACCGTCACCGGGTGGCCGTGGCTCAGGCCTGCGGCTTGTCGTCGCTGGCGGCCGGGGCAGCGTCGCCCTCTGCGGCAGCGGCGTCGTCGGCAACCGGAGCGTCTTCGGCGGTGCTGTCGGCGTCGTCGGCCTCGTCGCCTTCCTCACCTTCCACGCCTTCGAACTCGGAAACCAGCTTGGTCAGGTACTCGTCGGCGGTGGTGCCTTCGTCAGCGGCCAGGTCGTCGATCAGCTGCTGCAGCTGGGTCGAGTATTCCAGGGTGACCTTGCGGCCTTCCTTCTCCTGCACGTTGGAGAGGTGCTTGAGCATGGCCAGCATCGGCACCGGGTTGTCGGCGTTGCCCATGGTCTGGCCGCCGATGGCCAGCAGCCATTCGTTGCCCTGCAGGCCGATAGCAGCGACCACCTGGCCTTCTTCGTTGGTCAGCACGGCATGGTTCTGCACCGACTGCTGGGCGTTGAGGCGGTTGATCGGGCGCTTGGGCTGGAGCTTCTTGCGCTTGTCGCGCTTGGCCTTGGACTGCTTGGACATGGACTCGGTCTGTCTTGAGGGGAAAGACCGCCATTGTAGTGCCGGCCGGGGAGGGATGCTGGGGAGCGCCGGCCGTGCGGCCAGTGAAGGCGCTGTTTCAGGGCGTTTTCATGCCGACATCGAGCGTTGCAGCGGTATCGGCAGTCGGCTGGGGCGCGACCCTACCGGGGCGCAGCGGCATGGCGTGACCCCGGTAGGTAACGACCGTTGGTCGTCACGCCGGCATGGCCGTCCCGCCCGCCGACCGCCTCAGGGCGAGGCGGCGGCGGGCGCGGCGGCCGGGGCCAGCACGGGTACCGGCACCGGCACGGCCGGCGCGGCCTGGCTGGCGTGGATGTCCGGGTCCTGCACGGCCGGCGACAGCGCCACCTGCTGGCCGGAACCGGCCAGCGCGGCGGCCTCGGCGGCCTTGGTCATCACCACGATGCTGATGCGGCGGTTGATCGGGTTGTCCGGCTGGGTCTTGTCGAACAGCACCGAGGACGACAGGCCCACCACGCGGGTGACCTTGTCGTCGCTCATGCCGCCATCGAGCAGGGCGCGCCGGGCGGCATTGGCGCGGTCGGCGCTGAGCTCCCAGTTGCTGTAGCCGTGGGCGGCGTTGTAGGCGGTGGTGTCGGTGTGGCCGGTGATGCTGATCCGGTTGGGCACGTGGTTGATGAACTGCGACAGCTCGCGCAGGATCTCGCGCGTGTACGGCTTGAGCGCCGCGCTGCCCATGTCGAACATCGGCCGATTCTGCTTGTCCACGATCTGGATGCGCAGGCCTTCCGGGGTCAGGTCCAGCAGCAGCTGGTCCTTGAACGGCTCCAGCGCCTGGCTCTTGCTGATCGCCTCTTCCAGCTCCTGCTTGAGCACTTCCAGCTGCTTCTTCTCGCGCTCACGCTCGTCCTGCTGCGGCACCGGGCGCTCGGCCTGCTGATTCTGGAAGGGGTCGTTGCTGTTGCCGCGCGAGACATCGGTGGCGCCGCCCAGCTTGATCATCGAGGTGCTGGCACCGCCCGGGCCGGCCATGCCGGGGGCCGGGGTCGAGCTCTGCCCGGACAACGGGCTGGGGTTGCGGAAGTACTCGGAAATGGCCGCGCGCTCGGGCTTGGTGGTGGCCGCCATCAGCCACAGCACCAGGAAGAACGCCATCATGGCGGTCACGAAGTCGGCATACGCCACTTTCCACGCACCACCATGATGGGCGGCGTGGCCGCCCTTCTTGACCCGGCGGACGATGACGGTGGGTTTGTTCTCGGCCATGGCGGTGCCTTACTTGACCGTCTTCAGGTGCGCTTCGAATTCGCTGAAGCCCGGGCGGACGTGCGACGGCAACGTCTTGCGGGCGAATTCCAGCGCGATCTTCGGGTTGTAGCCGCGCAGGCAGGCCAGCAGGGCGGTCTTCACCGACTCATAGATGCGGCTGTCCTGCTCGGCGCGCGCTTCCACGGCGGCGGCCAGCGGGCTGACGAAGCCGTAGGCGAGCAGAATGCCCAGGAAGGTGCCGACCAGGGCGCCTGCCACGTGTGCACCCACTTCCTCGATGGCACCGCCGATCGAGCCCATGGTGATCACGATGCCCAGCACCGCGGCCACGATGCCGAAGCCGGGCAGGCCGTCGGAGACCTTGTTGAGGGCGGCCGAGGGCTGCATCGCCTCGGCGTGGTGCTTTTCCAGCTCCATTTCCAGCAGCGGTTCCAGCTCGTGCGGTTCGATGTTGCTGCCGATCATCAGGCGCAGGCAGTCGGTCATGAAGTCCACCAGGTGGTGGTCGGCCTGGACCTTGGGGTAGTTGGCGAAGATGGCGCTGTCGCCGGGGCGTTCGACGTGGTCTTCCAGCGCCATGAAGCCCTCGCGGCGGGCCTTGTTGAGCAGTTCGTAGAGCAGGCTCAGGACATCGATGTAGTCCTGCTGCTTGTAGCGCGGGCCCTTGAACACGCCCACCGAGGCCTGCAGGGTCTGCTTGACGGTCTTGATCGGGGTGCCGACCAGGAACGCGCCCAGCGCCGCACCACCGATGATGACCAGCTCGTAAGGCTGCCACAGGGCGCCCAGCTTGCCGTGCGCGCCGAGATAGCCGCCGAGCACGCTGACGATGACGATGACGAAGCCAACAAGGATGAGCATGGGGCCGACACGGTAGAGGGGGATATCTCCATGTCGGCCTGGCGCGTACATTCTGAAGGGGGCGTTAGTCGGACGTCACACTTTTGATCAGCCCGCCGGCTGGGCCTCGGCCCCGCCGCGCTGCAGCGGATCCGGATACGGCTGGCCGTTCGGAGTGAACGACAGCGAGACCGAATTGAGGCAGTGGCGCTCGAAGGTGGGCGGCGGGCCATCCGGGAACACATGGCCGAGATGGCTATCACAGCGGGCGCAAACGATTTCAGTTCTCACCATGCCATGACTGACATCACGGATTTCGTGGACATGGGCCGCGTCGAAGGGCGCGAAGAAGCTCGGCCAGCCGGTGCCGGAGTCGAATTTGGTGCTGGAGCGGAACAGCGGCAGGCCGCACAGCCGGCAGCCGTAGACGCCGTCCTGCTTGTTGTCCAGGAACACCCCGCAGAACGGGGCCTCGGTGCCGTGGTGCAGCAGCACCCGCTGTTCGTCGGCGCTGAGCCCGGCGATCAGCGCCTGGCGCTGGGCGTCGCTGGGCGGGGAGAGGTCGAAGGCGGTCATGGGCAGTCCTCGTAGGGGTAGCGGAGAAATGGGGGCGGCCGGCGATGGGGGCAAGCGGCAGGGGCGTTCATGGTGCTGACACGCGCGCTGGCGCAGGGTGAATGCCTGTCCCGTCGTGAGCCTGCCGCCATGAACCGCCTTCCCTGGCTTGGCCTGTCGCTGCTGGTGCTGCTGCCGCTGGGCGCGGCCGCGCAGATTGCAGCGCCACGCAATCCCACTGATACCAGGCCGGTGCCCAGCCCGGTGACCAGCCCCGTGCCGACCGCGACCCCGACGCCGGTACCCACGCCGGCGCAGACCACGCAGCAACTGCGCACCCACCCGATCCAGAGCCAGGGGCCGGCGCAGGTGGTGCCGCCCACGCCGCCCGCCACCACCGCGCCGCCGAAGGTCTACGACCGCAACGGCCGGATCGTGCCGGGTATGCAGCAGGCCGGTCCGAACCGCGTGCTCGACACGCGCACGGGCCGCTACTACGACGCGGTGCCAAGTGGCGATGGGCAACGCATCAAACCCTGATGCATGAACGTTTCACAACCAACGCCCGCAGTCATGAGTGTCAACGCCACAGCTCACTTCTATTTCGCCTGCGATTAACCGGATTCGCGAGACGCTGTACGTGCGCCGCAACACCGCGCATCCCCAAGCTAAGAAGGTGTAGTCATGTCTAATCAGCAAAAGGGCAATCCCGGCAAGATGCCGCAGGAACAGCAGGGCCAGCAGAACCAGAAGCCGGGCCAGCAGAACCAGCAGCAATGGGATCAGCAGAACCAGAAGGGTGGCAAACAGCAGGACCAGCGCCACCAGGACCAGAAACAGCAGCGTTGATGCGGCTGGTCGGCAGCTACACGGGCGGTGCGCGCAAGCGCGCCGCCTTTTGCATTTGGGCGCCTTAATCCGGAATGGGCAGCGTCAAGGTTTCCTTGACCTCTTCCATCACGATGTAGCTCTTGGATTCGCGCACATGCGGCAACGTCAGCAGTGTGCTGCCGAGCAGCTTGCGGTACGAAGCCATCTCACTGATGCGCGCCTTCAGCAGGTAGTCGAAATCGCCCGAGACCAGATGGCATTCCAATACGTTGGGCAGCTTCAGTGCGGCGCGGCGGAACTCCTCGAAGATGTCGCCGGACTTGTAGGCCAGGCTGATTTCGACGAACACCAGCAGGCTGGCCTTGAGGTAGTGCGGGTCCAGCCGGGCGTAGTAGCCGGTGATCGCGCCATCGCGTTCCAGCCGCCGCACGCGTTCGGTGCACGGGGTGGTGGACAGGCCCACGCGCTCGCCCAGTTCGGTGAAGGAGATGCGCCCTTCGTCCTGCAGGATGCGCAGGATCTTGCGGTCGATCTTGTCCAGCTCGCGGGCTTTCACGGCCATTCGCGTCAACCTGTCGGGGATGTTGCCGGGACAATACCCTGCCTGTGCTTCAAAAAACAGGAAAAACGATTGGTTTGGGCCGCATATACTTCCTCAATTATGGTCCCGGCACGCTCCAGTGCAGGGAATGATCCGGTCGGAGAGGTGAGATGCGCGTTCTAGTCCTTGGCAGTGGGGTGATCGGCACGACCAGTGCCTGGTACCTGCGGCAGGCCGGGTTTGAAGTCACGGTGGTGGACCGCCAGCCCGGTCCGGCGCTGGAAACCAGCTTCGCCAACGCGGGCCAGCTCTCGTTCGGCTACACCTCGCCGTGGGCCGCCCCCGGGGTCCCGCTGAAAGCGGTGAAGTGGTTGTTCTCCGAGCACGCCCCGCTGGCGATCCGCCCGGGCCTGGATTGGCACCAGTACCGCTGGCTGGCGCAGATGCTGCGCAACTGCACCCATGAGCGCTATGCGATCAACAAGGCGCGCATGGTGCGCATGTCCGAATACAGCCGCGACTGCCTGAACGAGCTGCGCGCGGAGACCGGGATCGAATTCGAAGGCCGCGATCTGGGCACCACCCAGCTGTTCCGCACCCAGCAGCAGCTCGACGCCTCCGCGCAGGACATCGAGGTGCTGGCCCAATACGGCGTGCCGTATGAGGTGCTGGACCGCGCCGGCATCATCGCCCACGAGCCGGCGCTGGCCGGCGTGGCCGACACCCTGGTGGGCGCGCTGCGCCTGCCGCGCGACCAGACCGGCGACTGCCAGCTGTTCACCCGCCGCCTGGCGCAGATGGCGATCGATGCCGGGGTCGAGTTCCGCTTCGACCAGGACATCGCGGGCCTGGAAACCGACGGCGACCGCATCACCGGCGTGCGCATCGACGGCAAGCTGGAAACCGCCGACCGCTACGTGGTCGCGCTGGGCAGCTACTCGCCGTCGCTGGTGGCGCCACTGGGCATGCAGCTGCCGGTGTACCCGCTGAAGGGCTATTCGCTGACGCTGCCGATCACCAACCCGGCGATGGCACCGACCTCGACCATCCTGGACGAAAGCTACAAGGTGGCCGTGACCCGCTTCGACGACCGCATCCGCGTGGGCGGCATGGCCGAAGTGGGCGGGTTCGACCTGTCGCTGTCGCCGCGCCGCCGTGCCACGCTGGAGAAGGTGGTGCGCGACCTGTACCCCGAGGGCGGCGACCTCTCGCGCGCCGAGTTCTGGACCGGGCTGCGCCCGGCCACCCCGGACGGCACGCCGGTGGTGGGTGCCACCCCGTACCGCAACCTGTTCCTCAACACCGGCCACGGCACGCTGGGCTGGACCATGGCCTGCGGCTCGGGCCGCTACCTCGCCGACCTGATGAACGCGCGCCAGCCGCAGATCAGCACCGAAGGCCTGGATATCTTCCGTTACGGCGGCCACCACGCCGCCTCCGTCCAACACAGTGAACCTGCCCCATGCGTCCAGCCCGCGCGTTGATCGACCTGGATGCGTTGCGCTCCAACTTCCGCCTGGCCCGTGAACTCGGTGGCGGCCGCAAGACCCTGGCCGCCGTAAAAGCCGATGCCTACGGCCACGGCGCAGTGGTCTGCGCGCGCGCGCTGGAGGGCGAGGCCGACGCGTTCGGCGTGGCCTGCATTGAAGAAGCGCTGGAACTGCGCCAGGCCGGCATCAGCACGCCGATCCTGCTGCTGGAAGGCTTCTTCGACGCCGCCGAACTGCCGCTGATCGTGCAGCACGATCTGTGGTTCGCGGTGGCCGCCCCGTGGCAGGTGGACGCCGTGGAGGCCTTCCAGACCGAGGCCACGCTGCAGATCTGGCTGAAGCTGGACAGCGGCATGCACCGGCTGGGCCTGGCCCCGGCCGATTTCCGCGCCGCGCATGCGCGCCTGTCCGCGCTGCCGCAGGTGGCGCCGATGGTGTTGATGAGCCACATGGCCCGTGCCGACGAGCTGGACAGCCCGCGTACCCGCGAGCAGGCCGCCACGTTTGCCAGCGCCATCGAGGGGCTGGCCGGCGAAACCAGCCTGTGCAATTCGCCCGCCCTGCTGGGCTGGCCGGACGTGCGCAGCGACTGGGTACGCCCGGGCCTGATGCTGTACGGGGCGAACCCGTTGCAGGCGCACAACGCCTTCACCGAGCGCCTGCGCCCGGTGATGACGATGCAGTCGAAGATCTTCGCCACCCGCGAGATCGCCGCCGGCGAACCGGTCGGCTACGGCGCCCGCTTCGTGGCGGAGCGGCCTACCCGGGTGGGCGTGGTGGCGCTGGGGTATGCCGATGGCTACCCGCAGTTCGCCCCCAACGGCACCCCGGTGCAGATTGATGGCCAACCCGGCCATCTGATCGGCCGGGTGTCGATGGACATGCTCACCGTGGACCTCACCGACCTGCCGCAGGCAGGCGTGGGCAGCACCGTGACGCTGTGGGGCGATGCGCCCCGCCTGGACGTGCTGGCCCCGCTGTGCAACGTGAGTGCCTACCAGCTGCCCTGCGCGGTGAAGCGGGTGGCGCGTGAGGTCAGCGGGCAGTAGACGGCAGCAGGCGGCGCAGCCAGTCGTCCAGCATCCGCTTCTCATACCGGAGCGGATCGTTGTTGCTCAACAGGCCGGTGTTGCTCAGGTAGCCCATGTCGATCAGCTTCTCCTCGCTGCTCTCCCTGATCACGCCGCCACTGGCGTCGCGCAGCACGAAGCTGAGGGTGATCCGCGGCGGGTAGATGTTACGCATGATCCGGATGTCACTGGTGCGCGGGCCATGCTGCGGCTCGAAGTCGCCCGCGCGCTTGATGTCGGTGATCTTCACCTCCAGGGTCTGGCCCGGCGCCAGCCGTTTGGCCGCGCTGCTGCGCAGATACGACGCCAGCTGGTAGACCCAGTTGCCGCTTTGAGCCTCAAATCGGTTGGGGCTGTTGCGGATTTCGGTGAACTGGGCCGGATCGGTCCAGGTCACCTGCACCGGGCTCTCACCGGTGAGCGCACGTGGCGCATCTGGGGCAGTGACCGTTCGCGGGGCTGCCGACGCACAGCCGACAAGC
>NZ_JBOHXV010000034.1:0-42749 GCF_050737075.1 Stenotrophomonas sp.
AGTACATCGAGATGTTTTACAACCCAAAACGGCGGCACAGTTCCAACGACGGGCTGTCCCCGGTAGAGTTCGAGAAGCAGTACGCACTAAACGGCTGACGACTGTCTACAAAACCCTGGGCGATTCACTTCGCCACCTTTCCATTGGTGCAGCCTGCCTGGCCCGCACCGCCCACAATCAGGGAGAACTGGGTGTAGCCTGCCATGTCGCCGTCGTTGGCGAGTTCGGCTTGCGTGGCACTCCTCATATTGACAGTGAAGTCACCGTCACTCCCGTCCGTGCCTGTGCCACCGCGCACCGAGCAGGTGACCGAATCGATCGAGCCACTGAGTGTGATGCGGCCATCGGCAGCCGACGCAGAATTCGCAAAGAAGCCGGCGATTGCGAGCAACGCAGTTGAGGTAGCAATCCTGTTCATCTTGTAAGTCACTTTTCTGGTGATGGTAGGGTGTAGTTCCGGCATGGCGCGTCGCGGCCAGCGCACGAAACCTGAACTAAAGGGTGCGGCATTCCGCGTTGATGGCTTGCATGGACTGGTCGGCCGTCTTGCTGGCCCCCGGTGACCAATCGATCTGGCAACTACCGGCGCCGTCACCCCAGTTCACGGAGAGTGCGCTGGCGCCGTCGTCCGACAGGCGCACCAGCGCCTGCCCGCCTTGGCCTACATAGCCGACGTTGTTGCCACCGGCATCCAGGACTTCGGCCGCGAACGGAACCGGATTGCCGTCTATCTGGACCAGCTGGAGGAGGTAGGCCATGCCCGTAGTGGTCTGGAACTTCACGGGTACCACTGCACCGGCTCGCGGGGCCACCTGCAGACGGGATTCCTGCAGTTCGACGTTCGCGGAGGTCCCCTTGGGATCCAGCACGACGTCGTTCATGCGGTACGGAGAAAGCGACGTCGTGATGGCGTAGCCGCGACCGTCGACCTTGACGCCATTGTTGCTGCCCAAGAGGGCGCCCTTGGCACCCTTGGCCTCGATGATGCCGATCGTCTCGCCCAGCTGGGGAGCCAGGGTAACGCCACCGGAATGGACAACCACGGCACCCGATGCCGAGGCGGACGCCTGGCGCGTGCCGTTCGAACTGCTGGTGTAGGAGCCACCCAGCGTGGCATACGGCGCACGCCAACCGGTGCTCACCGCTACGCTGTTGTCACCGGTGCCAACACGCCCATTGACGCCGTACCGATACTGTTCCTCCTGGCCAAACGTGCCGTCCACGCTACCGATCAGCGAATTGCCCTGCGGCGCATGGGCGCCCTGCAGGGTCATCGTCGGGGCACGGCTTCCTGCGGTGCTGGGACCCAGGGGCATCGACAGGCTCAGGTATACCGAGTCGTCCTTGCGGCCACCGGGCGTGACGCTGCGCGAGGCAGACACGCCGTAGGACAGTGACTTGTAGCGGTTGCTGTAGCCGACGTTGTACGTCATCTCATTGTTCTGGTCGCTCCAGTAGGCGTTGCGCGAGCCGCTGACATGCAGCTGCCCCGCGCGGTCACCCAGACTCTGGCTGACCGTCAGCTGGAACCGACTGCGCTCCGCCCGGCGCGCAACATCCGACGCCGACAAGCCCCGGGTACTGAGGTGATCATTGAGCGTGGCCGCATCGCCGAGGCCCAGATAGCCTTCGCTCGAGTAGCGGTACGCCGCCAGGGCGAAGTCCGTATTGGTCTGGGGAATGCTCTTGCTGTACGTGGCACGCGCGGAGTAGCCGCTCTGGCTGCCTGCGCCGTTGTCGAACTGCGCACGCGAACCGGTGACATCCAGCGACACCGCGCCGATCGGGGTATTCAGCGCCGTCCCCACCACGGCACTGCGGTGCAGGTTGGAATCGGTAGTGGCCTGCACGCCACCATAGGCCGTCACCACGTTGTTGATACCGCGCTGGTAGGTCGCTTCCACGAAGGTGGGCGCGTCGCTCAGCTGCCCATTGCGCACTTCACCGGCCGTCACCGCGTAGCGGGAGACGCCGGGGCGCAGCAGATTGGGCACGGCGGCGAACGGAACGCCGAAGGTGCGTTCGCGACCATCCGCCTCGACGACGGTCACCTCAAGGTCACCGCCATAGCCGGTGGCGCCAATGTCAGTGATTTCGAAATTTCCGGGTGCAACCTGGGTTTCGTAGACGATGAAGCCGGCCTGACGAATGATGACGCGCGCGTTGGATTCGGCCACGCCCCGGACAGTCGGCGCGAAGCCGGTCATCGAGTCCGGGCGCATGCGATCGTCGGTGGCCAGGCTGACACCACGCACACCGACCGAATCGAAGATCTGACCGGAGGTGAAGGTATCGCCGAGGGTCAGCGTGGATTGCAGGCGATCAACGTCGTGCTGGGCGTAGGTACGGATGTTCTGATAGTCGGCGCCGTCGCCGTCCGCCCAGCGATAGTTGGACTGGTTGCGGATGCGCCAGCCACCGACATTCAGACCGGCTTCCAGGCCCAGGTAGGCGTTGCGACGCCCCTGTGCACCGCCCTGAAGATCGGTGGCATTGAAGTTGTAGCCAAGCGTGAACGCGTTCACGCCGCGCTCCCACAGCGAAGGATCCACGTAGCCACGCGGGTTGCGCACCATCGCAACCTGGGGAATGGACACGGTCAGGCGCAGTTCGCCGGAGTCGGCGCTGATCGTCGCATCGGGAATCAGCTGCGCCAGATCCAGGCACTCGCCACCGAGGTCGGCACCGGCCGCTTCCAGCTTTGCCACATCCACGCCCATGACCGTCAGCCGCGCCCGATCCACGCAGGGACGCGCGGAGCCGCCCTCGGCGTCCGCGATGAACTCGATGCGTTCACGCGACACCAGGCGCTCGTTGACGTACAGGTCGACGCGATAGGTACCCGGAAGCATCGGGTTGCCTTTCTCGTACCGGGAGATGTCGATGGTCTGTGCGGTCTCGCCGAGGAAGGCCGCACTGAACTCCACCGACTGCGGGGCCGGAGACGGAGAGGGCGACGGCGACGGCGCTGCAAATACGGCGGCGGCCGGCGAAGCAGCCAGTACCGTCAGAATGGATCGCGCCAGGCGGGCATGGCGCACACCACGCAAGGCTACGAAGCGCTGGTCGCTGGATTTCTTCATGGCCATGGTTTCGTCAGCTCGCATCGTTGGGTGCCTGGGTGCTCGAATGGAATAACGCTTGAATATCTGAATATCTGAACTACCGAACATTTAGGTTCGCGACCTGAAACTTCCGCCCTGAACCATGGAAACATTCTGCAAACTGCGGCCTGCGGTAGAAATGAGAGCAATCTCACGAGCGATCTGCCGCGGTACCGGATCATTCAGGGTTTCCAGCCTTCTCACGCAGATAAATGACGCATTTACGCGCGTCGCTGCGAGCCAGATGGACCGAATTGATGGACCTCGAACACGAGGCCATCGATCAATCTGGATAAACTTGATTTCCCCCGCGCACGCTCCGCCAAACAGCCGGAAAGAGCGGCCGGAAGTTAATGGCTGCGGAATTGATCGAATACGCGGTCTGGTTTCGGCGAGGCCGCCGAACGCAGCACTACCCGTGGGGCAGGTGCAATGTCGCATTTTCTGTCTGACCGACGCGCTGCGTGTCGCAGCGCGAGGTTGTCAGGCGCCGCGTACTGCTTTACAGCGCGGCCTGGAATGCGGATTGACAGGCGCAGATGGCCTGCGCGAAGCCGCACTCCACCGCCCCTCCGAGTTAAGGGGCTTGGAATTCTGGCACTACATCACGCTGAACAAGGAGGATCAGCGGGTATACGCCGCTTCACCGTCGCGGAACGCGCCGTAGTCATCGATGGACTGGAACGTCAGGCGACCGCTCTCGCTGCCACCGTGGACGTCGAACGTTGCGGTGCCCTTCGCGGGGCACATGCCGCCGCCGGTTGCATCGTTCTTCTTGTCAGGCGCGCCCTTCAGACGCACATCGGCGAAGGACACGTTGAAGGCACTGTTGTTGGTGCACTCCAGGGCCATCTTGCCGTTGCTGCCGACCAGACGCCACGCAAGCGTGTCGATCGAGCTCTTGGGATCGCCCGGCAATGCCGTAGGCCGGTAGAAGATGTTGATACGCGTACGTACGGCAAACTGGAGATGGTTGGCAGATTCGCCTTCCTTGACCTCCGGCTTGGGCGGCACTTCCACCACATTCAGCCAGAACACCGATTCACGGTCCTGCGGCAACGGGGCACCTGTAAACATGAGGCGCAGCGACTGGCCCTTGCCGGGCTCCACGCGGGACACCGGGGGCGTCACCAGGAAAGGCGCCTTGGACGTTTCGGCAGTCTGCCGTTCGTCGCCATCATCCACCCAGGCCTGCAGCAGACGCGGCGAATCGCCGGTATTCAGGATTCTAACCGAGACATCACGGTCGGCTGCCCCGTACACAACACGCGTGCCAACGATCTGGGTACCGGCGTGAGCGGCTGAAATGCCGCAACCAGCAAGCAGAAGAAGCGAAGCGAATCGAGCAATGACGTTCATGTTGATTCCTGCCCTATGACGGTGGAATGGACGGAAAAACACGCGGGGCTGGAACACCAGCCCCGCGCTGGCGGAAACAACTGGGATCAGTTGTAGCCGGCCGAGTACATCACGAAGGTGTCGACCGTACCCGAGGTCACGCCTTCCTTAGCGGCGTAGTACTGGGCGAAGTAGTCCAGGGTCGCGGTGTTGCCGGCGATGGTGGCAACCGGGTTGCCGCTGCCGTCGACCAGATTGATGTCGGCGCCTTCCTTGTCCAGCAGGCCGATCTGCACGAACTCAGCCGCGCCGGTGCCAGCCTGGTTGATCAGGCGGCCGGTGGCCGAGTCGACCGGGCTCTGCGCCGGCTCGAACTTCAGGCTCACCAGCTTGCCGTTGGTGCAACCGGCTTCGCCAGCGCCGCCGACCTGCACGGAGAACGCCTTGTCACCAGCGCGCGCGCCGGCAACGGCCAGGGCGGTCTTCGACACGGTGTCCAGGGTCACGGTGAAATCCTTCGCAGCACCGTCGGTGCCGGCGCCGCCGGTGACCGAGCAGGTCACGTCGTTGACCAGGCCCTTGAAGGCGATCTTGCCGTCGGCGGCAAAGGCGGACGGAGCAACGCCGCCAACGATGGCAACGAGGGCAGCGGTGATGATGGTCTTCTTCATTTGATACATCCTAACTAGTGGTTTCAGGGAGTGATAAAGCTGTCTGATCGACCTTTCGCGAGAAGCGAAGTGCTTGCCGCAGCAGGTGGACGTAGTTTGTTGATACTCCCCGTCCAGAGAAATGAGATACCTCTCATCGGTGACATTCAATTCTCATCTGGCGTTCAGGCAGAAAGTGCGGCCTTTACCGTCGCGTTTATGCAGCGCATCACTTCATTGTGAAGTTCGACTAACTCCGGGCGATGGGCGGCCACGCCATCGGACTCGATGAGGGCGATCACGCGCCGGATGCGCTGTGCCGTGGAGGTATGTCCCACACAGGCAAGCGCGCCGGCGATGCGATGCAGTGCGCGCTCCATCTCGCGCGGATCTTCCGCGCGCAGGGCAGCGTCCATTTCATCGCGCAGATTGTGCGCATCGCTGGAGAACGCCTGTATCACGCTCTCCGGCACTGTTTTAGCTGACACCTTGGCGGCGACCGGGATGCGACGCTCGGAAGGCTGCGAGGGATCCAACCACCGTTTCAGGGCGGCGGAGAGTTCTGCCAATGAGGCTGGCTTGCTCAGGTGACCATCCATCCCTGCATCCAGGCAACGCTGGGCGTCCTCGCGGAAGGCACCCGCGGTCAGCGCCATGATGGGCAGTCTCGAGCCTGTGGCCTGCTCCCGCAGACGAATCTCCCTGGCGAGGCCAACGCCATCCAGCCGGGGCATTCCCATGTCGGTAATCAGCAGGTCATAACGGCCCGTCTCCAGCGCAAGCAGGGCCTCCACGCCGTCGCCCACCACGTCACACACACAGCCCAGCTCCGCAAGCTGGCCCCGGATGAGGACCTGGCTGGTCGGATCATCTTCCGCAACGAGCACGACTGGCGCGTTTCCCTCGGCGTGGAATAGCTCGCTTCGAGTGTCGATGGAGGTGGATTGAGGCGCGTCACCGCCCAATGCCCTGAGACATACATCGCGCACGGCGGTAAAGAGCACGGGCTCACATGCCAGCGAAAGCTGCGTCGCGCTCAGCGTCGCCAGAGGGGTCGCCATGATCAGGGTCACGACCGGCCTTCCGGTAGCGCCATCGCCCTCATCGGTCATGATGACGTCCGCATCCGCGGCATCCGTGACCAGGATCATGCCAAGCGTGCTGAGATCAGCGCGAATGTCAGCATGGACGATGGCATCGTCGCAGAGCAGCAGCACCTTCTTTCCAATCAGTGCCACATGCGTGTCGTCGCGTTCGACAATGGTGTTGTGCAGATCCAGGCGCGCCGTGGTCCCGCGACCCACCTTGCTGGTGAGCGAGACGCTTCCCCCCATCAGCTCGGCAAGTCGACGGGCGATCACCAGCCCCAGGCCCGACCCACTAGTTCGCGCCTCCGCACTGGAGTGCGCCTGTACGAAAGGCTGGAACAGCGCGGCCAGCGCGTCTTCGGGAATCCCGATGCCGGTGTCGGACACTTCGACCGCCCACGACTGCACGCCGTCCGCCTCGGCGACCACGACGGCGCGCAACGCGACATGGCCGCGCTCGGTGAACTTGATCGCGTTGCTGAGCAGGTTGATGACGATCTGCCGAATCCGCGCGCCATCGCCCCTCAGAATGCCGGCAAGTCGGGCGTCGATGTGGCACTCGAAGCCCACGCCCTTCTGCTCTGCGATACCCGACATCAACAGGCCGACCTCGCACAGGAGGTCACGCGGCCTGATGTCGGTCGTCTCAACCTGCAGGCGTCCGGACTCGATGCGACTGAAGTCCAGGATGTCGTCCAGCAGCAGCCGCAGCGAGCGCGCGGCCGCTATTGCCAGCTCCAGCATGCGTCGTTGTTCTGCGGCCAGTCCGCTGCGACTCAACAACTCGAGCAACCCCGCCAGCCCACTCATGGGCGTGCGGATCTCATGACTCATGGTCGCCAGGAAGGTCGCCTTGGTGTTGGCCGCGAGTTCGGCCTGCACCTTCGCGGTGGCCAGTGCATCCAGCTGCGCCTGCTCCTGCGTTGCATCCGCGAAGTAGCCGCTCCAGTAGGTCCTCCCATTCCCTGAAGCAAGCGCAGCCGCACTGAGTCGGATCCAGCGCTCACCTACCAGCAGGTTCATGAGAACAGCGGTTTCGGCTTCGTTGCGCAGCGTCGATACCAGCCGATCACGGTCTTCCGGAGTGAACGTATCCAGCAACCTCTCGACACTGGCTTGAACACGCTCGGCACTGATCCCGAAAATCTCCTCGGTATTACCACCGACGAAGACCGTCTTCATCGTGCCGTTCGGCGCGACGGCGATCTTGAATACGACACCGGGAAGGCTGCGCGTCAGGTCGGCAATCAACTCGAACGCCTGCTCCCTGCCGGCGATGGCCCGGCGCAGATGGATATAGGCGAAGGTAAGGATGCCCGCCATCAACGCGGCGAGGAACATCCAGGCGATGACGCTGCGCCAGTGAACCCCATACTGGACGTTGAGCTGCAGCCAATCCGAGCGGAGGCGGTGATTCTCCTCGTCACTCAAGCCGCTGATGACGCGATTGATGATAGGAACCAATTCAGCGTGCCGGGGGCTGACCGCGAAGACGACGACCTCCTCGAACCCGGCCGGCGCAAGGATCTGCAGCGCCATCCGTTCATCGCGCAACGTTCGATTCACATTGACGACGTCGCCAACATACACGCTGACGGTGCCCTGCTCGACCATGCGCAGACCTTCGACAGGGCTGTCGACCTGCACGATGCGGGCCGCAGGCGCCAGCCTGAGAATATGGGCCTGCCTACCCGGCCCCACCGTCGCAACCGTTTGTCCATTCAGGTCGCTGACACCGGTTATGGCTACACGGTCACTCCTGCCGACGATGACATTGGCGAGGCGCAGCATCGGCTCGGTTTGATGCCAGCCTGCCGCCAGCGCGCGGCCGCCGGTCGTGATGGCGACGTCGACCTTGTCCTGCGAGACCAGCTTCGCCAGCCGGGAATGCCCGCCCACGGGCACCGGTATGAAATGAATCCCCAGGCGCTCTTCCAGTATCTGGGCATACTCCCCGGAAATGCCGCCCAGGCCTCCCTCGAACTCGGGACTGATCGCGTCCCAGGTCGTGTTGAACCCCAGCCTCAGCGGAGGCAGGTGCGAGATCCAGTCACGCTCGCGCCGATTCAGCACCACCCGCTGCCCGCGGGTCTCCCTGACGACGTCATCGACCACCAACCAGCGTTCCCGGATCGCGTTGCGCTGCTCGTCAGTGATCGTCGCCAGCGCCTTGTTGATCGCGCCAACCAGCGGCTTCGCATGCTCAACCACCGCGAAATGAAACGCGCTGAAGGGGATATCCGCATTGCGCAGGATGGCCAGCTCGCTGAACTCCGGCATTCTCAGCAGCTCTGCCACCAGATAGGGATTGTCGACGTACACATCGGCTTTTCCCTGAAGAATTGCCCTGAATGCCTCCTCGGCGCTGCCCACTTCCACCTGTTTGGCCAGGGGATATCGATCCGAGACGCCCGCCGAGCTTGCGTTCTCTCTTTCGACTGCGATCCGGGCCACCGCAAGCCTGGCATCATCGATCGGGCCCAGCGCGCTGTTCCCAACCACCACGGGAGGGATATCCATGTAAGGCCGGCTGAAGACCATGCAGCGCGTGCGATCCGGCACGAGCGCGATATTCATCACCAGGTCGATCTCGCCTGCACATGCCGCCGCCAGCACCTCGGCCCAGGAAGCGTAGCGCTTGATGACCACCTTCAGGCCCAGCTTCTTGGTCACGAGCGCCATGTAGTCCGGCCCGAGACCGATCAGGTTCCCGGCGCTGTCCGTCTGTTCAAACGGCGGCCGGCCGTGGTCGAGGATTCCCAGGGTGACCTGCCTGTTCTGGCTCAGCCACGCCCGCTCATCACTTGAGAGAGGCAGATCCGCCGTCTGGGCGGCAGCACCGAATATCAACGTGCAGTGCACGATGACGACGTACAGAAAATAGCGAATCGAGCGTGACACGTGACTCCTTTCCTTGGCGCCTCGCTCTACCGCATGCAGGTACCGCTCAGCTGATCATTCCGCTTTCGCGCGCATACTGGTAAAGCTCGACGTTGGTGGTCAATCCGAGTTTCCGCATCGCCTGCATCTTCTGCCGGCTGATGGTCTTGATGCTCTTCCCGCTGCGCTCGGCGATCTGGTTCACGCCCATTCCGCCGGCCAGCAACCTGACCACCTCTACTTCGCGCGGCGACAACTTCTGCTGCGTTCCACTTTCGGCCTTGTGCAGGCTCAGCATCTCGCGCAGATCCTTGGAAACATACAGCCGCCGGGTGGCTGCGGAACGGACCGCGGACGGCAGTGATTCCAGGTCTGCCGCCTTGTCGATCAACCCGAGTACGCCCAGGGAAAGCACCTGCTGCAGGATCCCCAGGTTCCCCATCATCGTCATCACGATCACAGGCAACAGCGGATAGGTTTCGCGCACCAGCCGGATGTACTCGACACCGTCATCCCGCTCGCTGTCGGGCATGGCGAAGTCGGTGACCAGTACGTCGCAGGGCTGTCGCGGCAGTTCGCGCATCACTTCATCCACTGATCGCGCCTCACCGACCACGGTCGCGATGCGCGACTGTTCGAGCGCCGCGCGCGCACCGACAAGGACGATGGGATGGTCATCTGCAAGGAATACACGGAGCGGCTGATCGTTCATGGGGCACTCCGGTTCGATTGCGGTGAATGAGAATCAAGCTGCAGATGGATGGACCGACGCCGTGCGAGGGCATGCATGGCGGGTGTCGGGTGCAGCACCCGTGGAGGGGCAGCACTATCTCCGCGGTGCTCACGGACATACATGAGACTGTTCTCACGCAGATGCAGGCGCGGGCGGGCGAGTGCCGTATAGGGAGATTTATCCACTTTCGTCACTGCGCGGCCTGATCTATGTTTCTTCCCGAACAGACGACTGGAACCTTCGTACATGAAAACGACGAGTTGTCCTGCGTGCATTCCGGAATATGAGACCGAGTCGAGTGCAGGCGGGCGATCACCACCCGCGCCAGCGAATGCGGCGGGCGGCACACCCCCAGCGCCGGCCGCCCCGCTCTCGCCGGACGACCTGGACGCCATCCGGCTCATTGTCGAATACCTGTGTGGACGCATGCGACACCTCAAGGAAGAACCGGGCTCCATGGACGACATCATCGAAGCGCGCGGCCGACCCACCACGCGGCTGAGCGCCTATCACTTTCCGGTGTATCTATGGGACTGCCAGACGAAACGCGGCCACCGCATGGAGGCGGTCATCGACCAGGGCAGCCGGCGCTTCGCCTTTCATTTCCGTAGGACACGCTAGAACCTGGCGGGATCACATCGCGCCTGCGTCCACGCCAGCCGCAGTCCCACGCTTCCCGGAATCGTCGAGCCCACGCGCGCGTCGCCGCTGAGGGCGTCCCCACGGCGAAAGAGAAACAGCACACGTGAAGGCGCTGCGGAATTACGGGAGTCGTTGCTCCATATACTGGCCGCTCGGCAATTACCCGACTACGGTAAAAGTACTGATCTGACTTGGGTGCTGCACGCATCCCGCGCAGCCACGCAGGGCTTCGCGCTACCTCAGCCACGCATGGCGTGGCTCTACCTCGGCGACGCCGTGGAGCCGCGCACCATCAGGGTGAATTCCAGCGTCTGCTGGAGCGGCACGTCCACCCCTTCGATGATGGCCAGCAGCAGGTTGACCGCGCGCTCGCCGATCTCCCGCATGGGCTGCCGGACGGTGGTCAACGCGGGCGTGAGGTAGCGAGACGATGCCAGGTCGTCGAAGCCGACGATGGACAGGTCATCGGGCACACGGATGCCCAGATCCCGGCAGGCCGCGAGGGCACCCAGCGCCATCTGGTCGCTGAAGCAGAAGATCGCGGTCGGCACCGCCGCACTGGCCAACAGCGCCATCGCGGCCGCGTGCCCTGCCTCCACCGAGAAGTCGCCCGGCACGACGGTCAGGCTGCGCAAACGGCCACGCGCCTTGCCGGCAGCCCGGACGCCTTCCAGCCGCTGCTCGTGCAGCGGATTCTCGGGCGGCCCGCCCACCACGGCGATCCGCTCGTGGCCCAGTTCATACAGGTGTTCCATCACCGCACACGCGGCGGCCGCGTTGTCGATATGGACGCTGGGGATGCCCAGCGCGGGGTCGAACTCGCAGCCATTGACCACCGGCGCCGCGTTGCCTTGCTGCTGGACGATCTCGCGCGCGGTCGGCGGCAGGCGATGCCCCAGCACGATCATGCCGTCGGCCTCGTTGCGCCGGAGCATCTGCGCGTAGCGCTCCTCGCGCTCGGGGCGATGCTGGGTGTCGCCCAGCAGCACGGCGTAGCCGACCGCCTGCGCCGCGTCCTCCGCGCCCTGCAGGATCTGGGCGAAGAACGGGTTGGCGATGTCCGGCACGGTGACCAGGAGCTTGCCGCTGCGCTGGGTCTTGAGCGTCCTGGCGACCGTGTTGGGGACATAGCCCAGTGCGGCAGCGGCCTGCTCGATGCGCGTGCGCGTGGCCGGCAGGACTTTGTCTGGCCGGGAAAGCGCCCGCGACACCGTACCTGCGGAGACGCCGACGTGCTTTGCGATGTCGTAGATGGTGGCCATGGGTGAGATTCTTCCTATTGCTGTGCAGTGCACAACAGGTTTTTCGAAACGTCCTGCTAGGGTAATGCAATCGATTGCATCGGGGTGAATCACGTTGAAGACGCTCAAGGGTCCGGCGCTGTTCCTGGCGCAGTTCATTGGCGATACGCCACCGTTTGATCGGCTCGACACGCTGGCCGGCTGGGCCTCGAGCCTGGGCTATCGTGGCCTGCAGGTCCCCACCAGCACGCCCCACCTGTTCGATCTGGCCGAGGCCGCCCGCAGCCAGGCGTACTGCGACGACATCGCCGGCATGCTGGCCGGCCACGGCGTGCAGATCACCGAGCTGTCCACCCACCTGCAGGGGCAACTGGTCGCGGTCCATCCCGCCTACGACAGCCTGTTCGACGGCTTCGCGCCGGCGGACACGCACGGCGATCCGGCCGCCCGCCAGGCCTGGGCGGTGGAGCAGTTGATGCTGGCCGCCAAGGCCAGCCAGCGCCTGGGGCTGACCGCGCATGCCACCTTCTCCGGCGCGCTGGCATGGCCATACTTCTATCCCTGGCCGCAGCGCCCGCCAGGACTGGTGGAAGAAGCCTTCGCCGAACTCGGCCGCCGCTGGCGCCCGATCCTGGATGCCTTCGACGCCTCCGGCGTGGACCTTTGCTTCGAGATCCACCCGGGCGAAGACCTGCACGATGGCGCGACCTTCGAACGCTTCCTCGACGTGGTGGACCACCACCCCCGCGCCAAGATCCTGTACGACCCCAGCCACCTGCTGCTGCAGCACATCGACTACCTGGGCTTCATCGACCGCTATCACCCGCGCATCGGCATCTTCCACGTCAAAGACGCGGAGTTTCGTCCCAATGCGCGCAGTGGCGTGTACGGCGGCTACCAGGATTGGATCGATCGGCCCGGTCGGTTCCGCTCACTCGGGGACGGTCAGATCGACTTCAAGGCGATCTTCTCGAAGTTCGCGCAATACGATTTCCCGGGCTGGGCGGTGCTGGAATGGGAGTGCTGCCTGAAGCACCCGGAGGACGGCGCGCGCGAAGGCGCCGCCATCATCCGCGACCACATCATCCGCGTGACCGAACGTTCCTTCGACGACTTTGCCGACAGCGGCGCTGATCCGCAGTCACTGCGCCACATGCTGGGAATCTGAGCCACTACCGCCTGGGAGGGCAAGCCATGAGGCACGCCATGTCGCGCTTGGGCGCGATGATGTTTCTGCAGTTCTTCATCTGGGGGGCATGGTTCGTGACCCTGGGAACGTACCTGGTGCAGGGCCCGCTCCAGGCCAGCGCCAGCCAGGTGGCCGCCGCCTTCCTCAGCCAGTCCGTCGGCGCGATCGTGGCGCCGTTCCTGGTCGGGCTGATCGCCGATCGCTACTTCGCGGCCCAGCGCATCCTCGGCGTGCTGCACCTGGCCGGCGCGGCGCTCATGTGGCTGGCGTCCACGGCGACGGACTTCAACACGTTCTTCGCCTGTGTCATGGGCTACATGCTGCTGTTCATGCCGACCCTGGCGCTGGCCAACAGCGTGGCGATGCGGCACATGCACTCGCCCGAGAAGCAGTTCCCCCCGGTACGCGTGGCTGGCAGCGTCGGCTGGATCGTGGCCGGCGTGCTGATCGGCTGGCTGGGCTGGGAACAGGCGCATACGCTCGAACTGACCTTCCGCATGGCGGCGCTGGCCTCGCTGGCGTTGGGCCTGTATGCCTTCACCCTGCCGCATACCCCGCCGCTGGCGCAGCAGCGCGACGCTGGACTGGGGCAGGTTCTGGGACTGGATTCGCTACGACTGCTGAAGTCGCGCTCCTACCTGGTGTTCTTCCTGGCCTCCATCGCCATCTGCATCCCGCTGGCGTTCTACTACAACTTCACCAACCCCTACCTCAACGACCTGGGCGTGCGCGGCGCAGCCGGTCTGCAATCGCTGGGCCAGGTGTCTGAAGTACTACTGATGCTGGCCATGCCGTTCCTGTTCGTGCGGCTGGGAGTGAAGACGATGCTGGCGGTGGGCATGGCCGCGTGGGTGGTGCGCTATGTCATGTTCGCCTTCGGCGACGCGGGCGGCGGCTTCTCGCTGCTGGTGATCGGCATCGTGCTGCACGGCATCTGCTACGACTTCTTCTTCGTCACCGGCCAGATCTACACCGATGCGCATGCCGGCCCCGCCGCGCGCAGCAGCGCGCAGGGCTTCATCACCTTGGCCACCTATGGTGTGGGCATGTTGATCGGCACCTTCCTGTCCGGCGCCGTGGTCGAGCACTACACCACCGCCGCAGGGCCGGACTGGCAGCGGATCTGGCTGTTCCCGGCCGGCGTGGCGCTGCTGGTGCTGATCGCCTTCCTGCTGCTGTTCCGCGACCGGCCGGCACTCGCGGCCGCGCCCACCACGCCCTGAGGAGCCCACCGGATGCGCAAGCTTGGAATCGCCATTGTGGGCACGGGCATGATCGGTGCGGTGCATCGCCGCGCGGCACTGCTGGCGGGTGCCGAGGTTCGCGGTGTAGTTGCGTCCTCCCCGCAGCGCGCGGAGGAAGCGGCGCGGTCATGGAATGTCCCGCGCGGCTATCGCGACATCGAAGACGTCATTGCCGATCCGCACGTACAGGTCGTGCACGTGTGCACCCCCAACCACCTGCACCGCCCGATGGCGCAGGCGGCGCTGGAAGCAGGCAAGCACGTGATCTGCGAGAAGCCGCTGGCCACGACGCTGGAAGACGCCCAGGCCCTGGCGGCACTGGCCGCCTCGACCGGGCTGGTGGCCACGGTGCCGTTCGTCTACCGCTACCACCCGGTGGTGCGCGAGGCACGCGCACGCATCGCGCAGGGCGACCTTGGGCCCCTGCACCTGATCCACGGCAGCTACCTGCAGGACTGGCTGCTGGACCCGGCCAGCAACAACTGGCGCGTGGACCCCGCGCTGGGCGGCGCGTCGCGCGTGTTCGCCGACATCGGCTCGCACTGGTGTGACCTGGTCGAATGGGTCAGCGGCGAGCGCTTCGTCGACGTCAGCGCGGCATTCGCCACCGTCATTGCCGAACGCGGTGCCGTCACCGGGCAGAGCTTCACCACGCCGGCGGCTGGGGGTGCCCTGCAGGCGGTATCGAGCGAGGACGTGGCCGCGGCGATGTTCAAGACCGGCGCGGGTACGCTGGCGTCATTGACGGTCAGCCAGGTCTCGGCCGGCCGCCACAATCGGCTCTGGTTCGAGATCGATGGCGCCAGCGCCAGCGTGGCCTTCAACCAGGAAGACCCCGAGCGTCTGTGGATCGGCCGGCCCGACCAGCGCGAGGAAACCTTCGTGCGCGGGCCGGGCGCCGGCAGCGCCGAGCAACGAAGGCTGTCGGTGTTGCCGCCCGGCCATGCGCAGGGTTATGCCCAGTGCTTCGAGGCGTTCGTCGCCGACACCTATCACGCCATCGAAGGCGAGCGGCCGCAGGGCCTGCCCACCTTCGAGGACGGCCTGCGTTCGGCGCTGATTGTCGATCGTGTCATCGCATCGGCCAGGTCTCGCGCCTGGACCACTATCGGTTGAATCCCGGGAGGATTGCTTGATGAAGACCGCTGCACGCAGGACCACGACCCTCGCACTGCTGCTACTGGCTGCCCTGCCCGCTTTTGCAGGCGAAGCGTCCAGCTCGCAGCAGCCCATCGCGGTGCAGATGTACACGCTGCGCAACGCCGGCACGCTCGACCAGCAATTGAAGATCGTCCACGACGCGGGCGTAGGCGCGGTGGAAACGGTCGGCACCCAGAACGTCAGCGCCGCCGAACTCAAGCAGCTGCTGGACCGGTATTCGATCAAGGTGGTTTCATCCCACGTGCAACTGGCCGACCTGCGCGGTGATCTGGACAACGTGGTGGCCTTCAACCGCTCGATCGGTAACAGCACACTGGTGGTGCCTTACCTGGACAAGAAGGATCGGCCAACCGATGCCGCCGGCTGGACTGCATTGGGCAAGGAACTGGGCCAGATAGCGGCGCAGGCGAAGGCCAAGGGCATGCACCTGGCGTACCACAACCATGACTTCGAGCTGGTCGACTTCAACGGCAAGACCGGCCTGGAGCTGCTGTTCGCCGCCGCCGGCCCCGACCTGCAGACCGAGCTGGACCTGGCCTGGGTGGCGCGTGCGGGTTACAACCCGACCGTGATGCTGGGCAAGTTTCGCGGCCACGTGTTCGCGGTCCACGCCAAGGACAACGCACCGAAAGGCCAGGCCGAAGACGAAGGCGGCTTCGCCGCCGTGGGCCAGGGCGTACTGGACTGGAATGCGATCCTGCCTGCCGCAGCCGATGCCGGTGTGCAGTGGTACATCATCGAACACGACCAGCCGCGTGATCCGGCCACCGTCATCAAGACCGGCGCTGACTACCTGCGTCACCACCTGACCGCCCGCCTGCCCGCCAGCGCACAGCGCTAGCCAGCGAAGGAGCCCTGCTTGAAAACGATCCTGACAATGGCCGTGGTTCTTGGTGCGGCCACACTGGCAACGCCAGCGTGGTCCAAGGACGACCCTGCGGCCGGCGCCCAGCTCTACGCAACGCACTGCATTGCCTGCCATGGCGCGAACCGGGCCGGCGTTCCGCCGACGTTCCCCGCGCTCACCGATGTCGCCAAGCGGCTGGATTCGGCTCAGATCAAGGAAAAGATCAAGAAGGGCGGCGGCTTGATGCCGCCCTTCTCCCAACTCTCCGAACAGGACATCGGCAACCTCGCCAGCTACCTGGCGAAATAGGATCCCACTACAGCTTCCGCACCCATATGTTGCGGTAGCTGACCTTGGAATCGTGCTCCTGCAGGTACAGCGGCGCGCAGCCGTGCGGCGCGTACGACGGCGCACCGATGTACTCGGTCTTGCCCGACAGCACGGTGTCGTCCTGTACCAGTACGCCGTTGTGCAGCACGGTGATGCGGGCCGGTGAGGTGAGCCCACCGCCCGGCGAGAAGCGCGGGGCCTTCCAGATGATGTCGTAGGCCTGCCACTCGCCCGGCGCGCGCGAGGCGTTCACCAGCGGCATGGCCTGCTTGTAGAGCGAGCCGGCCTGGCCGTTGGCGTAGGTGGGGTTGTTGTAGCTGTCGAGCACCTGCAGCTCATACAGCTCCTGCAGGAAGATGCCGCTGTTGCCGCGATGCTGGCCGTCGAAGCCTTTGGTCGCAGTGGGCGCGCGCCATTCGACATGCAGCTGGATATCGCAGAAGTCCTGCTTGGTGCGGATCCCCTTGCTTCCCGGAACCACCGTCAACGCGCCCTTGGCAACGCTCCATGGCACGGCCCCGCCCTGCTCGGACTCCCAGGCGGAGGTATCCCTGCCATTGAACAGCACGATCGCATCGGAGGGCGCGCCGTTGGAGGGCGTGGCCACGGTTGCGGGCACGGGCTTCCATACCTCGGTTTTCGTCGGGTCGCGCGCAGGATCATCGGCCTGTGCGAACGCAGCCGCCGTGGCCAGCACGCAGGTCACCGTCAGTACGGGTTTGATCATCGTGTTCCTCATCAGCTGGTCCCCCACGCGGGCGTACCGGGGACATACGCCAGGTCGCCGTCGTAGCGACCGGGCACGGCGACGTACTGCAGCGCTTCGGTCGCGCCGACCTTGGACGTGAAGTAACCGAAGATGGTCAGCTGCTTGATCATCGTGAAGTAGTGCGGCATGGCCTTGTCCCCCTCGGCAGTGCCGGTATCGCCCACGTCGACGGCGCGCTTCCGGGCTTCTGCATCCAGTGTGCGCAGCAGCTCGGTGCGCGCCGCTGGCGCCAGCGCGTTGAAGTGTCCGCCGGCGCGTTTGTCGATGTCGGCCAGGCCGGCATGGAATGCCGCCTGCTGCCCTGCGGTGTAGCAGTCGGTGACGAATTGGGCCATGAACGCGCCAGTGCCGGCATCCTTCGCGCCTGGCGTGCGGGTCCGCGGCAGGATGGTGTCGGCGATCTCATCCAGCGTCGCCACGTCGGCGGCGGAGAAGGCGGTCTTCGCCCCCGCAGCAGGAACCTGGCCGTTCACCAGTGCGGGCAGACCGACCATGGCGGCGCCCGTGGCGGCAACGATCATCTTCAGCAGGTCGCGACGGTCCATTACAGATTCCCCGCTTTCAGCTCGCGCACCGCATGGTCGGCCGCGCGTGCGGTCAGCGCCATGTAGGTCAGCGAGGGATTCACGCAGGCGCTGGAGGTCATGCAGGCGCCGTCGGTCACGTAGACATTGGACGCATCCCAGACCTGGTTGTGCTGGTTCAGCACCGAGCTCTTCCGGTCACGCCCCATGCGCGCGGTCCCCATCTCGTGGATGCCCTTGCCGGGCGCGTAGTCGTTGTCGTGCATCTCCACGTCCTTGACGCCGGCGGCCTCCAGCATCTCGGCGGCATCGGCGGCCATGTCCTTGCGCATGGCCTTCTCGTTCGCGCGCATGGACACGTCCATCGCCAGCACCGGCAAGCCCCATTTGTCCTTTCGGTCATGGTCCAGGCGGATCGTGTTGTCATGGTGGGGCAGCATTTCGCCGAAGCCGGTCATGCCGATGCGCCAGTCACCCGGCACGGTCAGCGCATCCTTCAGCTCCGCACCGATATTCAACTCGGCGATCTCACGCGACCAGCCATTGCGGCTGGCGCCGCCCTGGTAGCCAAACCCGCGCAGGTAGCCACGCTTCTCTTCGGCCACGTTGCGGAAACGGGGAATGTAGAAGCCGCAGGGACGACGGCCGAAGTAGTACTTGTCGTCGTAGCCCTCGACCCGGCCGGAGGCGCCGGCGCCGAAGTGATGGTCCATCACGTTGTGCCCCAGCTCGCCGGACGAAGAACCCAACCCGCCTTCCCAGACATCGGTGGCCGAGTTCATCAGCAGCCAGGTCGAGTTGAAGGACGATGCATTGAGGAAGATCACCTTGGCCGTGTACGTGTAGGTCTGTCCGGTTTCGGCATCGATCACCTCCACCCCGCGCGCACGCTTGCGGTCCTTGTCGTAGAGCACTTCCTTGACGATCGAGAACGGCCGCAAGGTCAGGTTGCCTGTCTTCATGGCCGCCGGCAGTGTCGCCGACTGGGTCGAGAAGTAGGCGCCGAACGGACAGCCCAGGATGCACTTGTTGCGGTACTGGCAGTTGACGCGGCCCTGCTCGGGCTTGGGCTGGGTGATGTTCGCGGTGCGCGAGTGGATCATGTGCCGGGTGCCGCCGAAGGCCTTCTTGATCCGCGCCGCCACGTCCTTCTCGACGATGTTCAACGGGATCGGCGGCAGGAACTCGCCATCCGGCAGCACGTCCAGCCCCTCGCGCGTGCCGGCGATGCCCGCGAACTTCTCCACGTGGTCGTACCAGGGTGCGATGTCGGCGTAACGGATCGGCCAATCGGTGGCGATGCCGTCCTTGAGGTTCGCCTGGAAATCCAGGTCCGACAGGCGATAGCTCTGCCGCCCCCACATCAGCGAGCGACCGCCAACGTGATAGCCGCGGAACCAGTCGAAACGCTTGGTTTCAATATAGGGCGATTCCTTTTCGTCGGCCCACATGCCCTCCAGGTTTTCGGCCAGGGGGTAGTCGCGCCTCAAGACCGGAAAATCGGCCTTCATTGCCTGGGTGGGCCGGTTGCGGTGTGGGAAGTCCCACGGCTCCTTCATCGCATTGACGTAGTCCTTTACGTGCTCGATGTTGCGACCGCGTTCCAGCATCAGGACCTTGAGGCCCTTCTCGGTCAGTTCCTTCGCCGCCCAACCGCCACTGATGCCGGAGCCGACGACGATTGCGTCGTAATGATTGTCTGCCATGGGTTCTACTTCACCTGGGTGGATATCAATTTCAGACGTCGCAGAGGCGGATCGCCTCGCGCAGCGAACCGACGGGATCGGGCGCCGCAGGCATGAACTCCTGCGCCAGATACCCATCGAAACCGGTGTCGCGTATCGCGCGACAGATGGCGGGATACTGGAGTTCCTGCTGGTCTCCAATCTCGTGCCGGCCCGGCACGCCCGCGGTGTGGTAATGCTTGAAATGCGCGTGATGCCTGCCGATGGTGGCGATGATGTCGCCTTCCATGATCTGCATGTGATAGATGTCGTACAGTAGGCCAAAATGCGCTGAGCCGAGCCGCTGGCACAGCTCCACGCCCCAGGCCGAGTGGTCGCATAGATAGTCGGGATGATCGACCCGGGAGTTCAGCAGTTCCATCACCAGCACCACGCCGCGTTTCTCGGCGTGGCCGAGGATGCGCTTGAGCCCCGCTTCGGCATGGGCCATGCCCTCCTGCGGGTCCATGCCGTTGCGGTTGCCGGAAAAACAGATGAGGTTGCGGTAGCCAGCATCGGCCACCAGATCGATATGCCGGGTGTAGCGCTCAACCAATTCGTCGTGGAACTGGCTGCCAGCAAAGCCCTTGGTCAGCCCCAGCTCCGCGCCGTTGCACATCGCGCTGTACACGCCGTGCGCCTTCAGGGTGGGCCAGTCCCCCGGCCCCACCAGATCGATGGCGGCAAAGCCGATGCCCTTCACCGTCTGGCAGAGCTGGGCCACCGACAACTGCGGGAAGGTCCAGCGGGCGACGGAGTGCTTCAGGTTGCCCTTGAGCGGCGCGGTGGCGGCGGTTGCAGGCAACAGGCCGGCGGCACCCAAGCCCACGCTTCCGGCAACCGCGATGCGCAGCGCGTCGCGCCGCGTGAGGCGTGCACCTTGGATCGATCCAATCGAGTGGATGGACATCCGACTGCCGGCCTCCCAACCGGTATCAAACGCAACGATTTACGGGAATGCAATCGATTGCACCATAGGGGAGGAAATCGTTTATTTGCAAGACGCAGTGCACGAAAACAAATGTTGCAAGGCACAACGACCTCCGACAGCTACATCATGTCGGAGGCGTTCATAGCACCCGCTCCACTACTCGATAACCGCTTTGCAGCTTTCGTCCACCTCGATGGTGAACTCGCGCGAGAAAAGGCCTTTTGATTTCTGAAGATTCAAGGTCTCTCTCAGCGCTACGCCGAACTCCAGTTCGCACCCCGCGCCCAGGGCAAATGCGGTGCAATCGCCCTGAAGGTCGGGCCGCACATCGTTGGCCGGAATCTTGGTACTGGGGGCTGACTCGACCGATACGATTTCAAGCTTCAGGTCTTTGCCATCGACGTGCGCATGGTGTTCGGCCAGGCTTTCATGGAACGACTGTGATACTTCCTTGAACGAGTTCATGCCCTGATGGAACACAAACGTTCCAAGAAGTTCCGAGGTCTTCCTGTTGTAAACACGGCCAAATCCAACCGTGCACATGGTGAGTTTGCCGGGTCGGATGAAATGTCGGATACCCTTTGGAAAGAACTTCCCCTTACCCATTGCAACCAGGACATACGGAAGTGAACTCATCGCACCCTCCTGCGGACGAGACGGCATGTGTCTCGACGCAAAGGGTAGACACAGGTAGTCCGCGTGGTTTGTCGCCGTGTTCCAGCTCGTTGGCTGCGATGGGCCGCGTCCAGTGGGTGGTCGCAAACAGGATACCCGTCAGTGGTGAGGTGTGGCTTGTCAAGCGTCAAATGTTGCCTGTTTGGCAACAAATCGCGGGTGTCCCGGCAGCAGAGTTGCCGGACGCACACCCAATAAAAAAGGCCCGCTCAAGAGCGGGCCTTTCGATTCAAGGCGGTGCAGGTACAACTCAGAACGGAATATCGTCGTCCGCGAAGTCGTCCATCGGCGGCGCCGACTGCTGCGGCTGCTGCGGGCGCTGCTGCTGGCCGTAACCACCGCCACCGCCCTGGCGCTGACCGCCGCCACCACCACCACCGCCACCGCCGTATTCCTGGCGCGGGGCCTGCTGGCGCTGCGGACGCTCGCCGCCGGCGAAGTTGCCGCCGCCACCACCGCCACCGCCGCCTTCACCACGGCCGCCCAGCATCTGCATTTCGTCGGCGATGATGTCGGTGGAGTACTTCTCCACGCCATCCTGGCCGGTGTACTTGTCGTAACGCAGGCTGCCTTCGACGTAGACCGAGCTGCCCTTGCGCAGGTACTCGCCGGCGATTTCGCCGAGCTTGCCGAAGAACACCACGCGGTGCCATTCGGTGCGTTCCTGCTGATTGCCATCCTTGTCCTTGCGGACGCTGGTGGTGGCCAGGCTGATGCGGGTGATCGCCATGCCGCCTTGGGTGTACTTCACGTCCGGGTCGTTGCCGAGGTTGCCGACCAGGATGACTTTATTGATGCCGCGCGCCATAGGGTTGCTCTTCCGTTGTCCGAGGGCAGGCCTGAGAGATTACACACTCTTGGAGGTGCGGATACGCCGGCTGCCCCACGGGAAATCTGGGTGGGATGACAGAACGCGCCATTCTACCACCCCGGCCTGCCCCGCCCCTGTCGGGGATGCCCCTGATCCGCCTCAGTTTTTTGCCAATGCCTTGTAGGGCATGCCTTTCGGGCCGGAGGTAGAGCCACGCCATGCGTGGATTCTCGGTCCTGAACGAAGGGCAGCCACGCACGGCGTGGCTCTACCTCCCGTGCCCGGTCGGTTCCATTGTCTCCATGGCATCATGGCTTCCGTCGTCCCTGCCCTGCCCTCCATGACCATCCGCGGCAAAGCCACCTCCCTGGACATCGCCCACCTCGCCGGGGTTTCCCAGCCGACGGTGTCGCGGGCGCTGCGCGGCAGCCCGATGGTGAACCAGGAAACCCGTGAGCGGATCCTGCGGATCGCCCGGGAGCTGAACTACAAGGTAGACAAGAACGCCTCCAGCCTGCGCCTGCGCAACGCCGGCACGCTGGCCCTGCTGTTCTTCGAGGACCCCACCAACGACGATTCGCTGATCAACCCGTTCTTCCACGCCATGCTGGGCTCCATCACCCGCGCCTGCGCGCTGCGCGGTTATGACCTGCTGGTGTCGTTCCAGCAGTTGTCCACCGACTGGCAGGCCGATTACGAAGACAGCAACAAGGCCGACGGCATCATCCTGCTCGGCTACGGCGACTACCACGAGTCGCGCGAGCGGCTGCAGCGGCTGGTGGAACAAGGCACCCACTTCGTGCGCTGGGGCGCGGCGCTGCCCGACCAGCCCGGGGTATCCATCGGCTGCGACAACTTCCAGGGCGGCTTCGACATCACCGCCCACCTACTCGACCAGGGCTGCCGGCGCATCGCGTTCGTCGGCCACGCCTCCAGCCACTACCCCGAATTCGAGGAACGCTACCGGGGCCATGTGGCCGCGATGGCGGCGCGTGGGGTGGCGGCCGAACCGGACCTGCAGTTCGATGCGATCACCACCGAACAGTCCGGCTACGAAGCGTGCCAGTCGCTGCTGGCCGATGGCGAAGCCATCGATGCGGTATTCGCCGCCAGCGACCTGATCGCCATCGGCGCGATGCGCGCCCTGCGCGAGCACGGCCTGCGCATTCCGCAGGACGTGGCGCTGGCCGGATTCGATGACATTCCGCTGGCGGCATCGGTCTCGCCGACGCTGTCCACCGTGCAGCAGGACACCAAGCAGGCCGGCCAGCTGCTGGTGGAACGGCTGTTGGCGCTGATCCAGGGCGAGCCGGTGGAGAGCCAGACCATTCCGGTGAAGCTGGTGCTGCGGGAGTCGTCCTTGGCCGCGCGGTGACGCCGCGCCGTACCGACCAACGGTCGGTACCTACCGCAGCGCCTGCTCCGCATCCACGATCTGAACGCCCTGCATCTGCCCCAACCAGTGGTCGAAGTACGGCTTGTGCGAGGCGCCCACGACGGAGAGCACGCGCACGCCCGGGCGCTCGCGGAAGGTCTCCAGGATGTTGGCGACCATGCGCAGGTTACGGATCTCCCACCCACTCACCCAGATCTGCGGATAGTGTTCGCGCGAGGTGGCGCGCAGACTGGCGCCGACGTTGACGTCGGTGAGCACGTTGAGCCGCTCGGGTGCATTGAGGAAGCGGTATAGCGGCAGCAGGTCGGCCTGTTTGGCCAGCCCGTCCTCGATGGCGATGTTCTTCTCCAGCTCGCTGCGGCCCGCCTTCCACGCCGCTTCCACCGACGCGCCGAACGCCTTGCGGTCCTTGATCTGGATGTTGTCGCCGGTGTGATCGTCAATGGCGTGTACGCGCGACAGGCCCAGCCGCGCGGCCAGTTGCGCGGCGATCTGGTAACTCTCGTTCTGGCGGGTGGCAATGGTCTGCAGCAGCGCGACCAGATTGGTATCCAGCCCGTCGCCCGCATGGCGCTCGTCGGCCGGCAGCTGCAGCCACTGGGCGTAAGCCGAGGGCCGGTCGTTGGCGGCCAGCATCCAGGCCGCCAGCTGACGGCGCTGACCCGGCGTGGGTGAAGCAGGCCAGCTTGCCAACGTGGCGTTGACCCGTTCGATCGCTGCGGGAATCTGCAGGCCGGTGGCGATGCGCGCCGTATCGGATTCGGCGCAGGTGTCCGGGCCGTACACGCTGGGATGGCGTGCGACGAGATCGCACTGCTCGCCACTGATGTTCTCGACGGTGATGATGTCGGGCTTGAACGCGGCCAGCCGGTCCAGCAGCGGCGCCAGCGTGCCGGGCGCAACGCCGCCCTCGATCTCGCTCAGGTGCACGCTGCCCAGCACCAGCACCTGGGTGCGGGGGCCGGTCATGTCGCGGTCCAAGGTGCCCAGGTCGACCGGCGTACTGGCCGCCACCGGGAATGCCAGCGCCGCCAGTGCGGCCCACCACCATGCACGTTGTTGCATGTTCTGCGTCCTGTCGTCCGTTGCCGGGACCCATTGTTGCGCACCCCACGCGCCCGTACGCGTGACGTTGGGCAGGGTGCCCATTGGAATCAGGCCTGGGTGTCCTGCACGGCCTCTGCCATGGCATTGCGCACGGCGTCGCTGAAGGCATCCAACAGGAAGGGTTTGGCGATCATGCTCATGCCCGGCTCCAGGAACGCCGCGCGATCCTGCGCTTTCTCGGCATAGCCGGTCATGAACAACACCGGCAACGTGGGACGCGACTGCCGCGCGATCTCGGCCAGCTGGCGCCCGTTGAGGCCGGGCAGACCGACGTCACTGACCAGCAGGTCGATGGGGCGCGACGAGGCCAGCAGCGGCATGGCCTCGTCGGCATCGCCCACCACCTCCACCCGGTAGCCCAGATCCTCCAGCACCACGGTCACCAGCATGCGCACCTGCGGGTCGTCTTCCACCACCAGGATCGACTGCCCGTCGCCCAGCGCCATCGGGGTGGCAGGCTCGTCCTGCGCCGGCCCGGCCCCGGCGTCCACCAACGGAATGAACAGCGAGATGGTGGTGCCCTGCCCCTCGCGCGAGTCGATGGCGATGTGGCCGCCAGACTGCTGCATGAAGCCGTAGACCATGGACATGCCCAGGCCGGTGCCCTTGCCGATCGGCTTGGTGGTGAAGAACGGCTCGAACGCCCGCTCCACCACGTCCGGCGGCATGCCGCTGCCGGTATCGGCCACGTCCACCACCGCGTAGTGGCCGGCGGGCACGCTGGCGTGGTCGCCCTCGCCCAGCCGCAGCGGGAAACAGCGCAGGGTCAGTGCGCCACCGCCGGGCATCGCGTCGCGCGCATTGATGGCCAGGTTCAGCAGCGCGCTCTCGAACTGGTTGGCGTCGAGCGTGGCATGCAGCGGCGCGCACGCCACTTCGGTGTGGATGCGCACGGTCTCCCCCAGCGTGCTGCGCAGCAGCTGCTGCATCGAGCCCACCCGTTCGTTGAGCTCCACCGGCCGCGCGTCCAGCGACTGCCGCCGCGAGAACGCCAGCAGCCGCTGGGTCAGCGCGGCGGCGCGCTGGCTGGAGGCGGTGGCGGTGTCCAGGAAGCGTTCCAGATCATCCACGCGGCCCATTTCCAGGCGCAACCGCACGATGTCCAGCGCCGAGAGGATGCCGGTCAACATGTTGTTGAAGTCGTGCGCGATGCCGCCGGTGAGCTGGCCGATGGCCTCCATCTTCTGCGACTGGCGCAGCGCGGCCTCGCTGGCCTCGCGCGCGGCCATCTGCGCCTGCAGTTCCAGGGTGCGCTCAGCCACCACGGTCTCCAGCTCCTGCGCATGCTGGCGACTGGCCTCCAACGCCTTGCGGGCCACGGTGATGTCGGTGACGAACACATGGAAGCCGTCGACGCTGCCGTCGACGGCGCGCCGTGGGCTGTAACGCACCTCGCAATCGCGGCGGCGCCCCTCGCGGCTGGGCCAGCTGACCTCGAAGACGTGCTCCTCGCCCGCCAGCACCCGCTGCATGACCGGCAGGCGCTCCTCCCACACGCGGCTGCCAACCACCTCGCGGACATGCTTGCCGATCACCTCGCCCACCGGCAGGTCGAACCACGCCTCGTAGGCCTTGTTGGCAAACCGGTAGTGCATGCTGGTGTCGACGAAGGCGATCAGCTCCGGCATCGCATCGGCGATCAGCCGCAGCTCCGCCTCGCTGCGCGCCAGCGCGCTGCGGCTGTCGGCCAGCGCGCGCATCTGGTCGCGCACCACGAACTGCTTGGCACGCGCACGCAGGGCACCCTGCACCGCACTGAGCAGGGAGATGCTGCCCAGCGGCCGGTCAAGCTCGACCACGTTGATGGTGCGCGGCAGGAGGCTTTCGAACGGGGAGCGCCGGTGCGCACGCGGCGAACGCAGCAGGATGACCGGCAAGTCCGACCAGGTCGGCTGCCGCGACAGCGGTTCGAGCAGCGCTTCGGTGCCGCCCGCCACCGCCTCCTCGGTGATCAACACCACGCCGGCCTGGTCGTCCAGTGCGGCGCCCAACGCCTCCAGGCTGGCCGCCACCTGCGTGCTCAGCCCGGCGGTGGCCAGCACCGCCGCCATGCTGCTGGCGTCGCGCCCGAACGGCGCGACGATATGGACGATGCCACCGCCGTCGGCGTCATCCGGCATAGGGATGGGCCAGCAGCGAGGCCGAGTCGCCCACGAATTCCGGGGTGCCGGTGAGGATGCCCTTGAATTCGTTCAGGGGCGCGCTGAGCGTGATGCCCTTGCCGTTGATCTTGAGCTCGCGGATGGTGTCCTCATGCGCGCCGCCGCGGTTCTTGATGACCGAGATCGCCTTGCGGATCCGCCCCTGCGCCTCGAAGAAGCGGAACAGGATCACCGCATCGGCGATGTAGGACACGTTGAGGTTGCCGGTGGACATGGTGCCCACCAGGCCGTGCTGCGGGTTGATGAGGAAGGTGGCCACGCCCTTCTGGTTGAGATAGGACAGCATCTCGTGGAGCTGCAGCATCAGCTGCTTCTCCTGCGGCATGGCCGCCACATAGCCGTTGAGGCTGTCGATGACCAGCACGCTGCAGCCACGCTCCTCGACCGCCTTCTGCACGTTCCAGGAGAACTCGCCCGGCGAGATCTCCGCCGGGTCCATCTGCACGATCTCCAGCCGGCCCGAGGCGATATGTACCTCCAGGTTGATATCCAGCGCCTGGGCGCGGGTCAGCAGGGTGCCGATGCGTTCGTCGAACTCGAAGATGCAGCAGCGCTCGCCGCGTTCGCAGGCGGCCCACACATACTGCAACGCCACGTTGGTCTTGCCACTGCCGGCCGGACCGGTCAGCAGCGTACTGGTGCCGCGCAGCGGCCCGCCACCGAGCAGGTTGTCGATCTCCGCCACGCCGCTGCTGATCGGCGATTCGCCGAAGGTTTCGTGGTGCTGCGAGGCAATCAGACGCGGAAAAACGTCCACCCCGCCGCTGCGGATGACCAGGTCGTGGTAGCCCGCGACGAAGTTGACGCCACGCAGCTTCTGCACCTGCAGGCGGCGACGCGCCGCGCCGAAGTCCAGGGTCAGCCGCTCCAACGAGATGACGCCGTGGCACAGGCTGTGCAGCTGACCATCGCGGTCATCGACACCGGAGGTCAGGTCATCCACCAGGATCACGGTGACGCTCTTCGGCGCGAAGTACTGTTTCAGCGAGAGAATCTGGCGCCGGTAACGCAGCGAGTCCTGGGCCAGCAGGCGCAGCTCGGAGAGCGAGTCGAACACCACGCGGGTGGGCTTGATCCGGTCCACTTCGCCCAGGATCAGGTTGACCGTCTCATCCAGTTCCACTTCCCACGAGTGCAGCACCGACTGCAGGCGGCCGTTGCCGAGCGCGTCTTCGGCCGAGCCCAGCTCGAACAGGTGCAGGCCGTCCAGCGACCAGCCGTGCGCGGCGGCCACCTCGCGCAGCTCCTCGGCGGTCTCCGACAGGGTGACGTACAGGCAGCGCTCGCCCTGCTTCAGCCCCTGCAGCAGGAACTGCAGCGACAGCGTGGTCTTGCCCGAACCGGGCGGCCCTTCGAGCAGGTAAAGCCGCCCCTGCGGCAGTCCGCCGGCGAGGATGGTATCCAGGCCCTGTACACCGGTAATGACGCGCGAAGACTGTGTCTGCATGAAGGACCCCCGTTTTGACGGCGGAGTCTAGCAACGGGGAATGTGTAGAGATTGTGTGACCGGCGTCTCTACATGAAGTCCACTTCAGCAATGTGCAAACCGCGTGGAATCGCGCCCTTCGGGGCTCAGGCGAAGTCCTTCAGGATCTCGCCGATGCCGCCCGGTGACAGCTCCAGGCCCAGCGACGTTCCCGGATTGACGACGACACCGTAGCCACCGGGCACGCGCTTGAGAACCTCGAGCATCTGCATGCGGATCGTATGCGGTGCCTGCTGGCTGTGGAAGCCGACCCGTGCCATGTCGGTGAACACCGCCACGTGCAGCACGCCCTGCTTGTCGAACAGCAGCGGATCGAAGCCGCTGCCGTCGGCGGTGATCAGGCTGCCGGTGAGCAGCACCACGTCCGAGGCCACGAAGGCCTTCATGAAGGCGCTGATCGGCAGCTGGCCATCCATGGCGGACTTGAGCAGGGTTTCGACGGGTGTCTGTGGGGCGAGGTCGGTCATGGGGCCATTGTAACCGCGGCGGCGTATCGACCAACGGTCGATACCTACCGCGAGAGACGTTCCGTCCTCGCCTTCTGGTCCGCCACCGCCTTCGCCAGCTCGGCCTGCAGGTCCTTCTGGTTCACCCCTGCATCCAGCACATACACCTTCACTCCGTGGGCGGGCACCTCGGCTGTCAGGCTGCGGGTGACCTGCACGCTGCCCCCGCCCAGCGCATCGCGCCAGCTGCCCGGCTGCAGGTAGCGGCTGACCTCGATGCTGCGTGCGGTATCGCCCTTGTTGAGCAGCACCAGCGCGGTCTGCGCGGTGTCGCCGTGCTGCAGCACGCGGAAGAACACCGCCTCATCGCCCTGCAGGCGCTCATTGACCTGCAACCCACGCTGCAGCGCCGGAGTCGCCTCACGCAAGGTGGCGATACGCTGCAGCGGCCCGAAGATCGGGCTCTGCGGCGCGGCATCGATACGCGCCTGACCGAAGTAGGCGCGGTTGCCGGCGTGCTCGGCACGGCTGCGCATGAAGCCGGTCTCCGAGCCGTAGTACAGCACCGGAATGCCGCGCGCGGTGAACAGCCAGTTATGGGCGTCGATGAACCCGTTGTCGGTGGCATCCAGCCGCGCCATGTCGTGGTTGTCGTAGAAGCTCATCAGCTCGTACGGATTCGCATACGGCCCGCCGAGCAGATGCAACGGCTCGGCCAGCGCCTCGAAGCCCTTCTGCTCCTTGCCGAACACGCTGGACAGCGCGCCGCGCAGCGGGAAGTCCAGCACGCTCACATTCGCGTTGGACGGCCAGGTGTGTTCGGCGATCTTGCCCGCGTCGTAGTCGAACGCCTCGCCGAACATGAACATGCCCGGATGCGCGGCACGGATGCGGGTGACGAATTCATGCCACCACGGGTGCGGCAGCCAACCGATGGTGTCGATGCGCAGCGCGTCCACGCCCTGCGCCGTCCACCGCAGGTAAGCGCCCACCAGATAATCCATCACCGCCGGATTGTTCTGGTTGAAGTCGCTCAGTTCGGCCAGGTTGCCGTCGAAGATCGAGCCCTTGTCCGCATCGACCGGGCCGATGTTGTTGTAGAACGCGTGCAGCGGGTTGTGCTGCGGGTCGAGCTGCTGCGGTGGCAGGTTCTGATGGTCGGCGATGAGCTTGCCGTCCTTGTCGAAGATCTGGCCGAACTGCGGCTGCTTCACCGGCATGGTCCAGGCCGGCGAGCCGTGATTGCCGACGATGTCCAGCACCACTTTCAGCTTCGCGTCGTGCAGGCCACGGGTGAGCCCGGCGAAATCCAGGTCCTTGCTGGGCAGGTGCTCGTCGAGCTTGTAGAAATTGATGCCCCAGTAGCCGTGGTAACCGGTCTTGCCCCGGTCGGTGAGCGTGCTGGTGCAGCTGATCGGCTTGCTGCCGGTGAAGGCCTCATCCGGGTTGTCGACGATGGGCGTGATCCACACCGCGCCGAAGCCGAGCGTGCGGATGTAGTCGGCGTTGTCGAGCACGCCCTTGAAATCGCCGCCGAGGTAGCCGATGTTGCCGTCCACCTTGTCCGGGCACGGCACCGGAATGTCGAAGGTGCGGTGCTTGCCGCCCTGGTCGCGGTGGTCGTTGGACGGATCACCGTTGACGAAACGGTCGGTGACCACGAAGTACACCGCATCGCTGGCGAACGGCTCCAGCGTGCCCACATAATCCGGGCGCGGGGCGGCAACGGCGCTGCCGGCCAGCAGTGCGAGCGACAGGCCCAACGACAGACGCGAACGAGACAGCATCAGACAACCTCCTGGTGGGACGGTACCCGCAGCACGCACAGGCCGGCGATCAGCAGGCTGACGCCACCCAGCGCCAGCACGTGCATCGGATCGCCACCCAGCCACAGGCGCAGCATGAAACCCAGCGCGCTGGCCGCGACCAGCTGCGGAATGACGATGAAGAAATTGAACAGGCCCATGTACACGCCCATCTTGGCCGCCGGCACGCTGTCGGACAGCAGCGCATAGGGCAGCGACAGGATCGAGGCCCAGGCGAAGCCGACGCCGACCATCGACAGCAGCAGCCATTTCGGATCGTCGATCAGCATCAGCGAGATCAACCCGAGGCCACCCAGCCACAGGTTGACCAGGTGACTCACGCGCAGGCCCATCAGCCGCACCATCAGCGGAATCAGCAGCGCGGCCAGTGCGGCGAAGCCGTTGTAGGCGCCGAACAGCACGCCCACCCAGTTCGCGCCTTCGTTGTACGCGGCCGAGGCCGGGTCGGTGGAGCCGAAGTGGGTACCGGCCACGGCGGCGGTCGTGTAGATCCACATCGCGAACAGCGCGAACCACGAGAAGAACTGCACCCACGCCAGCCGGCGCATGGTGCGCGGCATGCCGCGCAGGTCGTCGACGATGGTGGCCAGCATGTGCGGGCCGGGCAGCAGCCGCGCCACGCCGAGCAGCACGCCGTAGGCGATGCACAGCCCAGCCAGCACGTACAGCATCTTGTCGCCGTCGCGCCACGCGATGGCTGCGGCGAGTGCCAGGCCGAGCGCGATCCAGCCGCCGATCTGCAGCAGCGGCGGCGGTCCGGCCACCGGCGCGGACTGGTGCACGGCCGGCGGTTCGGCGTCGTCGAAGCTGGCCAGCTCGGCCGGCGAGTACTCGCGGGTGCTGAACACGGTCCAGGCGATCGAGGCCAGCAGCACCACCGCGCCGAAGTAGAACGCGTAACGCACGGTGGGCGGTACCTCGCCGGCGGCGGCCGTGTTGGCGACGCCGAAGTGGGCCAGGATGAACGGCAGGAAGCTGGCCACGATGGCGCCTACGCCGATGAAGAAGCTCTGCATGGCATAGCCGCGTGGCCGCTGGCGTGGCGCCAGCTTGTCGCCGACGAAGGCGCGGAACGGCTCCATCGAGACGTTGATGGAGGCGTCCAGGACCCACAGCGTGCCCGCCGCGATCCACAGCGTGGGCGAGTTCGGCATTACCAGCAGGGCCAGCGTGGTGAACACCGCGCCGATCATGAAGTACGGCCGGCGGCGGCCCCAGCGGGTCCAGGTGCGGTCCGACATATAGCCGATGATCGGCTGCACCAGCAGGCCGGTCAGCGGCGCGGCGATCCACAGCCCCGGCACGGCATCCATCGGCGCGCCCAGGGTCTCGAAGATGCGGCTGGCGTTGGCGTTCTGCAGGGCGAACCCGAACTGGATGCCCAGGAAGCCGAAGCACATGTTCCAGATCTGCCAGAACGACAGGGTGGGCTTGGCGGTGCGGCTCATCGCGTGGCCTCCGCATCACCGGCCACCGGCGCGATCAACAGCGCACTGACCTTGGCCGCGTTGAGCACGCCATCGCGGCCGCCCTTGCCGCCGTTGTACTGGGCGAAATGTTCCAGCGCGCTCATGTTGAAGCCCGGTTCCAGGGTGAAGCGGCAGCTGCCCTTGGGCAGGTCGAATTCGGCGGCCGTGGAGTCCTGCGGGCCGACGCTGTGCGGCATCACCACGGTGGCGCGCTGCACGGGCTGGCCGGCGCACTGCACCGCCAGCTGTTTGACCGCGGCGGTGACGCCAGTGTTGATCGGGCCGTTCGGGTTGTCGTAGCGCAGGCGGATGCGCACGCGGGTGGGCGTGGCGGCGGTCCAGTTCCATGTCGTCGCGCCGGCCAGGCGCTGCTGCGGGCCAATGCAGGTCATCGGGCTGTGCAGCGATTCGAGTGTGCCTTCGCGACGGGTGAGGCTGAAGCAGTGCTGGTAGCCGTCCTCCGTAAGGGTGTGGGTGGAGGTGCCCGTTGCCGGTTGACCGTCCAGCCAGAGTTGATGATTGGCGGGTATGGGGGTGACCCATGTGTTCCCGTGTGGGACCGCGACTACGACGGGAGCGGGCGGTGTGGGTGGGGCGAACAGGTTGGTCCCGGTCGGGGTTGAGTGGGACGCGTGTGACGTGTTGCCACGCAGCTGTACCGTTACGGTGTTGCCTTTGCGGGTGGTTGTCTCCGCTACCAGCAGGTCGCCGTCGAGCTTGCGGGGGCGCTTGAGGATGTAGCGGGTGGTGCCGTCGTCCAGTTCGATGCTGCCGCGCTTGCCGAACAGCTGCGGCACCAGCGCCACCGGCAGCTTGGGCGCGACCGTGCCGTCGGCTTCCACGCCGAACACGCCTTCCAGCACCATCGACAGGTACCCCGCCACCGACCACAGCTGGCGCGGCGAGTTCACCACCGGCCCACTCAGCGGGCCTTCGTCGACGTGCACGGCCAGCGTGCGCATCTCGTAGTTCTCCATGTTCGATCCGGCCAGCGCGCTGCCGCGCATCAGCGATTCGATCTCGCGCTGGATGCGGGTGGCGTCGTCCACCTTGCGCGCCGCGCGCAGCGAATAGGCGCTGACGAACGGCCACACCGCGCGGTTGTGGTAGATCGGCTGCTGCGCCTCCTGCGGCCACACCACCGGGCTGCCACCCTCCACGTACGGGTAGTTGGCCAGCGAGCGACGCGCGCGTTCGGCCGGGAACACATCGGCCAACACGCCCAGCGAGATGCCCAGCAGGTCGTACTTGGCATAAGGCACCGGATGCGCCGCTTCGCCGATGTAACTCATGTACATGCCGGCGTCTTCGCGCCAGAAGCGGGCATCGATCTTTCGGGCCAGCGCGTCGGCCCAGCCGGCGTACTGGCTGGCGCGTTCATCGCCGCGCATGCGTGCCTGCTGTTCGGCCAGGCGCAGCGCCTGGTAGTGCAGCACGTTGGTGGACAGTGCGAACGACTCGCCGATGAAGCGCACGTCCTGGCGGGTCCAGTCCGGGTAGGTCTGCTCGCGCCAGTCCAGGAACGAGGTCTCGCCGCGGTACAGGCCGGTGCGCGCGTCGAACACCATCGCGCGGTCCTGCGCCAGCGTGGCCTGCAGCGCCTCCCAGGTCTGGGTGGCGAAGGGGCCGTCGTCAAGCAGGTTGCGCGCGGCCAGGAACCACACCACGCGGTCGCTGCTGATCGGCCAGCTGCCGCCCGAGCCGGTGTCCTGGGCCACGAACAGGCCGGGCGTGTGCCCGTCGCGGGCGGCCGACAGCTTGAACTGCAGGGATTGGCGGGTACGGGTCGGCTCCAGCCGGGCCAGCGCGAGGTCGGCAGCGAAGCTCACATCGCGCGTCCACACGTACGGCCAGCGCTCGCCGGTCTGGAAGCATGCGCAGTCCACCGGGTTGCCGAAGTTGAATGCCGGGTCGCGGATCGCGTCGACGCGGTCGGCCACCATGTCCTGCTGGGCCAGTGCGAACAGCGCATCGAACATGACGCTGTCGGTGCGGCTGCGCATCGGCTGGGCGGCAATCGCCACCGGTGTGCCGTTGGCCAGCAGCTGGAAGCTGCCATCGGCGGCGGCCGTGGCGCACGCGGTGCGGCCATCGAATGTCAGGTCCGCCGCCGCAGCGGTGGACACCAGCGCCGCCCCGAGGGCAGCGGTCAGGCAGATCGTCTTCAGCATCGAAAAGCGGCGGACCGGCTTGCGCCCGTCGGCCTTCCTCCCTTCTTGCACGCGGTGTGGTTCGACAGCGCCGGGGCACTGTCGTCGCGGCCCCCTCCCAGGGTGCCTGCCTGCATGGTAGGCGACGACCGTCGCCCACCGCACGGCACAGGCGGCATCGATGCCCGCTTGCATACGTATTCATGGCTCGCCGGCGAATGGTCACGGCAGGCGTGGCTATAGTCCGGGCAGTCAAGCGCTGCCCTGGGAGGGGAAATGCCACTGGATTTGCCGTTGTTGCGCGCCTTTGCCGCGCCCCGCCCGCTGGCCTGGCTGGCATTGTCGTTGTTGTTCTGCGCTACCGCCGCACAGGCCGAGCCGGTCACCGTGGCCAGCGCCAGCTCCCCGGGCAAGGTGCTGACGGTGTCGCTGCAGCTGGATGGCGGCAACCCCAGCTACCGGGTCGAGCGCCTGGGCCAGACCGTGGTGGCTGAGTCCAAGCTGGGCTTCCAGCTGCGCGACGGGCGCCTGGACCGCGACCTGGCGGTACTCGGGCAGGACACGCGCAGCGTCGACGATACCTGGGAGCAGCCGTGGGGCGAGCGCCGCAGCGTGCGCAACCACTACAACGAAGTGACCGTGCACCTGGGCGAGCGCAGCGGCGCCAAGCGCCGGCTGGACGTGGTGTTCCGCGTTTACGACGACGGCTTGGGCTTCCGCTATCACTTCCCCGATCAGCCGGGCTTGCGCGAGGCGATCATCGACGACGAGCTGACCGAGTTCGCGATCGCCCCCGCCTCCACCGCGTGGTGGATCCCGGCCGGCGAGCCCATCCACTATGAATACCTGTATCAGCGTACGCCGCTGGACCAGGTGCCGCTGGCGCATACCCCGCTGACGCTGCGCAGCCACGACGGCCTGCACGTGTCGATCCACGAGGCGGCGCTGGTCGATTACGCCGGCATGTGGCTGCGCCGCACCGAGGGCCAGCGCCTGCGCGCCCAGCTGTCGCCGTCGGCCGAAGGCTGGAAGGTGCGCCGCACCCTGCCCTTCAATACGCCCTGGCGCACGCTGCAGATCAGCGATACCGCCGGCGGGCTGGTGGAATCCAACCTGATCCTCAACCTCAACGAGCCCAACGCACTGGGCGATGTGAGCTGGGTAAAACCGTCCAAGTATCTTGGCGTGTGGTGGTCGATGCACCTGGATGAGGAAAGCTGGGCAACCGGCCCGAAGCATGCGGCAACCACCGCCAAGACGAAGAAGGTGATCGACTTCGCCGCCGCACATGGCTTCCGCGGCGTGCTGGTGGAAGGCTGGAACCCCGGCTGGGACGGCATGTGGGTGGGCAACGGCTACGACTTCGACTTCACGAGGGCGACCCCCGACTTCGACATCGAGGCGCTGTCGGCCTATGGCGCGAAGAAAGGCGTGCACCTGGTCGGCCACCACGAGACCGGCTGTGCGATCGAACACTACGAAGACCAGCTGGGCGCTGCGCTGGACCTGTACGCGCGGTTGGGCGTGGATTCGTTCAAGACCGGCTACGTCTGCGACGATGGCCAGGTGGACCGGCGCAATCCGGCTGGCGGCCCACTGTGGCGCGAGTGGCATGACGGCCAGTTCATGGCCCGCCACCACCTGAAGGTGGTGCAGGAGGCGGCCAAGCGGCACCTTGCGGTGAACCCGCACGAGCCGATCAAGGACACGGGGCTGCGCCGCACCTACCCGAACTGGATCTCGCGCGAAGGCGCGCGCGGCATGGAATACAACGCCTGGGGCCAGCCGCCGAACCCGCCCGAGCACGAGGTCAACCTGGTGTTCACCCGCCTGCTGTCCGGGCCGATGGACTACACCCCCGGCATCCTCAGCCTGAAGGGCCGCCATGGCCAGGCCATTCCCAGCACGCTGGCGCGGCAGCTGGCGCTGTACGTGGTGATCTACAGCCCCATCCAGATGGCCGCCGACCTGCCCGAGCACTACGAGCAGCACCGCGAGGCGTTCCGCTTCATCGAAGACGTGGCGGTGGACTGGGACGAGACCCGCGTGCTGGATGGCGAGGTGGGCGACTACGTGACCATCGCCCGCAAGGACCGCAACAGCCGCGACTGGTTCCTGGGCAGCATCACCGACGAACATGGCCGTGCCCTGCCGGTGCCGCTGTCGTTCCTGGAGCCGGGCGTGCGTTACCGCGCGGAGATCTACCGCGACGGTGACGGTGCCGATTACCAGTCCAACCCGTTCGCGTTCAAGCGCGAAACCCGCGAAGTGACCAGCGCCGATACGTTGAACATCGTGCTGGCACCGGGTGGTGGCCAGGCAGTTCGATTTACTCCGCTATAGCGTTTCCGCGCCGCTGGAGCCTTCTGGTGAAGAGCCCCCTGAGTCAGGGGGCGGTGCCGAAGGCACCGGGGTGTGGGTGCTGGTGAGACATGGGTCCGCGGTTTGCGGAGCAAACCGTGGAGCGGCAGCGCGAATGCGATGACGGACATGTAATCGCTTCCACCCCATGTATCTGCATTGAATACGTATGCAGGGTGATTCGCCGCGCGAACGCGCTGCCTACCATAGCCACGCAGTCAACGGCCACCGTGCCGCGACGCTCCCGGGTCTTCCGGGCAACCACAATTCAGTTTGGCAACATTGCCTGGGAGGGGAAAATGTTGAATTGCAAGCGCAGCGCGCTGAGTCTCGCGCTGGCCGTCGCCCTGACGCCGTCATTGGCGTTGGCGCAGTCCACCACCACCGATTCGAGCACCGCGCCGGCCACCGGCAGCGCGGCGACCAACCTGGACACCGTCCAGGTCACCGGCATCCGCCGTGGCATCGAAAACGCCATTGCGATCAAGCAGGATTCCACCTCGGTGGTCGAGGTCATCTCGGCCGAAGACATCGGCAAGCTGCCGGATGTGAGCATCGCCGAATCGCTGGCCCGCCTGCCCGGCCTGGCCGCGCAGCGTGTTGCCGGGCGTGCACAGGTGATCAGCGTGCGCGGCCTGTCGCCGGACTTCGCCACCACCCTGCTCAACGGGCGTGAAGTGGTCAGCACCGGCGACAACCGCAGCGTCGAATTCGACCAGTACCCGTCCGAGCTGGTCAACGGCGTGACCGTGTACAAGACCCCCGACGCGGCACTGGTCGGCCAGGGCCTGTCCGGCACCATCGACATGCAGACCGTGCGTCCGCTGTCGTTCGCCGAGCGCGTGATCGCGGTCAGCGGCCGCTACTCGAAGAACTCGCTGGGCAAGGCCGCCAACGTGGATGCCTTCGGCAACCGCTTCAGCGCCAGCTACATCGACCAGTTCGCCGACAATACCTGGGGCATCGCGCTGGGCTACGCGCACAGCGACAACCCGATCCAGGAAAACCAGGTGGGCCTGTACGAGCCGTGGACCACCGAGCAGACCGACCAGGGCAACCGCCCCGGCGTCGCCCCGGGCACCGCGTTCTCCGACGGCATCAAGGCACTGCGCCGCACCGGCAACGCCAAGCGCGACGGCTACATGGCCACCGTGCAGTTCCGCCCGTCGAACGTGTGGACCAGCACCCTGGACCTGTTCCACACCAAGGCCGAGCAGATCGACACCGCCAACCAGTTCGAGGTCAACCTCAGCAACTACAACGGCGGCTACAGCCCAGGCCTGCTGATCAGCAACCCGCAGGTGAATGGCAATGGCACCTTCACCGGCGGCACCGCCAGCGGCGTGTACCCGCTGGTGCGCGGCATGTACAACAAGCGCGAAGACAAGATCGATGCGTTCGGCTGGAACAACGAGCTGACCTTCGACAGCTTCAAGCTCACCGCCGACGTGAACTATTCCAAGGCCACGCGCGATGAGCTGAACCTGGAAAACAACCTGCAGCTCACGCCGATGCCGCAGCTGGACACCATCGGGCTGACCATCAACCCGGACGGCTTCTCGCAGATCCGCCCGGGCCTGGACTACTCCAATCCCGAAGCGCTGTACCTGACCAACACCATCTACGGCTCGGGCTACGGCAAGGTGCCGCAGGTGGAAGACCGCCTGAAGGGCGCGCGCCTGCAGGGCACGTTCAATGTGCCCGAGGCACTGTCGTGGTTCCAGGACGTGGACGTGGGCGTGAACTACGCCGACCGCCGCAAGGAAAAGACCCAGGCCGAAGGCAACATCCTGCTCGGTGCGCAGGGCGACGCCAACGTGGGCAGCGACCTGCAGTATTCCCCGGTCAACCTGGGCTTCGCCGGCATCGGCTACATCCCGGCGTGGAACGTGCCGGCGGCGGTCAACCGCTACATGGTGTTCAACCCGGTCACCAACCTGGACTACCTGATTCCCAAGTCGTGGGTGGTGCAGGAAAAGACCACCACCGCCTGGGTGCGCGCCAACATCAACACCGATATCGGTGAGGTGGGCGTGCGCGGCAACATCGGCGTGCAGATGATCCACACCGACCAGAGCTCGCAGTCGAACTACTTCGACCGTTCGCGCCCGGCCGGCCAGGAAGTGCTGCCGATCGACGAAGGCAAGAGCTACACCGACTGGCTGCCGAGCTTGAACCTGGCCTTCATGTTCCCGCACCAGCAGACCCTGCGCTTCGCCGTGGCCAAGCAGGTCGCGCGTCCGCGCGTGGACCAGATGCGCGCCGGCCTGGAGTTCGGCGTGGACACCGCCACCGGCAAGCCGGGCGGCAGCGGCGGCAACCCGCTGCTGGATCCGTGGCGTGCCAATGCCATCGACCTCTCGTACGAAAAGTACTTCGGCGAGAAGGCCTATGTGGCGGCGGCGGTGTTCTACAAGGACCTGAAGAGCTACGTCTACACCCAGTCGGTGGACGACTACGACTTCAGCAACCTGCTGGCCAATTACGTGCCGCCGCCGGGCATGATCGCGCCGGTGCAGACCACCGGTACGTTCTCCGCGCCGCAGAACGGCAACGGCGGCACGCTGCGCGGCCTTGAACTGACCGCCTCGTTCCCGCTGGAGATGCTGGCCGACCCGCTGCGTGGTTTCGGCGTGCAGGCCAGCGCGACCTTCAACGACAGCGACATCAAGATCCTGGATCCGGAAAGCGCGTCCAGCGTGGGCAGCGATCCGATCAGCCTGCCGGGCCTGTCCAAGCGCGTGTACAACTTCACCGCCTATTACGAGCGCAACGGGTTTGAAGCACGCGTAAGCCAGCGTCGCCGGTCGGACTTCATCGGTGAGATCGGCAACTTCAACGGCAACCGCACGCTGCGTTACGTGGTGGGCGAGAACGTGACGGACGCGCAGGTGAGCTACACCTTCGCCGACGACAGCGCGCTGCACGGCCTGACCCTGCTGCTGCAGGGAAGCAACCTGACCAACGAGCCGTACCGCACCTATTCCGGCACCAAGGACCGCCCGCTGGAGTACATCGAGTGGGGCCGTACCTACATGCTGGGTGTGAACTACAAGTTCTGATCCCGGTGTAGAAGCACGAACGGGAAACTCGCTGCGCGAGCAGCGGGTTTTTTGTTGGATGTTGTGGGGAGCGCGTTCCGGTCAGGGGTCCATGCGTTAAAGGGCGTGGGGACGTTATCGGCGGTCGATCGGGATCCGACCCTACCAATGCGCCGCCCGGGGTTGGCGTTGGCCGCGACCTGCCGGCGCGGTCGCGGCCGTTCTGACACAACCGGATTCCCGCCGGCGCGGTCGCGGCCGTTCCGACACAACCGGATTCCCGCCGGCGCGGTCGCGGCCGTTCTGACGCAATCGGATTCCCGCCGGCGCGGTCGCGGCCGTTCTGACACAACCGGATTCCCGCCGGTAGGGTCGAATCCCGATCGACTGCCGATAACGGTGGCCACATCCGGTAGGGCATGACCCCGAAACGCAGCGCGCTTCACCCTCCACCAAAAAAAGGGCGGAACCTTTCGGCCCCGCCCTTCAATACCACCGGAAAACGTAAATCAGGCGCGGCGCGCGCAATACATCGCCTGCGCCGGCAGGTGCAGCTGCACGCCTTCGGCGTGCCCCGCATCCGGGCCCGGCACGTGCAGGGCATGCCACTCGCCTTCGGGCAACGCCACCTGGGTCGCTTCTGCCGACAGGTTGAACGCCAACAGCAGCGTCTCGCCCGCATGCGTACGCTCGAACATCAACACCGGCTCAGCCGTCTCCAGGAAACGGATGGCGCCCAGCAGCAGCGTCGGCATCGTGCGGCGCCACGCCAGGAACTGGCGGAACGCGCTCAACACCGACTGCGGGTCGTGCTCCTGCACCGCCACGGCACTGGCCTGGTGTTCCGCCGGGATCGGCAGCCACGGCTCACCGCTGGTGAACCCGGCCAGCGGCGCGTCCAGCCACGGCATCGGCGTGCGGCAGCCGTCGCGACCCTTGAAGTTCGGCCAGAACGTGATGCCATACGGATCCTGCAGCGCCTCGAACGGCACGTCGGCCTCGCCCAACCCCAGCTCTTCGCCTTGGTACAGGCAGATCGAGCCGCGCAGCGAACACAGCACCGCCACCAGCAGCCGCGCCAGCCGCGGCTGCGCCGGGTGCCCGCCCCAGCGGGTCACCGCGCGCTCCACGTCGTGGTTGGAGATCGCCCAGCACGGCCAGCCTTCGGTCATGGTCGCTTCCAGCCGCGACACGGTGTCGCGGATGTAGGCGGCGCTGTAGTCCTTCACCAGCAGCTCGAAGCTGTAGCCCATGTGCAGGCGGCCCGGCGCGGTGTACTCGGCCGTGGTCGCCAGCGAATCCTCGGCGGAGATCTCGCCCAGGCTGACCGCGCCCGGGTATTCGTCCAGCAGCCCGCGCAGGCGCTCGATGAACGGCAGGTTCTCCGGCTGGGTGTTGTTGTAATAGTGGTACTGGTACGCGTACGGGTTGTCGGTGCTGAAGCCACGGCCCAGGCGCTTTTCCAGCGGCTTGGCCGGGTTGTCGCGCAGCTGCTTGTCGTGGAAGCAGAAGTTGATCGAATCCAGGCGGAAACCATCCACGCCGCGATCCAGCCAGAAGCGCACGTAGTCCAGCGTCGCCTGCTGCACGGCCGGATTATGGAAATCCAGGTCCGGCTGGTCGGCCAGGAAGTTGTGCAGGAAGTACTGCTCGCGGCGCGGCTCCCACTGCCAGGCCACGCCTCCGAAGATGGACATCCAGTTGTTGGGCGGGGTGCCGTCCTCGCGCGGGTCGGCCCACACGTACCAGTCCGCCTTGGGATTGGTGCGGTCCTGGCGGCTCTCGCGGAACCAGGCGTGCTCGATCGAGGTGTGGCTGAAGACCTGGTCGATCATCACCTTCAGGCCCAGCGCATGCGCCTTGGCCAGCAGCCGGTCGAAATCGGCCAGGGTGCCGAACAGCGGGTCCACATCGCGGTGGTCGGCGATGTCGTAGCCGAAATCGGCCATCGGCGAAGTGAAGAACGGCGAGATCCAGATCGCGTCCACGCCGAGCGTGGCCACATAGTCCAGCCGCTCGATGATGCCGGGCAGGTCGCCCACGCCATCGCCATTGGCATCGAGGAAACTGCGCGGGTAAATCTGATAGATGACGGCACCGCGCCACCATGGAGTCTGCGTCATCGAGGGCCCCCCTCCGGGCTTCCACGGCGCCCTCCCAGGGGCGCCAGAACATACCCGACAAGCTTAGCGGGGCGCCCTCTGCGGTGGCGTTGCATGCATACGTATTCACGCCCTGCCCGCTGCCCCGGCGGTCGGCGCGGGCCGGATCGGGAGGGCTGCGGCCGGCCGGGAGGCCTTCGCGGGCGGAATACGGCCGTACCGCCTATAATTTCGCCTACGCCTGAAAGTCAGACCGCATGACCATCACCGAAGACACCCGCCCCGCGCTGGGCCTGCCCCAGATCCAGTCGCTCGCCGCGCCCGACATGGCTGCCGTGGATGCGCTGATTCGCCGCCGACTGTCCTCGGATGTCGTCCTGATCAACCAGATCGCCGACCACATCATCTCCGCCGGCGGCAAGCGCCTGCGGCCGATGCTGGTGATGCTGGCCGGCCACGCGGTGGGCCAGGCCGGGCCGGAGCACCACCAGCTGGCGGCGATCATCGAGTTCATCCACACCTCCACCCTGCTGCACGACGACGTGGTGGATGAGTCCAGCCTGCGCCGGGGCCGCAGCACCGCCAACGCGCTGTGGGGCAACGCGCCCAGCGTGCTGGTCGGCGATTTCCTGTATTCGCGCAGCTTCCAGCTGATGGTGGAACTGGACCGCATGCCGGTCATGCAGATCCTGGCCGACACCACCAACCGCATCGCCGAAGGCGAGGTGCTGCAGCTGCTGCACGTGCATAACCCGGACACCGACGAGGCCGCCTACCTGCGCGTGATCGAGCGCAAGACCGCGGTGCTGTTCGCAGCCGGTACCAAACTGGGCGCACTCGCCAGCGGCGTAGACGCTGCCACCCAGCAGGCGCTGTACGACTACGGCATGCACCTGGGCTATGCCTTCCAGATCGCCGACGATGTGCTGGATTACTCGGCCAATGCGGACGAACTGGGCAAGAACCTGGGCGACGACCTCGCCGAGGGCAAGGCCACCCTGCCGCTGATCCACGCGATGGCGCATTCCGATGCCGCCACCCGCGAACGCCTGCGCGAGATCGTGCAGAACGGCGATGCCGACGCCATGCCGGACGTGCTGGCCGCGATCCACGCCACCGGCGGGCTGGAGTACAGCCGCCGCCGTGCCGAGGAATACGCCGACGCCGCCGAGCGCGCGCTCGACGGCCTGGCCGACAACGATGCCGTGGCCGCATTGCGCGGTCTGGCCCGCTACGCGGTACAGCGGTCGCATTGACCCGGACGCGGGTCTCGTGAAATTCCGGTAGCGCCGGCCGTTGGCCGGCCCAGGCGATCCGTGGGC
>NZ_JBOHXV010000035.1:0-42745 GCF_050737075.1 Stenotrophomonas sp.
TCAATGTACTGGGCCTGCCGGTGGTCAACCTGACCCCGGTCGGGACACTGCTGGGCGGTCTGGGCGGCGCCACCACCGGCGGCAGCTCGCACCTGACCCTGATCGGCGGCGTGACCTCGGACAGCTACATCTACAACATCAACAACGGCAAGGCGAATGGCCTGCTGGGCCTGCTGCTGCCGGATGGCTCGCCGGCCTGGTCGAACCAGTGCGTGAACCTGCTGGTCGCCACCGTCGATTGCTGGGCGGTCAACGCGGCGCAGGACTACCAGGTGCTGATGGGCGATGGCGCCTATGCAAACGGATCTCGTGAAGTGGTGATCGGCGCGAACGCGCGCCATCAGCTGCCGCTGGTCGATGCCAATGTGGCGTTCCCGGGCGCGGGTGCGAACGATGCAACCGACCCCACCGGCGTCCCCACCGCCGATTACGCCGCGCGCATGGGGCATTCGGTGGTGGTCGGCGACAGTGCCAGTGGCACCGCCAACGGTCAGGTGCTGCTGGGTGCGGAAGCCACGTCCAACCAGGCCAACAGTGTCGCGCTGGGCTTCCGCAGCGCGGCCAACCGCGGTGCACAGGCCAGCTACACCGCCTACGGCCTGACCGCTGCGCAGGTCTCCGCCGGTGAAGTGTCGGTGGGCGTGGCCGGCAGCGAGCGGCAGATCAGCAATGTGGCGGCCGGCAGTGCGGCGACCGATGCGGTGAACGTGGCCCAGCTGCAGGGTGCGATCTCGCTGGTCAACGCCGCCGACATCTTCGCCGTGTCGTATGACGACGACGGCACCGGCCAGCCAAACTATGCGCGGGTGACGCTGGGCAATGGCGGCGGCCCGACCACCATCGGCAACCTGGCCGCCGGCGCGGTCACGGCCACCAGCACCGAGGCGGTCAACGGCAGCCAGCTGTCTGCCACCAACAGCGCGGTGGTGGACTACTTCGGCGGCCTGACCGCCTTCGACCCGGCGGCCGGGACCTGGACCGCGCCGAGCTTCCAGATCAGCACCATCTCCACCGGCGGCGCGGTCGCCCAAGGCGTGTACGACAACGCCAGCGACGCGTTCGCGGCGGTCGATGGCTCCCTGGTCAATCTCAACACCCAGATCAGCAACCTGACCAATGGTGCGGCGATGCACTACCTGAAGGTCAATTCCACTGGCAGCGACGCCGCCGCGACGGGCATCGACAGCATCGCCGTCGGTGAAGGTGCCACCGCCACGGCGGACGACGCGATCGCGGTCGGCGCCGGGGCGACGGCCACCCGCAGCCGCACGGTCTCGGTCGGCGCAGCAGGCAGCGAACGCCAGGTGGTGAACGTGGCCGCCGGCACCGAGGCCACCGACGCGGTGAACATGGCACAGCTGCTGGACACCAACGAAGCGCTGGTGACCTACCTGGGCGGCACGACCGCGTTCGACAGCGCCACCGGCCTGTGGACGGCACCGACCTTCAACATCTCGGCCTTCAGCCCGACCGGAGCCGCCACCACCACCGCGTTCGGCGACGTCACCGGTGCGTTCGACGCGGTGAACAGCTCGCTCAACGTCCTCAATACCCGCATCAGCCAGGCCCAACCCGGTTCGCCCAGCCCGTTCGTGCAGGTCAACTCGACCAAGGCCGGTGCCACTGCAGGCGGCGCGGACAGCATCGCCATCGGGCCGCTCGCCAACGCCAGCGGGGCAGGGAGCACGGCTATCGGCGACGGCGCCAGCGCCAGTGCCGACAACAGCGTGGCGCTGGGCAGCGGTGCGGTGGCCAGCGTCGGCGCGCAGAGCGGCTACACCGGCGCCTACGGTGCGGCCGGCGCCAGCAGTTCGGTGGGCGAGGTCGCGGTGGGCAGCACGGGTGCCGAACGCAAGGTCACCCATGTGGCCGATGGGTCGGAACAGTACGACGCGGTCAACGTCGGCCAGCTGCAGAACGGCGTGACCTACGCCATCGACCAGTCCAAGGCCTACACCGACACGCAGATCAACAACATCAACAACGGCACGTCGGGCATGTTCCAGGTGAACAACAGCAACGCGCTGGCGGCACCTGCGGCCAGCGGTGCGAACTCGGTGGCCGGCGGTGCGGGCGCCAGCGCAGCCGGCGCCAACAGCACGGCACTGGGCAACGGTGCCAGCGTCACCGGGGGCAATGCCGTCGCATTGGGGGCGGGTTCGGTGGCCAGCCGCGACAACACGGTGTCGGTGGGCAGCGCCGGTGCAGAACGCCAGATCACCAACGTCGGCGACGGCAGCGCGGCCACCGATGCGGTCAACCTGCGCCAGCTGCAGGCATCGCAGCAGGGCACCATCCGCTACGACAGCACCGTCAACGGCGCGACCAACTTCAACAGCGTCACCCTGGGCAGCAGCGGTTCGGGCCCGACCACCGTGCACAACGTGGCGGCCGGCACGGCCGGCACCGATGCGGTCAACGTGGACCAGCTGCGCGCCGGGATGAACCAGACGCTGGACTGGTCCAAGGCCTACACGGACGAGCGCATGGACGGCTTCGACCGCGACCTGCGGCGCACCGACAACCGCGCATCAGCGGGTGTGGCGGCGGCCATGGCGGTGGCAGGTCTGCCGCAGCCCTACGAGGCCGGACGCAGCATGGCCGCGGTCGCGGCTGGCAGCTACAACGGCGAGTCGGGCGTGGCGGTCGGCATCTCGGGCGTCTCCGACGGCGGCCGCTGGATCTACAAGTTCAGCGGCTCGACCAACAGCCGCGGGGAAGGCGGCGTATCGGTCGGTGCCGGCCTCCAGTGGTGAGCCCGGGCGGTGGCCGGCCCGGCCGGCACCACTCGAACCAGAGCAGCCTTGTTCACAGGGGAACACGATGACCGCTCCACTCCCGCACGAACCCACCGCGTTGCTGCGCTCGTTGGCGCTGGGCCTGGCCGTATTGCTGTTCAGCGCCTGCGCCAGTGGCGGCGCAACGCGCGCCGCCGCCACCGACACCCCCGCGTTTCCCGATCCCGCGCGTGCCTCGGTGAAGGAAGGGATGTTCGTCGATCTCGACAACCTGCGCCTGTTCGCGCGGGGCATGAGCAAGCGCCAGTTGTACGCGCTGCTGGGCACGCCCCACTTCAATGAAGGCATGTGGGGCGTGCGCGAATGGAACTACCTGTTCAACTTCCGCAGCAGCCCCAACGGCGACTACTTCACCTGCCAGTTCCAGGTGCACTTCGACGACAAGGGCATCGCACAGGCCGGCTACTGGAAACCCCAGGCCTGCGCCGCGCTGCTGCAGCCGCCGGCCCCCGCGCCGGCGCCCACGCCGATGCCCGCCGAGCCGGTGCGCCTGGCCGCCGATGCACTGTTCGGGTTCGACAGTGCGGCGTTGACCCCTGCAGGCCGGCAGAGCGTGGACGCGCTGCTGCAGCAGGTGCGCAGCGCCAGCCAGGTGCAGACCATCCAGGTGGCCGGCTACACCGACCGCATCGGCCCCGATGCCTACAACCGGGCGCTGTCGCAGCGCCGCGCCGATGCGGTGCGCGAGGCGCTGGTGCAGGGCGGCGTGCCGGCAACGGCGATTGTTGCCGAAGGACGTGGCAGCACGCAGCCGCTGGCGCAGTGCGGCCCACTCGCGAAGCCGGCCTTGATTGCCTGCCTGGCGCCCAACCGACGCGTGGAGGTCTCCGGCGTGGCCCGAGCCCGTTGAACCGCGCTGCCGCATGCCGGCAGCGCCCCGATCCGCCCGATACCGTGGCCATCGCGCCGCGGTTTCGGCACAGCTTGACCTGGCCCGTTGCCGACTGCGGGATGTCTCCCCCGTCATCGCTCCGGTGGCGGCGGGCCAGGTCATCAGGTTTCACCGTTTACACGCGCACCCGCTGTCCGCCACGCCACTCTCTCCCGTGGCGGACAGTGCACGGCCTTGACCTGGCTCGTCGCCCGCTACGCGATGTCTCCCCCGTCATCAGTGCATGGCGGCGGGCCGGGCCATTTTTACTGCGCCGACGCGGCGCGTTCGCTGGTGATGACCGCGCCTTCGCGCATCACCAGGGTTACCGGGGTCTTCTCGACCACCTCGAGCAATCGCTGCCACTGCGCGTCGCTGAGCACTCCGCTGGCCTGCAGCACGCGGTGCACCAGCAGCTTGCCGGCCTCGTCGCGCGACGAGGACAGTTCGGCACGGAACTCGCCCAGTACCCAACCCTTCTTTTCGGCGTACATGCGCAAGGTGATGGCCGTGCACGCGGCGAGGGCGGCAAGGTAGAGCTCGAACGGCGCCATGCCGGCGCCCTGGCCGCCCAGCGTGGCCGGCTCATCGGCCAGCACGGCATGCGCGCCACTCTGGATGCGGTGCAGGTAATTGGGGCCCTCGGAAACAATCTGGACCTGTGCCATCGGTGATACCTCGTGCGTGTGGAATGCCGGCGCCGAGCATGCCACGACGACCGCCCCGGCACAGCCTATTCAACCCCGGGTATCTTCACCGCCAGCGCGGTGGTTTCGGCCTCGCAATCCTGCGCCTGCACGCCATTGCCGCGCAGCGCATTGATCTCGGCGCGGGCCGCGGCCATGTCGGCGTTGAAATCGGCATTGGCGTGCAGGCTGGCCACGGCGCCGGCCGCCACCGCGCGTCCCTGCAGGATGTCGCTCTGCCAGTGCGCGTTGCAGATGAGCCGGTTCTCGCCGAAGGCGCGGCCGCGCGCGAGCAGCGCGTTGGCCTGCCCAGGACTCAGTTCGGTGAGCAGCAGGGCCCAGGCCCAGCCGATGGCGGTATGCCCGGACGGATAGGAGCCATCGGTCCGCAGCTGGGCCTCGTCGCCGGGGAAGCAGGTGGCCTCTTTGTAGAACACGAACGGCCGCGTGCGCTTGTAGTGATCCTTGGCCGCGTAAGTGGCCAGCCCGGCATCGACCAGGCTGCGCTGCAGCAGCAGGTAGAGGCGTGGCGTATCCTGCTGGCTCACCGGCACGCCGAGCGCGCACGAGAAGGTGCTGGCCACGTGCGGAAAGCGCAGGTCGGCATCGCGGCTGGCCAGTGCATAGCGCGGGCTGCCCTTGAGCTTCTGCGAGGCGCGGCTCACCGCCTGGTCGCGGGCGAATCCAGGCGAGCCCTTGGCGGGCGGCGGCGGCAGCAGCGCGAGGCTGTCGGGAAGGGCGCGGCCGAGATAGCCCGCCGGGACGCCAGGACGCAGCTCCGGCACCGGTGCCGGGGGCAGTGCGGCGGCAGGAATCAGGGCCGGCGACGGACTGGTCAACGGCCCCGTCGCGCAGCCCGCGAGCAGAGCAGCCACGATCAGCAGCGACTTCTTCGACTCAGCAACCATGGCGGACTCCCATCCGGACGCGTTGCTGCAATCTGTCGCCCGCCGGCGCTGCGCACAACCGCCTTTCTACGTGGTGCGCGTCAGTAGTTCTACTGGGATGCGCCGCAGCGCGCGGCATCCGGCAGCGGAAAGCGTACTTCGATCCGCGTGCCGCCCAGCGGACTGGCGCCGACAAGGAGGGTGCCGCCAAGCAGGCGCGCGCGTTCTTCCATGCTGATCAGTCCCAGCCCGGGCGCCCGCGCGATGCGACCGGCGGGAATGCCGATCCCGTCGTCGTCCACCCGCAGCAGCAGGTGCTGTCCGCGCACGCAGACCAGCACGTCGGCCACGCTGGCACGTGCGTGCTTGTCCACATTGTTGAGCGCCTCCTGGACGATGCGGAACAGGCTCAGCTCCTGGTCGTCGGTGAGGCGCGGTGGATCTTCGATACTGCAACGCAGGCGCAGGCGTCCGCGCGCATTGCGCTTGATGCAGAACGCATCCAGCGCGCTGGCCAGGCCGGTGAAACGCAGGATGCTGGGATGCAGTTCGTGCGAGATCGAGCGGATGTCGTTGGACACCGCCAGCAGCTGGTCCTGCAGTTCCACCACGCTGGGCCGCTCGGCGGCCGGAATCTGGTTGCGCAGGGTACTGAGCCGGATCGATATCGCGGCCAGGGACTGGTTCACGTCATCATGCAGGTCGCGGGCGATGCGGGTCCGCTCCTCCTCCTGCACCACCAGCATGCGGCCGGTCACTTCGCCCAGGCGCTGATAGGCGCGCTTGAGCTTTATCCGGTTGGAGAGTTTCTGGTCGGACAATGCGCCAAGGAACAGCAGGGCGAAACCGGTGCACAGCGTCCACGCCTGGCCGGTAAGCAGGTTGCGCGGGACATCCCAGAAGCCGAACGGCCCGATGCCAACCACGCCCAGCTGCATGCCGAGCAACGCCACCATCAGCATGCAGATCGAGGCGCCGGCGATGCCAAACACGATCAGCGTCCAGACCAGCAGGGGAATGGGTGCCAGGGTCAGCAGCGGGGTGACCACGCCGTCCTGCCAGTTCACGGTCCACAACACCACCAGCAGCGCAAACAGCAGCAGTGCCATGGCGGCGGTGCGCCAGTGCCATCCATGCCTGCGCTCGGGTGCCTCGACGATGCGCGCCACATTGACCAGCACCGGCACCACCAGCAGGTAGCTGACGCTGCTGCTCAAGGCGACCGCGCGCATGGCCTGCGGCGCCAACAGCGCCGGGCGCCCTCCGGATGCCAGCGCATACCACCATGCACTGCACAGCGGCAGCAGCACGCAGGCCAACAGCATGAACAGGGTGAGGTCGCGGTAATCTTCCAACCCGGTGCGTTCACCGCGCCAACGCAACAACAGCCACGCCACCACCGACACCATGGCGAACTCGCCGAGGCTGGCCAGCAGGCGCGGCACGGCCGACATGGGGACCAGCAGCAGTGACAGCACGGTGCCTGCGCACGCCGCAAGGATGCAGCCGCGCCACTGCGTGCGGGGTGTCATCAGCAGCCAGCCCAGCAGCAGCGGCCCCGGAAGCCAGAGCACCTGATGATGCAGCTGGGTGACCTGGGAGATGGTCGGCAGCCATTGACCCAGCAGGCAGCCGAAGAGCAGCGGGAGCGCGTTTGTTAATAGGGTGCGCACGTCCAGTGGAGAAGATGTGAAGCGTTTGGGTCGTGGCGCAGGGAGCGGGTTGCTGGCACTGTGGGCGGCGATCGCGCCTGCCCGGTTCACCTGGCTGCTGGCCTGCACTAATCACCTCTTCGGTGGGCTGCCAGATCCTGTGTTGCGATCATGCGGCCACAAGGTGGGACGGCTTATCTGGTGAGCAACGTGCTGCGGGTGGTCATGCGGCCACCCAGCGAGTACGGCTTGTCCCCGCGCCGCATGGGCCCCACAATCGCGCCGATGAGAACAGGTTGAGCGAGTACGCGCTATCCACATTCCGACTGACGCGGGAGTTGGCAATGGACGAACCGATTTCTCCCTACAGCCGCTTCGTCGTCGATGGTTTTGACGCGGATGCATTGCTGGGGGTCGTGCGAGATACGCGTTTCGAGCAGCGGCTGCTGTCGGCCGGCCATTTTCGCGCCTGCGTCCAGCGCCTGGTGTTTCCGGAGTTCAGCCTGGACAGTGGGGCGTACACGCTGCCCATCTTCGCCAGCGGCAGCTTCGGCCAGGGCATGATCGCACTCGCACTGGCGGTGACCTGTGCGCAGCCGATGTGGGCCAACGGGCGCTGGATCGCGGCGGGCCAGGTGATGGTGTTCGCCGAGGACAGCGAATTGAATGTGCGCCCCAGTCCGGGTGGATGGCAATGGGCCGTGCTGTTGATTCCACGCGAGGTGCTGCAGCGCGAAGCGGCCGCCCGTCTGGGCCGCGAATTGCGGCTTCCCCGGGTGGGGTGGTGCAGCCGGCCGGCCGCGCCACGGGATGCGAGCAACCTGCGCGAAGGGGTGTTCAAGGTGCTGCAGGAGGCCGCGGACTGGGAAGGGCTGGTGGCCCCCGAGCAGCTGGCGGCGCAGGCCGGTCTGCTGCTGGGCGTGTTCATCGACGCGGTGGCGGCGGCCGATGGCGGGCCCGAACGGCGCGGCCTGAGCAGTTGCACCGAGCGCCGTCGTGACACGATCGTGCGCCAGGCCGAGGAATATCTGCGGACCCAACTGGAAAGCGTGTATGACAGCCGGGCGCTGTCGGCAACGCTGGGGGTCGGCGAGCGCCAGCTGGAGCGGCTGTTCCGTGACGCCTACGGTCACGGGCCCTGCCACTGGCACCAGATGGCCCGGCTCAACCTGGCTCGCAGCGCGCTGCTGCACGCGCGGGGCAGCGTCGGTGTGACCGAAATTGCCACCCGGTTCGGCTTCGCCCACCTCGGTCGGTTCTCGGTCATGTACCGCGACGTGTTCGGGGAGAGTCCGCGCGAAACCCTGCGTGCCTGAACGGTTGCGGACGGCGATCACACCTACCGCCGGCATCACGGTGCCATCACGATGGGGGAAGCATCGTCGGGCCGTTGTGCAGGGCCGGCGCCCTGCCGGTCCGCAGAGCACTTCAATCAGGGGACGATTGATGCCACGGGAGACGACGAAATGCAGGTTTCGTATTCGACGGCGGAGAGCCGGTATCGCAGGGTAGTGCTCGCTGACGACCACCGCGTGGTGGCGCAGGGCATCGAGCATCTGCTGGAAGACCAGTTCGATTCGATCGAGTTGGTGTCGTCCGGAGACGCGCTGGTAGAGGCGGTCCGTCGCGACCCGCCCGACGTGGTGGTGGCCGACATCAGCATGCCGGGGCTGAGTGGCATCCAGGCATTGCGTCGCCTGCGCGAAGAAGGCTACGTCATGCCGGTGGTGTTTTTGACCATGCACGACGAATCGAGCATGGCGGCCGAGGCGATCCGCGCCGGTGCACGCGGCTATGTGCTCAAGAGCGCGGCGGGCGATGAACTGGTGCGCGCCCTCAACGGGGTGATGGGCGGCAACACCTACGTAACGCCGTCACTGGCGGCCGACGCCATTACCAGCGCCAGCCGACACCAGTACATGCTGACCGACAAGCAGCTGCGCATCCTGGAGTACGTGGCGCGCGGGCTGCGCTCCAAGCAGATCGCGTTCGAGCTGGGCGTGTCGGTGCGCACCATCGAGTCGCACAAGTACGCCATCATGCAGGAGCTGGGCGTGCACGGCACCCTGGAACTGGTGCGCAAGGCCGAACATGAAGGGCTGATACGGCACTGACGGCGGCCGGCACACGTACCCCGGGCAAGTAGATTTACTTGCCCGGGTTCCGTTGTTTTTCCCTTGTTACGGGCTGCGCGGCGGCACACCATCAGGGCACGCGTCGACCTGGCGGGAACCATGAATGCTGTCCGTGTGCTGCTGGCCGAAGATGGCTCTGCCATGGGGCGCCAGCTGCGTGGCTTGCTGTCGGAGCAGTTCGAGGTGATCGGACTGGTGCAGGACGGCGCGTCGCTGGTCAAGGCGGCGCAGAGCATGCTGCCCGACGTGGTGGTGACCGATATCGCCATGCCCGAGATCAACGGGCTGGAGGCGGCGCGGCGGTTGCGCCTGCAGCGCCCGGTGCTGGGCGTGGTGTTCATTACCGTGCACTCCGAGCCGCAGATGGTTGACCAGGCGATGGCACTGGGGCCGTGCAGCTACGTGCTCAAATCCGATGCCGGCGACGACCTGGCGCTGGCCGTGCTGGCCGCGCTGCGCGGTGAGCCATTCGTGTCGCGCTCGCTGTAGGTCCGTCCCGGTTGCGCTCAGACCAGCATCCCGAACAGCTTGGCCACCAGTTCGTCCACTGACATGGCCAGCAGCACCAGCGGCAGCAGCGGCGCCGCGGCGGGCAGTGCGATCCACAGCAGGTTCCAGCGTGTCACCGGAATGACCGACATGGCCACGACACCCTGGTAGACCCCACTGAAATCCGCATAGGCCGAGGCGTCGTTATGGTCGAGCAGCGACTCGGCCCCGGCGGTGACCTCGCTGGCGGCCTGCCAGCGTTCCTCGAAGACGTTCGCGGCGCGGTTGCCCAGTGCGTCGAAGCGGTACAGCGCGTGGCGCCGCGCGCGGATCAGCGAGGGCGCGAGCAATAGCAGCGGTGCCACCAGCAGCAGGGTCACGCCGACCACATAACCGGCCAGCAGGTGGCGCAGGCCATACAGCGTTTCGCCCAGGTAGGTGATCTGGTTGAGGCATGCGCCGGCCAGCAACAGCCCGCCAGCGGCGCCGAGAATGCTGAAGCGTTCCTGTGCCAGCCCCAGGAACGCCAGGCCGCCGGTCCGGTCCGGGTGTTCGGCGTGCAGCACCAGCCCGACCGAGGGCAGGCGCCACAGCAGCATCGTCCACAGCACGAAGCGCCACAGCCACAGCAGGACCACCAGCCGGAACAGGGGCATGCCCACCCACGCACTCCACTGGCCGGCGGGGGTGAGGGCGTCGCCCTGCAGGCGCCAGTCGGGGATGCCAGGCAGCAGGCTGACCACGCCGCCATGGAAATAGAGCGGTGCGAGTGCGAGCACGATGCAGGCCAACTCGGGCCACCAGCTGTCGCGGCAACGGCGGACTCGCTGCAGCAACAGCTGCAGACGCGGCTGCCGATGGGCGGGCACCAGGCTGGCATGGCTGAGCTGGCGCAGCGCGTTGCGCAGCAGCGCATCGGCGCGCGGCGCGGCCAGGATCAGCAGCGGCAGTGCCAGCAGCAGCCGTGCCAGGGTGGCGTAGTCGCCCAGCAGGGCCATGGCGTGTGGGCGGGGCCAGAGCATGCCTGCGGCGTTTGCAAGCAGCAGCATCGGCAGCAGGCTGAGCGCGACCAGCGCGCCTGCCAGCCACCACGACAGCCGGCGGCCGTGCAACGCGCCGGTGGCATGCAGCAGCCGGTGTACCAGCCCGCCGCGCATCAATGAATAGCGTTCCTGGGTCATGCCGCGGCGTCGCGCAGGGAAGGGGGGCGCACCGAGCATACCCCCGGCTGCGGCGGTCCCTGGCGCAGTAAAAATACTGATGTCGGTGCAGTACCTATCCCGATGTGCGGGGTGGCGGCGGCCGCCAAGCTGGTCACCTGTCGCAAGGAACCTGGCAATGCTCCTGGTCATCGACTTTCTAAGCCGCTTCTGGACGGACATGATCGCTCGCACCGACGGTCCGATGACCTTCCGCTTTTTCCTGCAGCCCACCATGGCGCTGATCACCGCGCTCATCGACGGGCGGCGCGATGCGCGTGCCGGCAAGCCACCGTATGCGTGGCTGATGGCCCACAGCACGCCGCAGGCGCGCCTGACCGCGTGGCGCGAGGGCGTCACCGCGACCACGCGCATCCTGCTGCTGGGTGTGGTGATGGACCTGATCTACCAGATCCGGACGTTCGGCGGTTTCAAGTACCCGCTGGAGGCCTTCGTGCTCGCGGTGGTGCTGGGCCTGGTGCCGTACGTGATCCTGCGCGGGCCGTTCAACCGGCTGTTCCGGCGTTTGTTGGGGACCCCTCCATGACCGAAAAAGATCCTGCACGGGCGCTGTCGGAGCGCGCCATCACCCTCAAGCAGGCCGAGCAGACGCTGGGCAGCTCCGACGCGGCGTCGCTGGAGCTGTCGTCGCGGCGCACCGGCATGTCGTTCCAGCGCACGCGCATGAGCGCGGACCGGACGTTGATGTCGATCATCCGCACCGCGCTGTCGCTGATCGGCTTCGGCTTCACCATTTACCAGTTCTTCGGCCACATGCTGGAGGTGCCGGGTACCACGTTGCGCCCGCACGCGCCGCGCAACTTCGGCGTGGCGCTGGTAGCGCTGGGGCTGGTGCTGTTGACGCTGGGCATCGTCTACCACATCCGCTACATGCAGGGCCTGCGGGCCGAACGCCAGCTGATGATCGGGGAGGGGCTGATCCACGGTGAGAGCCACTACCCGGTGTCGCTGACCCTCATAACGGCCGGGCTGCTGTGGCTGCTCGGCGTGCTGGCGATCGCGGGAATGACCTTCAACCTGGCGCCGTTCGGATGAACGGCGCCGCCACGGAGAGGACTGCATGAGTGCCGTTGCCGACACGATGATCGAGCTGGACGGAGGCCTGTTCCTGATGGGCTCCAATGACCACTATCCGGAAGAGCGGCCCGCGCACAAAGTGCGGGTGGCACCGTTCCGGATCGATCGCTACCCGGTGACCAACCGCGAATTCTCGCGCTTTGTCCGCGCGACCGGTTACGTGACCGCTGCCGAGCGGCCGGCCGACCCGCGCGACTATCCGGGCGCGGACCCGGCGCTGCTGGTGCCCTCGTCGGTGGTGTTCGTGCAGCCGTCGCATCCGGTGGACCTGTCCAACACGCACAACTGGTGGCACTACGTCGCCGGCGCCGACTGGCGACATCCGCGCGGACCGTTCACCGGCCTGGATGGCCTGGATGACCACCCGGTGGTGCATCTCAATTACGCCGATGCGCAGGCCTACGCGGCGTGGATTGGCAAGGACCTGCCCACCGAGGCGGAGTGGGAGTTTGCCGCGCGCGGCGGCAACGACAGCGGTGAGTTCGCCTGGGGCGACACCCTGACGATTCGCGGGCGGCACCAGGCCAACACCTGGCAGGGCGAGTTCCCCTGGAACAGCCTGGACGAGGACGGCTACCGCTGGACCTCGCCGGTGGGCAGCTACGCCCCCAACGGCTATGGGCTGTACGACATGATCGGCAACGTATGGGAGTGGACCAGCGACTGGTACCAGCAGCATGACCAGCTGCCGAGCAAGCCCTGCTGCGCGATCGACAATCCGCGCGGCGGCGAACGCCAACGCAGCCATGACCCGAACGACCGCAGCGCGGTGCCGCGGCGGGTGATGAAGGGCGGTTCGCACCTGTGTGCGCCCAACTACTGCCGGCGCTACCGCCCGGCGGCGCGCATGGCCCAGCCCATTGATACCTCCACCTGCCATGTTGGCTTCCGGTGCGTGGAGCGTTGACCCCCTATGCGAGCACAGCACGAGGTGATTGCCATGCATGGACCATCGATCTCCCACTACCGCCGGCACAGCCTGGCGTGCGCCGTCCTGCTGGGCGCGCTGGCCGTGGTGGCCGCGCTGCCCGCGCACGCGGTGGAGGGCGGGCTCGGGCGCTCGATCACCGCCATGCAGATCACCTCGTATGTCGGCGTCATTCCGCCGGAACCGGGCATGCAATGGTCGCTGAGCTACGTGCAGTACGACGGCAAGATCCGCGGCAGCCGCCCGGCACCGATTGCCGGCCAAGTGTCGCTCGGGCTGGAGGCGGACGTGAGCCTGACCGCAGCCACCGGTGTTTACGTCTGGCCGACCAAGACCGGCAAGTGGAACTTCGCCTCGATGCTGACGGTGCCGTACATCACCGCCGATGTGACCGCCAACCTGCAGGGCCCGCTGGGTAACCAGGTGCGGACCACGGACAGCGCGTCCAACCTGTTCGACGTGTACTTCGCGCCGGTCATTGCCGGCTACCACATCGACCCGGTCCAGCACCTCTCGTTCGGGCTGTACGTCTATGCACCCACCGCCAAGTACACCCCGGGCAAGCTGGCCAATCCCGGCCTCAATGTCTGGACCGTGTCGCCTGCGGTCGGTTACACCCACCTGTTCCAGAAGGGCACGCTGGAGTTCAGCGTGATGGGCGGCATGGACTGGTACAGCCGCAACGACGATACCGATTACAAGAACGGCCTGGTGCTGCGTACCGACGCCCTGCTGGTCAAGCGCACCGCCAGCGGCTGGGGCTTTGGCGCGGCCGGTGGCTGGATACGGCAGGTGCAGGACGACGACGGCGATGTTGCCGACCGGCTCGGCGGGTTCAAGGGACGCTCCCTGGGCCTTGGCCCGGTGCTGACCTATGGCAAGAAGTGGTCCGGCGGCGAGCACGTCGACGTGTCGTTCCGTTACATCAGCGAGTTCAGCGTGCGCAACCGCTTCGAGGGTGACCCTTGGAGCGTGTCGATCAGCGCCGGCTTCTGACCCCCCCCTTGCGTCTTCCTGGAGACACGCTCATGGCTACACACGCACGTTTGCTGGGAGGTGGCGCCTGCCTGCTGCTGGTGCTGTACGCGGCACCCGTACTGGCCGCCGCGCCGGCAAAGGCGGTGCCGGCGGCAAGCGCTGCGGCAAGTGAACGCGACCCGGAGGCGCTGGCGGCGCTGGACCGCATGGGCGCGGCGCTGCGCGGGCTGAAGCAGTTCTCGCTGACCTCCGACGCCAGCACCGAGGTAGTGCTGCAGGATGGCCAGAAGATCGAACTCGATGGCGTGGTGACCTACAAGGTGAAGGCGCCCAACCAGCTGTTCCTGGAGCTGCGCAGCGACCGCCAGCTGCGCCAGCTGATCTATGACGGCAAGATCCTCACCGTGTACTCGCCGAGACTGAAGTACTACGCGCAGGTGGACGGGATGAGTGCCACGCTGGGCGAGCTGGTCGACAATGCCGCCACGCGCTACGGCATTGAAATGCCGCTGGCCGACATGTTCCTGTGGGGCACCGACAAGGCCCCCAAGACCGCCATCCGCAGTGCGCAGCATATCGGCGGCGGCACGGTGGACGGCGAGGCGGTGGAGCAGTACGCCTTCCAGCAGGACGAGGTGGATTGGCAGATATGGATCTCCAAGGCCACGTCGTTGCCGCGCAAGCTGATCATCAATTCGCTGGATGACCCGGCACAGCCGCAGTACCGCGCGCAGCTGCGTTGGGACACGCGGACGCCCGTGGACACCACCGCGTTCCAGTTCAGCCCGCCGGCAGATGCCGCGCGGATCAAACTGATGCCGGTCGAGGTGGCGGCGGCGGGACCCGACAATGACCAGGAGAAGTGACATGCGCGCATGGCAGAGGATTCGAAACGCAGGTCTGGTCGTGGCGGGGTGCCTGCTGCTGGTGCTGGCAACGGGCATCCAGCCGGTCAATGCCCAGCATGGCCACCGCGGCGGCGGCGCGGCGCGCGGCGGCGCGCACACCAACATCAACCGGCCGGTGCAGCGGCCGCAGGGCGGCATGGGCAATCGGGACCATAACGTGAACCACACTGTCGACCGCAACGTGAACCGGAACGTAGACCGCAACGTAAATCGCAATGTGAACGTCAACGTCGATTACCACGACCATGACGATCACTGGAACCGCTGGGACGACCACCCATTCGCCACCGCGGCCGCGGTCACCGCAGGGGTGGCGGTCACCTCGGCGGTGATCGGGTCCATCGTCAACTCGGTACCGCCCAGCTGCGTGACCACCGTGATCGACGGCATGGCGTACCAGCAATGCGGCAGCACCTGGTACGAACCCCGTTACGCCGGCACCACGGTGCAGTACGTGGTCATCAACCCGCCGCGCTGAGCATTGCGGAGGGTCCGCTGCGGGTGATCGCGTTGAAAGGGGGGTAGTCAACGGAGATTCCACATGCATGGTGTCCCGCACGAAGACAGGCCCGGGAGGCCCGAATGGTCGCGTTGAGCCGTGAGGCAGGAGAGGGCACGCGCGATGAGAAGCAGCTGCGGGCGGTGCTCAATGCATTGCCCATGGCGCTGCTGCTGATCGACCAGCAGGGCATTGTCCGGTATGCAAACTACCGTGCGGCAGCGCTGTTCGACCATGCACGCGACACTATGCCGGGAAGGGCGGTCGCAACGCTGCTGCCCGATGCCACTGGCGAAGCCTGGTCGCGGACCTGCAGGGCCGAGCCCGTCGACGGGCACCACGCCTGCCACGATGCTACGGCGCTTCGGGGCGGTGGAGCCCTGTTTCCCGTGGAGTTGTTGTTCAACACGCTGCGGCTCGATGGCGCGCTGTATGTGGTGATCGCTGTCAACGACCTGACCGGGCAGCGGCAGGCCGAGCAGGAGCTGGCGTTCGAGCGCGAGAGCATGGCGCATATGTCGCGGGTCACCCTGATCGGGGAGATCTCCGGCTCGATGGCCCATGAGCTCAACCAACCGCTCGCGGCGATCCTGAGCAATGCCCAGGCCGGGCTGCGGATCCTGCGCCGCGACCCGGGCGATGTCACGGAAATCCGCGAGATCCTGCAGGACATCGTCGACAACGACCAGCGGGCGGGCGAGGTGATCAGTCGCCTGCGTGGCCTCTTGCGCAGGGAGTGCCGCAGCTTCGGCACGTTGACGGTCAACGACCTGGTGCATGACGCAATACGGATCATCCGCAACGACCTGATCAACCGCGGCGTGGAGTACCGGCTTGACCTGGCCGTGCCATTCAGCCGCATCCACGGCGACGCGGTACAGCTGCAGCAGGTGCTGTTGAACCTGATCATAAACGCCTGCGATGCCATGGCCGACAGTCCGCGACGCGTGCTGACCGTGCGCACCGACAGGCCGGTGTCCGGGTTCATCCGCATCGAGGTGCGCGACACCGGCCCGGGAATCGCGGTAGAGCGCCTGGAAACCATCTTCGCGCCGTTTCACACCACCAAGCCCAATGGCATGGGCATGGGACTTGCCATCTGTCGCACGCTGCTGCGGGCCCATGGGGGAGATATCCATGCCGGCAACGTTCCGGATGGAGGGGGCTGCTTCCGTATCGAACTTCCTCTGCTGGAGTGATGCCATGACCGCTGTCGTACATATCGTTGACGATGACCCCGGCGTGCTGGTCGCGCTGGGACGCACGCTGAAGGCCGACGGGCTGGAAGTCGCGCTCAGCGCGTCGCCCGAAGACTTTCTTGCCCGTTACGATCCCACCCGCGCCGGGTGCGTGGTGCTGGACCTCAACATGCCGGGGATGGACGGCCTGGCGCTGCAGCGCCTGCTCGGCGATCGTGGCCAGCCACCCGTGTTGATCTTCGTCAGTGGCGAGGCCGATGTCGCCAGTTGTGCCTGCGCGATGCGTGCCGGCGCGCTCGACTTCCTGACCAAGCCTGTCGACGCCGGCCTGCTGTTGGACGCCGTGCTGCGGGGGATCGACGCCGACGCCAGTGCGCGTACCCGCCGCAGCGGCGAACAGGGGGCCGAGCAGTGTTACCTGGCCTTGACGCCGCGCGAGCGCCAGGTACTGCCGCACATCATCGCCGGCCGGTTGAACAAGCAGATTGCCGGCGACCTGGGCATTTCGCTGAAGACCACCAAAGTGCACAGGAGCCGGATCATGGTGAAGTTCGGCGTACGGTCGGTGGCCGCGCTGGTGCGTGCGGCCGAACTGGCGCACGTGGATCCCCGCAGTGGGTGAGGACCGCGGCGCGCGCCACGCTCACGCGAAGGCGAGCACCATCACCGTGCCCCACGTGGTCAGCAGCACGTGGGCGATGGCGACCGAGCCGGAATAGCCGATCACGGCGATCGAGCTGCCGGAGCGCTCCTGCAGCGCGGCCAGTGCGGCGGTGAAGGTCTGTGCGCCGGAGATCGCGCCCAGCAACAGCACCGACGGGATCTTCAGCACCTTGTGGCCGAACCAGAGGCCGCTCAGCAGCGGGGTCATGGTGACGACGATGCCGCCAAGGAACAGGCCCAGTCCATGCTCCTGCACGGCGGCGACGAAGTGCGGCCCCGCGCCCAGTCCGACCATGGCCACGAAGGCGGACAGGCCGTACGACTGCATGAGCTTGACGGCGCTGTCGGGCACCCGGCCGAACAACGGCCTGCGCGCGCGCAGGTGTCCGACCGCGATGCCACCCAGCAGTGCGCCCACGCTGCTGCCGATGCTGACCGATACCTGACCCAGCGGCACCACGGTGACGATGCCGAACACCGCGCCGAGAAAAATGGCGAGGCCCACGACCGTGAAGTCGGTTGCATCGGTTGCGTGCATGATCTCGCCCAGCTCCGCCGCAGCGCGTGCCACGGCGGGTTCGGGCCCAATCAGTTCCAGCATGTCGCCGCGTTCGATCACGGTCTGCGTGCCGATCGGCATGGACTGTCCGTTGCGCCGGATCGCGCGCAGGAACACCGCGCGCACGGCATCGGCGCGGGCGATCTCCTCCAGGCGGTGTCCCGCCCAGGTGCGCTTGTTGACCAGGACCTGGTGCGAGGCCATCGGAATGTCGAGGAGTTCGGGGTCGTCGACCTCCTCGGCGCGATCGCCGAGGACGTTCACCAGTGCCTGGCGCGGGCCTCCAATGGCAATGAGATCGCCGGCGTGGAGGCGGGTCTCGGGGCCGGCGTCGACCAGCACCTGGCCACGGCGGAGGCGGTACACGAACAGGCGCAGCCCCGGCAGCAGGCATTCGGCCTGGTCCACCCGCAGCCCGGCGATGCGGGTGCCGGCGGCGATACGGTAGGCGCGGGTGTCGAACGGCTGCCAGGCCGATGCGATGCCGGCCCGCACGCGCTCGATACCGTACTGCCGCTCCAGCGCCAGCGCCTCTTCGACCAGCCTGGCGCGCAGCAGGCGTGGGCCGATCACGTTGCAGGTCAGGATCACGCCTAGCGCACCGGCGACGTAGCACAGCGCATCGGCGACGCCGACGTGGGCCAGATAGCGGGCTTTCAGGGTCTCGTCGATGGGCAGGCGCTGGATCGCCTCGGTGGCCGTGCCCATCGCCGGCGATTCGGTCAGCGCGCCGGACATCATGCCCGCCGCAAGCCCAGGGTCCAGCTTCAGCGCGCAGGCGACCGCCAGCGCGGCGATCAGGCCCACGACCGGCATGAAGACCGCCAGCACGGCGTAGCGCCAGCCGTCGCCCTTCATCGCAGCCAGGAACCGCGGGCCGACCTCGTAGCCGATGCCGAACAGGAACAGCAGGAACACCAGCGATTTGGCCGTGGCCGCGACCGGTACATGGAAGGCCCAGCCCAGCAGCATGCCGGCCAGCAGCGAGCCGGTGACGCCGCCCAGGCTGAAGCCCTGCACCTTGACACTGCCGAGCCAATGACCCAGCGCGAGCGCAAGGTACACGGCCAGCTCCGGGTAGTGGTTCAGCAGCGATGCAATGCCATCCATGTGCGGCTCCAGAGCGGTGCGCGGATCAGAGTCCAGGCGGGTCGTAATAGACCAGCAGGCGCAGGTCGTCCAGGTTGCTGGACTGCGGACCCTTCTGGGTGACGTGCGCATAGCGCAGCCGCATCATCAGACCCTTGAGCGGCCCGTCGGCCACCGCCCACTGCGCATTGAGGTTGTACTCGTCCTTGGCGTATTCGTTGGGTGCGTCCGGATCGGAGCCGTCCACGTACAGCGCGTACAGGCTCAGTCCCTTGACCGATTGGAAGGCATAGGAGGCCCGTAGCAGCCAGGCACCTTCGCCATTGCGGTTGAAGTCCTCCACCTGCACGCTGGTATAGCCTGGATAGCCACTCCACGGGTTCTGCATGTTGGTCCCGCCGCTGGCACGGGTATAGCCGGTGGTGAACAGCGCACCCTTGTACGCCAGTTCGGCTTTTGCGCCCCACTGGTGCGCGGAGAATTCGTCGCCCTTCAGCAGGTTGTCACCGGCGCTGTCCTGGTCGGAATACTGCAGCGCCAGGTTGAGGCGGGCGGTGTCGCCGACGGGGAGGGCGTACTTACCCTCGGTGTAGAAGATGCTGATGATGTCGTTGCTGTGGTAGTAGATCGCACCGGCGCTGAGTTTGCCCTGGGTGTAGTTGGCGCCGAGGGTGTAGACGCCGCGGTCGACCCACGCAGGGGCACCGGCGTCCTTGGCCATGGAAACGAACGTATCCGAGTTTCGTTCCTTGATCTTGTCGAAGTAACCGGCGCCGAACTTCCATTGTGGCGTGCCGTCGTCGCCCCCGTAGACACCCTGCACGGCGAGCGCCTGGAAGGTATTGGGGGTCATGCGCGCATCGTTGCGGTTCACGTACGGGGTGTCGATGCCGAAGCGCCCGAGCTTGAGTCGGGTGTCCTGGTTGAGCAGGAATTCACCGTAGACCTCGCCCAGCACGGTATAGCCCTTCTGCCCGGGCTTGAGCAGCAGGGTGCCGTCCTTGTCGTCGGGGCCATACAGCCGCTGGGAGGTGTAACCGGTCGCGGCCAGTGCCAGGCGCTCGCGGAAGTAGCCGGTCTTGAACCCGGCAGAGCCGCCGAGCGCCCAGGCGCTGCTCTGGCTGTCGTCGTACTTGTCGCGGTCCAGGTAGAACGTGCGTGCCTGCACATCGAAGGTGGTGTCCTTCCACGCTTCGCGCCGGGTTTCGCGGATCCATGCGGCGCGATCGCGTGGCACGAAGGCCGCGTCGAGCGGGGTCTGGCCCTGTTCGGTGGAATCCGGCGGGGCGTCAGAGGGCGCGTCCGGGGCCGTTGCAGGCGTCTGGGCCTGCACCCCTACCGGCAGCCAAGCCGCTGCCACCGCTGCCAGCACACGTGCGATCGGCTTCATCTCGGTCTCCTAGTTCGACAGCACCATCGCGAAGTAGCCGAATACCGTGTAAAGCACACCTGATACGGCATAACCCACCGGGAAGCCCACCCACGGCACGGTGCTGTCGATCTCCTTGGCGGCCTCGCGCGCGGGACCGGAGTGCGAGCGCGAACCGGCCACGCCGCCCATCAGCACGGCCGGGTTGATCTTGAAGAAGTGGTAGCCGACGGCCCAGGTGATGAAGGGCGGGATGGTACTGGCGACGAAGCCGGCCAGGAAGATCTTGACCGCGATGGCACCGGTCAGCTGCTCCAGCAGGGTGGCGCCGGCATTGATGCCGACGATGGCAATGAAGGTCACCAGGCCCAGGTCCTCCAGGATGTTGCGCGCCGCATTGGGCGTACTGCCGAAGAAGCGCAGCCGCGACACCACCGAGGACACCAGGATGCCCGAGAGCAGCAGGCCGCCGGCGTTGCCCAGCCCGACCGAGAAGTCGCCGATCGGCACGTTGATCTTGCCGATCAGCAGGCCGAGCACCATGCCCGCCGAGAGCGTCAGCAGGTCGGTGGTGGTGCTGGGGCGGGCGATCTTGCCGAGCAGGCTGGCGGCGCGGTCCACCGCGCTCTTCAAGCCGGTGACATACACCACGTCCAACCGCTTGAGCTCGGTTTCCGCGCCCGCCGGAATGGGCTCGCCAGAGCGTTCCAGGCGGGTGACCTGGAGTTGGCCGGCGAAGTCTTCACCAGCAAGACTCTTCAACGGCTTGCCGGCGAACTCCTTTTCGGTCACCAGGATCTCGGCCTGGTCCAGCGGAATGTTCAGTGCCTTGGGGTCGTCCACTTCGGCACCGACCAGGCCGATGTTGGCCGTGAGGTCCTGCAGGCGTCCACCGAGTGCGATCACATCGCCCTGCTGCAGCACCAGGTCGGGGTCGGCGCCAAGAGTGTCGTCGCCGCGCCGCACGTTGACGATGCGGTATTGCGGGTAGCTGCGGCGGAAGTCGGCGATGCTCTGGCCGGCGGTGCTGGCGTTGTCGAGCCGATACGCGCGCAGGCCACCGCCACGGTAGCCGGAAAGCGCGGCGTCGTCGACGTTGCGCACGCCGTGTTCCTGTTCGTACTCACGGGCCGCCTTGCGCGCATCCACGCCCCACCAGCGCGGCAGGTACTTGCAGATCAGGATGATGCCGACCGTGCCCCAGATGTAGGTGACACCGTAGCCGAGCGCGATCATGCCCGACACCTGTTCGGCAGTCGTGCCGGGTGGCAGTTTGTACGCGCCTTGTTCGACGGCCATTTCGGCGGTGCCGATCGCCGCGGACATGGTCTGCGAGCCGGCCAGCACGCCACCGGCCGCGCCGGACGGCAGGTCGAGCAGTCCGGACATCAGCACCACCAGCAGCAGGCCGAGCACCGCGCAGATCACGGCCAGGATGGTGAAGGTGATGCCGTCCTTCTTCAAACTGTTGAAGAACGCGGGGCCGACCCGCAGGCCCACGCCGTACATGAACAGATAGTAGAAGAGCGACTTGGCGAAGTTGTCCAGCTGCAGCTTCACCCCGTAGGTGGAGGCCCAGGTGGCGAGCGAGCAGCCGACCACCACCGCAGCGGCGACCATGCCCAGGCCGTAGCCCTTGACGGAGAACTTGCCGACCAGCACCGCCATGCCGACCGTGAAGAACAACAGAATGTAGGGGTTGTCAGCCAGAAACTGGAAATAGCCTTGCATGATGTGTGCTCCTGTCCGGAAGACGGCGGTTCACTGCAGGGAACCGGCACGCAGGCCGGCCAGCGCATCGGGTGTGATCAGCTTGATTCCCTGCGCGGCGTGATAGCCGTGGATCTCCTTGACGTCCAGCTTGCGCATGAAGGCAATGGTGTCGGCGGTGATGACCTGGCCGGGCACCATGATCGGGAAGCCCGGCGGGTAGGGGATGACGAAGTTGGCCGACACCATCTCGGGGCCCTCGGCCAGGCGTCGGTCCACCTCCTCGCTGTGCAGCCGCACGAATTCGCAGTTGGCTTCTTCGTAGGCCATGAAGAAGGCCGGGCGCATGTGGCCTTCGTTGCTGGCCCCGTCCGGCGCCTCACGGAACGCGTCATGGAAGCGGCTGAAGTTGGGCAGGTCGGGGACGTCGGTCATCAGCGCGCGTACCCGGTCGGCGAACACCTGGCGCCCGCCGGCGCCCTCCTGCGCCAGCCGCGACTCGATCTCGCGTGACAGGTCGGCCAGCGCCTTGATCAACAGCGCGGCATCGCTGTGGGTATTGTTGATGTTGGTCTGTACCAGGATGCTGTTGCGCGAGGTCTTGTTGATCTGGATGTCGAAGCGTTCGGCGAGCAGGCCCTTGAACTGGGTGCCGTCGAAGCCGGCCGCGCCGCAGATCACGGTCAGGCGGGTGGGGTCCAGCGCGAACTCGTCTTCGTTCCATGCCTGCAGGGTGTCCACCCAGCTGGCATTGGGAGGACCGTAGTCCCGCAGCCCGGAGGCGCGATATTCGGCCGGAATCATGTCTTCCGGCGTGGCCACGTGGAAGTACGTCGAGATCAACGGATGGCTGTTGATGGTGCGGCGCAGGCGCAGCGCCAGGTCGGTCATCTTCAGGGTCAGGCCATAGCCTTCCAGCTCCATCTGCCGCCGTGCCAGGTCGAGCGATGCGATCAGCTGCAGGTTGGGCGAGGTCGAGGTGTGCGCGAAGAATGCCTCTTCGAACGGGCCTTCCACCTCATGGAAGTCCTCGTCCCACACCAGCATCATCGAACCCTGGCGGAACGCGGACATCGACTTGTGCGTGGAGTTGGTCTGGTAGACGCGGATGCGCACCCGGTCGGGGTCGGGCAGCAGGTGTTCGTCCAGCTGGGTCGGGTCGCCCGGGTCGACCTCGCCCCGGCGCGCCTTCCAGGCGTCGTACTGCTCGCGATAGGCCTTGCTGCGATAGCGTTCGGTCAATGCCGCCGCCGCACCCAGACCGGTCCGCCGACGGTGCAGCGGGCTGAACCGCGCGAAGCCGAACCAGGCCTCGTCCCACAGGAAGATCAGGTCCGGCTTGATCGCCAGGCATTCCTCCATCACCCGCTGCGGGTTGTACATGTGGCCATCGAAGGTGCAGTTGGTCATGTCGATGACCTTGACCCTGTCCAGCTTGCCGCCGGCGCGGCAGTCCAGCAGCGCCTGTTTGATGGTGCGCAGCGGCACCGCGCCGTACATCGAGTACTGCGTCAGCGGGAAGGCTTCCACGTAGTAGGGCTGTGCGCCGCTGAGCACGAAGCCGTAGTGGTGTGATTTGTGGCAGTTGCGGTCGACGATCACGATGTCGCCCGGCTTGCACACGGCCTGCACCACGATCTTGTTCGAGGTGGAGGTGCCGTTGGTGCCGAAGTAGGCACGCTTGGCGCCGAAGGCGCGGGCGGCGGCGGTCTGGGCGCGTTTGATGGTGCCGGTGGGTTCGAGCAGGCTGTCCAGGCCGCCTGTGGTGGCGGAGGACTCGGCGAACAGGATGTTGGTCCCGTAGAACTGGCCCATGTCGCGGATCCAGTTCGAGCCGAAGATCGACTTGCCGCGCGCGATCGGCAGCGCGTGGAAGGTGCCGACCGGACGCAGCGCGTATTTCTTCAGATTGTCGAAGTAGGGCGTTTCGTACCGGTCGGCGATGCCATCGAGCAGTGCCAGGTGCACCTCCATCGGCTCTTCGACATGGTGGAACACGCGGCGCAGGGGCGCGGCTTCGTCGCTGCCGGCAAGCCGCTCCGGCGAGCGGTCGGTCAGCAGGTACAGGTCCAGTTCGGGGCGGAAGCGCTTGATGGCGCCGGCCAGCGACGTCGACAGCGCACCGGCCGCGGACGGTTCGGGATCCTCGCCAAGGCTGCGGGCGAGATACTGTTTGAGATCCGGCACATCGAGCAGCGAGGCGTAGCGGAAGCCATCGACGATCACCACCGCCTGCAGGTCCGCATTGACCATGGCGGCCAGCGCGGCGTCCTCGTAACTGCCGGCGTGGGCGACGGCGTAATGGAAGGCGTCATCCCCACGGCGCAGGGCGCGCATCTCGTCGCGGGCGCGTTGCCACAGTGCCGGCTCGTTGGGCGTGACGATCAGCACTTCGAAGTAGGGCTTGTCCGGGGCACCCAGCAGGTCCGGCGGCACCGCATCGAGCAGGGTGCGGTCGCCGTCCTCGTCGGCGTTCCAGGCCTGCTCGTCGCGCCGGTAATCGCCAGACAGGATCGCTGCGGAAAGCTTGCGTGCCAGCCGCGCGAACTGCACGGCATCGTTGCCGTCCAGCGCGGCGCCCAGCGCCGCCAGCAGGCGTTCGCCCGGATACGCCCAGCACTGCTCCAGGGGGCGCAGATCGGCCAGGGAGTTGGCGCAGGCGGTGCGCCGCCCGCCGCTGTCGGTACCCCCGTCGGCCCACGCCCGCGCGTACGCATTGAGCTGGCGCCAGTGATCGGCGCGCATCGAGGCGGCGGCCAGCACCGTGGACAGTTCCGGCTGGGCGGCAGGGTCGGCATTCATGGCAAGGCTCCGGTGAGGTGACGGAAGGAATCGAGCGCGCGCCACGAGGCGGGCGCGGCGGCCACTACGGGGCGCAGGCTAGTCCCCGCCCACGTGCACTGGAATTGGCCCTTGGGGCCATGCCGGGCTATGGCCCCAAGGGCCAATTGCGGGTGCGCCGGACCGCGCCTAGCGTGGTCCACCATCCCCGTGACGGAGCCGACCCATGTCCACGCGCACCTTGCCCCGCGCCACTGCCTGCATGCTGTTGCTGCTGGCGTCCTTCACCGCGCTGACCGCGGCCGCGGCGGATGCGGACAGGACCAAGCTGAAGGGCGTCATCACCGCCGTGCAGGGCGACACCATCACGGTCGTCGACCAGAGCCACACCGCGCACGCGGTGCACGTGTCTGCCGACACGGTGTACAAGAAGACCAAAGGGCTGACCAATGTCATCCACGAGAAGACCGACGCCAGCGTGCTGGCGCCGGGCCTGCCGGTAACCGTGGAAGGCAGCGGCGACGGCAACGCGCTGGCGGCAAGCGAGATCCGCTTCCGTTCCGAGGACCTGCGTACCACCCGCCAGATCCAGGCGGGCATGGCACCGACCAAGGCAGAGGTCGGCGCGATGAACCAGCGCATGGATGAGTTCGGCACGTACGAACAGCTGGACGCGGCGGAAGTCACGTTCGGCTCGGGCAGCGCCGCGCTCTCGCCCAAGGCGCGCGCCGACCTGGATGCATTCGCCGCCAAGGCAAAGCAGACCCACAACTATGCCGTGGTGCTGCAGGGCTTCACCGATTCCACCGGCAATGCCGCCGCCAACCAGCGGCTGAGTACCCAGCGTGCCGCGGCGGTCGCCAACTACCTGCAGCAGAACGCCGGGCTGGCCCCGGGCCGGGTGCGTGCCGGCGACGGCATGGGCGTCGCGCCCGATGCCGGCAGCGGCAGCAACGGCGCGGCACGCAAGGTCGTGGCCAAGCTGGTGGTCGACAAGGGCGTACAGGCGGGCGTCAAACCCTGACCCCGCGCTGCGGGTGCACTGCGCATTGGAGTGGAGGTCGCATGCTTACCTACCTGACATGGGCGAGGGTGCCCACGCTGCTGCTGACGCTGGCCTGCGCGTCGCTGGCGGCAGTACCCGATGCTGTCGCCGCACCGGCACCGGCACCGGCACCCGCCAAGACGGGGTCCGGCGAAGCTGCATTCACGCGCGAGCAGCTGGACCAGATGCTGGCGCCGGTGGCGCTTTACCCGGACGCGTTGCTGGCCCAGGTGCTGATGGCGTCCAGCTATCCCGGCGATGTCACCGACGCGGTGGCGTGGTCCAAGGCCCACCCGGATGCCAAGGGCGAAGACGCGGTACGCCAGGTGGCCAACCAGGCCTGGGATCCCAGCGTGCAGTCGCTGGTCGCGTTCCCGCAGCTGCTGGCGGTGCTGGGGCAGGACCCGGCCTGGGTGCAGAAAATGGGCGATGCGTTTCTGGCCCAGCCCGACGCGGTGATGGACGCGGTCCAGCGCCTTCGACGGCAGGCGCAGAGCGCCGGCCACCTCGACTCCAACGAACAGCAGAAGGTCAGCGCCCAGCCCGGCGTTGCCTCCGCCCCGCAGACGATCGTGATCGAGTCGGCCGATCCGCAGGTGGTGTACGTGCCCAGTTACAACCCCAGCGTGGTGTATGGCAGCTGGGCCTATCCGGCGTACCCGCCGTACTACTATCCACCGCCGCCGTATTACTACCCGGGCGGCGCGCTGCTCAGCTTCGGCATCGGGGTGGCGGTCGGCGGTGCGCTGTGGGGCGACCTGGACTGGGGGCACGGCGACATCGATATCGACGTGAACCGCTACAACGAATTCAACAGCAACCGCCAGATCAACCGCAACGACAGCAAGTGGAAGCACAACGCAGCCAACCGCGATGGCGTGCCGTATCGTGACGGCGCCACCCGCGAACGTTTCGACGGCGCGCGCGACGGCGCCCGCGATGGCGCCGCCCAGCGGCAGGCCTACCGTGGTCGTGACGATGCCCGTGCGGCCGACCGCGACCGCGCACGCCAGTCGCTGGAGCAGCGCGGTTTCGACACGCCGGCCACCAGCAACCGCGAAGCGCGCGACCGTGCCGGCGCCTCGCAGCGCGAGCTGGGCCAGCGCCCCGCCGGTGCGCAGGGGCGGGCACACGCCGGTGACAACGCGTTCCGCAACCAGGGCGGGGCCAACCACGGTCGCCCGCCGGGCAGTCGTCCTGAGAATGCCTTCAGTGGCACGCGCAATCCCGGTCAGTCGATGGGCGACGCCAATCGCGGGCATCGCAGCGTGCAGAGTTCGCAGCGTCCCGCCGCCGCGCGCCCGCAGGGGCGGCCAATGAGCCGGCCGGCCGCTCCCCGTGGTGGTGGTGGCGGCGGGCGCCGTCGTTGATCGGAGATCTGCCATGAGTGTTCGTCTTTCCGCATTGACCGTGGCCTGCCTGCTGCTGGCTGCGCCGGCGTGGGCACAACAGGCCTATCCCAGTGCCGCCGCCGTGGCCGACGCGCTGGTGACGGCGCTGCAGGCGCGCGACCAGCACCCGGAACAGGTGTCCGTCGTGCTGGGCGCCGACTGGCAGGACTACGTGCCGCGCGACGACATCGAGCGCAAGGACGTGGACACCTTCATCAGCCAGTACCAGCGCCACCACGCGATCAAGCCTGCCGATGACGGCCACGCGCAGCTCAGCGTGGGCAACGAAGGCTGGACCCTGCCGGTGCCGCTGGTGAAGAACGCCGACGGCTGGGCCTTCGACCTCGCGGCCGCCGCCCCGGAGCTGCGCGCGCGCCGGATCGGACGCAACGAGCGCGAGGCGGTGCAGGCCGTGCTGGCCTACCAGGATGCGCAGCGCGAGTACGCGCGGCAGGACCGCAACAACGATTCACTGCCCGAGTACGCCACCCGGCTGCGCAGCACCCCCGGCAAGCACGATGGCCTGTACTGGCCGGCGGATGCGGCGGGCGAGAGCCCGTTGGGGCCCCTGTTCGGTGGCGAGACCCCCGACGACGAATGGCATGGCTATCACTACAAAATCCTGCTGGGACAGGGGCCCTCCGCGCCGCGCGGTGCCTACCCCTACACGGTGGCCGGCGCCATGACCCGCGGCTTCGCGCTGGTGGCCTGGCCGGCGCGTTACGGCGACAGCGGGGTGATGAGTTTCACCATCAGCCATGCCGGCCAGGTCTATGAGAAGGATCTCGGCCCGGACACCGATCAGGAAGCGCGCGCCATGACGCTATTCGACCCGGACAGCAGCTGGACCGAGGTCGATACCCCGGACAGCGGTGCGCCCTGAGCACGTCGCCTAGCGCGCGTCGTCCGGCGGCAGCGGCCGGCCCTCCCAGTAAGCCTTCGGCACCACCTTGGCCTGCTCGGGGTCGCCCTCGTAGTTCGGCGACATGATCTGCACCCCGGCGGCATTGAACGCATCCTGGATATGCGCGTGCAGCGCACTGCGCACCTGCCAGCGGCGCTCGACCTCGGTCACGCGTACACGCAGCACGTAACGCACCGCCATCTCGCCCAGCTCGGACTGGGCCACGTGCGGCGGCGGTTCGGCGAGCACGCCCTCGGTGGCGGCGGCGGCCTGCAGCAACAGCCGATGCACCTGCCGCCACGGCGCGTCGTAGCCGATCGTCAGCGCACTCTCCAGCCACAGCCCCGGACCCTGGGGATCGCGCGAATAGTTGCGCAGCTCGCCCGACAGCACGACGTTGTTGGGAATGCTGATCTCCACCCCCAGCGGCGTACGCAGCCGGGTGGTGAACAGGCCGATCTGCAGCACCACGCCTTCGGTGTCGCCCACGCGCACCACATCGCCGACCATCATGGTGCGCGAGTACAGCAGGGTGAAGCCGCTGGCGGCCTGGCCGACGATGCTCGACGCGCCCAGCGAGACCATCAGGCCGACGAACACGCTCAGGCCCTTGAATGCGTCGGTCTCGGCGCCGGGCAGGTAGGGGTAGGCCATGGCCAGCGCGAACAGCCAGATCATCACGGTGATGATGCGGCGGGTGGGCTCGGCCAGCGGCTGGTCGATGCCGACGAACTGGAAGCGGCCGCTGGCCACTCCGTCGAACACGATGCGCACCGCCTGCACCACCAGCCGCGCGGCCAGGAAGATCAGGGCGGCGGTGAACAGGTCGGGCAGGGCCTCCACCACACCACGGCCGAACCGGGCGAACCGTTCGGCGATCCAGCCGCCCATCGCCTGCGACCACGGCTGGGTATAGGGGAATCGACCGAACACGAAGCGCAGCCACTCCTCCAGCACCACCAGCACCACCAGCCAGCCGACCAGCCGGCCCAGGCTGCGGGCGCTGGTCACCAGCCCCAGCAGCAGTTGCCGCGCCGACACGCTGCGCAGCTGCTGCACGCGCTGCTGGACCCAGCCGTCCACGCGTCGCCGCAGGCGCCGGCTGCACCAGCGCAGCAGCCACAGCACGCTGCCGGCGACGGCCGTGGCCAACAGCGCCCACGCGGCCCCGGCCAGCAGCCGTTGCGGCAGGCGCGCCTGTTCGGCGGCGCTCAGTGCCGCCTGCATCTGCGCCACGGTGCGGTCACGCAGTTCGGGCAGTGTCTCGTTGCGCAGCGCGTTGCAGTCGGCCGGCGTCAGCACGGTGACCAGCTGGCCACCGGCCAGGATCACCACGCCCTGCGCCACGGGTTGGGTCTGCAGCGTGGCCTTGCCTGGGAGGTCCACGATCCGGTCCAGGTTGGCCTCGGTCGCGCGCGCCCGCATCGTGGGAGTGTTGCCATACAGCGGCGCGCGGAAGGTCACCAGGTCGCGGTTGAACCAGCGTGCCGTGGCGGGCGGTGGCGCGGCGCCGGCGATGAAGGCGCAGGCCAGCAGCCAGCACCCCAGGGCGACGCGCAGCAGCATGCCGGGCAACCTCATGGCGATCAGAACCGGTAGATCACACCGACCCGCACGCCGCTGTCGATGAAGCGCAGGTTGCCGTCCAGGCGGGAGGCATCCACATCCGCTTCGATGCGTCGCACCGTGTAGTCGAGCGAGAAGCCCCAGTTCTCCCACGGGAAGTACTCCACGCCACCGCGACCGAAGGTCACGTCCGCGTCCACGTCGTTGAGGCTGGCACTGAAGTAGCCGGCATCGGCGCTCAGCCGCCAGTGGTCGGAGGGCGCCCAGCGCCAGCTGCCGCCGATGGTCGGTGCCGGCAGGTCGGCGTTGACGTTGTTGCCGGCGCGGGCGGTGAGCGGATTGCCGTTGACGTCGGCGGTGGCCGACAGGTCCAGGTCCATCTGGTACCAGATCAGGCCGACGCGCGGGCCCAGCGCCCAGCGTTCGTCGCCCCATGCCCACCACGTGTAGTAGCCCTCGTAGGCGTCCAGATCGAATTTGGCGCGGATGCGGGTGTGGGTGGCGTAGTGCTCGCCGTTGAAGTCGATGTCGCGGTCGGTATTGCGCTCGGCGTCGGCACTGTCGCGGTACCAGGACAGGCCGAACTCATGCTTTTCCCAGGGACGCCAGGACAGCGCGACCACGCCGATGGCGTTGTTGTTGTCCAGGCCCAGGTCGCGATTGAGGTCGATGCGGGTCCCTTCGCCGGTCTGACCATCGGCGCGCACGCGGGTGTCGAAATCGGTGATGTAGCCGCCGACGCGGACACTGAAGGTGTCCAGGGGTTCGACTGCCCAGCAGGGGCCGCTGGCCAACAGCAGCAGGAAAGAGGGCAGCAGGTAAGGGTGTTTCATGACGGGCTCCCGGATGCGCGGTGGGTCATGGGGACCGGTCGGCGCTGCGCAGGCCGACCAGGCGGGCGACCAGCAGGGCCAGGTAGAGTTGGCCGGCAATCGCTTCGAGCGTGGCCAGCCCGCGCGCGACCTGGCTGACCGGGGTGATGTCGCCATAGCCCAGCGTGGCCAGGGTGACGAAACTGAAGTACATCGCCGTGCCGATGCCCAGGCCGCCCTGCGTGCCCTGGCCGGCAACGGCCATGGAGGCCGGCGCGATCGCGGAGAGGGCGGCGAACACTACGCCGCCGCACACGCCCAGCAGCAGGTAGGCACTCAGTGCGGCGGCCAGGTGTTCGCTGCGCACGCGCGTGCTGGACAGCGAGAAGCGCACCGCGTGCCAGGCGGCGACCGTGGCCAGCAGGCCCCACAGCACCGCACCGGTCATGGCCACCGCGCCGCCGGCGTCGCTGGCCCACCAGCGCAGCACCTGTGCCACCACCACCAGTGCCAGCAGCACATGGCGCTGAAGGCGCTGCCCGATCGGGAACAGCGCGGCCAGCAGGCTGGCGCACAACAGGCATTCCATCAGCCGGTGGCCGATCGACAGCGCTTCCAGCAGCGGGCCAAGCGTCACCGTCACCAGCAGCGCACCGAACAGGAAGGTGTAGCGATGGCGGTGGATCAACAGGGCGGGCGACGGGCGCATGAGGGGTCATGTTCCTGCGTCCGGCACGAACCAGAACAGCGTCGCCAGGATCACGTAGAGGCCCAGCAGCTGCACGCCGCGCAGCCAGTCGGCACGGCCATCGCTGGCGACCTGCCCGGTGATGATCACCGCCACCAGCACGCTCAGCACCAGGCCGGGGCCGAACAGCAGGCTCATCGGCTGCGGACCGACCACATAGCTCAGCAGCACCAGCAGCGGGGCGACCAGCAGCGCCAGCTGCACGCCCGAGCCCAGTGCGATGGAGAGGCTCAGGCTCATCTGGTTGCGGCGCGCGGCGACCAGCGCGGTGGCCTGTTCGGCGGCCCCGCCGATCACCGCCAGCACGAACACGCCGGTGAACGCGTCGGAGAACCCGAGCTGCTGGCTGGCCGGCTCGACCACGCCGACCAGGATCTCGCTCATCCAGATGATGCCGATGCTGGTGCCGGCCAGCAGCAGCATGGCACGCCCATTGGACAGGCTGGCATCGTGCGCGTGGCCTGCGGCGTGGTCGCTGTCGCTGTGGGCGCCGGCACCGCGCAGGGTGAACACCACGGTGGCCAGGTACACCAGCAACAGCAGCACCGACAGCACCAGGCTGATCGACTGCAGTGACGCTTCGGCACCGGGTACCACCGCCCGGTAGGACGCGGGCAGGATCAGGGTGATCACCGCCAAGGTCAGCATGGTGGCCTGCATGCGCGCGTTGGCGGCGTCGTAGCGCTGCTGGCCGTGGCGCAGCCCGCCGAGCACCATGGACAGGCCGAGCACGAACAGGATGTTGCCGATAATGGTACCGGCGATGGAGGCCTTGACCATGCCATGCAGGCCGGCGCGCAGCGCGGCCAGTGCGATGATGAACTCGGCCGCGTTGCCGAAGGTGGCATTCAACAGCCCGCCGATGCTCGGGCCGAGGCGGGCGGCCAACGCCCCGGTGGCGCGCGACATCAGCGCGGCCAGCGGGACGATCGCCAGTGCGGTGGCGCCGAACACAAGCAGCGCGTTGCCCGGCATCAGATGGTGCAGGACGATCGCCAGCGGAACCAGCAGCAGCATCCAGTACATGCGCACCTCAGTCCGATGACGGCGAAGGCGGCGCGCTGGCCGCCACGGGGTCCTGCGCGGCGTGGTCGCCGCCCAGTGCCAGGTACAGATCCACACGGCGGCTCAGCCGCTCGCGGCGCACGCCCAGCAGCGCCGAACGCGCCGCCAGTGCCTGCATCTCCTGGCTGGTCACCGCGCGGTGGTCGGCGCGGCCGATCCGCTCGGATGCGCGGGTCTGCTCCACCACCTGCTCGTTGTTGGCCAGCACATCGCCAAGCAGCTGTTCGCGCTGCGCGAGCACGCGCTCGGCGGTCAGCGCGTCCTCGACCTCGCCCAGCGCGAGCAGGGCACGGCGGGCGTAGTCGGCCACCGCCTGCTTCTGCTCGGCCGTTCGCAGCCGCACCTGGCCGGTGAGCGCGCCGCCGGTGTACAGCGGCATGATGCCGGTCGCCGAGACGCTGGAGGTGGTCTGTTCCAGGTCGTCGCGGGTGCGTACTGCGGCATTGCTCAGCCGTCCGTAGCCGGCCGAGAGCGTGAGCGTGGGCAGCATCGCCGCGCGCGCTTCGCCGACCCGGTCGAAGGCGGCGGCGACGCGGCGTTCGGCCGCGTACAGGTCGGGCCGCCGGTTGAGCACGTCGATCGGCATGCCGGCCGGCACCTCGCCGGGCAGCGTAGTGAGCGCGGCCGGCGCGGCAAGGGTCGCGCCGGGGTAGCGGCCGAGCAGGATCTCCAGTGCACGGGCGGCACTGTGCGTGGCCAGGTCGGCCTGCTGCCGCGCGTCCAGGTAACCAGCCGCGGCGGCACGCGCGGCCAACGTTTCATTGGTGCTGCCGGCACCGACGCGTTCGCGTTGCGCGGCCAGGCCGACCAGCTGTTCGCCGCCGGCGGCCATCTGCCCGGCGATGTCGTACTGCAGGCGTGCCTCGGTGGCGGTGAACCAGGCGCGTGCCACGCTCGCCGCGAGCGATTGCTGGGCATAGCGGTAATCGGCATTCTGCGCGTCGCTGGCGGCCATTGCCGCGTTGCGTGCATAGCGCAGCCGGCCCCAGAGGTCGATCTCCCAGCTCAGGCGCAGCATCAGCCCGCTCAGCAGCGGCACCAGGTCGGCGATGGGCTTTGAGCCGCCCCGGCCAATCAGCCCGATCGCCGGGCGCAGCTGCGCCTGGGCCATGTCGACCTGTGCGTTGGCCTGTTCGACCCGCGCCGCCGCGATCAGCAGATCCGGGTTGCGCGCCAGCGCCTCATGCACCAGTGCGGTGAGCTGCGGGTCGGCGAAGGCATCCAGCCAGCCACGATCCACCTGTGCCTGGCTGGCGAGCGCCGACCAGTTCGGCGGTATCGCCACCGTGGCCAGGGCCTCGCCACGGATCTGGTCGCTGCCCGGTTCCGGCGCGGTGGCGCACCCGCCCAGCACGAGGGCGAGCGCCAGGGCGAGCTGGCGAAGCCGGGCAGGGCGATGGTGGCAGCGCGACGGGGTCATGTCAGTGCAGCTTGAGAACCAGCCAGTCCAGCTTGCTGCCCACACGCAGGATCACCCGGCGCACGATGTGGATCAGCGTGCCGTGCTCGGTATAGATGGCACCCTGGCCCTGCGCGCCCATCGCGATGAACACGTCGCGGTCGCGGCCGTCCGGGCGCAGGCGCACCGCGATGCGTCCCGGCGGGAGCGGGGTGGCGCCGGTCTGCGGAATCATGCCGCTGATTGGGAGCTGGCCGGTGCCCGAGGCCCAGACCACCGAATCGACCCGGCACTTGATGATGCGGTTCGGGTACACCTTCAGCGCGATCTCCGCCTCGTTTCCCGGCGCGACGTTGCCCAGTTCGTTCTGCGAGAACATGGCCAGGATCCACTGTTCGCGTTCGACGAAGGTCATCACCGGCGTCAGCGGCAGGCTGGCGGCGTACGAGCCCTCGCGCAGCTGCAGGTTGATCACGCTGCCGTCGGCCGGCGCCCGCACCACGGTCTGCTCCAGCTGCCAGCGCGCCTCGACGATCTGGGCCTGCAGCTGGACCATGCTGGCGCGGGCCTGGGCGACCTCGGACAGTTCGCCCTCCTTGGTCTGGGCGGACAGTTTCTGTTGAACCTGCGCCATCTGTGCGGTGGTGGACACCAGGTCGGCGCGCAGGCTGGCCGCTTCGGTCTGCGCCTGCTCATGGTCGAAGCGGCTGCCGGCGCCGCTGCTGGCCAGTTCGCCGGTCTGGCGCTGGCGGCGTTCGGCCAGCTGCAGGCGTACCACCAGTGCCTCGCGGGTGGCGCGTGCACCACGTAGCTGTTCGCCCAGCTCGCGCTGGTAGGCATCGGCACTGTCCACCTTGGCCGACAGCTCCGGCAGCTTCGCTTCCAATGCCGCCAGCTGCTGCTGGTAGGGCACCGGGTCGATGCGGAACAGCACGTCGCCCTTGCGCACGGGGCGGTTGGATTCGACCGGCACCTCGATCACCCGCCCGGTCACGCGCGGCACGATCTGCACCACGTAGTTGATCGCACGCACGTCCGACGACGACGGTGCCACCACGTTGAGGATGAGGATCAGCGCGGTCATCGCGAAGATGGGCAGCGAGATCACCACCACCTGCGAGACGAAGTTCCACGGTAGCCACTTGAACTTGAAGAAAATCAGCCAGACGAAGAAGGAGTAGATGAGCAGCAGGATGACTTCCATGGCTCAGTCCTCCGCCTGCGTCGGCGAGCGCGGCGCCGCGCCATCCAGGGCGGCCAGGCGGCGTTCGAGCGCTTCCACCCGCTGCCGCCAGGCGGCCTCACCGACCGGCTCAGGGTGCAGTGGCTCGGGCGCATCCACCCGGGCATCGTGCAGCGGTGCCAGCGCGGCGTCGCCGTCGCCGTGGTCCACCGTGTCGGTGCCGTAGGCCAGCTTGTGCAGTACCGGCCGGGTGTAGGCCCACAGCCAGGCCAGCGGCCACAGCAGGCCGCCGAACAGCAGTGAGAGCAGGCACAGGGTCTTGATCGCATCCAACTGCGGGTGATGGCGCTTGTGGGCGATCTTCTCCGGCAGGATGTGCACCATCCAGAACACCGCGATCAGGACCACCGGCACGACCAGCAGCGCCAGCCAGGCGATGACGTTGGCCGCGGTGTCCAGCGCCTCGCCGCTGAGGAACGATGCCTGCGCCGGCGGGGCGGCGAACAGCGCCGCCGCGGCCAGCAGCGTCGTGGCGCGCGGAAAAATGCCGAAGGGTCCGGGGCGGTTCATGGCGGGTCCTGCCGGCTGTTCGTGGGAGGCGGGCGTTTCCGGGCACGGTGTTCGATGGCGGCCTGGGTGGCATTGATCAGCGCATCGCCATCCACCGGCTTGCACAGATAGCTGGCGGCGCCGAGTGCCAGCGCCTGCCGGCGGCTCTCGCTGCTGTCATCGCCGGTCAGCACCACCACCGGGATCGACAGCTGCTGCGCATGCAGCGCCGTCTGTACGTCGAACCCGCTGGGCCCGGGCATCCGCAGGTCCAGCACCACGCAGTCGGGCAGGCTGCGAGCGGCATGGCGCAGGAATTCCGACCCCGATTCGTAGGCCAGCACGTCGAACCCGGCCGAGCGAAGCAACCGGCGCAGCGCGAGCCGCACGTCGTCTTCGTCATCGACCACCGCAACCACTGGCGCTCGCTGTGTCATCGCGGTCCAAGATCGCCGCTTGCGGGCCAGGGCAGCAATTGGCCCTTGGCCCCATGCCGGGCCGGCAACCGGTAGTTTTTCTGGCCGGGCTGCGTAGTTATGCGGATGCCCCGGTGCAGGGGCGGGCGCTAGGCTGGGGCCCTGCCCACCCCGCTGGAGTCGCGTGCGATGAGAGCCTTCGCCCTTGTTCTGGGCGGGCTGGCCTGTGGCGCGCCGGCATGCGCACAGAACACCGACCCGCCGCCGCGCGCGATGTTCCGTGATGCCGAAGACGGCCGCTTCGACATGTCGCGGTGGCTGCTCGAACATCGCGGCTTTCTGCCGGTGCCCATCATCATCACCGACCCCGCGCTGGGCAATGGCGGCGGGGTGGCGCTGGCCTTCTTCCAGCGCCCGCATGACAGCGCTCCCGCGGCGGGGGACGGGCAGGGCGGGGTGACGGTGACCCGCCCCAATCTGTACGGTGCGGGCGCCATGCGCACCGCCAACGGCAGCGAAGCTTACGGCGCGGGGGCGTCGCTGCACTTCGACGAAGACCGCTGGCGCTACCGTGGCGGGCTGGCCAAGACCTCGATCAACCTCGGTTACCACACCCCGGGGACGCTGCGGCCGCCACTGGAAATCGAGTACAACGTAGACGGCGTGATGTCGTTCCAGCAGGGCTTTCGCCGGCTCGGCGCGCGCGATCTCTACGTCGGGCTGGCATGGATCTACATGGACCTGGACATCGGCTTCGACGTCGCCTCGGACCGGGACCGGTTCACGCCGCGCGAGCTCGGCTCGAAGAGTTCCGGATTGGGGCTGTCGCTGGAGTACGACAGCCGCGACAACACGTTCACCCCCTCCAATGGCTGGCTGGGCATGATCGAAGGCAACGCCTACCTGCCCGGCATCGGCAGCGACACCGCGTTCCAGAGTTACCGCGGCCACGCCTACGGCTACTGGCCGCTGGGCAAGCGCGTGGTGCTGGGCGGGCGCGTGGATGCGCGCTGGGCCAACGGTGACATCCCTTTTTACCGGCTGCCGTACATCGACCTGCGCGGGATCGGCTCGGCGCGTTACCAGAACACCCGGGTCGGCGTGCTGGAAACCGAGCTGCGCTGGAACCTGACGCCGCGCTGGGCGCTGATCGGCTTCGTCGGGGCGGGTCGAACCTGGGGCCGGCACAACAGTTTTGCCGACGGTAGCGACGAGGTCGCCAAAGGCGCCGGGGTGCGCTACCTGATCGCGCGGCAGCTGGGCATGCATGTGGGCGTGGATTACGCCTGGGGCCCGGAAGATGACACCTTCTACATCCAGGTAGGCAGCCCATGGCGTTGACCCCCCTTCGTTGGATCCTGCTGGCGGCGCTGTGCTGGGCGGGCACCGCGCAGGCGGTGGAGACCGTCAACATGCCCACCGGCAACAGCTGTGGCCACCGCGAACCGGGCGATACCCGGCCGCGCATCGGCGTGGCACTCGGCGGCGGTGGCGCGCGCGGCATCGCCCATGTGCGCATCCTGCGCCAGCTCGAGGCATTGCATATCCCGGTGGACTGCATTGCCGGCACCAGCGCGGGCGCGCTGGTCGGTGCGCTGTATGCCTCCGGCAGCAGCCCGGAACAGATCGAGAAGGTGGTGCTGGAAACCCAATGGATGACGATGTTCAGCGATACGCTGCCACGCCGTGATCGTTCGTTGCAGCGCAAGGCCGACGACTACGCGCAGCTGGCCCCGATCGGCATCGGCCTGGGAGGTGGCCAGGGCAAACGCGTGCAGCTGGCCGGTGGCATGTCGCAGGGCGAAAAGCTGATCGGCCTGTTCGAGCGGGCGACCGGTGGCAGCCGGGTCAGCGGCGACTTCGACGCGCTGTCCATTCCGTTCCGTGCCATCGCCACCGATATCAACACCGGGCAGGCGGTGGTGCTCTCACAGGGCAGCCTGCCGATGGCGATGCGCGCCAGCATGTCGTTGCCGGGCATCTTCCGCCCGGTGGCGATCGACGGGCGTGTACTGCTGGATGGTGGCGTGGCCAACCAGGTACCGATTGACGTGGTGCGCGCAATGGGCGCCGACCGGGTCATCGCGGTGGACGTGGGCACGCCGCTGAGCGAACTGGACCGCGATGCCAGCCTGGTGGATGTGATCGGCCAGCTCAGCGGCTTCCTGACCACACGCAATGCCGCCCAGCAGCTGTCCACGCTGGGGCCGCAGGACCTGTTGATTGCCCCGGAGCTGACCGGCAAGGTCGCGACCGGCGATTTCGACAAGGCGCCCGAGGCACTGCAGATCGGCCAGCAGGCGGCAGACCGCGCCGCGCCGGCATTGCGCGCGTTCTCCCAGCCGCCGGAGGTCTATCAGCGTTGGCTCGCCGCCCGCGAGCAGCGTGGCGTGCAGGGCGCAGCGGCCGACATCGCGTTCATCGAGGTGGAGAACCACACCGGCTATGCCGATGAACTGCTGCTCTCTTACCTGCCCTTGGAGGTGGGGCGACCGCTGGACAGCAAGGCCATGCAGGCCGGGCTGCTGCGTGCCTACGGCATGGATACGCTGGCCAGCATCAGCTACGAGCAGGTCCAGCGCGACGGCAAGGTGGGCGTGGTGGTCAGTGCCTACGAAAAGCCCAATGGTCCGGCCTACCTGGAGGCCGGCTGGACGCTCAGCAACGACCTGCAGGGCAATCATGAGAGCAACCTGCGCGCCGGCCTGCTGTTCGCGCCGCTGTCGCCCTACGGTGCCGAAGCCCGGGTCACGCTGCAGGTGGGCAGCGAGCCGGCCCTGACCGGCAGCTACTACCACCCGTTCGACCTGCGCAACCGCTATGCCTTCGAGGCCCTCGGCGGGTTCCAGACCCGCGCCTTCAACGTGTACGACGACGAGGGCAACAAGACGGCGCGCTTCCGGGTGCGGCGCACCGGCGCCGAGGTGAACCTGGTGCGCAACGTCTCCAACGTGTTGTCACTGCGAGCGGGGCTGGAACGCTACACCGGCAGCGCCTCGGTGGAGATTGGTGACCCGACCTTGCCGCGCACCGATTTCCAGGAAGGCGCGCTCACCGCGAGCGCCACCTACGACAACATCGACAGCCTGTACTTCCCGCGTGATGGTTTCCTGGTCAACCTGGGCACGTATCAGTCCCGCGAAGGCCTGGGCGCCGACAGCCGCTTCGGCCAGATCGACCTGGACGCGGTGGGCGCCTTTCCCTTCGGCCAGCACGCGGTGCAGCTGGGCCTGCGTTACCACGTGACCGCAACCGGCACCGCGCCCGTGCAGAACCTGTACCGGCTGGGCGGGCGCTGGCGGTTGGCCGGGTTCCAGCAGAACCAGCTGACCGGCCAGGACTATGCGTTGGGGTTTGTCGGCTACACCTACGAACTGGGCAAGGTACTGGGGCGTTCGGCGCAGGCGGGGGGCACCGTGGAGTATGGCAATGCATGGCAGCGACGCAGCGACATGTCCCTCACCGATGGCATCTGGAACGGCAGCCTGTTCCTCGGCTTCGACTCCTGGATCGGTCCACTGATCTTCGGGGTGGGGCTGCGCGAAGGCGGCGAGCGGGTGGTGTTCATCGAACTGGGGCAGGCCCTGTAGGGCTGTGACGACGCGAACCGGTAGTTTTGCTGTCCGCCCTGCGTAGTTATGCGGATTACGCGCCGAGGCAGCCGCAGTAGGCTGTCAGGAAGAGACACCTTCCCGATACCGGAGCCTGCGCCATGAAAGCCTTTGCGATTGCAGTCCTTGCCACCTCGCTCGTGGCCTGCGCGACCACGCCGACCGTACACACCGACTTCGATCCGGGTGCCAACTTCGCCTCGTTCAAGAGCTACAGCTGGGCGATGAAGCCGCAAGGCGGCTCGCCGCTGGTCCAGCAGCGCATCGTGGATGGCATTGATGCCCGCCTGCAGGCCCGCGGCTGGACCCTGGCGCCGAATGGCGGCGATGTGGCGCTGGCCGCGCATATCGTGACCAGCCAGCGGCAGACGCTGGATACCTTCTACAGCGGCAGCAACATGGGCGGCTGGGGCTGGCGCGGTGGCGGCTGGGGCGGCGGCATGGGCATGGGCACCGCAACCACCACGGTGCGCACCTACGACGTGGGTACGCTGGTACTGGACATGTTCGACGCGAAGAGCAAGCAGGCGGTCTGGCGCGGTACGGCCAGCAGCACCGTGCCGAGCTCGCCCGCGCGCGTGAACGCGGCCGTGGAATCCGGTCTGGACAGGCTGTTCGCGAGCTTCCCGCCGGGCAGCGCACCCGCAAAATAACGCAGTAGCCGAACCCTTTCGTGTTGTGCCGCGCGGCGGCGTGCCGGGACCCTCCCTCCCATCCGGTGCGACGCCGCGCTTTTTATGTGGACGCGGGTGGGAATCACCGTACCTGCGCCAGGACCACGCCGAGTGCGCCGATCCAGCAGACGATCACGAACCAGGCCAGTACCGCATTGGCGCCGATGCCGCGACGGCGGGTCAGCAGGCTGACCACCAGGGCCGCCAGCAGTGGCACCAGGAACAGCGCGAGAATCCAGAACCAGGGATGGTTGGGCATGGTGGCACCTGTGGGTCGAGGGGAAGGGGTCAGTGCACGCGTTCGATCTGTGGCGAGGTCCACCCGCCATCCAGCAATTCCGGTTTCGGCCAGTAGTAGCGCATGCGCGCGACGAACGGGCCGTCCGGGGCGGGCAACCAGTTGTGGCGTTGCCCGCCAGGGGGTGGGTCGTGCTGCAGGTAAAGCGTCAGCCCGCCGTCGGCATCGCGCCGCAGTTGCGGCAGCATGCGGGAGTCGATCTGGTGGCGGTCGATCGCATTGGCCACACGCCGTTCTCCTGGCAACGCGTACAGGCTCAATGACCAGAACGCATTCACCGGCGGCCATCGGTCGCGGGCGAAACGCATGGTGTAGCGGTGGCGGCTGCCGTCCAGCAGGACGCCGTCGGCGTCGGTATCGAACAGCGGGCGCAGTGCTTCGTCGCGCGAGGTTGCCGCAGCGTCGGCCTGGCTGCCGGCAGCGCGGGCGACCAGGTCACCCTTGAGCAGATCGCGGCTGCCGTACAGCGTATCGGTGCGCCCGGCCAGCGCGGCGCGGCGCTGGTCGATCTCGCGCTGTCCGTCGGCCATGCCCTCGCGCAGCGCCGCCAGCGTGTCTGGCGGTAGTGCGTGCAGCGGCAGCGCATGCCCGGGCTGGATGCCGATGCCGGCCAGCCGCGCACGCAGTGCGCGCTCGCTGGGGTGGGTGGGGGCGAACTGCAGCAGGAAGGCGAGTTGATTGAAGAAGGCCGGCGAGCCGCGCAGCGCGTCCGGCGCCAGCGGGACCGGCCAGGCAACCGCCGCAGGCGGATGCGGCGCGGGCCGGCCGAGGAACATCGACAGCGGCTGCAGCCGGTAGCGCCCCTGCAGTTGCTCAACCCGCGCCCGATCCTGGGCATCGAGCAGCTGGATGCCTCCCGACAGGCTGACCAGCCGGGTCTCGGCGCGCATGACCTGGGTGATGCCGGCGGGCACACGACCGTGCCAGTCCGGACCGGCAATCAGGTAGTGCCCGCCCAGATTGCCGGTGCTGCGGCTGCCGATGTAGGCGAAGTGGTAGCCGTACAGATCCACCAGCTGCAGCACGAAGTAACGTTCGGGCTCCATCGGCGGCACGCTGATGACCACCGGCTCGGCGCGCAGGTCGAGCGTGGCCGAGGTGGATGGCAGGCCGGCGTCGGCGTCCTGTGCGTCGGCGTCGCCGGGCATGTCTGTACCACCGTGGCTGAGCTGGTTGAACGGGCCCCGGTATTGGTCGCCGTCAGTGTCGATGCTGAGCGCATGCAGCTGCCGGTAGCGGGCGAGCATCGGCACGCCGTAGACATAGGCTTCGCGTGCCACGGCGCGCAGCGCTGGTAGCGCGTCGTGCTGAAGATCCGTGCCGGAGGGCGCAGGCGTGGTGGCCTGGGGAGCGGCGTCGGGCCGGCAGCCGGCCAGCAGCGCCAGCAGTGAAACAGTGCCGATCAGGGCGCTCAGCGACTGGCGCATCGGCATGGTGGGGCACGCTCCATCGCAGCGCGGCCTACTCGGGAAACACCAGCGTGACGGTAAAACGCGCGCTCCAGCGATTCGCATACTGCGGCCGGTCCACGTTGTAGAAGCCGCCCACGCCGAGGCTGAGCGGGGTCTTGCCCAGGTGCAGCACCTTGGACACGGTGGCACCCAGCGGAACGGTCCAGGCGTCGCCGCTGGCGGCCTTCCAGTTGTAGCTGGTCTCCGAGGTCACGCCGACCGACCAGCCGCCGGGCAGGTTGCGGGTAACGAACGGCTGCACGCTGGTGCTGCTGACATCCTCGCGGTCGCCATCGCCGCCCACCGACCACACGTGGTTGGCCAGCGCGCCGATCGTCCAGTTGCGGGTCTTGTGCACCAGGATGAAGGCCGGGCCCAGCGAATATTTTCCGGTGCCCAGGCTGTCGTGCGAGGCGGTGTCGAGCAGCGCGGCCGCGCCGAACCCGACCTCGGTGCCGCGCGCCTCGGCCGCCGTCTTCGGAATGTAGTAGCCCTGCACGAACAGGTCGCCGGTGCCGCTGCGGTCTTCGGGAAACTGGTTCCACTGGATGGGAAGGATGGGGCGGAGGATGAACTTGCCGTGCTCGCCCACGAACGGAATCACCGGTTGGATCTTCAGCTGCTGGTTGCGGAAGTCACCGCCGGGGCCGACCGAGCCGAGGTAGTTGTACTGGAACGGCACCGAGATCAGTGCCGCGCCCGGGTCGGCGAGTTTGCGTGCGATGTCGTCGGTGGCCGACGACGTCGACGCGCTCTGTGCGTTTGCGCTGGCACAGGCCAGTACGCCAGTGAGCAGCAGTGTTGTCGACGCTCCCGGTCGTCTCATCGCGGAGCATCCACCACGATGTACTGCACGGTCGTGCCCACGTAGCGCGGCTGGTACCAGCCGTCGCTGCACTGCTGGTAGCCGATGCCATCCACCACGATCGTGCTGCAGTCGACCGGCAGCGTGTACACGACCGAACCGATCGCGGCGGCGGTGAGCGCGACGCCTGCGGTGACCGCGGCGGCGCCCCAGAACGGGTGGTCCCAATAGGGCGGGGGCGGTGGCGGATACGGGTGCGGCCCCGGGCCCGGCGGCGGGCCGGGGGGATGCGGGCCGGGGCCGGGACCAGGGCCCGGCCCAGGGCCGGGT
>NZ_JBOHXV010000036.1:0-42302 GCF_050737075.1 Stenotrophomonas sp.
ATGTTTTCTACAGTCCCGCAAACCCGCCCCCGCCAACCCTCGACGGTATGTCGGTGGCCACGGTAGATCAAACGCCGGATGCGATGTTTTTCTGTGCGTTACCGGGCGTTGATTTGTTCATTGCAGTCGTCTGGGGAGCGACCCTACCGACATCAACGGCATCGCGCCTGCGGCCGACACCAACTGCATCAGCGGCGTCGCGCCTGCGGCCACGCATTGCGTGAGATATTTCTTATCCCTCGACCGACTGGGCACCCGACATTGGTAGGGTCGCTCCCCAGACGACTGCCGCTACCCGATCCACACCCGGTAACGCATGACCCCAAAACGAAGGCGCTGTGGCCGTGGCCGTTGCCTGCCCATGGCCCCCAGCCAACCGTCAAAGGCGGGTCGGGGCGGGTTTGCGGGACTGTAGAAAACATGGATGTTTTCTACAAGCCTCCATGGGTGAAGGCGCACTGCTTGCGAGGCACTGCCTCGCGTGCGACTGAACGCACAGGCGCCAGCGCCTGGGCCGGGGCCCGGAGGGCGATTCACGGCGTGTCCCGCAAACCCGCACCGTCCCGCCAAACCAGGGAAACACGGCCTCACTGGCTGTTCGCCCAAATCCATCAAAAGCCGGGCAACGCCCGGCGCCCAGCCAACCCGGCTATCAAGGGCTTCAGGAGCGCCGGTTTAACAACCAGCACGCCGTACACACCCATCCGCGATAAACTGGGTTTTTCCCCCGCAGGACATGCCCCGGATGAGCTCTCGCCACACCCTTTCCGTCGCCCTGATCCAGGAGCGCAACCACGGTGACGCGGCCGCCAACCTGGCCGTGATCGAAACGCGCGTGGCTGAAGCGGCTGCGCAGGGTGCCAAGCTGATCCTGCTGCAGGAACTGCACAATGGCGCGTACTTCTGCCAGCACGAGTCGGTGGATGAATTCGACCTGGCCGAACCGATTCCCGGGCCGAGCACCGAGCGCCTTGGCGCCTTGGCCAAAAAGCACGGCGTGGTGATCGTCGGTTCGCTGTTCGAGCGCCGCGCCGCCGGCCTGTATCACAACACCGCCGTTGTGTTCGAAAAGGACGGCACCCTGCTGGGCAAGTATCGCAAGATGCATATCCCGGACGATCCGGGCTTCTATGAGAAGTTCTACTTCACCCCGGGCGACATCGGCTTCAAGCCGATCGATACCTCCGTGGGCCGCCTCGGCGTGCTCGTGTGCTGGGACCAGTGGTATCCGGAAGCGGCGCGCCTCATGGCGCTGGCCGGCGCCGAACTGCTGCTCTACCCCACCGCCATCGGCTGGGACCCGGACGACCAGAAGGACGAACAGGGCCGCCAGCGCGATGCATGGGTGCTCAGCCACCGGGGCCATGCCGTGGCCAATGGCGTGCCCGTGCTCAGCTGCAACCGCGTCGGCCACGAAGCGTCGCCGCTGGGTGCCTCCGGCATCCAGTTCTGGGGCAACAGCCACGTGCTGGGCCCGCAGGGTGAATTCATTGCCGAGGCCGGTGGCGAACCCACCGTGCTGCTGTGCGAGGTCGACCTGCAGCGCAGCGAGCACGTGCGCCGCATCTGGCCGTTCCTGCGCGACCGCCGCATCGACGCTTACGGCGACCTGCTCAAGCGCTACATCGACTGATCCCACAGGAACCTGCCCCGTGACCGTGCTGCTGCGCGACGCTACCGATGCCGATATCACGGCCATCACCGCCATCTATGCGGTGGAAGTGACCGACTTCGTCAACACCTACGAATACGACGTACCGGATGCGACCGAGATGCAGCGGCGCATGCACGACATCGTGGCGCGGGGCTTTCCGTACATCGTGGCCGAAGTCGACGGCCAGGTCGCCGGCTACGCCTACGCCAATACCTACCGCGGTCGCATCGCGTACCAGTGGACCGTGGAGAACTCCGTCTATGTCGACGCGGCCTTCCAGGGCCGTGGCGTCGGCACCGCCCTCATGCAGGGCCTGATCGACGCCTGCGTCGCGCGCGGCTACCGGCAGATGGTGGCGGTGATCGGCGAACCATCCAATACCGCCTCCATCAAACTGCACGAACGCTTCGGCTTCCATCTGGTCGGCATTTTCCGTGGCCTGGGCCGCAAGCATGGCCGCTGGCTGGATACCGTGCAGATGCAGCGCGCGCTTGGCGACGGTGTCGATGGCGCCCCCTCGAATGAATGAAGAAATGACTGACAACCCGATAGACGATAGCGGCGACACCCTGTTCGCCGGCCAGCCCGTGCGCGTGGTCGAACGCGACGGCGTGCGCTACACCCTGCTGGGGACCGCGCACGTCTCGCAGGCCAGCGTGGAAGTGGTGGAGCGCGCCATCAACAGCGGCCGCTTCGATGCCGTCGCCGTCGAGCTGGACCCGCAGCGCCTGCAGGCGCTGACCAATCCCGACGCGCTCGCCAAGCTGGACCTGGTCGAGGTGATCCGCAAGGGGCGCGTGGCACTGTTCGCCGCGAACCTGGCGTTGGCCGCGTATCAGCGCCGCCTGGCCGAGCAGCTGGGGATCGAGCCCGGTGCCGAGCTCAAGCGCGCCGTGGCACTGGCCAACGAACACAACCTGCCGGTGCACCTGATCGACCGCGAGGTGGGCCTGACCTTCCGGCGTGCGTCGCAGCGGCTGGGCTTCTTCGGCAAGATCAAGCTGGTCATGGGCCTTGGCGCCGGCCTGTTCGCGTCGGAAGACGTCGGCGAAGACGAAATCGAGAAGCTCAAGCAGGGCGACATGCTCGAGGCCAGCTTCGGCGAGTTCGCCAGCGAAAGCCCGGCACTGTACGAGACCATCATCGGCGAGCGCGACCGCTACATGGCCACCCGCCTGCGCGAGGTGCATGATCCGGCCCAGCACGAAGTGCTGGCCGTCGTGGGCGCCGGCCATCTGGCGGGCCTGGCGAAGTACCTGGAAACCGACACCGAGGCGGCCGGTCCGCTGCGCGAGTCGCTGGAAGCGGTGCCGAAGAAGCGCAACATTCCGTGGATCACGCTGATCATCCTGGCGGTCGTGCTGACCGGTATCGCGGTGGGGTTCTACCGTGGCGGCCTGGGCGTGGGTGGCGAACTGCTGCTGACCTGGGCGATGTACACCGGCGGCCTGGCGGGCCTGGGCTGCCTGCTGGCCGGCAGCCATCCGCTGAGCATCCTGACCGCGATCGTGGTGGCCCCGTTCAAGCCGTTCCGGTTGAGCATCCCTACCGGGGCATTCGCCGCGCTGGTGGAAACCCGCCTGCGCAAACCGGCCTACGAGGACTTCCTGAAGCTGCGCGATGACGCGCAGAGCGTGCGCGGTTGGTACCGCAACCGCGTCACCCGGGTGGTGCTGACCTTCATGCTGACCAATCTGGGCAGCATGCTTGGGTTGTGGCTGACAGGCTTCCAGGTCTGGCATAAGGTCGGGGGCTGATACGAAAAGGGCCACGCATTGCGTGGCCCTTTTCATTTACGCCGGTTCGATCACCGCGTCGCTGCCCTTCGGTGGCAGGCCCCTCGCCCGCCGCACGATGCGGGCCACGTTGATGCTCATGTCGTCGAGCATGGCGTAGATGGTGGGCAGGAACAGCAGGCTCACCACGGTGGAGAACGCCAGCCCGCCGGCAATGGCACGCGCCATCGGGTAGTACGGCGGGCCGTCGCCGAGCAGTTGCGTGTCGGTCAGCGAGATCGGCACCATCGCCAAGATCGCCGTGCCCATGGTCATCATGATCGGCCGCAGGCGCTCGCGCGAGCCTTCCACGAGCGCCTGGGTGCGGGCCATGCCGCGGCGGCGCAGGTTGTTGATGTGCTCGATCATCACGATGCCGTTGTTCACCACCACACCCATCAGTACCAGGATCCCGATGAAGGACATGATGCCGAACGAGGTGCCGGTGAGCCAGAACAGCCAGAACACGCCGAAGATCGAGAACAGCACGCCGCTCATGATCGCCGCCGGGAACAGCAGCGACTCGAACACCGCCGCCATCACCACATAGATCATCACCAGCGCGATCAGCAGGTTGAACATCATCTGCTGCATGGCCTCGTTGTCATCGCCGTAGTCGCCACCGTCGAAGGTGAAGGTGTAGCCGGCGGGGAAGCTCATCGGCTTGAGCGTCTCCTCCATCGCCTTGCGGCCTTCGGGTGCGGTGACCTTCTCGGCCAGGTTGGCCTTGATGGTCAGCGTGGTCTGGCGATTGGTGCGCCCAACGCGGGTAGCCGACGGCTTGATGCTCACGTCCACCAGGCTCAGCAGCGGTACCGAACGACCGTCGCCGGTACGCACAGTGAAGCTGGCCAGATCTTCCGGACTGCTCTGTTCGGCCCCGGCGAAGCGAACCCAGACCGGCACCTCGCTGTCGCCGCGACGGAACTCGCGCAGCGGCGCGCCACGCAATGCCAGGCCGACGAAGCTGGCGACCTGCTCGGCATTGAAGCCGAACGCGGCGGCACGCTCGCGGTCGACGTGGATGGACAGCTCGCTGCCCTTCTCGCCGTTGTCGATGCGCACATCGCGCAGCTCCTTGCGCTGGGCCAGCAGCGGCACCACGTCTTCGCCGATCTCCTGCAGCATCTGGGTCGAGTCGCCGATCAACTGCACCTCCACGCCCTTGTTGCCACCACCGCCGCCACCGCCATCGCCGCCCTGGTTGCCGACGATGTAGTCGGCGCGGGCCGAGCGCGGCAGGCCCTTGCGCAGCGATTCCTGCACCGCGGCCATGTTGCCGGCATGCTTTGCATCCAGGGTGACAATGGTGCTGCTGCCCTCCTGTTCGCTGTACCAGGAATACACCTGGGTGATGTGCAGCTTTTCCCGGTTCTGCTCCAGGTACTGCTCGACGCGCGCGACTTCGTCGGACATCTGCTCACGCGTGTAGGCGCCCTTCCAGTTGTAGCCGACGAACACATCGGTACCGCCTTCGCCGCCGAACATGTCGATCTTGGTGAGCTTCATCGGCACCAGGCTGATCAGCACCACCATGATGATGCCGAACACGCTCCAGCCACGGTGCTCAAGCGTCCACTGCAACAGCTTCGCGTAACGCCGCTGCAGGCGCGCGATCACGCCGGACTGCGAGTGCACCAGCTTCGGGGTCTGCATGCGCGCGGACAGCATCGGAATCAGGCTGACCGCCACCAGCCACGAGGCCATCAGCGAGACCGAGATGGTGATCGCGATCTGCGCCATGAAGATGCTGATGTTGTTGGTCTCGCCGAACAGGTTCGGAACGAACACGATGCAATGGCACAGGGTGCCGGCGCTGAGCGCGATGGCCACGTTGCGGGTGCCGATGATCGAGGCCTGCACCGGCTGGTCGGGCATGCGCTCGCGTTCCTGGTAGATGCTCTCCACCACCACCACCGCGTTGTCCACCAGCATGCCCACCGCCAGCAGCAGGCCCATCATGGTCAGGATGTTGAGCGTGACGCCGGCGAAGTACATGAAGCCCAGCGTGATCACGAAACAGATCGGGATCGCCAGGGTCACCATCAGCGTCGACGGCCAATGGCGCAGGAAGAAGAACAGCACCGTGACCGACAGCAGCAGGCCGACCGCACCGGCTTCTGCCAGCTCCAGCAGCGAAGAGGTCACCGTCTTGCCCTGGTTGTTGATCACCTTGATGTTCACATCGCGCATCGAGGGTTGCTTGCGGATCGCCTCCACCTCGGCCAGCGCGCCACGCGACACCTCGACCAGATTGGCGCTGCGCTCCTTGTAGATGTCCAGGCCCACCGCCGGGTTGCCGTCCAGGCGCCGGCCATAGCTCATGCGCGTGGGCTTGAGCCGGATATCGGCGATGTCGCCCAGGCGCAGGCCCCGGGTGTCGATGACCAGGTCGCGCAGTTCCTGCAGGTCGGTGATTTCACCGACCGGCTGGATGCGCACCCGTTGGCCGTTGTCGTCGATCTGCCCGGCAGAGATCGAGAAATTCAACGTGCGCAGCCGCTCGCTGAGCTCATTGATGCTCAGGTTGTGCGCGGTGAGCCGGTCGGCGTCGATCGCGATTTCCACTTCATTGGGCGGGGCGCCGGAGATTTCGACCCGTGCCACCCCCGGAATGCGCTCGATCCGCCGCTTGAACTCGCGGTCGAGCATGTCATAGGCGCCGGTCAGGTCGGTGGCGCTGGCCAGCCGAACCTTCAGCACCGGTTCGTCACTGCTGGACCACTTGAACACGTTGTAGCGCTGCAGGTCATCGGGCAGATCGGTGCGGATCGCATCGATGCGCTCGCGTGCGTCCGACGCGGCGATGGCGATGTCACGGTCCCAGTCGCTGAACTCGATGAAGATGCTGGCACCTTCGGCGGTGGCCTGGGAGCGCATGCGCTTGATCCCGGTCATCGTCGCCAGCGCTTCCTCGGTGGGGCGGATGATGGTGCGCTCCACCTCTTCCGGGGTCGAACCGGTGTACGGCACCTGCACGAACAGGAACGGCGCGGAGATGTCCGGCAGCGCCTCCAGCGGTAGCCGGAACGCGGCGATCAGCCCCACCACCACCAGTGAAACGAAGCACATGATGGTGGTGATGGGACGGCGGATGGAGAACTCGGCAATGCTCATGCCGGCTCCTGTGCCGCGTCACCGGCGGCGCCGGCTGCGGCGGCAGCGCCGCGATGGTGCTGGCGGCCGCGCTCGCGGTAGTAGGCATCGCCACGACGATCCAGCAGGTCGTAGACCACCGGGATCACCAGCAGCGTGAGCAGCGTGGACACCAGCAGGCCACCGATCACGGTGATCGCCATCGGCGCGCGCACTTCTGCCCCCTCGCCCATCGCCACCGCCAGCGGCAGAAAGCCGAACAGCGTGCACAGCGTGGTCATGATGATCGGGCGCAGGCGCGAGCGCGCACCTTCGACCAGCGCTTCCTGCTTGGCTACTCCGGCCTCGCGCAGCTGGTTGACCTTGTCGATCAGGATGATCGCGTTCTTCGTTACCAGTCCAACCAGCAGGATCAGGCCGATGAAGACCACCACCGAGATCGGCTTGCCGGTAAGCATCAGGGCCAGGATCGCACCGACCAGCGCCAGCGGAATGGTGAACAGGATGACGAACGGGTGCAGCAGCGATTCGAACTGCGAGGCCATCACCAGGTAAACCAGGAAGATGGCCAGGCCGAAGGCGAAGATCAGCGAGCGTGCCGATTCGGCCAGCTCCTCGCCCTGCCCGCCGATGTGCATGCCCACGCCGGCACCCAGCGGCTCCTTGGCCACCATGTCCTGCACCTCGCGCACCGCGCCGCCCAGGTCGATGTCGCGCAGGTTGGCCGAGACCACGGCCACGCGGGTCTGGTCGGCGCGATGGATTTCGCTGGGGCCGTTGGTGGCCACCACGTCGGCCACCGCATCCAGCGTCACCGGCCGCGTGCTGCCCGGGTTGACGATCAAGCGGCGGATGCTCTCCACGCTGGCGCGGTCGCCTTCCTGGGCGCGCACCAGCACGTCGATCTTGCGGTCGCGGAAGCTGTAGCGCGTGGCCACGTCGCCACGCACCTTCTTGACCACCACATCGGCGATCTGCCGCGTGGTCAGGCCCAGCGCACCGGCGCGTTCCTGGTCGAAGCGGATCTGGATCTCGGGAAAGCCCTCTTCCACGGTCGACTTCACGTCGGCGTAGTGCGGGTTGCCACGCAGGCGTGCGGCCAGCGCCTGACCGGCACGTTCCAGCGTGGCCATGTCCTGGCCGCGCAGTTCCACTTCCAGCGGGGTCGAGAAGCTGAACAATGCCGGCCGTGCGAAATCGACCTGCACGCCCGGGTGCCCGCGCATTGAATCGCGCAGGCGCTCGGTGATCTCCGCCTCGGTGCGCGCACTGCCGCCGCCCGCCATGACCACGGTGAGCTTGCCGATGTTCTCGCCGCTTTCGGTGGGGCTCGCATCCAGCCGCGTGCCGCTGCCGCTGACGCCATACAGCGAGGCGATGCTCTCGTCCTTGGCGTGCGCCAGCTGCACCTCACGCACCAGCGCGTCGGTCTGCTTCAACGGGGTACCGGCCGGCAGCTTGGCGGTCATCTCGAAGCGGTCCTGGGCCAGTTGCGGAATCAGGTCCGCGCCCAGCATCGGCACCAGCGCCAGCGAGGCCACGAACGCCAGGCCGGCCAAGCCCAGCACCTTGCCCGGATGGGCCAGCGCGCCGGGCAGCAGCCGCAGGTAACCGCGTTCGGCACCGGCGTAGGGCTTCATTGCCAGGTCGCTGGCCTTGCGCATCACCGGCCCGATGACCGCCACGACCAGACGCCACACGCGCACCACCGCCCAGGCCACGCCGAAGCAGCTCCAGCGCACCAGCGCGCCGATGCCGCGGCGGCTGCCGGCCACCGGCTTCAGCCAGCGCTGCTGCGGCTGCCATGCTTCGGCGGCGGGTTCCTCCGGGAACGCCAGCGGCGGGTTGCCCTTGAGCGAGCTCAGCATCGGAATCAGCGTCATCGACACCAGCAGCGAGATCGCAATCGCGATCGCCACGGTCAGCGCCTGGTCGCGGAACAGCTGGCCGGCGATGCCGTCCACGAACACCAGCGGCAGGAACACCGCGATGGTGGTCAGGGTGGAGGCGACCACGGCCATGCTCACTTCGCGGGTGCCGGTGATGGCCGCCTGCAGGATGCCCAGCCCACGCTCGCGTGCCTTGGCAATGCTCTCCAGCACCACGATGGAATCGTCCACCACCAGGCCGGTGGCCAGCGCCAGGCCACCCAGCGACATCACGTTCAAGCTCAGGCCCAGCTGGCCCATGAAGAAGAAGGTGGTGATGATCGAGACCGGCAGCGACAGGCTGATCACGAAGGTGCTCCAGCCGTCGCGCAGGAACAGGAAGATGATCAGGATGGCCAGCAGGCCGCCGATCACCGCGTCCTTCTTGACGTCGCTGATGGCGTGTTCGATGAAGCGCGACTGATCTTCAATCGTGGTCAGTTCGGCGTCGCCGGGAATCTGCGCCTTGATCTGCTCCAGCTTCGCGCGCAGGGCCTCGGCAGTGGCTACGGTATTCGCGTCGCCTTCCTTGTAGATGGCCAGCTCCACCGCTTCGCGGCCGCCGAGGCGGATGATCGCCTCGCGTTCCTTGAAGCCCTGGCGCACGGTGGCCACGTCCTTCAGCCGCACCGGCACGCCGTTGGCGATGGTGGAGGAACTGCTGCTGGACGCGCTCTGCGCGGCCGAGGCCGCCGCGATGGCCGCGTCCGAACCGGTCGACGCGGCGATGGCGAACATCTGCTGCATGGCGGCGTCGGCCGCGCTGCCGTTGCTGCTCTGGGTGGTCACCAGCAGGTTGCGGATGTCTTCCAGATCGGCGAACTGGTTGACGGTCCGGACCAGGAAGCGCTGCGAGCCCTCTTCCAGGCGCCCGCCGGAAATGTTGATGTTCTCTTCTTTCAACCGCTTGATGACGGTGTCGATCGGCAGGTTGAGCTGCGCCAGCTTCTGCTGGTCGATGTCCACCTGGATCTCGTCTTCCAAACCGCCGCCGACCTTCACCGCCGCGACGCCGACCACCGGCTCGAGCTTCTTCTTCAGGTCTTCATCGGCATAGCGGCGCAACGCGGTCAGCTGGCGCACGGCGTCGGCGTCGCTGGTCGGGTCGCCCTTGGCGGCGATGACCAGGCGCATGATCGGCGCGGTGGACGGGTTGAAGCGCAGCAGCACCGGCGCCTTGGCCTCCAGCGGCAGGTTCAGCGCCTCCATCTTGTCGCGCACCTCCAGGCTGGCCTGGTCCATGTTGGTGCCCCACGCGAACTCCAGCACCACATCGCTCTGGCCGGTGCGCGAGATCGACTTCAGCTTGCGCAGGTTCTTCACGACGCCGACGGCCTCTTCGACCGGTTCGGTGATGAGGGTCTCGATCTCGGTCGGCGCCGCGCCGGTGTATTCGGTGCGCACGGTGAGCGTGGGATAGCTCAGGTCGGGCAGCAGGTTGACCTTGAGATTGCTGAGGGCGATCAGGCCGAACAGCACCAGCGTGATCATGCACATGAAGATGGTGACGCGGCGGCGGGTGGCGAACTCCACCAGGCCGCCGCCGTGGTCGTTGCCGGCCGAACTCATTGACGGGTCTCCGCCTTGGTCGGTGCCGCCTTGCTGGCCACGGCGGTGGCCGGCTTCTCGCCGATCACCTGCACCGCGGTGCCGTCGCGCAGGGCGACCTTGCCGGCGGTCACCACCTTGTCGCCGACCGCCAGTCCATCACGGATTTCCACCCACGGTCCTTCGGCGTAGCCCAGCTTGACCGGCACGCGCGCGACCTTGCCGTCGCGCACGCGGAACACGGCGGGTTCGCCATCGTCGAGCAGCGCCAGGCGCGGCACCACCAGCGCGTCGGCGCGCTGGTCGTAGTCGATGCGGATGCGGCCGAACATGCCCGGCTGCAGGCCGAGCGCATCGGTGCCGAAGCCGCTGACCACGCGGAACGTGCCGCTGCCGGCGTCGATCACCGGGGCGATGCGGTCCACCGTGCCGGGGAACGACTTGCCCGGCAGCGCATCGGCGACCAGCGTCACCGGCTGGCCCGGGCGCAGCGTGGCCAGCTCGCGTTCGGGCACGTTGAGGGTGGCCTCCAGCCGCGAGTTGTCGACGATGCGGAAGATCGGCGTGTTGATCTGCACGAAGTTGCCGGTCTTGATCGAGCGCGAGGCGATCACGCCGGAGATCGGCGCCACCACGGTGGTGTAGGACAGCTCCAGGGTGGCCAGGCGGTACTGGGCCCGCGCGTTCTCCAGGTCGTACTTGATCTGGTCAACATCGGCGGCGCTGACCATCTGCTGGCCAATCAACTTCTGTGCCCGCTGGTAGTTGTTCTCCAGCTTGCGCAGCTGCGCTTCGCTCTGCGCGACGGCCAGGCGTGCGCGGTCCGGATCGAGCCGCACCAGCGGCTGCCCGGCGCGTACCTGCTGGCCTTCCTCGACCAGCACGGCCAAGGCCACGCCGGAGGTCTTGGCCACCACCTGCGATTCGGCGCGTGCCTCCAGTGCGGCGGTGCCGGTGTAGCTGGCGGCGACCGCGCGGCGCGAGGCGGCGACGGCTTCCACCGGCACCGCTTCGAGGGCCTTTTCCGCCTTGGGGTCCTTCTCGGCTGCCTGGGCATCGGCGGTGCCGCCGGCGCCGCAGCCGCTCAGCAGCAGCGAGGTGGTGATGAGCAGGGCAGCGGCGCAGGTTCCGGTGCGGCCGTGCAGAAGAGAAATTCGCGACATCGTCGTGTCCCTGAAGGATGCGTGGGCAGGTGTGGTAGCAAAGTAATGCACCACGTCACGACAACACCATATCCCAAAGGTCATGGTGACCTGCAGCCGCCTATCGGCATGGCCCGGTTTCAGCTAGATGAAAACGCAGGCTATACTCGGGCCAGTTCCGTACCCCACGCCGGAACGACCAGAACCCGTATATCGGAAAGGACATCATGCGCCCGCAGCCGCTCGCCGCTTGTCTCGCTCTGGCCGTCCTCCTGCCCCTCGGGGCCGCCGCACAGGCCGCTACAGCTCCAGCCGTACCCGCTCCAGCCGCACCTGCACCTGCCGTACCTGCAGCCGCTCCGGCCGCCCTTGTTGGCAATGCCGACAATGGACGGACCCTGGCCTATACCTGCCAGGGCTGCCATGGCATCACCGGGTACAAGAACGCCTACCCCAGCTATCGGGTGCCCAAGATCGGTGGGCAGACCCAGCAGTACCTCAGCCAGGCGCTGAGCGAGTACCGCCAGGGCAAGCGCCGGCATCCCACGATGCAGGCGCAGTCCATGAGTTTCAGCGAACAGGAGATCGCCGATCTCGCTGTTTACCTGTCCACCGTCAAATAAGCGCGCTCATGACGAAAGCCACGCGATTCAAGCGTCACGCCATCGCCCTGTCCGTTGCCCTGCTGCTGGCTGCCTGTTCGCAGTCGCAGGTGGAAAACAGCGCAGATTCCGCCGCCGACCCGGGCCACGCCAGTGGCGAGCACGGGTCCGGCTCATCCGCCGGCCTTCCGGCCGGACGCATTGCCGCCGGTGAGGCCCGCGCCCAGGTCAAGGGCACGGCCACCAAGCAGAGCTGCATCGACTGCCACGGCGCTGACGGCAACCATCCGATCGACCCGACCTACCCCAAACTGGGCGGGCAGTACGGCGATTACCTGGCCCATGCCCTGCAGGCGTACCGTGCCGGCGACCGTCAGCATCCGCTGATGACGCCGCAGGCCGCCGACCTGAGCGACCAGGACATCGCCGACCTGGCCGCGTATTTCGGTTCAAGGCCGACCCAGTTGCGGGATCTGCACGGGGTGAAATGATGGTTGCGCGCTGTGCGTGATCCCACGCATTACGTGGGACACGCATGGCGTGTCGCTACGCTGAAAACGCCTTGAAAATCAGGCGTCGAGCTCTTCCCAGCGCTTGTACGCCGCATCGAGTTCGGCCTGCACCGCACCCAGCTTCTGGGTGTGGGCTGCCATGTCCGGGGCACTGCGCTGGTAGAACGCCGGGTCGTTCATCGCGGCGGTCAGGCCCTCGACGTCCTTCTCCAGCGTTTCGATCTTCAGCGGCAGCTGCTCCAGCTCGCGTGCGTCCTTGTAGCTGAGCTTGCGCTTGGGCGCCTCCGGCGCTGCCGGCGCGGCGGGTGCCGCGGCGGCCGGCCGTGCGGCAACCACCGGTGCGGCGGCGGCAGCCGTGGCCATGCGCGCGGCCTGGCGCTGCCAGTCGGTGTAGCCACCCACGTACTCGCCGACCACGCCGTTGCCTTCCATCACCATCGTGGAGGTCACCACGTTGTCGAGGAAGTCACGGTCATGGCTGACCAGCAGCAGCGTGCCGGTGTAATCGCCCAGCAGCTCTTCGAGCAGCTCCAGCGTTTCCACGTCCAGGTCGTTGGTCGGTTCGTCCATCACCAGCAGGTTGGACGGCTGTGCGAACAGCTTGGCCAGCAGCAGGCGGTTGCGCTCGCCACCGGACAGGCGGGTGATCGGTGCACGCGCGCGTTCGGGGGTGAACAGGAAGTCCTGCAGGTAGGCATGCACGTGTTTGCGCTTGCCGTTCACCTCGAGGAAATCGCGGCCTTCGGCGACGTTTTCGATCGCCGTCCAGTCTTCGCGCAGCACCGAACGGTACTGGTCGAAATAGGCGATCTGCAGGTTGGTGCCGGCGCGCACTTCGCCGCTGTCCGGGGCAAGATCGCCCAGCAACAGCTTGAGCAGCGTGGTCTTGCCGCTGCCGTTCGGGCCGATCAGGCCGATCCGGTCGCCGCGCAGGATGGTGGTGCTGAAATCCTTGACCATCGTGCGCTCGCCGAAGGCGAACGAGACGTCCTTGACGTCGATGACCTTCTTGCCGGAGTTCTGTGCCTGCGACGCTTCCATGCGGACGTTGCCGCCCAGCTCGCGGCGCTGCGAACGCTCGTTCCGCATCGCCTCCAGGCGACGCACGCGGCCCTCGTCGCGGGTACGCCGGGCCTTGATGCCCTGGCGGATCCACACTTCTTCCTGGGCCAGCATCTTGTCGAAGCGCGCGTTCTCCTGCGCCTGCGCGTTCAGGCGTTCCTCGCGGCGGCGCTCGTAGTTGGCCCAGTCGCCCGGCCAGCTGGTGACCTGGCCGCGATCGATTTCCACGATGCGGGTGGCCAGCGCGCGCAGGAAGCGACGGTCATGGGTGACGAACACCACGCTGCCGTTCCAATTCTTCAGGAACATTTCGAGCCAGTCGATGGCTTCGATGTCGAGGTGGTTGGTCGGCTCGTCCAGCAGCAGCAGGTCCGGCGCGGACACCAGCGCGCGGCCCAGCAGCACCCGGCGCTTCATGCCGCCGGACAGGCGCGCGAACTCCGCATCGCCATCCAGGTCGAGCTTGGTCAGCGTTTCACTCACGCGCTGGTCCAGGCCCCAGCCGTTGGCGGCATCGATCTTGGCCTGCACGGCCGACAACGCGTCGCCGTCGAACTCCTCGGCCACGCTCAGGTGGTGGAACTCAGCCAGCCAGTGGCCCAGCTCGCCCAGGCCTTCGGCGACCACGTCGAAGACGCTGCCGGCGGCGCCGTGCGGCACCTCCTGCTCCAGCCGGGTGATGCGCACCCCCTGCTGCACGCGCACTTCTCCGTCGTCGGGCTTGTGGTCGCCGGACAACAGCTTGAGCAGGGTGGATTTGCCGGCGCCGTTGCGGCCGATCAGGGCGATGCGCTCGCCCGGCTCGATCGACAGTTCGGCTTTTTCCAGCAACAGCGGGCCGCCGACGCTGAAGTCGACGTTTTGCAGAGTAATCAGAGGCATCCGACCATTGTACGGGCTGGCGGTACGCGGCGTCGCTCAGGCCGTGTCGAAAACCGCTGCCGGCAGCGCCAGCAATTCAGCCAGCGGCAGTGGAATCCGCTTGCCCGGGTGGCGAACCACCCACAGCTGGCGCGACAGCGGCGGCAGCGGGGTGTCCAGGATCCGCAGGCTGCCCAGCGCCACCAGGTCGGCCACGGCCAGCCGCGACAGGCAGGCGATGCCCAGCCCTGCGGCGGCGGCCTGCTTGATGGCCTCGGTGCTGCCCAGCTGCATCGACCGGGCGAAGTGATGCAGGTGCGGCAGCAGGCCCTGCTCGACCGCCTCGCGGGTGCCGGAGCCGGGTTCGCGCAGCAACCAGCGCGCGCCCGCCAGGACCGGCAGGTCCACGCGTTCCGGCAGGTCGGCGCTGGCGGCCGCGACGATCACCAGCGCGTCGCGCTGCCACGGCAGCACCTGCAGGCCGCTTTCATGGCACGGCCCTTCGATCAGCCCCAGGTCCACCTCCAGCCGCTGCACGGCGGCGACCACGTCGGCACTGTTGCCGATCCGCAGGTCCACCTCGGCCTGCGGGTTGGCCGCCAGCAGGGTCGCGATGCGCGCCGGCAGCAGGTAGTTGCCGATGGTGGTGCTGGCGCCGATCCGCAGCCGCAGCGGCAGCCGGTGGGGGTCGTGCGCCCGGCCGACGCCCGCCTGCGTCTCCAGCGCCGCGGCGGCATCCAGCAGCGCCCGGGCCGGGTCCAGCAGGGCGCGGCCGTGCGCGTTGAGCACCAGGCGGCGGCCGATACGGTCGAACAGCGGCGCGGCCACCTGGCCCTCCAGTTCATTGAGGGCCGCGCTGGTGGCCGACTGCGACAGGCCCAACCGCTGCCCGGCGGCGGCGGTGGTCCCGGCGTCGGCAATGGCGACGACCACCTGCCATTGGCGGAGTGTCAGATGCATCGGGACAATCTACCCGTAAATCAGGTTGGAATCACATAAACAATGCGTTTTACAGGTTTATGCCGGCAGCGCACCGTGTTGCTCATCTACGCATCGGAGTGAACCGTGAACGCCTCATCCCTGCCCCTGCCCTCGCCCACCGCCACCCAGCGCTGGCGCGGGCGCCTCCCCGGCCTGCTGCTGACCGCCGGCGTGGCCGCCGCGGCGATGGGCCTGGCCACGTTGCCGTGGCTGCGGGGGCACGGCATCAGTGCGCTGACCTTGGCCATCGTGCTCGGCATCGCACTGGGCAACACGCTGTATCCGCGGCTGGCGACCCACGCCGCGCCGGGCGTTGGCTACGCCAAGCAGTGGCTGCTCCGCGCCGGCATCGTGCTGTACGGCCTGCGCCTGACCTTCCAGGACATCGGGCAGGTGGGTGTGGCCGGCATGCTGATCGATGCGCTGGTGCTGTCCAGCACCTTCGCGCTGGCCTGGTGGGCTGGTACCCGCTGGTTCGGCATGGACCGCGACAGCGCGCTGCTGATCGGCGCCGGCAGCGCGATCTGTGGCGCAGCCGCGGTGATGGCCGCCGAACCGGTGGTGCGGGGTCGCGCCGAGCAGGTCACCGTGGCGGTGTCCACGGTGGTGGTGTTCGGCACGCTGGGCATGTTCCTGTACCCGGCGCTGTACCAGCTCAACCTGGCGCACGCCTGGTTGCCGATGAGCGAGCAGCTGTATGGCATGTTCACCGGCTCCACGGTGCATGAAGTGGCGCAGGTGGTCGCCGCCGGGCGCGCGGTGAGCGAGGGCGCCGCCGATACCGCGGTGATCGCCAAGATGGTGCGGGTGATGATGCTCGCCCCGTTCCTGGTGGCGCTGTCGCTGCTGCTCGCCCGCGGCCGCAGCGCCCTGCCCGGCGTGCCACGGGCGAAGATCGTGGTGCCGTGGTTCGCGTTCGGGTTCGTCGCGGTCGCCGCCATCAATTCGCTGCAGGTGCTGCCGCCGGCGCTGGTCGGCGCGGCCATCGACCTGGACACCGTGTTGCTGGCCATGGCGATGGCCGCGCTGGGCCTGACCACCCATGTATCGGCGCTGCGACAGGCGGGCATGAAGCCGCTGCTGCTGGCCCTGCTGCTGTTCGGCTGGCTGCTCGCGGGCGGGTTGATGATCAACCTGGGCGTGCACCGGCTGATCGGCTGAGCACGACCAACGGTCGTGCTCTACCGCGTGATTCCGCCTACCGTTGGTCGCGGCGGCGGCGCCGAACCGGCGCAACGGGTAGAATGTGGCATGAACGAATTCTCCGAACTGCCCCTGTCGGCCTCGCTGGCGGCGGGCATCGACGCGCTGGGCTATACCCAGATGACTCCCGTGCAGGCACAGGCGCTGCCGGCCATCCTGGCGCGCCGCGACCTGATCGCGCAGGCCCCCACCGGCAGCGGCAAGACCGCCGCCTTCGGCTTGGGCCTGCTGCAGGCACTGGATCCGGCGGTCATCCGCGCCCAGGCGCTGGTGCTGTGCCCGACCCGTGAGCTGGCCGACCAGGTCGGCAAGCAGATCCGCAAGCTGGCCACCGGCATCCCCAATCTGAAGCTGGTGGTGCTGACCGGCGGCATGCCGCTCGGCCCGCAGTTGGCGTCGCTCGAGGCACACGACCCGCACGTGGTGGTGGGCACGCCGGGGCGTATCCAGGAACTGGGGCGCAAGCGCGCCCTGAAGCTGGGCGGCGTGACCACGCTGGTGCTCGATGAAGCCGACCGCATGCTCGACATGGGGTTTGAAGAGCCGATCCGCGAGATTGCCGGGCGTACCAGCAAGGACCGCCAGACGCTGCTGTTCTCGGCCACCTACCCCGACGAGATCCGCGAGATCGCCCGGGTGCTGCTGCGCGACCCGGTCGAGGTGACCGTGGAAGGCGCCGACCACGCCCCGGCGATCCGCCACCTGTTCTGCGAGGTCGATCTGGCCAGCAAGCAGAAGGCGCTGGCCGGGCTGCTGCTCAAGTACAACCCCGAATCGACGGTGGTGTTCTGCAACACCCGCCGCGATGTCGATGATGTCGCCGTTTCGCTGCAGCAGTTCGGCTTCTCCGCGCTGCCCCTGCATGGCGAAATGGAACAGCGCGACCGCGACGAAGTGCTGGTGCGCTTCGCCAACCGCAGCTGCAACGTGCTGGTGGCCAGCGACGTGGCCGCACGCGGCCTGGACGTGCAGGACCTGGCGGCGGTGATCAACTACGAACTGCCGACCGATATCGAGACCTACGAGCACCGCGTGGGCCGTACCGGCCGTGCCGGCGCCACGGGGCTGGCGATCAGCCTGGTGACCGGGCGTGAGCGCAGCCGTGCCGACGCATTGGAAGCGGCGCAGGGCAAGCCGCTGGACTGGCAGAAGACTCCGCTCGCCACCGCGCGCCCGGCCGTGCTGCCGCAGGCGGCCATGGAAACGCTGCGCATCGATGGCGGCAAGACAGACAAGCTGCGCCCCGGCGACATCCTCGGTGCGCTGACCGGCGATGCGGGCCTGTCGGCCAAGGTGATCGGCAAGATCGACATCTACGCCACGCGTTCCTACGTGGCCATCGCCCGCGAACACGTCGGCAAGGCGATCGCACGGCTGGAAGCCGGCAAGATCAAGGGCCGGCGCTTCCGCGTGCGGCAGATGTAACCGCAGGTGCCTCGTTGCACGAGGCACCTCCGCGATCGGTATCGGCATGAACATCGGCGGCAAAGGCATTTGTGCCGTCGCAACGCTGTTCGGCCTTGATCAATACACCAGGTTGGCCAGCAGCGGCACGTCGCTGGCCCAGCGCTCGCGGCCGCCCAGGCCGGCGAGCTCGACCAGCACCGCGGCACCCACCACCTCGACCTGCAGCTGCCGCGCCAGTGACAGCGCGGCCAGCAGGGTGCCGCCGGTCGCCAGCACGTCGTCCACCACCAGCACGCGCGCGGCGGGCGGCAAGGCATCGGCATGCACCTCGATGCTGTCGGTGCGGTATTCCAGTGTGTAGTCCTGGCGCAGTACCCGGCCCGGCAGCTTGCCCGGCTTGCGGACCGGCACGAAGCCCACGCCCAGCACCCGCGCCATCGCCGCGCCGAGGATGAAGCCACGCGATTCGATGCCCATCACCGCCTGCAGGCGTGCATCGCGCCACGGCGCGACCATGGCGTCGATCGCCGCGGCGAAATCGTCGCCGTCGGCCAGCAGCGGCATGATGTCCTTGAACAGGATGCCTGGCTTGGGGAAGTCGGCGACGTCGCGCAGGCGGCCCGCCCAGGCGGGGGTGGCGGAGGAATCGGTCATGGGAAAGGCGCAACCAGAGGGTGGCATAGGGTAAACGCTCCGGCGCGGCGACGCGGTGTGCGGCCAGCGCGCCGCAGCGTTTCATGCATGACGCTCCCGACCCTCCCGTAAATCGCACATCGGTGCGATAATCGCCCCTAACAGGCCGCTCACCCCGCTCCCTGCAGGGTTCGGGGAACCCCGCAGCCGCAGCGCGGGGTCGGGATGTGCCGGCCAACGGTCCCCGCCACGCCTGGCGCGCGCGGGCCTGCCCTGCTTTTCCAGCAGGGTTTTCCTGTAGAGGTTCATGCAACGTGGACAAGAACACGAAACACCCGGCCCTGTGCCGCTTCCTCGTCATCCTGCTCGGCATCCTGGTGCTGCTGGTCGGCCTTGCCCTGCTGGTCGGCGGGTTCCGCCTGGCGCAGCTGGGCGGCAGCTGGTACTTCCTGCTGATGGGCGCGGCGACCGTCGCCGCCGGCATCCTGCTGGTGGCGCGACGCGCGCTTGGCGCGGTGCTGTACGGGGTGGCCTTCCTGGCCACGGTGGCCTGGGCGCTGGTCGATGCCGGGCTGGAATTCTGGCCGCTGGTGTCGCGCCTGGTCATGCCCGCCGTGCTGGCGCTACTGGTCGCGCTGGCATGGCCGGCGCTGCGTCGCGGCCGCGGCCAACCCGCCGGCCGGGGTGCCTACGGCGTGGCGGCCTTGTTGCTGGTTGGCCTGCTGGGCACCGCGTTCGCGGCATTCCAGCCGCGGCCCGTCGTCGCCGCCAGTGGCGCGCGTCCGGCCGTGGTGCCGGTCGCCAAGGGCAGCGAACAGCGCGACTGGATGCATTGGGGCAATACCACCGCCGGCACCCGTTTCGCCGCGCTGGACCAGATCACCCCGGCCAATGTCGAGCAGCTGCAGGTGGCCTGGACCGCGCATACCGGCGATGTGCCGGAGAGCAACGGCTTCGGGGCCGAAGACCAGAACACCCCGCTGCAGATCGGCGACACGCTGTACCTGTGCACCCCGCACAACCATGTGGTGGCGATCGACGCCGACAGCGGCCAGCAGCGCTGGGCGTTCGACCCCAAGGCCACCGCGCCGAACTGGCAGCGCTGCCGCGGCCTGGGCTACTTCGACGCCAGCCTGCCGCCGGTCGGCGTGCCGACCGTGACCGCCGCGACGCCGGCGGCAGCGGCCGCCGCCCTCGTACCCGCCGCACCGGCCGTGTGCACCAAGCGCCTGCTGATGACCTCCATCGATGCCCGCCTGTTTGCGCTCGATGCCGCCACCGGCGCGCCCTGCCCCGACTTCGGCGACAACGGCGTGGTCGACCTCAAGGTCGGCATGGGCGAGATCAAGCCGGGCTTCTTCACCCTGACCGCGGCCCCGCTGGTGGCCGGCGAACTGGTCATCGTGGGCGGCCGCGTGGCAGACAACATCGAGGTGAACGAACCCTCCGGCGTGGTGCGTGCCTACAACGTGCGCACCGGTGCACTGGCCTGGGTGTGGGACCTGTCGAAGGAAACCCCGGACGTGCCGCTGGATGCGTCGGTGCATTACACCCGCGCCACGCCGAACGTGTGGACGTCGATGGCCTACGATCCGCAGCTGGGCCTGGTCTACCTTCCCACCGGCAACACCACGCCGGACGCGTGGGCGGGCCAGCGCACGCCGCAGGATGACAAGTACAGCTCGGCGGTGGTGGCACTCGACGTGGCCACCGGCAAGGAGCGCTGGGTCTACCAGACCGTGCACCACGACCTGTGGGACTACGACCTGCCGGCGCAGCCGACCCTGACCGATGTTCCGGATGGCAAGGGCGGCACCCTGCCCGCGCTGCTGCAGGTCACCAAGGCCGGCCAGGTGTTCATGCTCAACCGCGTCACCGGCGTGCCGATTACCGAAGTGCGCGACATCAAGGCGCCGCAGGGCAGCGCGGACGGCGAACGCTATTCGCCCACCCAGCGCCTGTCGGTGGGACTGCCGCAGATCGGCGCGCAGACGCTGACCGAATCGGACATGTGGGGCGCGACGCCGATCGACCAGATGCTGTGCCGCATCCAGTTCAAGCAGATGCGCTACGACGGCATGTTCACCCCGCCGGGCGAGGATCTCGCGCTGCAGTGGCCCGGTTCGCTGGGTGGCATGAACTGGGGCAGCGCGTCGCTCGATCCCACCACCGGCTATCTGTTCGTCAACGACATGCGCCTGGGCCTGTGGACCCGGCTGATTCCACGCGCACAGATGACCGGGGGTGCCGGCGGCGTTGAAATGGGCGCCGCCTCGCAGACCGGCACGCCGTATGGCTCGCTGCGCGACCGCTTCCTGTCCAAGCTCGGCATTCCCTGCCAGAAGCCACCGTTCGGCACGCTGTCGGCGATCAACCTGGCCACCCACCAGCTGGTTTGGCAGGTGCCGGTGGGCACGGTGAAGGACACCGGGCCGCTCGGCATCAAGATGGGCCTGCCGATTCCGATCGGCATGCCGACCCTGGGCGGTTCGCTGGCCACCCAGTCCGGCCTGCTGTTCTTCGCCGGCACCCAGGATTACTACCTGCGTGCCTACGACAGCCGCAGCGGCGAAGAAGTGTGGAAGGCACGCATGCCCGTGGGCAGCCAGGGCACGCCGATCACCTACGTCTCGCCCACCACCGGCCGCCAGTACGTGGTGATCTCTGCCGGCGGCGCGCGCCAGTCGCCGGATCGCGGTGACTACGTGATCGCCTACGCGCTGCCGTCCGCGCACTGAGGCCTGACTGCGCCGCGGCCACCCGGCCGCGGCGCACCCGGTTTCGTTTCGCCGCGTGCAGCCCTTACCATGCACGATCACCGAGCACGAAACACCGCCATGTCCGCCCCACCTCCCAGCCGTCGCACCAAGCGTGCTCCTGCCCCGCCACAGGATCGCGGCCTCAGCCACGAGCTGATGCAGCTGATCCAGGACAACCAGGGCGATCCGGATTTCATGACCTCGCTCGGCCGTGGCCTGGTGGTGCTGAGCGTGTTCTCGCAGCATCCGCGCGAAGTCACCATGTCGCAGATCAGCAGCGAGACCGGTATCTCACGCGCGGCGGTGCGCCGCGTGCTCTACACGCTGGAAAAGCTGGGCTATGTGGGCGAACAGGGCCGCGGCTTCGTGCTGCTGCCGCGCGTGCTCGGCATGGGCGGGGCTTACGTGGCCTCGTCGTCGATGACCGCCGCCGCACAGCCGGTGCTCGATGCGCTGCGCGACGATGTGCACGAATCCTGCTCGCTGGGCGTGCTCGATGGCGACGACGTGCTGTACGTGGCACGCGCCGAAACCGTGCGGATCATGTCGATCGGCCTGCGCGCCGGCAGCCGCCTGCCCGCCTACTGCACCTCGATGGGGCGCATCCTGCTGGCGGCACTGCCGCACGACACGCTGGAAAACTACCTGGAACGCAACCCGCTGCGGCCGCGTACCCAGCGCACCATCACCCGCATGGACGAATTCCAGGAAACCCTGGAACGCGTGCGCCGCGAAGGCGTGGCGCTGGTCGACCAGGAGCTGGAAATCGGCCTGCGCTCGATCGCGGTGCCGGTGCGCGCGCGCAGTGGCGAGGTGGTCGCGGCGCTGAATATTGGCACACAGGCCGGGCGCATCAGCCTGGGCGCGATGCAATCGCAGTTGCTGCCGCGCCTGCGCGAGGCGGCGCAACGGCTGGGCACGCTGCTGCATTGAAGGGGCGGCGCCGGGCAACGCCCGGCCCTATTGGCCCTGCTGTTCTTCCAGAATGGGCCGTGCCAGCGCGAAGGCATGGTTGGCCGCCGGTACGCCACAGTAGATGGCTGCCTGCAGCAGCGCTTCCTTGATTTCATCCGGCGTGACCCCGTTGTTGCGGGCCGCACGGATGTGCAGCTTGAATTCCTCATCGTGGCCCAGCGCGACCATCATCACGATGGTCAACAGCGAGCGCGTGTGCCGCGGCAGGCCATCGCGGGTCCACACCGTGCCCCATGCGGTGCGGGTGATGAATTCCTGGAACTCGGTGGTGAAATCGGTGCGCGCCTGCAGCGAGCGCTCCACGTGGGCGTCGCCCAGTACCGCGCGGCGGACCGACAGGCCGGCTTCGTAACGTTCTTTCTCGTCCATGGTCGGGGACTCCGGTAATCAGCGCAGGTGCGCGACAAGCGCGGCGGTGAACGCCGCAGGGGATTCAAGGTTGCAGATGTGCCGGCCCGCAACAGTCACCGCGGTGCCGTGCGCGACACCCGCGGCAATCTGCTGCAGGTCGGCGGGCGGGCATACCGGGTCGTCGGCGCCGGCTATCGCCAGCGTAGGCACCGTGATGCGGCCCAATTGGTCACGGAAGTCCGCCGTCGCCACGGCATGGCAGCAGCCCGCATAGCCGGCGAGTGACGTTCCCTCGAAGCGTTGCAGGATGTCGTCGATGAGCGCGCCGTGGGTCGCAGCGAACGACGGCGTGAACCAGCGTTCGGCGGTGCCGACCCGCAGCGGCGCCAAGCCGTCCTGCTCGACCTGTGCGATGCGCGCCTGCCAGCTGTCGGCCGTGCCGATCTTCGCGGCGGTGGCGGCAACTGTCAGTGTCTGCAGGCGCTCACCCGCGTTGATGCCCAGCCACTGCCCGGTCAGCCCGCCGATCGACAGGCCACAGAAGTGGCTGCGCTGCACGCCCAGGTGGTCCCACAGCTTGATGACATCCCCGCCCAGCGCCGCGATATCGTAGGGCCCGGGAGGTGCCGTGGACTGGCCGTGGCCGCGGCGGTCGTAGCGCAGGATGCGGAAGTGCGCCGACAGCGCCTCGACCTGCGGCTGCCACATGCTCAGATCGGTGCCGAGCGAATTGCAGAAGGTCAGCCAGGGCGCGTCGTCCGCACCGTCGATGCGGTAATGCAGGCGATGCGACTCAAGCGCGAGGAAGGCCATGCGGTGCTCCAGAGGAAGGAATCAGCGGCGCGCCAGCACGCGGTCGATCCAGGTGTCGGTCATGCCGCGCCAGCTGTCCGGCGCGAACAACGCCTGCAGCTGCGCGGGGGAAAGCTGCGCGGTCACCTCGGGCAGGTCCTGCAGCACCTCGCGCAGGTGCCGCGACCCGGCCAGCGCCCGGCGCGACGCGGCTTCCACCAGCGCATGCGCGGCGGACTTGCCCAGCGTTTCGGCCAGGGTCACGGCCACCGCCTCGGCGTAGAGCAGGCCGCCGTGGCTGTCCAGGTGCGCCAGCATGCGTGCCCGGTCCAGCTGCAGGCCCTGCACGACCATACTGACCTGCGCCAGGCTGCCGGCACACAGGCGCACGATCTCGGGAACGGTTTCCCATTCGGCATGCCATTGCCCGGCGGCACGTTCGTGCGGCTGCGGCATCGCCGCGAACAGGGTGGAGAGCAATCCCGGAACGCGCGTGGCCGCCGCGATCGCCGCCACGCAACCCACCGGATTGCGCTTGTGCGGCATCGCCGACGAGCCGCCCTTGCCTTCCGCAGCCGGCTCGAACGCCTCGGCCACTTCGGACTGCATCAACAACACGATGTCGGTGGCGATCTTGCCCAGCGTGCCGGTCAACAGCGCGAACGCACTGCCCAGTTCGGCGATACGGTCGCGCGCGGTGTGCCAGGGCAGCGCCGGCACCGGCAGCTGCAGTTCTTCACCCAAGGCCTCGGCCACGTCCAGCCCGCGCGTCTGCAGCGAGGCCAGCGTGCCGGCAGCGCCGCCGAACTGCAGCACCAGCGTGTCGCCACGCAGCGCCTGCAGTCGCCGCTGGCTGCGCTGCAACGCGTCCAGCCAACCGGCCGCCTTCAGCCCGAAGGTCACCGGCACGGCCTGCTGCAGCAGCGTGCGCCCGGGCAGCCCGGTGCCGCGCTCGGCGTCGGCCAGGCCGGCCAGTGCGGCGCACAGCACCTGCACCCGCGCCTGCACAAGGTCCAGTGCGGCGCGCAGCTGAAGCACCGCGCCGCTGTCGATGATGTCCTGGCTGGTCGCGCCCCAATGCACCCAGCGCGCGGCGTCGGGGTCGTGCTGCCTGACTGCTGCGGTGAGTGCCTTGACCAGCGGAATGGCGGGATTGCCGGCCAGCGCGGTACCCGCGGCAAGCGCATCCATCGCATACAGCTCGGCCTTGCAGGCCGCCTCGATCGGCGCCAGCGCCGCGGCCGGGATCACCCCGCAGCGCACCTGCGCACGCGCCAGCGCGGCTTCGACATCCAGCATCGCCTGCAGCCGCGCCGCATCGGTGAACACGGCGTCCACCTGGGGATCACCGAACAGGCCACCCAGCAGGGCATGGGAATCGCGCATCAACCAGCTTCCATCCAGAGTGGGAACAGCTTACCCGCGCCCGGCGGAACCGGGCGTGGAGGCAGGCTTCAGTAGTCGAAGAAGACCGTTTCGTGGTCGCCCTGCATGTGCACGTCCCAGCGGTACTGGCCGGTGCCGGTGGCGCGCGCAACCAGCGTGTCGCGCCGCTCCGCCGGCACCCGCGCCAGGATCGGGTCGCTGGCGTTGCCGGGCGCATCACTGAAGTACAGCCGCGCACTGGCCGCACGCAGCAGGCCACGCATGAACACCAGCACCATCAGATGCGGCGCCTGCGGTTCGCCACGCGGGCCGGGCACGCTGCCGGGCTTGATGGTGGTGAAGCTGAAGCACCCTTGTGCGTCGGTCGGCACCCGCCCCCAGCCCTGGAAGGCCGGGTCGTGCTGCGCGTGCCGCGGGTCTTCGTGATGGGCGTAGATGCCCTGCGCGTCCGCCTGCCAGATCTCCAGCACGGCATCGGAAACCGGCACGCCAACGCCGTCGAACACCTGGCCGCGCACCTCGATGCGCTCGCCCTCGGCGGCGGCCGGTGCGATCTCGACGCGGTACAACGGTTCCAGGCCCAGCCGGTAGTACGGGCCCACGGTCTGCCACGGAGTGGATTGGAAACTCATCTGCTTACTCCCACACGGTCATCTTGCGACCGCGCAACACGATGTCGAAGCGGTAGCCGAGGGCGAATTCGTTGGCGGTGTTTTCCCAGTCGAACGACGACACCATGCGCGCGCGGGCCTTGGGGTCGTCCACGCAGTTGTAGATCGGGTCGTACTCCAGCAGCGGATCGCCGGGGAAATACATCTGCGTGACCAGGCGCTGGCCGATGCCGTCGCCATGCAGCGAAAAATGGATATGCGCCGGCCGCCACGCGTTGTAATGGTTGCGCCACGGGTAGGCGCCCGGCTTGATGGTGGTGAAACGGTAACGCCCCTCCTGGTCGGTGAGGACCTGGCCGGTGCCCGTGAAGTTCGGGTCGAGCGGCGCGTCGTGCTGGTCGCCCTTGTGCAGGTAACGTCCGGCGGCGTTGCACTGCCACACTTCCACGATGCTGTTGCGGACCGGGCGCCCGTTCTCGTCCAGCACCCGCCCGCTGACCACGATGCGCTCGCCCAGCGGCTGGCCGGGGAAGCCGGCGGTGAGGTCGGCCGCATGGGCCCCCAAGGTCAGCCGGTCCAGGGTGGGTCCGGTCACTTCCGACAACGTGGCCGGAATGTGGATCGGATCGCGGCTGGGACCGCGCAGCCGGGTGGACGCATACGGCAGATGGATGCGGGCCGGCTGGCTACCGGGATAGGGCCTGCGGTAACCCGGCAGGTCGGTGGGATCGCTCATGGCGTACTCCAGAAGACGGGCGGCCGTGCGGCCGCAGCGGACGTGCACCGGCACGCTGCCACGCGGGGGTGACAGCAGCCGTGAATGAAAGAACGGTGGCTCATACGCGCTCGATGGCCAGGGCCACGCCCTGCCCTACCCCGATGCACATGGTGGCCAGGCCGCGGCGACCACCACTGGCCTCCAGCTGGCGCAGCAGCGTGAGCGCGATGCGCGCGCCACTCATGCCCAGCGGGTGCCCGAGGGCGATCGCCCCGCCATTGGCGTTGACGTGCGCCGCGTCGTCGGCCAGACCGAGCTGGCGCAGGCACGCCAGTCCCTGCGAGGCGAACGCCTCGTTGAGTTCGATCGCGTCGAAGTCGTCGATCGACAGCCCCAGCCGCGCCATCAGTTTGCGGCTGGCCGGCACCGGGCCCATGCCCATCAGCCCCGGCTCGACCCCGGCACTGGCAAAGCCCAGGATGCGCGCGCGCGGGGTAAGCCCCAGCGCCTTCACCTGCGCGCCGGACGCCAGCAGCAGGGCCGCCGCGCCATCATTGATGCCCGATGCGTTGCCCGCGGTCACGGTGCCCGGATCACGGAACAACGGCTTCAACCGGGCCAAGGCCTCCAGCGTGGTGTCCGCGCGCGGATGTTCGTCGCGATCCACCGTCACGGTCTCGCCGCGTTTGCGGCCGGGCACATCGACCGCGACGAGCTCGCCGTCGAAGAACCCTCGCGCCTGCGCGGCGGCGGCACGCTGCTGGCTGCGCAGCGCGAAGGCATCCTGGTCCGCGCGGGAGATCGCGTAGCGTTCGGCCACGTTCTCCGCCGTCTGGCCCATCGTTTCCACGCCGTGCAGTTCGCGCAGCCGCGGGTTGATGAAACGCCAGCCCATGGTGGTGTCTTCCAGCAGCTGGTCGCGCGCGAACGGCGTGGCCGCCTTGCCCATGACCAGTGGCGCGCGCGACATCGACTCGACGCCACCGGCAATGGCCAGGCCGAGTTCGCCGGCGGCGATACCGCGCGCCACCGTGCCGATCGCATCCAGGCCCGAGCCGCACAGGCGGTTGACGGTGCTGCCCGGCACCGTCACCGGCAGGCCCGCCAGCAGCAGGCTCATGCGGGCCACGTTGCGGTTGTCTTCGCCGGCCTGGTTGGCACAGCCGAGGTACACCTCCTCGACCAGCGCCGGATCCAGCTGCGGGTGGCGTGCGAGCAGCGCCTTGAGCGGAACCGCGCCGAGGTCGTCGGCGCGGACGCCCGACAGCGCGCCGCCGTAGCGGCCGATCGGCGTGCGGATGCCGTCGATGAGGTACGTGTCGTGCAGGTGCATGTCAGGTTTCCTCAAGCAGCTGAAGCGGCAGGCCGGTCAGTTCGCGCAGCTGTTCCAGGGTGACGCCCTCGACCATCTCGCGCACGCGCGCACCGTCCTTGCCCAGGTCGAACACGGCCACGTCGGTGTACACGCGCGAGACGCAGCGCAGGCCGGTCAACGGGTAGCTGCATTCGGCAACGAGTTTGCTTTCGCCCTGCCGGGTCAGCAGGTCCATCATCACGAACACCTGCTTGGCGCCGATGGCCAGGTCCATCGCACCGCCCACGGCCGGAATCGCGTCGGCAGCGCCGGTACTCCAGTTGGCCAGGTCGCCGTGCGCCGAGACCTGGAAGGCGCCGAGCACGCAGATGTCGAGGTGGCCGCCGCGCATCATCGCGAACGAATCGGCGTGGTGGAAATAGCAGCCACCGGTGAGCAACGTCACCGGCTGTTTGCCGGCATTGATCAGGTCCGGGTCCTCGGCGCCGGGTGCCGGTGCCGGCCCCATGCCGAGCAGACCATTCTCCGACTGCAGGAAGATCTCCTTGTCGGCCGGCAGGAAGTTGGCCACCGTGGTCGGCAGGCCGATGCCCAGGTTCACGTAGGCACCCTCGGGGATATCGCGCGCCACCCGCGCGGCCAGCTGTTCTCTGCTGAGGCGGTTCATGCCTGCACTCCCGCAGCGGCGCCGTCGGCGAGTTCGACCACGCGCTGCACGAAGATGCCCGGGGTCACCACCGCCTCGGGATCGAGCTCGCCCAGCGCCACCACCTCGCGTACCTGCACGATCGCGCAGCGCGCGGCCATCGCCATCAGCGGGCCGAAATTGCGGGCGGTCTTGCGGTACACCAGGTTGCCCCAGCGGTCGCCGCGGTCGGCCTTGATCAGCGCGAAGTCGGCGTGCAGCGGATACTCCAGCACATAGTGGCGGCCGTCGATCTCGCGCGTTTCCTTGCCATCGGCCAGCTCGGTGCCGTAACCGGTAGGAGTGAAGATCGCACCGAGTCCCGAGCCGGCGGCATGGATGCGCGCGGCGAGGTTGCCCTGCGGCACCAGTTCCAGCTCGATCTCACCGGCGCGGTAGGCCGCATCGAAATGCTGCGAATCGGCCTGGCGCGGGAACGAACAGACGATGCGGCGTACCCGACCGTGCCGGATCAGCGCGGCCAGCCCGGCGTCACCATTGCCGGCGTTGTTGTTGATCACGGTCAGCCCGCTCGCGCCCTGCGCGATGAGGGCGTCGATCAGGGCGTCGGGCATGCCGGCGGTGCCGAACCCGCCGATCATCACCGTCGCGCCGTCGTGGATGTCGGCCACCGCGGCTTCCGCGCTGGCCACGCTCTTGTCGATCACTGCATTGCTCCTTGCCGGGCCCGGACAGCCCCGGCGACGTACATAGGAAAACCGGACCCGGCCATGGTGGGCAGCGGTCGCGTCGCGGTCAATCCGATAATCGGATATAGGTTTCGATAATCGCACGACATCTCGAATGCCTTACGTGCGCGACTGGCCGACGCCGACGCGCAGGCCCATGCACGCCCACGCCGCCAGTGCCAGGGGCAGCGCACACAGCACGTACAGCGCCGCAGGCGACCAGCCGGCGTCCACCAGCAGCCCCACGCTGAGCGGCGACAGGATGGCGCCGACCCGGCCGATGCCGATGGCCCAGCCGAGTCCGGTGGTGCGCACGTCGGCGGCGAACACCACCGGTGCGGCCGCGTACAGCCCGGCCATCCCGCCGAACAGCGCCGCGCCGATCACGAATGCCACGGGGAAGGCGATACCCAGATCCGTGTTGAAGCCGGCGAAGACGAGCATGGCCAGCATCGCCAGCAGCAGGCTGGCGCCAGTCAGCCGCGAGAGTGCCCAGCGCGAGGCGAACCAGCCGAACAGACTGCCGCCGACGATGCCGCCCAGGTTCAGCAGCACGCCGCCAGTGATGCCCTGCTGCGCCGAGACGCCGGCCGACACCAGCAGCTTCGGCGTCCAGCTCAGCACGAAATAGAACGCGAACATGTGCAGGAAGAACGCCACCGCGATCAGGATCGAGACGCGGCGCAGGTCGCCGACGAACAGCGCCGCATAGCCGCTGCGCCCGCGATCACGCACCGGCGCAGCGGGAAGTGCCTGCAGCACGGGCATATGCATGCGCCGCAGCAGCGCGTTGAGTCGTGGCAGCGCATTGCGCTGGCGCCGCGCCACCAGGAAATCCAGCGATTCGGGCAGGCATGCGAGCACCAGCGGAATGCACAGCAGCGAGGCGCCGGCACCGACCAGGAACACGCTGTGCCAGCTGAAGTGCTCCAGCATCCACGCCGCCAGCAGGCCGCCCAGCGTGGCGCCGATCGGGTAGCCGGTGGCCTGCAGTGCCACGGCGGTGCTGCGCCACTTCGCGTTGGCGTACTCGGCGGAGATCACCCCTACCCCGGCCAGCATGCCGCCGATACCGATACCGGTGAACACCCGCAGCGCACCCAGCTGCCAGGCGTTGGCCGCCAATGCGGACAGCGCCATGCCCAGCGTCAGGATCACCAGGCAGCACATGATCATGGGCCGCCGGCCCCAACGATCGGCCAGCGGCGCCAGCAGGAACGAGCCCATCGCCATGCCCACCAGCCCTGCGCTCAGCATGACCCCGAGCACCTTGCCCGACAGCGCCCAGGCGGTGGACACGTGCGGCGCGGTGAACGCCATCACCATCACGTCGAATCCATCGAGCATGTTGAGCAGCACGCAGACGGCGATCGCGGTCCATTGGAAGGGACTCATGCGTTCCAGTACGAGGGGCGAGGCGGCGGCGGAAGCGTGGCTCATGACAGGGTCCTGCGACGACGTGATGCGAAAAAGCAGCGGGGAGGTCTCAACGACCGGCCTGGCTGGAGGCATGGATGACGCCAAGCACCGACTGCAACTGCTCGACCTCGACCTGCCCCGGCGCCGACGGCGTGCCGATCATCCCGAAGGTCATCGCCTGGCCGAAGGTCTCGCCGGCCAGGCGCGAGACCACGCCGTTGCCGCCCATCGACATGGTCAGCAACGGCTTGCTGCTGCGCTGGCGCACCTGCCAGGTGGCATCAAGCAGCGTCAGTACGTCGCCGGCATCGCGTGGCATCACCGCGATCTTCAGCACGTCGGCGCCCAGCGCGTCCTGGCGCATCAGCCGTGCGACGATTTCCTCGCGCGCCGGGGTGGCGTGGAAGTCATGGCTGGACATCACCACCTTGACCCCGGCCTGGTGCGCCTGCGCGACGAGCGCTGCCACCACCGCCGGGTCGCGGAACATTTCCACATCCACCAGCTGCGCGAACCCGCCACGCAGCAGCGCCGCATTCAAGGCGCCGTAGTCGGCATCGCTGATCGCCTTGCTGCCGCCCTCCGCCTTGGTGCGGAAGGTGACGATCATCGGCTTGCCGCCCAGCGTGCGTTCGATGCGCTGGCCCAGCGCGACCAGTGCCTTGGCGTCGGTCGCGATATCCAGATAATCGATGCGCCATTCGGCCAGGTCGGTGGCCTGGCTGGCGGCGATGGCGGTGGCCTGCTGCAGCGCCTGTTCGGCGGTGGCGCCGGTGATCGGCACGATGGTGCGCGGGGCACCCTCGCCGATGCGCAACGCGCCGACCTGCAGCGGGGTCACCGGAACGGCCGGCGCGGCCTGCGCCACGGCGGCGGCACCGCCCAGTACGGCGGCGATCATGAAGGGAGTCAGCGCGCGCATGCGGTTCACCAGCGTTGGGAGAAAGGGACGGTGCATCAGAAGATCACCTTGGCCTGCACGCCGAACGCCCAGGCGTTGTCGGTGCCGGTATAGGCGAACGTGCCGGGATTGACGATGTACTGCAGGTCGGGGCGGATCATCAGCCACGGATTGACCTGCACGCTATAGGACAGTTCGAACAGCTCTTCGGCCTGGCTGAGGTGGTACAGCGGCGAATCGGCCGGTACGCCCATGCCGGCAAGATCGGCGCGGCGCGCATCGATCAACCGGCGGTTGATGTCCGCGCCGACGTAGCCCAGCGCAACGCTGTCCTGCGGGCGCGACCCGATGCCCTGGTAGACGCCGCCCAGCGCGTACCAGCGGCGGATCTGCGCGGTGTCGGTATCGGAAACCATGTACTGCGCGAAGCCGGTGAGGCCGCGCTGCGGATCGCCTGCTTCGCGGGTGAGTCGCTGTTCGGCCAGCAGGTACACGCCATGGCGACCGGTGGTCGCCGAGGTGTCGAGCCCGCGCTGGTTGACCCGCGACGTGTCGTAGTAGCCGCCGAACTTGTAGACGCCCGGGTGCGCGCCGCCCTTGTCCGGCGTCCAGGTCACTTCCAGCGGAAACAGCGAGCCGGTGGTGCCCGAGACGAACGGACGGAACGCGTTGCGTTCGATGTTGCCGCCGAGATTCGGATTGACCTGGAACCAGCCGGTGCGCACGTTCAGCGCCGGGCTGACCTGCTGGGCCACTTCGCCGCCCCAGCGCGCGGTCGGGTAGTTGTACCAGCCGCTGTTGCCGGACATCGCCAGCGGGTGCGCGCAGAACGCCGCGTTGACGAAGTGGGTCAACAGGCTGTGCAGGCCGAACTGGTTGCCCATCGCGTAGTAGCCCAGCTTGAAATACGACTGCCCGGCGTTGAACGTCTGGTCGTAGCTCAGCTCGGTGAGTCGCGTGTACTGGCCACCGTAGGCTTCCTGGATGGGGAAGCGGTTGCCGACCAGATCGACCGAGGTGCTGTTGCCACGACGGTCGTTGAGGGTGAAGTGGAAGGCGCCGCCGTCCCAGCCGGCCAACCGGCCCATGTCCAGGTCCATGCCCACGCGCACCTGCTGCGCATAGCGCGCGCCGGTCTCGCCGTAGCCGCCGTCGAGTACGCCCATCGCCTCACCCACATAGTCGCCCCGAAAGGTGACGCCGCGGTCGGCAAGATCGCTGCGGGTGCCGTTCCAGTCGCCGGTCAGGGTCTTGCCCGTGTAACGGTTGGCCTCCTGCGCGGACACAACGGCAGGCATCAGCAGCGTGCCGGCGATGATCGCGGCCAGGGAAGTGCGGTGTGGAATACCCATCGGTTCTCTCATGATCGGAAGGTCAGCGCAGCGACAGCGGTGCGCTCAGCGCTGAGGTGGCGCCCTGCGCCGACGTCGCCGTGGCGGTCACCGTGGCGATGTCGGCGGCATCGGGAAGCGCCAGGGTGAACCTGCCCTGCCCGTTTGCATCGGTGACGGCATCCACCGTGCCGAGCAGGCGTTCGGCCTCGCTGCCGTGCGCGGCGCGGTTGCCGAAGACTTCCAGCACGTAGTGCTGCGCAGGCGCGCCGCTGAAGGTCCCGCTGAGGGTGCGCGCCGCGCCGCGTCCCTGCACGGCCTGCAGGCTGGGTGCGGCCTGGCCGAGGTTGGGAGCGGGCTGGCAATCGGCGGTGTCCGCACCGACGCAGATGCGCGCACGTCTGGCCGGATCGGCATCCACCCCGCGACCGCGCGAGCCGACGAAGCTGGCGTGCTCGAGACCGGGAACGCCGAACACGATGGCACCGCGCGGCTGGCCCTGGGCGCAGGCGCCGCCGGCTTCGCAACGCTCGATCGGCAGGCCGTTGCCGCTGATCTGGTTCGCACTGAACCGGTTCGGCGCGCTGATCGGCTGCGGACGCACGGCGATGCCGATGCCGTTGCCCTGGATCGTGTTGCCATCGACGACGTTGCCGCTGCCGGTGACGCTCACGCCGATCGAATTGCCGCTGAAGGTATTGGCCCCGATGTAGTTGCGGTTGCCCCAGTTGATCTGCAGGCCATCGGAGTAGTCGAGGAAGCGGTTGCGCACCACCGTGTTGTCGTTGCCCCACAGGATCTCGATGCCCTGCGACGGCTCCGGATTGGCCGGGGTCGACTGGAACACGTTGTCGGCCACCAGGTTCCAGGCCGCGCCACGGGTCAGTTCGAGGCCATCGCCGTTGTCCAGGAACACATTGCGGACGATGCGGTTGTGGACGGTGGTGGTGGCGGTGGACTGGCCCTTGCCGTCGTCGCCGGTGAGCATGATGCCGGCGCCGCCCTTGTTGGCCACGATGCGGTTGTCGTGGATCTCGCTGTCGCGGGTGCGGTTGAGCAGCACGCCGATGCAGAAGTTGCGGATCTCGAGCCCGGCCAGTTCCACGCCATGGGTATCGCGCAGGACCAGCCCGGGCAGCGTGGTGGTACGGACGTTGGTGCCGGACTGGCCCGGTTCGGCGCCCGGGCAGGCGTCGGTACCGGTACCCGGCACATAACCGGCACCGTCGATGGCGACGAAGCGGCCTTCGCTGGCCCAGGGCGCGCCCACGAGCTGCACCGGCCCGATGATCTCCGGCAGCGGCGAGGTCGGGCGGATCACATAAGGCGCGTCGCCCACCGCGGCGATCTCGATGCGGTAGCGGCCCGGCGCCTGGTTGGCGGTGGTGATCGCCCAGCGCAGCGAGCCGGTGTTGGCGTCGTCGGCATAACGGTCCACGCGCAGCACCTGCAGCGCCTCGCGCGGCGGCTCGGCCTGATAGGCCAGCGCCAGCGATGGGAACACGGCAAGCAGGGACAGGGAAACAACGTACAGACGACAGCGCATACCAGCACTCCGCGCGAGGGAGCAACGAAAGTAGGTTTATCGCACTGCACCATTCAAGTGCGGTTATCGACTGCGCGTGCGATTATCGGACTTCGCCGTTACTACCTTGGTCGTAGGTCGCCTCAGGAACTGCAGGACAGCATCGAGCAGCCGGCCTTGTCGCGCGCCCATTCCGGCCGCTTCCCGGCGTAGTGCTCGCGACCGGGCTGTGGGTCGTACGGCCGGCGCAGCACCTCCTGCAAGGTCCGCACGCCGCTGAGGTCACCCTGTTCGGCCAGCTCGATCGCCTCCTGGGCCAGCCAGTTGCGCAGCACGTAGAGCGGGTTGGCCGCGGCCATCCGTTGCACGCGTTCAGCCGCATCCAGCGCATCGTTGCGCAACCGGGCCGCGTACTGCTGCAGCCATGCCTGCAACGCCGGCAGCACCGCATCGCGTCGCGTGGCGCTGTAGAACGCCTCGTCCAGCACCGATATGTCGGGTGCCTGCGGATCGAGCTGCATCAGCCCACGGAACGCCAGCGTCATGTCCATCTCGCCGTCCTGCAGGATCTGCAGCCACGCCGCCATCAACGCCACGTCCTCGTCCTGGCACTGCGCCAGACCGAGCTTGGCGGCGATGTCATCGCGCTCGCGCCGTGCATGCACCGCCTGGAAACGGGCCAGGCCGGCGTGCAGCGGCGCCACGTTGTCGAACAGCGGCGACAGCGCCTGCGCCAGCCGGGTGAGGTTCCAGTAGGCGACCTGCGGCTGGGTACCGAAACGGTAACGCCGGCCCTGCGCGTCGGTGGTGTTGGGGGTCCAGTCCGGATCGTAGTCGTCCACCCAGCCGTACGGGCCGTAGTCGATGGTCAGGCCGAGAATGGACAGGTTGTCGGTATTCATCACGCCATGCACGAAGCCCACCCGCATCCAGTGCGCGACCAGCACCGCCGTGCGTTCGCAGACCTGTGCGAACCACGCAGAATACCGCTCCGCACCCGCGTCGGCAAGCGCGGGGAAATCGCGCGCGATGCAGAAGTCGACCAGCTGCCGCAGCAGATCGACCTCGCCCCGCGAGGCCGGCAGCTCGAAACTGCCGAAACGCAGGAACGAGGGTGCCACCCGGCACACCACTGCGCCGGGTTCGGCCTGCGGGTGGCCGTCGTAGAACATGTCGCGCACCACCGCCTCGCCGGTCGCGACCAGGCTGAGCGCGCGCGTGGTCGGCACGCCCAGGTGGTGCATGGCTTCGCTGCACAGGAATTCGCGGATCGACGAGCGCAGCACCGCGCGGCCGTCGGCACCGCGCGAATACGGCGTGCGCCCTGCCCCCTTCAGCTGGAGCTCCCAGCGCAACCCGTCCGGGGCCAGCAGCTCACCCAGCGAAATGGCCCGCCCGTCGCCGAGCTGTCCGGCCCAGTGGCCGAACTGGTGGCCGCCGTAGTTGGCGGCCCACGGTTGCATGCCGGCATACAGGGCATTGCCGCCAAACACGCGCGGGAAGTCGGCGCTGTCCACCAGCGCCTGGTCCAGGCCCAGCTGCGCCGCCAGTTCCGGGGAATACGCCAGCAGCTGCGGGTCGGCCACCGGCGTAGGCATGACCGACGACCAGGCGGCGCCGCGCACTTCGCGCACGCGCGGCCCGGTGACTTCATCGCCGGGCAGCTCATGCAGGAATCGGTTGTCGAAACGCAGTGGTTCTGTGTTCATGACATTGAAATGGGGGCAGCGGCGCGCGGCTGCAAGCTCAGGCGGCGCCTGCACCCAGGTTCAGCGGGCCACCGCGTTCGACCGCGCGCTGGTAGGCCGGGCGCTGCTCGATGCGCTGCAGGAAGGCCTGCAGCTTCGGGTACCGCTCCATGCTGCCGGCACGCGAGGCGGCGGCCTGCAACGGGAAGCTCATCTGGATATCGGCCGCGGTGAAGCGTTCACCGGCGAACCACGGCGCGCTGCCGAGCTCGCGTTCCATCCACTCCAGGTGCAGCTTCAGCTGCGGTCCCACGAAGGTCTTCATCACCTTGTCGACGATGCCGTGCGCAATCGGCTTGGCGAAGAACGGCATCGGCGCCTTGCGGATGCGCGCGAACACCAGGCTCATCAGCAGCGGCGGCATGGCCGAGCCTTCGGCGTAGTGCATCCAGTAACGGTAGCGGACCCGTTCGGCAGCCTGTGCCGGCAGCGGCTCGGGCGAGAGCTGGCGGGCGCTGTCGTAGCGGTCGGCCAGGTATTCCAGGATCGCGCCGGACTCGGCCAGCACCAGGGCGTCGTCCTGCAGCACCGGCGATTTGCCCAGCGGGTGGATCTCACGCAATGCCGGCGGCGCCAGCCAGGTGGTCGGATCGCGCTGGTAATTGACCAGCTGGTACGGCAGGTTCAGCTCCTCCAGCATCCACAGCACGCGCTGCGAACGGGAGTGGTCCAGATGGTGCACCTTGATCATGGCGGTTCCGGCAACGGCAAACGCCCATGCTAACCGCCAGCGTGAACGGGCGCGTCATTGCGCGACCGTCGGCACAGCGCCCGGCAACAGCAGCGCCCAATAAAAAACGCCGGAAGCTTGCGCTTCCGGCGTTCATGGCTACCTTGCGGTTGCGGCGGGTCGATTAGACCGGCTGCACCTGGTCAGCCTGCATGCCCTTCTGGCCCTGCACGGCGACGAAGGTCACCTTCTGGCCTTCCTGCAGCGACTTGAAGCCGGTGCCCTGGATGGCGCGGAAATGCACGAAGAGGTCGGGACCGCTTTCCGGGGTGATGAAGCCGAAGCCCTTGGCATCGTTGAACCACTTGACGGTGCCGCTCTGACGATCAGACATGTACTAACTCCTGAAACATAAGTTGAAATAATCGCGGCCACCGGATTTCCGGAGCCGAGACTGAGTTGCAGGCGTTGGTAAAGCGGATCGATGAGCGGATCGTGAGATCAACTGCACCAGGCCACGATTCACGGTGACCCTAGCAAACACAGTGTGGGGGACGATACGCGTGTTTTACCGAAAAAGCGATAGCTGCGTTGTTCAGCCACCTCCCCCCGTCCCGCCTGACAGGACAAGGGATTGGGCAATCCTACACGAATTCGGACGCCCTATTCAGATTTTTCCAGGCTTAATTTGAGCCAAATGGCGGATCGCCCGGGACTCAGGTTCGGGAACCTTTGGCCGTAGAGCCACGCCCTGCGTGGCTGCGCGGTGTCCAACCACCCGACGTGGAGCCACCCCATGGGTGGCTGCGCACTCCTGGATCGAAGCACAGCCACCCATGGGGTGGCTCTACCGCCATGGTGCGGCGCCTTAACGCCGGGCAGAGCCCGGCTCTACCGTGGTTCCAGCTTCAGCTCGCTGGTGAACCCCCGGGGCTCGCCGGTCAGCGGATCGTCGAACGCCAGCGCCCGGGCCAGCAGTTGCAGGGGCTGGTCGCGCTCGTCCTCCCCCGCTCCGCGCAGGTCCGGGTACAGATCGTCCCCCAGGATCGGCGCCCCCAAGGCCGCCATGTGAACGCGCAACTGGTGCTTGCGCCCGGTCTCCGGCGACAGCCGATAGCGCCAATGTACGCCGTCGGCCTCGATCGCCTCGATGCGGGTGCGCGCATTCGGCTCGCCGGGCGCCTCGGCCATGCGGAAGAACGGCTCGCCCGGCACCAGCCGGCTGTGGCGCTCGTGCGGAAACGTCAGCCCGGGCAGCGCCGGGGCGATGGCCTCGTAGGTCTTGGCGATGCGCCGCTCACGAAACAGCCGCTGGTAGGCATCGCGTGTCTCAACACAGGTCGAGAACAGCACCAGCCCGGCGGTGAGCCGGTCCAGTCGGTGCAGCGGCACCAGCGCAGGGTTGCCGGTGCGGGCCACCAGACGGGCCAGCAGGGTCTGCTGGACGTATTCCCCGGCAGGCGTGACCGGCAGGAAGTGCGGCTTGTCGGCGACCAGCAGGTGGGCGTCAGCATGCAGAATCGCCTCCCGGTGCGGGATCAGCGGCTCGTCGGCCACCTCACGGAAGTACTGGATCTCCAGCCCGACCTGCCAGGGCTGCCCGGGCAACAACGCCCTGCCCTGCAGGTCGCGCACAAGGCCCCGGGCGAACCGGTCCTGCCAGCGGGCGCGGTCGATACGCGGGAAACGCGCGCACAGCCCATCGAGCAGGCAAGACCAATGACCCGGCGGAAGTTGCAGGCGGCTTGCGGCGACGTGGCCGTGAATCGGATCGGACGGGTGCATGGCCCACGCATTATCATGGCGCTCTTTGTTTACGGTACCCCCATGGCCCTCACCGCCACCATCCGCAAGGCCGAGCTGCAGATCAGCGACATGGACCGCGGCTACTACGCCACCCACGCGCTGACCCTTGCCCAGCATCCGTCGGAGACCGACGAGCGCCTGATGGTGCGGCTGCTGGCCTTCGCGCTGAATGCCGACGAGCGCCTGGAATTCGGCCGCGGGCTCAGCGTGGATGACGAGCCGGACCTGTGGCGCCGCGACTACACCGGTGAAATCGAACAGTGGATCGAGCTGGGCCAACCCGACGAGTCGCGCCTGCGCAAGGCAAGTGGCCGGGCCCGCGCGGTGCAGCTGGTGATGTACGGCAGCAGCAACCTCACCGATACCTGGTGGAAGCGCAATGGCGCCGCACTGAACAAGCTGTCCTCGCTGGAGGTCATGGACCTGCCGGGTGACTTCGTCACCGAATGGGGCGAGCAGATCGAGCGCACCATGACCTGGAGCGTGATCATCGAAGACGGGGAAGTCCAGCTGATGTCCGACAAGGCACACCTGACGGTCACCCCGAGCTGGCGCAAGAAGAAGCCGCAGGCCTGATCCCGCACCGATGAGTACGATCCGCTGCGATGTCCTGGTGATCGGCGCCGGTGCGGCCGGGCTGATGTGTGCGCTGACCGCCGGCCAGCGCGGCCGCGTCGTGCAGGTCATCGACCACGCCAACAAGGTCGGCAAGAAGATCCTGATGTCCGGCGGCGGCCGCTGCAACTTCACCAACACCGGCACCACGCCGGCCAACTTCCTCTCGGCCAACCCGCACTTCTGCAAGTCGGCGCTGGCGCGCTACACGCCGTGGGACTTCATCGGCGTGGTGGAGCGCCATGGCATCGCCTACCACGAGAAGGAACTGGGCCAGCTGTTCTGCGACGTGTCGTCCAAGCAGATCGTGCGCATGCTGGTGGACGAGTGCACGGCGGCCGGGGTGCAGATCCGGACCGACTGCGCCGTCGAGAAGGTCGAACGCGGCGCCGATGGCTTCCACGTGCAGACCGCGCAGGGCCGCTTCCATGCGGCCTCGCTGGTGGTCGCCACCGGCGGCCTGTCCATTCCCAGCTTGGGCGCCACCGGCTTCGGCTACGAGCTGGCCCGCCAGTTCGGCCATACGCTGCTGCCAACCCGCGCCGGGCTGGTGCCGTTGACCCTGAGCGGCACGCACCAGGAGCGCTTCCACGAGCTGAGCGGGGTTGCCCTGCCGGTGGCGGCCCGCTGCAACGACGTGGAGTTCCGCAATTCGATGCTGATCACCCACCGCGGCGTCAGCGGCCCGGCGATCCTGCAGATCTCCTCGTTCTGGCAGCCGGGCGATGCGCTGCGCCTGGACCTGCTGCCCGGCCAGGACGCGGAGGAATGGCTGCGCGCGATGAAGCGCGACCGGGGTGCGGCCGAGCTGCGCACGGTGCTGTCGGAGGTGCTGCCACGCCGGTTGGCGGTGCGCCTGTGCGAGCACTGGCTGCCGGACCGCCCGGTGCGCCAGATCGACGAGCGCGAGCTGCGACAGGCCGCCGCACTGCTGCAGGATTTCCCTCTGGTCGCCAGCGGCACCGAAGGTTACCGTACCGCAGAGGTCACGCTGGGAGGGGTGGACACCCGCAAGGTGTCGTCCAGCACGTTCGAATCGCAGCTGGTGCCGGGCCTGCATTTCATTGGCGAGGTGCTGGACGTCACCGGTTGGCTGGGCGGCTACAATTTCCAGTGGGCCTGGGCCAGCGGCCGTGCCGCCGGCCAGGTGGTGTAACCGCGCTCACACTCTGTGATCGGCGCCCATCGCCGGCATGGACGTAGTCACACGCATCGTGTATCAAGTTTGCAGTCTGGGGAGTAGTGAATGCAGAACGCGAATGACATCACCGTCCGCCTGTTGATCGTGGATGACAGCGGCGAGAATGCCGAAACCATCGTCAGCATGCTGCGCAACAGCGGCATCGCGGTGCGCCCGGCGCGACCGCAGAACGGCGAGGAGCTGGCACAGATCATCGGCAGCCAGCCGATCGACCTGGTGCTGGCCGCGCCCGCGCAGAGCATTCCGCTGCTCCTGGTGACCCAGCAGATCGCGGCCAGCGGCAAGGACATTCCGATGATCCTGCTGGCCGAGACGATCAACGAATCCGAATGGGTCGAGGCCGGTGCCAATGGCATCCGTGCGGTCGCGCTGCGCAACCGTCCCGAGCATCTGCTGGCAGTGGTCCGCAACGAATGGACGGACCTGCATGCCCGCCGCGGCCTGCGCCGGATCGAGGCGCAGATGCGCGAGACCGAGCGCCGCTGCGATGCGCTGATCTCGTCCTCGCGCGACCCGATCGCGTATGTCCATGAGGGGATGCACATCCGCGCCAACGAGGCCTACCTGGAGATGTTCGGGTATGAATCGTTTGAGGACGTGGAAGGCATTTCGCTGCTGGACATGGTCGCCCCGCAACATGTGGAAGGCTTCAAGCAGCTGCTGAAGTCGCTGAGCAAGGGTGAGGCGCCGCCGCCGCAGTACCAGGTGGACGCGCGCAACCAGGACGGCGCGGTGTTCGCCGCGACGATGGAATTCACGCCGGCCACGTACGAAGGCGAGAGCTGCCTGCAGGTGGTGTTCCGGCGCCGGATGGAGTTCGATCCGGAGCTGGCCCGCGAGGTCGAGGACCTGCGCCAGCGCGACCAGGTGACGGGGCTGCTCAACCGCCCGACCTTCATGCTGCATGTGGAACAGGCGGTGGCCCAGGCCGGCCGCAGCGAGGGTCGCTTCGGCCTGCTGCTGGTGGAGCCGGACCATTACGCACGCCTGCTGCCGGACATCGGGCTGGACTCGGCCGATGCGCTGATCGCCGCCCTCGCCCGGGTGCTGGCCGGTGCGGTCGGTGAAGGGGTACAGGTGGCCCGCTTCAACGAACACAGTTTCGCGGTGCTGACGGAAGGCGCGTTTGCGCAGACAGAAGCGCTGGCCGACCAGATCCGCGACGCGTTCGCGGCGCAGGTGTTCAGCATCGGCGATCGCTCGGCGACGGTGACGGTGAGCATCGGCGGTGTGCAGGTCGGCGAGAAGATCGCGAGCATCGGCCAGGTATTGGCGCGCGCGACGGAGTGCCAGCAGGCGGCATCGGAACTGGGCAATACCAGCCGCATCTTCGATCCGGCGGCGATCGACCGCGTGGAGGAAGAGCGCATCCAGCGCTGGGTGGCGCGCATCAATGAGGCGCTGTCGGGCGACGGTTTCCAGCTGCATTATCAGCCGGTGCTGAACCTGGGCGGCGAGCCGCTGGAGTTGTACGAGGCCTACCTGCGCCTGGACAACAACGGGGAGCTGGTGAGCCCCACGGCGTTCCTGGGCATCGCGGAGGAGCACGGGCTGCTGGCGGACATCAACCGCTGGGTGGTGGCACACGCGATCAATGTGCTGGGCCAGCGCGAGCGCGCGGGGCATGCAACGCACATGATGGTGAAGATCACGCCGGAGTCGTTCAACGACCCGCTGATGATCGCAACGATCCGTCGCGAACTGCAGGCGCACGGGGTACCGGGCGAGCGGCTGTGGCTGCATGCGCCGGAAGCGAAGGTGTTCACCCACCTGCGCAATGCGCAGCAGTTCCTGGCCGATGTGGCGCCGCTCGGCTGCCGGATCGGGCTGGAGCAGTTCGGTTCAGGCCTGGATTCGTTCCAGCTGCTGGCGCATTTCCAGCCGCAGTTCCTGAAGCTGGACCGCGACTTCACGAGCGATTTTGCCCGCACCCGCGAGAACAGCGAGAAGATCGGCGAGATCACGGCACGCGCGCAGGAAGCCAACATCCGCACGATCGCGGAGTTCGTGGCGGACAACGGGTCGATGAGCCTGCTGTTCAGCGCGGGTGTCGATTACGTGCAGGGTGAGTTCGTCGGCCCCGCAAGCCCGGTGATGAACTTCGATTTCTGACCGATGGAACCTGCTGGGTCGATCCGATTGGGGTCGACCCGACTGGGTCAATCCGACTGGGTCAATCCGACTGGGTCAATCCGACTGGGTCAATCCGACTGGGTCAATCCGACTGGGTAGAGCCGACTGGGTAGAGCCGACTGTTAGTCGGCTGCTCCTCCCAACGGCCAAAGCCCATGCCTGCAAATGTCACTGCTTTGGGCCGGCGGCGGTGGGTTTGCGGGACACGCCGTGAATCCATCCTTGGAGGCTTGTAGAAAACATCCATGTTTTCTACAGTCCCGCAAAC
>NZ_JBOHXV010000037.1:0-42224 GCF_050737075.1 Stenotrophomonas sp.
CTCTACCGCCGGGTCGGCACCACGTAGGGACACGCCATGCGTGTCCAGCGGCAGATCAATCGTCGTCTTCTTCCGCCGCCTCGCGGCCCTGCTGGCGAATCAGCGCTTCTTCGCGCGCGTCGTTGATGGCGTGGCGCACGCTGTCCAGGTCGATGGTGGATTCGTCGTGCACGAAAGTGCCGGTGAGCGGGCTGTCGGGCAGCAGCTCGCCGGCCTCGAACAGCGCCCACATCTCTTCGCCGTACCAGGTGTCCAGCAGTTCCGGCGCAGAGCGGCCGAGGTAGGCAGTGAGGTTGTTGACGTCGCGCAGCAGCATGCTGCGCGCGGCGTTGTTTCCGCCCGCACTCACCACCTGCGGGAAGTCGATCACCACCGGGCCATCCGGGCCGACCAGCACGTTGTACGGCGACAGATCACCGTGGATCAGGCCGCAGCACAGCATCAGCACCACCTGGCGCACCAGCACCTGGTGGAACTCGCGGGCCTGGTCGGCCTCCAGTTCCACTTCGCCCAGCCGCGCGGCGGAGAAGCCCTCGGCGTCGGTGACCAGCTCCATCACCAGCACGCCATGGAAATACCCGTGCGGCTCGGGCACGCGTACGCCGGCGTCGCGCAGTTGGTACAGCGCATCGACCTCGGTGTTCTTCCAGGCGGTTTCCTGCTGCTTGCGGCCGTACTTGCTGGCCTTGCCCACCGCGCGCGCCTCACGGCTGCCGCGCACCTTGCGGCCTTCCTGGTACTGCACGCGCTGCTGGAAGCTGCGTTGGGCCATGTCCTTGTAGACCTTGGCGCAGCGCACGTCGTCGCCGCTGCGTACGACATACACGGCCGCTTCCTTGCCGCTCTTGAGCGGGCGCAGTACTTCGTCAATCACGCCGTCTTCGATCAGCGCCTGCAGGCTTTCGGGGGTCTTCACGTAGGCTCGGGTCGGGGGCGGGCGAGGGTGCGCCGGCCTGAAAGGGAGGGTCGGGGATTCTCGCACCTTCGCGTCGGCGGGGCCAATCGTGCGGCCCGTCCCGGTTCATTTGGCGGGCGCGGCCGCCAGGTCAGCGCAGGGCCTGCTCCCCGCGCAGCACCGGGTAGGGGTTGAGCGATTCCCCCTTCCACCACTGCTTCTCCGGGCCCAGCCGGTGGATCTCGAAGTGCAGGTGCGGGGCGTCCGGGCTGGCGTTGCCGGTGCTGCCGACGTAGCCGATCACGTCGCCGCGCTTGACCACCTGCTTCTCGGCCAGGCCATCGGCATAGCGCTGCAGGTGGGCGTAGTAATAGCAATACGTGCCGCCGGGCTCGAACTGGTACACCGTCAGCCCGCCGCGCTCGCTGTTGAAGAGTTTCTCGATGGTGCCGTCCGCCACCGCCAGCACCGGGGTGCCGTCGGGCGCCAGGATATCGATCGCATCGTGCACCCGGCCTTCGCTGCGCGCGTCGGTGAAGGTGTCCTGCAGCTGCGCGGGGGTGATGCCCTGTACGGGGAGGAGCAGGCCCGCAGGGGCCGCGGCGGATTCCGCGGCCAGCGCGGTAGCGCCGGGCTCTGCCCGGCTCGGTGCTACGGCCAGCGGGGTAGAGCCGGGCTCTGCCCGGCTAGGCGCCAAAACCAGCGGGGCAGAGCCCCGCTCTACGGCGGGGGCGGGGGCGCCGGGGGTAGCGCCGGGGGTAGAGCCGGGCTCTGCCCGGCTGAGCGGGGCGGAGCCCCGCTCTACCGCGACCTCGGACGGCCCCGATGCCAGCAGCCACCAGCCCACGGCCCCCATCACCACGCCCAGTGCCAGCAGTCGCGTCAGCATCATCAGGTCACTCCTGCATCACCACGGGTACCGAGGCGTCGACCGCATCGGCCACCTGCAGCGCGTCCCAGTTGGTCATCCGCACGCAGCCGTGCGACTCGGTCTTGCCCACGTGTCCCGGCTCGGGCGTCCCATGCAGGCCGTAGTGCGGCTTGGAGATATCGATCCAGACCCGGCCCACCGGATTGTTCGGGCCCGGCGGCAGAGTGGCCTTGCGGTCACCGGCCTTGGCGTCCCAGAACAGCTTGGGGTTGTAGTGGAAGGTCGGCTCGCGCGAGATGCCCAGGATCTTCCATTCGCCAATCGGCAGCGGGTCGTGCTGGCTGCCCGACGACACCGGGAACTGCGCGTATACCTTGCCGGCCGCGTCATACAGGCGCAGCGTGGAATCGGACTTGTCGATCACCAGCTTGGCCGCCTTGGGCAGCGCCGCCGGCGCGATATTGGGCACCTGGATGGTGCTGCCCGCCTTGCCCAGGTCCACGCCGGGGTTCAACGCCTGCAACAGCTTGGGATCGGCATGGAAGCGTTCACCCAGCGCCTCGCCTACCGAACCGAAGCCCAGCGCCTTGAGCTTGGCCTGCTCGGCGGGCTTCTTGGGAATCGGCTGGAACGGCCCGGCCACGTCCTCGGCGGTGAGCGTGTAGCTCACCAGCGGCGGCGTGTCGCCCGCGCGCAGGATTTCCCACGTGGCGTCGTCCAGCTCGCCGGTCACCTTCAGCCCGCGTGCCGCCTGGAAGCCGGCGACGGCACGCTTCTGGTTGGACCCCGGCAACCCGTCGATCTGGCCCGGCGAAAAATGCGCCCGGTCCAGCAGCACCTGCGCATGCAGATCCGAGCGCGGGCCGGTGGCAACCGCACCGTCTTCGGCAATGGGCGCGGGCAGGGTGGCGGGGGTCTGCGCCAGCGCGGGCGACGCAGCGGCCAGTGCGAGGGCAAGCAGGGAAGCGGAGGCAGGCAGTCGCAGCGGCATCGAATACTCCAAGGCAGGTTCAACCCCACCATGCCGGAGCGCGCTGCACAGGCCCTGTGAAAAGCCTGACGGGAAGCTGACCGTCGTTATCCCGGATTCGCGCCCTTGTTGCGCTTGCGCCAGTTGGCGAACACGACGTACGGCCAGAACCCCATCAGGCCGAGGGAGAATACGGTGCCGATCAAGGCCTGTGGCCAGCGCACCGGAACGCTCCATGCGATGCTGAGCAGCATCAGGCCCGACAGGATCATCGGGCCGCCAAGGAAGGCCAGCGCAAAGCCTTTCATGCGCGCGCTGGTCGGCCGGCCGCTGGTCAGGCCGCCGACAATGTCCGCGCTGGCAAAGTGGATCTGCAGGGGATCGGCGGTGGAACGCGCCGGCTCAGGCGTCGCCGCCGCGGGTGGGGCGACCGGCTGGTGCAGGTCCATCTCGCGCGAGGCAGGCTGCAGCAGCTCATCCAGGTTGGTCTGGCCGACCAGGGCTTTGAGTTTCGGGTCCACGATGCACTCCATGCGTCAGTGGCGCCGAGTTTACCGTGCCGCGATCGTGCCGCGATTGCCGACCCTGCGATCGGCAATCGCTCAACGCATGCTCAACGCACGTCGCGCAGTTCCCAGTGGTGGCCGGCGAGCAGGCGAAGGCGTTCCTTGAACACGTCGCTGTTGATGGTGGTGGTGGCGACCAGGTTGATGCGCAGGTCTTTCTGCTCACCGGTGACCGTCGCGGCGGGGTCGGTCGCGCCCCACTGCGATTCCACCGCATCCGGATCGGGCTGCTTGGCACGCCAGCGGTCGAACAGCTTGGTGGTCTGCAGCGCTTCCTGCAGCTCCTCGGCGAAGCCGGCGGCGCTCTGCGAGTGGAAGGAAAGGTCGGAATCGTTGCCGCGGGCCTTGGAAGGGTCCGGCAAACTGATGAAGTACTGCGACATGGTGGCCTCCGTTGAATGCGGCAAGCGTGGCAGATTCACGGTGCAATCGGTGTGCAGAAACCGGCCGCCGTTCGGACCGTCGCGGGGACGGTCCGGCGTCAGGTGTCAGGCGGTAAACGTATGCGGTTCGTCGGCGAAACCCACCGTCACCGCGCCCTTGCCCACGTTGACCATGCCGGTGAGGCTCATCACCGATTCGTACAGGTCCACCCCGTGCGCCCGGCAGGTCTCGCGCAGGTTGGCGTAGCCGGGCAGCGCCTGCAGGTCGGCCAGTTCGCCGCCGTAGCTCACGCAGACCGCCGGCGTCATCAGCCCGCCCTTGACCCGCTGGCCGACGAAGTCGAACAGCTTCTGCACCGCATTGTCGAAGCCCTTGATCTTGGCCACCGGGCCGGTCGTACCACGGTACCCATGCAGCACCGGCTTGATGTCCAGTGCGCTGCCCAGCGCGGCGCTGATCAGGCCCACGCTTCGGTCGCCCTTGTGGCGGGCGCGGGCGCGCATGTAGTACAGGTCGCGGGTGACCATGTAGCCGTGTACGTTCAACGCCAGCTGTTCCAGCCGTTCGCGGATCTGCGCCACGCCGGCACCGCTGTCGCGCAGGCGCACCGCTTCCACCGCGGTGATGCCCTGGGCGGCGAACAGGTTCTGCGTATCCAGTACCCGCAGCGCGAACGGCGAGTTGAAGCCTGCCGCCTGGCGCACCGGCTTGTAGTCGTTGAGGATCGCGAAGCTGGCCTGCATCGCGTTTTCGTAGATGGGGCTGCGGGTCTTGGTGATCGTCATGCAGAACACATGGTCGTAATCGATCACCAGCTTGCCCAGGAACAGATCACGGATCTGTACCACGCTGAAAGGAATGGTTTCCGCCTCTGCACCGTTCTCGGCGACATGGGCATGCAGGAAACTCAGGGTTGCCTGTTCGTCGCGGTGGTCGGCCAGCACGGCCTCACCGATCCGCACGGTAATGGGCAGCAGCACGATGTTGTGTTGCTGGATGAAGTCCTGCGGTAGATCACAGGCAGAGTCGACCACGATTCCGATGCGCATCCTGTTTGCCCCCTCCAGGCAGGGTGTAGGTTCGGAAATGTGAAAGCTATCTCAAAAACGATCCGGTTGCCTGACCAGGACTTTCATATTCGGCGCTGGCCGCTGCCAACGCCGCCCCGCCGGCATCATCCCGCCGGCCGGCTGCGCTCCACCGCCACCGGCAGTTCCACTACCCGCTGCCATTCCGGCTGCTGCAGCAGGCCCGGGTCGGCCAGCACCGCCACCATCAGCGGGTGGCTCTCGTTGCCCCAGAACAACTCGCCGTCGATGGCCAGGGTCGGCACGCCGAACACGCCGGCGGCAATCGCTGCTTCGGTGTTCTGGCGCAGCTGCTCCTTCACCGACGGCGCCGCCACGGCGGCGGCCACGTCGGCCACGTCCAGCATCGCGCCGGGCAGGGCCAGCGCCTGCGGGGTGTCGGCTGCGCGGCCGTCGCGCCAGATCCAGTTGAACAGGATGTCCACCGATGCCGGCGTCGCCCCTGCCGCAAGGCACAGGCGCAGCGCGGCCAGCGGGTTGAACGGGTGGCCGGGCGGGAAGCGCAGCGGCGTGCCCTGCTGCTGCGCCTGCCACAACACCTGCCGGTAGATGAAGCGGCGCTTGGCCGGGATCTCCGCCGGGCCCAGGTTGCCCATGTGGTGCAGCACCGCGCCGAAAGCGATCGGCACCGGGGTGATCCTGTCGAACTGGGGCAGGGTTTTCAGCTGCTGCCAGTGCAGGTAGGCGAAGGGGGAGACGAAATCGAAGTACCAGCGCAGGGTCATGGATTCCACCTTACCTCGAATACGCCCGGGGTTCGCGGGTCGCCGGGGCGGCGTAGCGGTCGCGCAGCTCGATCTGGCGCGAACGCATCGGCATGGCGCGCCCGCCCAGCCAGACCTGCTCGGCGTAGTGCGCCACATCCAGCGGGTCGCCTTCCCACAGCACCAGGTCGGCCAGCTTGCCCGGCTCGATGCTGCCCAGTTTGTCGCCCACGCCGAGCACCTGGGCGGGGACCCGGGTCAGGCCGGCCAGGCCGTCCTGCCAGGGCAGGCCGTTGGCCACCGCATTGCCGGCCAGCTGGCGCATCTTGCGCGCGTTGTGCGAGGCATCGTCGCGCTGGGCGAAGCTGACCTGCACCCCGGCCGCGTGCAGCCGCGCCGCGTTTTCCAGCGTGGCGCCCAACTGGTCGAAGCTGGCCGGCAGGTTGCCCAGTGCATCCACGAACACCGGCACGTTCGCCTGCGCCAGCAGCGGCGCCACCCGCCACGCCTCGGCACCGCCGGCAATGGCGATGCTCACCTTCTCGCGTGCGGCAAAGCGCAGCAGCTGGCGGATGTCCGCCGCGCGGTCCACCTCCACCACCAGCCGCCCCTGGCCCGCCAGGTAGCGCGCCAGCGTGGCGCGGCCGGCAGGGGTCAACAGGGCATGCGGCGAATCGACCGGCACCCGGTTGCGGGCTTCGCTCACCATCTGCTCCAGCAGCATCCACTGCGCCGCCCGCGAGCTGCCGGTGAGTTCGGCGCCGGACGACCCGAGCCGGATGAACAACGCCCGCGGGCCGATCGGATCGGCGCTGCCGTCCAGCCGCATCACCCCGCCCTGGCCGGCGATGAAGCTGCCGTCGGTATTGGCGCCCAAGGCAGTGAAGCCGATGCCGTCCAGCCGCGCCACCGGAATCAGCACCGAGGCCGGGTTGTAGGCCAGGGTCACGTCGAATTCCGGGCGCATGGGCTGGTCCTGAAGCTTCAGCCCGCTGTCCACGGTGGTGGATTCGCCGGAGACTTCGTCGATGCCGATATCGGTAATGCCGCCAAAGAACGCCGGGGTCAGCGGGCGGCCGTTGGCCTCCACCACGGTGGCGCCGGCGGGGGCGGCCAGGCCGGTGCCGACGGCGCGGATCACCCCGCCCTGGACCAGCACGTCGCTGTGTTCCAGGCTGCCGCGCGCGCTGGCGGTATGCACCGTGGCGTTGCGGATCAGCAGGTCCTGCGCCCAGCTGGCGGGCGCGGCGCCCAGCAGGGCCAGCAGGGCCAACAGCACCGGGCTGCGCCGCAGCGTACCGGCGCTGCGCGTGTGTCGATCATGGGAACGAACGTTCACGGGCGTGCCTCCTGGCCAAGCATGAAGTCCGACAGCGGCTGGCGGCGCACGTCGTTGCGGTCGTAGACCTGGTGGCCGTCGATGTAGACCTTTTCGGCCAGTGCGTAGGAACTGAAGGGGCTGCCATTCCAGACCACCACGTCGCCCATCTTGCCCACCTCCAGGCTGCCGGTCTGCTTCTCCACGCCGAGCGAGCGCGCGGCGTTGTAGGTCAGCCAGCCGATCGCGCGTTCCGGCGCGATCTGCATGCCGGCGCGGCGCGCGTTGGCAATCACCTTGGCTGCTTCCTGGTTGAGCCGCTGGATGCCTTCGGGCGAATCCGAATGGACGATCGCGCAGCTGTTGGCCGGGCGGTCGACCAGCGCGATGTTCTCCTGGATGCCGTCGAAGGCCTCCATCTTGAAGCCCCACCAGTCGGCCCAGAGGGCGCCGCAGACGCCTTCTTCGGCCAGCCGGTCGGCCAGCTTGTAGGCCTCCACGCCGTGGTGGAACGCGGCGATCTTGAAGCCGAACTCCTTGGACAGGTCGAGCATGGTGGCCATTTCATCGGCGCGGTAGCAGTGGATGTGCACGCGGATGTCGCCGTCGATGGCCCCGGCCAGCGTGTCCAGCTTCAGGTCGCGCTTGCCGCCGGTATCGCCGGCGCTGTCGCCCTTGTCGCTGCCGCCGAACCAGCGCTTGCGCTTCACCTTCTTCGGCGTGTTCTTGGCCAGGTACTCGCTGGCATCGATGAACGCGGCGCGGTAGCCGGCCACGTTGCCCATGCGGGTGCCGGGCGCCACGCCCTTGCCGCCGCCGTAGACGCGCTTGGGGTTCTCGCCGCAGGCCATCTTCAGGCCCCACGGCGCGCCGGGGAATTTCATGGCCTGGTAGGTCGTGGCCGGCACGTTCTTGAGCGTCACGCCGCGCCCGCCGACCAGGTTGGCCGAGCCGGGCAGCACCTGCATCGAAGTCACGCCGCCGGCCAGCGCCGCGGCAAAGCCGGGGTCCTGCGGCCACACCGAATGCTCGGCCCAGACGTTGGCGGTCACCGGTGCGGTCATCTCGTTGCCGTCGCTGTGCGCGCTGACGCCGGGGCTGGGGTAGACGCCCAGGTGCGAATGCACGTCGATGATGCCGGGGGTGACCCACTTGCCACTGCCATCCACCTGCACCGCGTCGGCGGGCACGTCCAGCGCGCTGCCCACGGCGGCGATGCGGCCGTCGCGCAGCAGCACATCGGCCTGCTCCAGGCGCGCACCGGTGCCGGTGAGCACGGTGGCGTTGCGGATCAGCACCGGTGCCGAGGCGATCGGCGCATAGGTGCTCGGGTACGGATCCTGCGTGAACCGCGAGGCGGCGGGCGCCGACGGCGCGGCCAGTGTGAACAGCGCCAGGCCCAGCCCAGCGGTCAATCGAGTGCGCATGTTTTCCCCGGTGTGGCATGAACGAACCCCGGTGACGCTATCCGCTGGGTGCCGCCTTGCCAAGTGGCGAACCGCCTGCGCCGCGCGCCGGCAGCTTGCCAATTCGATGTGGCGCAGGACAATTGCCGGGTAGCCCGACGGGGTAGAGCCGACTGTTAGTCGGCTGCTCTGGGTAGGTAGAGCCGACTGGGTAGAGCCGACTGTTAGTCGGCTGCCGTAATAAAAAAAAGGAAAAAACATGAAAAACAAACAGGAAATCGTAACGAACTGGCTCCCACGCTACACCGGCGTGCCGCTGGACCAGTTCGGCCAGCACGTGCTGCTGACCAACTTCGGTGGCTACCTGCACACCTTCTCCCAGCTCACCGGCGCACCCATCCAGGGCATGGACCGGCCGATGGCCAGCGTGACCAGCGACGACATCACCCTGATCAACTTCGGCATGGGCAGCCCCAACGCGGCCATCGTCATGGACCTGCTGTCGGCGGTGATGCCCAAGGCGGTGCTGTTCCTGGGCAAGTGCGGCGGGCTCAAGCGCAAGAACCAGCTGGGCGACCTGATCCTGCCCATCGCGGCGATCCGTGGCGAGGGCACCTCGTCGGACTACCTGCCGCCGGAAGTGCCGGCACTGCCGGCGTTCGCGCTGCAGCGTGCGGTCTCCACCACCATCCGCGACCTCGGCCACGACTACTGGACCGGCACCGTCTACACCACCAACCGGCGCGTATGGGAACACGACGAGGCATTCAAGGAAAAGCTGCGGCTGATGCGCTGCATGGCCATCGACATGGAGACCGCCACCCTGTTCGCGGCCGGCTTCGCCAACCACATCCCGATCGGCGCGCTGCTGCTGGTGTCCGACCAGCCGATGATCCCCGACGGGGTCAAGACCGAGGCCTCCGACGCCAAGGTCAGCTCCCAGTTCGTCGAAAACCATATCCAGATTGGCATCGAGGCGCTTAAGCTTATACGGCGCAACGGCAAGTCGGTCCGCCACCTGCGCTTTGACGAGTGATGGCAATGGCATGGGTGGGCGCCCTGGAGGCGCGCCGCCCGCAGGGGTATTGAATGGACGTGGCGGCACAAGTAGTGGAATTCTGGCGCAACGCGGGGCCGCAGCAGTGGTTCGCGCGCGATGACGCGTTCGATGCGCGTTTCCGCCAGGCGTTCCTGGACGAACACTACGCCGCTGCGCGCCGTGCGCGCGAGCATTGGCTGGGCACGGCCGACGGCGCGCTGGCGCTGATGATCCTGCTCGACCAGTTTCCGCGCAATTGCTTCCGCGACACTGCCCATTCCTATGCCACCGACGGCCTGGCCCGCCACTACGCGATGCGCGCGGTGGAGGAGGGCCTGGACCTGCAGCTGGTGCCGAAGCTGCGCGCCTTCATCTACCTGCCGTTCGAGCATTCCGAAGACCCACAGGACCAGGAACGGTCGGTGTCGATGTTCGACGCGCTGGGCGACAAGGAATACCTGCAGTACGCCGAACTGCACCGCGACATCATCCGCCGCTTCGGGCGGTTTCCGCATCGGAATGCGGTGCTGGGGCGGATGCCTACGCCCGAGGAGCTGGATTATCTTGCCGAGGGTGGGTTTGCTGGCTGACGGTTGCCGTGCAGCGACGCATGGCGTCGCTCTACCTGGGGTTGGTGGGCAAACTGTTTGAACAAAAAAACGCCGGCGATGCCGGCGTTTTTTTCGTGCATCGCGATTGAATCCGCGATCAGTACTTCGGCACGCTGTTGTCCACTTCGTTCGACCAGGCATCGATGCCGCCGGTGATGTTGTAGACCTTGCTGAAGCCCAGTGCACGGAACTGTTCGGCAGCCTGCGCGCTGCGGCCACCGTGGTGGCACAGGAAGGCCAGCGCGGTGTCCTTGGGCAGGGCTTCCAGGCGCGCGCGGTTGTCGCCGTCGAAGGTCTCGAACGGGGCGTTGATCGCGGCAATGGCGCGCTCGTCGGCCGGACGCACGTCCACCACGATGATGCTGCCGGCGCGGCGCTGGTCGTCTGCGTCACGCACGGCCAGTTCCTGCACCGCCTTGGGCGCGTTCGGGTTGTCGATGGCCAGGCCCTTGCCGCGGATGTCGTCCACCCAGTCGATGGTGATGCCTTCGGCGCGGCGCGCGCTGGCCGCGTCGAACTGCACGCGCAGGCCGTTGGACTCGGCGGCGATCGCGTTGTCGTCGTGCGGGGCCAGCTGGAAGTTCGGCTGGTAGCTGGCATCGATGCCCAGCTGCAGCGACGCGCCGGGCGCGTCGGCCAGTGCGCCACGCAGCATTTCCACCGCGGCCGGGGTCACGGTGATGCGCGGCGGGGTGCGGTCCGGTGCGGCCAGGCCCAGCACGCTGCTCAGTTCACCGCTGCCTGCCATCTGCAGGATGATGTCGCTGCCGCCGACCAGCTCGCCGTCGATGTACAGCTGCGGGATGGTGGGCCAGTCGCCGTAGGCCTTGATGCCTTCGCGGATGTCCTGGTCGGCCAGCACGTTGACGTGGGCAAATTCGACACCCAGGTCGTTCAGCGCGCCCACGGCCTTGGCCGAGAACCCGCACTGCGGCATGCTCGGCTGGCCCTTCATGAACAGCACGACGCGGTTGGCGTTGAGAATGGATTCGATGCGCGAGCGCAGGGCGGGATCAAGGGACATGACGGTCGGGTCCGGGTATTTTCGAACCGCCCATTCTACGCGGCATGGCATCATGGGGCATGACCGAACCGGAAACGTTGCATCGCATTCCCCGCCGCCCGTGGCGCTGGCTGCCCTGGCTGGTGCTATCCCAGCTGGCCGTGGCGGCCGTCTGGTGGGCCTGGGGCTGGATGGCAGGGCTGCCGCTGATGGTGGCCTCGCACGCCCTGTTCATGGTGCCGGTGTTCCTGCCCAACAGCCGCTTCTACGCGCCGGTGCTGAGCCGCCTGCCCGGTAACGCGCCGCAGGTGTGGCTGACCATCGACGACGGCCCGTCCGCCGAAACCCCGGCGGTGCTGGACCTGCTGGACCGCTACCAGGCCAAGGCCACCTTCTTCATGGTCGGCGAACGCGCCCTGGAGCAGCCGGCGCAGGTGCGCGAGGTGCTGGCCCGTGGCCACGAGCTGGGCAACCACAGCCACCGCCACCCCCAGACCCGTTTCTGGCGGCTGGGCCCGGCCACCATGGCCGACGAGATCGCCCACTGCCAGCAGGCCCTCACCGACATCGCCGGCGCCCCACCGCGCTGGTACCGCTCAGTGGTGGGCATGACCAACCCGTTCGTCGCACCGGCGCTCAAGCGCTGGGGCCTGACCCGGGTGGGCTGGAGCGCGCGCGGCTTCGACGGCGTGAACTGCCAGCCGCAGCAGGTCGTCGACCGCATCACCGCCACCCTGCGCCCGGGCGCCATCGTGCTGCTGCACGAAGGCGCGGCCCACGGCCACAACCTGGCCATCATCGAGGCGGTGCTGAAGGAAACGCAGACCCGCGGTCTGCGCGCGGTGTTACCGATCCCTAATGGGGGGCATCCACCGTCGGATGCGCATCCTGCCACTGCTGGTGAACCCAGCTCCCCAGCGACGCCTGCGCCCACAACAACGTGATCGACAACCCCAGCGCCAGCACGCCGGTCACCCGGCGCCGCTGATGCTGCAGCACGCTGCCGATACTCAGCAGCAGGCCGACCACGGCCACCCCCAGGCCCACGAACAACATCACCAGCACCGCCACCGGCACCTCGTGCATGCCCGCGTAGCGGGGCAGGTGGGCCACATGCGCGGTCACGGCAAACACCACCAGCGCCACCAGGCTCACCACCAGCGCGGCGATCCCCAACGCGGAATGGCGCGGGCGCGGTGCGTTCACGCCGCGTCTCCGCGCACCGCTGTCACCAGCCAGTTGTTGAACGGCGTGTTGCCGTACAGCGGCGTCATTTCCACCTGCAATCCGGCTTCATCCAGCGGCGCACGCACGCTGGCGGCGTCCGGGTAGTGCCGCGGCCGCGTGCCCATCCAGCCCACCAGATGGGCCAGCATGTCGGTGATACGGGTCGTGCGGTCGCGGCCGCTGTTGTCGGCCAGCGTCGTGCGGATCACCAGCCGCCCACCCGGCGCAACCCGCGCGGCGGCCTCGCGCAGCAGTACTGGCTGGGCCTCGGCCGGCAGGTATTGCAGAACATCCAGCAGCGCCACGCTGCCGTGGTGGTCGGGCAGGGCAGCGCTGGCATCCACGCAGGCAAAGCGTGCGTCGGCGAGAGCGGCACGCGCCCCGGCGCGCTGCGCACGGGCGATCTTGTCCGCATCGATATCCACGCCGAAATACGCCTGCGTGCGCTGGTTCTGGCGCAGCACATGCGCCAGCAGCCCCAACCCGCAGCCGATATCCAGCAGCGGCTGCGAACACGGCGTCAGCGCCGCCAGCACACCCGGATACAGCGGATCGCTGCCGAGCTTGCCGCGGCTGTAGTAGTAATCGCGCCGGTTGCCGAAGCGCTGCGCCGGCATGAACGCATCGGCGATGCGGTGGGCCTGTTCCCTGGCCAGTGGTAACGCGTCCGTGCTCAGTGTGCTGCCTCGTCGTCGAGTAGTGTGCGGGCGACCGGAAGGGCGCGCCGCGTCCATTCGGTATACATCGCGCCGGAGGGGTGCAGGCCGTCGTCGACCAGCATCGCCGGCTCCGCGCCACGTGTGCGGCTGATCGCGGTGATGTCCACGAACGCCACGCCGTGCTCGGCACAGATGGCCTGCGCGGCCGCGTTGTAGGCGTCCAGTTCGCGCGCGATCTGCACCGGGTCGCGGTGGTTGTCGCGTGCATACGGGGTCACGCCCCAATCCGGAATCGACAGCACCAGCACGTGCCGCGGCTGCTTGCCGGCAAAGCCAATCGCGCGCTGCAGCAGGGCGGTGAAGCGCGGGCGGTAGTCGTCCACGCTGCGCCCGCGGTACTGGTCGTTGACCCCGATCAGCAGGCTCACCAGCCCGAACGGACCGCGCGGAGCGGCCGCATCGATGCCGGCGTCCAGCTCGTCGGTGGTCCAGCCGGTGGTGGCGATGATCTGCGGTTCGGCCACCACGTGGCCGGCTTCCTGCAACGCCGTGGCCAACTGCACCGGCCAGCGCTCGGCCGGGGCCACGCCCTCACCGATGGTGTAGGAATCGCCCAGCGCCAGGTAGGCCAGTGCCACCTCAGGCGACCGCGCTGCGCGGCTTGATCGGAACCACCTTGGTGTTGGCCTCGGCGCGGCGCGCCAGCGCCCGGTCGATGCGGGCGAACACGTCGCGCATCACCTCGGCTTCGGGCAGCAGGGTCACCCGGAAGTGGTGGCGGTAGGGCACGTTGAAGCTCGAGCCCGGTACCACCAGCACGCCTTCCTCGTTCATCAGTTCCAGCGCGAAATCATGGTCGTCGAAGCTGCGGGCGGCGGGGCCGACCACCGCCGGGAACGCGTACAGCGCGCCGGCGGGGGCCACCAGCGACAGGTGCTCGCTGGCATTGCAGGCCTCGATCACCGCGCGGCGGGTCTCGTACAGCCGGCCACCGGGGGCGCACAGCGCCGACACCGTGTCCGGCCCGTTCACCGCCGCGTCGATGGCGTACTGGCCCGGCACGTTGGCGCACAGGCGCAGCGCGCTGAGCAGGTCCATCGCCGCGCGGAACTCGCCCAGCCGTTCGGCCGCGCCGGACAGCATCGCCCAGCCCACGCGCCAGCCACAGGCGCGGTGCACCTTGCTCAGCCCGCTGTAGGTGATGCAGGGGTGGTCGCCGGCCAGCGGCGCAACCGGCTGGAACGCGGCGCCGTCGTACAGGATCTGGTCGTAGATCTCATCGACCATCAGCAGCAGGTTGTGCTTGGCCGCGATGGCCACGATGCGCTCCAGCAGCTCGCGCGAATAGCTGGCGCCGCTGGGGTTGTTCGGGTTGATCAGCACGATGGCGCGGGTGCGCGAGGACACCAGCGACTCGATCTCCACCGGGTCCGGCTGGAAGCCGTTCTCCGGCGCGCAGCGGTAATACACCGGGCGGCCGTCGTTGAGGATGGTGGCCGCCGACCACAGCGGGTAGTCGGGCGAGGGCACCAGCACTTCGTCGCCGGGGTTGAGCAGGGCGCGCAGCGACAGGTCGATCAGCTCGCTCACGCCGTTGCCGATGAACACCCGGTCCGGATGCGCATCCGGGGCTCCCCGGCGCGCATAAGCCGCGGCGATGGCCTCGCGGGCCTCGGGCAGGCCCTGCTGGTGGGTGTACGGGTCGGTGCGGCCCATGTCGTCGGCAATGGCGCGCTGCAGGTGCTCGGGCGCGCGGAAACCGAAGTTGCCGGGGTTGCCGATGTTCAGCTTGATGAGCTTGCGGCCCTGGGCCTCCAGCTCACGCGCTCGCCGCGCCAGTTCGCCCCGGATCTCGTAGCGGACTTCGGACAGGCGCTCGCGGGTGGCGAGCGGCTTCAGCGGGGGCGTGGACATGACTGGGCCGTGGTTCGGGCATGGAAATCGCATGGTAGCGGAATTGTTGCGTTGCAGGGCAAGGGGGAAAATCTCAATACCGGCGGGCAGTTGTCGGCAATGGCTCGGAACAAAGGACAGGTAGAATGGCCCGATGAGCGAACCAATCGATTTCCGCGCCCTGCAGACCATGGGCTGGCCGTGGGCAGGCGCCCCCGAACTGCCGGCCTGGCAGGCCCTGTTCGACGCGCACCCGCAGGCCCGCCCGGGCCGGGTGGTCGAGCAGCACCGCACCGGCTACGTGGTGGCCGACGCCCCCGGGGCGGCAATCAAGACCGAATCCCCTGCCGAGTGGCAGCGGCCGCGCTTCCCCAGCCACGAGCGTGCGGCGGTGGGCGACTGGGTGCTGCTGGACGGCATCCTGATCGTGGCCCTGCTGCCGCGGCGTACCGCGATCAAGCGTGGCGCGGCCGGCGAGCATTACCACCAGCAGGTCATCGCGGCCAATATCGATACCGTGTTCATCGTCTGCGGGCTCGACGCCGACTTCAACCCACGCCGGATCGAGCGGTATCTGATGCTGGTGGGCGGTGGCGGCGCGCAGCCGGTGGTCGTGCTGACCAAGGCCGACCAGACCGAGTACAGCGAAGACGCCTTGGCCGTACTGGAAGAGCTGGCGGCGCAGGACATTCCGCTGCTGGCCATCAACGGCCGCGACCCGGCCAGTGCCAGCGCCCTGCTGCCGTGGCTGGGTGCGGGCAAGACCGTGGTGCTGGTCGGCTCGTCCGGCGCCGGCAAGTCGACCCTGACCAACACGCTGCTCGGCTACGAGCTGATGAAGACCGCCGAAGTGCGTGGCAACGATTCCAAGGGCCGCCACACCACCACCCACCGCGCGCTGATTCCGATGCCGTCGGGCGCCTGCCTGATCGACACCCCGGGCATGCGCGAGCTCAAGCCCACCGGCGAAGAGGCGCTGGGTGAAGTGGGGTTCGCCGACGTCGAAGCATTGGCCGCACAGTGCCGCTTCCGCGATTGCGCCCACCAGCGTGAGCCGGGGTGTGCGGTACGTGCCGCCATTGATTCGGGCGAGCTGGATGAAGAGCGCCTGCTCAACTACTTCAAGCTGAAGGACGAAGTGGCGGCGGCGGCGGCCAAGCTGGCCGTGCGCCAGGCGCAGCAGGCGCTGGAGCGCAAGCATGTGAGCAAGGGCGCGCAGTGGCGCCCGCCGGGAAAGAAGCGCTGAGAGACCGCTCGTAGAGCCACGCCCTGCGTGGCTGTACTCCCTTCCGGGGTCATGAACGCCTGATCGTTGGCCTCATACCCTGCTAATGTCCGGCCTATGAACACGCCCATGACCCTGGATCGTGACGTGGCCCACCACACCGCGCTCGACGCGCGCCTGGTGGAGGCCGTTGGCGGCATCAAGCTGCTCGGGCTGACCAGCTGGCCGGCGTCGCTGCAGGCCCCGTTCCTGGCCAGCGTGGCACGCGGCCAACCGGTGCTGCCGGTGCTGGAGTATCCCAAGCTGGATTTCGCCGACACCCGCCGCGAGCTGGCCGCGATCACCGCCCAGTGCGATCCCAACCACCCCATCGGCCTATATGTGCGGCGTTCCGCGCACAGTTGGGACCTCGCCGCCGGGCTGCTCGAATCGCTGGGCACCGCCGCCGTGGACCGCTATTCGGTGGAACTGTTCGGCTCGCCCGAGCAGCCACTGCCCGGCAACGGCCCCAGCACCCGCGAGGCCGCGCGCCACTTCATCCAGATCGCCCAGGAGCTGGACCACGAACTGCTCGCGCCGGAAGAACAGGTGCCGGTATCGGCCACCGCGCTGCAACTGCAGCTGCAGAGCGACCTGGACGCGTTCTTCGAATCGCGCATCATCACCGTGCAGCTCGACCCGGAGCTGATCTCCAAGGCGGCCGCCGGCCCCACCCGCATCCGCCTGCGTACCAGTGCGCGCTTCAGCGCCTACGACCGCGCACAGCTGTTCCATCACGAAGCGCTGGTGCACTCGCTCACCGCGCTCAACGGCCGCGAACAACCGCACCTGCCCAGCCTGGCGTTGTCCTCGCCGCGCGTGACTGCCACACAGGAAGGCCTGGCCACGTTCGCCGAACAGATCACCGGCAGCATCGACATCGAGCGGCTCAAGCGCATCAGCCTGCGCACCGAAGCCATTGCCATGGCACGCGAGGGTGCCGATTTCATCCAGGTGTTCCGCTACTTCTGCGATGCCGGGCAGAACAACGAAGAGAGCTTCGCCTCGGCCCAGCGCGTATTCCGCGGCGTACCGGCCACCGGCGGTGCGGCATTCACCAAGGACACCGTGTACCTGCGTGGGCTGGTGTCGGTGCACACCTTCTTCCGCCACATGCTGGCCGAAGACCGCCTGCAGGTCTGCCGCTGGCTGTTCGCCGGCAAGATGTCGCTCACCGACGCCATCGACTTCGCGCCGCTGTTCGAAGAAGGCATCCTGCGCCCGCCGCGCTGGCTGCCGCATTGGGTGAGCCGTGCCAACGGCCTGGCCGGCATGCTCGCGTTTTCGCTGTTCGCCAACCGCATCCGCATGGATCAGCTTGCGGCGGAGTAATCGGCAATGGACGTTTGATCATTAAATGAGACATGTCTGATGTACTGCAGAGAAGGCTCACTGCACTATTCGCTCTGAGCGGATGTCAGCCCGTCTGCGGACTTTTTCAACCCCCTTGGAACGTCGCAGGCGGGCTGGCTTCCATCTCCCGCGCTGGAACAAGCTTCGTGGGCGTGCGCTTGGATCGCTCATACTTCATGAATCCCGTCGCACTTTTGGCTGGCCGGGCAAGAATGTAAGAATCCCTTCATGTTGCGTCTCCACGATGGCCGCGCACCTGCATTACGCAGGCACCTCCATCACGCAACGGACCCCCATGCTCAACCGACCCCTGACGATCGCCGTGGCGATCGCACTGTGCGCTGCCAACGCACATGCTGCCGACGTGGATGCTGCACTCGATGCCGGCGCCGCGCCCAGTGCGCGCACCCTGGACGCCGTGTCGGTGATCGGTCAAGGCGAAACCCGCCAAGTACAGCGCATCACCGCCGTCGACAAGCAGGTGCTGCCGCCGGGTACCAGCGCGCAGAAGATCCTCGACCGCCTGCCGGGCGTATCGGTGCAGTCCAACGACGCGTTCGGTGCCAATGAGGAATCGCAGACCATCAGCCTGCGTGGCTTCGACAAGAGCCGACTCGGCTACACGATGGACGGCATTCCGCTGGGCGACAACAGCTACGGCAACTACAATGGCCTGAGCATTGCGCGTGCGCTGATCGCAGAGAACCTGGCCGGTGCGGAACTGTCGCAGGGCATCGGCTCGCTCGGCGTGGCCTCCACCAGCAACCTGGGCGGCACCATCCAGTATTTCTCGCAGGACCCGTCCACCGAATTCGGCGGTCGCGCCAGCGTCACCGAGGGCGATGACAACCAGCGCCGCGGCTTCCTGCGCGTGGACACCGGCGACCTCAACGGCTTCTCGGCCTATGTCTCCGGCGTGCACCAGGACGCGGACATGTGGGCCGAACCGAACCAGAACCAGACCACCCGCCAGTTCAACGCCAAGGCGGTGTGGAACGTGGGCGACCACCGCTTCGGTGCGTTCGCCGCCACCTCGCGGGTCAGCCAGGCCAACTACGCCTATCTCTCCAAGAGCATGCTGGAACGCGGACTGGGCTGGGACTGGAACATCTACGCGCCGGATTGGGACCGCGCCGTGGCGGCAGCGTACTGCGCGCCGGCCACCTACAACGCGCAGCGCTGCGCCTTCAGCGGCGGCGTCAACAGCATCGACGACGCGTATTACCAGAGCCGCGCGCTGCGCGACGACAACCTGTATTCGCTGGACGCCGATCTCGCACTGGGCGACAGCGCCCGCCTGAAGCTGTTGGCCTACCACCACGAGAACCGTGGCCAGGGCCACTGGTGGGCACCGGGGCAGGCGTCCAACCCGGGTACGCCGCAGGCGCTGCCGATCTCCATCCGCAGCACCAACTACACCATCAACCGCCAGGGCGTCACCGCCGCGTTGAGTTGGCAGCTGGGCCTGCACGAGCTGGAAGCCGGGCTGTGGTATGAGCGCAACGACCACAACGTCGAGCGTAACTTCTACTACATCACCGGCCCGTTCCTCGACGACGGTTACCTGAATTATCCGAACCGCCGCCTGTTCGACCAGGACTACGACATCCGTACGCGCCAGTTCTACGTGCAGGACCGCATGCGGTTCCTCGACGACCGCCTGACCGTGGACGTGGGCATCAAGAGCCCCAATACCCGCATGACCGCCGTGTCCAAGCCGGGCACCGAAGCCAGCTATGCCTCGGGCACGCTGACCGCGAAGGAATCGGTGCTGCCGCAGGCCGGTATCGGCTTCAAGCTCAACCCGAACAACGAGGTGTTCGCCTCGTACGCCGAGAACATCGCCGCCTTCGTCGGCGGTGGCAGCGGTGGCCCGCTGCAGGTGTCGCCGGAGTCGTTCGCGGCCAGCGTGGACGACCTGGAGCCGGAGAAGTCACGCTCGTTCGAAGCGGGCTTCCGCACCTTCGGCGAGAAGTACCAGGCCTCCATCGCCGCCTACCACGTGATGTTCGACAACCGCCTGCTCTCGCTCAACCCGTGCACCAGCATCGAAGTGGGCACGCGGCCGGAGTGCATCACCCGCTTCATCAACGTGGGTTCCGTGAAGAGCCAGGGCGCCGAGCTGACCTTCATCTTCAAGCCGGTGGACGGCCTGCAGTGGTACAACGCGCTGTCGTGGAACAAGAGTACCTACCAGGACGACTACACCTCGGGCGGCGCGGTGGTGCCGGTGGCCGGCAAGATCACCGTGGATACGCCGCAGCGCATGGCGTCGAGCGAGATCAGCTGGAACCGCGACGGCTTCTTCGCCAGCCTGCGCGCCAAGTACACCGGCAAGCGCTACTACACCTACACCAACGACCAGTCGGTGCCGGGCGTAACCACCTTCGACGCGGGTACGGGGTATTCATTCGGGCCGGGGCTGGGCTTGCGCGACATCAAGGTCTCGCTCAACGCCACCAACCTGACCAACAAGCGGTACGCGGGACAGCTGAGCTCCTTCGCCCCGACCGACCCGACCGGCACCCGCTACGCGATTCACGCCAGCGCACCAAGGCAATTGTTCATGACCCTCAGCGCGGAATTTTGATTCCGCGTCGCCCGACCAACGGTCGGGCGCTACCGATCCATGCCCGCCGTTGCGGCGGGCATGGCATCAAAACATGTGCAACCCGCCGTTCACCGCATAATCCGCGCCGGTCACATACGCCGCATCGTCCGACGCCAGCCACGCGCAGAGGCTGGCCACCTCTTCGGGCTTGCCCAGCCGGCGGATCGGTACCGAACCGGCCAACCGATCCAACACATCCGGCGGAAAACTGCTGATCGACTGGCTGGCGATGTAACCGGGCGAAATGGTATTCACCGTCACCCCACGCGTCGCCACTTCATTGGCCAACGCACGGCTGAACCCATGCATCGCCGCCTTGGCGGTGGCGAAGTTGACCTGGCCGATCTGGCCCTTGTGCGCGCTCACCGAGCCGATGTTCACGATGCGGCCCCAGCCGCGCGCGGCCATGCCGTCAATCACCTGCTTGGTGATGTTGAACAGCGCATGCAGGTTCGAGCCCATCACCGCGTTCCAGTCGTCCTGGCTCATCTGCCGGAACAGCACGTCGCGGCTGCCGCCGGCGTTGTTGACCAGCACGTCGATCTCGCCCACCTCGGCCTTGACCTTGGTGAAGGCTGCCACCGTGGACTGCCAGTCCGCCGCGTTGCCTTCCGAGGCGATGAAGTCGAAGCCCAGCTCACGCTGCTCGCGCAGCCAGCCGGCCTTGCGCGGCGAATTGGGCGCGCAGCCGGCCACCACCGTGTGGCCGTTGCGGGCCAGCTTCTGGCAGATGGCGGTGCCCACGCTGCCCATGCCGCTGGTGACGTATGCGATACGAAGGGTCATCTCGGAATCTCCAGGGTCAGGCAGCGAAGGGATACAGCGAGAACAGCAGGCCGCCGGCCATCAGCACCAGCGAAATCAGCACCGCCCACTTCAGCGTGAACTTCTGGTGGTCGGCGAATTCCACCTTGGCCAACCCCACCAGCAGATAGGTGGACGGCACCAGCGGGCTCAACAGATGCACCGGCTGCCCGGCCAGCGAGGCGCGCGCCATTTCCACCGGCGTGATGCCGTAGTTGCCGGCCGCCTCGGACAGGATCGGCAGCACGCCGAAGTAGAACGCGTCGTTGGACATGAAGAAGGTGAACGGCATCGAGGCCAGCGCCGTGATCACCGCCAGGTACGGGCCCCAGGCATCCGGAATGACGGCCAGGAAGCTGTGCGACATCGCCTCCACCATGCCGGTGTTGTTGAGGATGCCGGTGAAGATGCCCGCCGCGAAGATCAGCGACACCACCGAGAGCACGTTGCCCGCATGGTTCACCACGCGGCGGCGCTGTTCGGCCAGGTTCGGGTAGTTGATCACCAGTGCGATCGCGAAGCCCACCATGAACAGCACCGGCATCGGCAGCACGCCCAGCACCAGCGCCGTCATCAACGCCAGCGTCAGCGCCAGGTTCACCCACAGCAGCTTTGGCCGCTTGATGTCCTCGGCGTCTTCCACGGTCGGCAGTGCGCCATCGTCGGACACGCTGGAGTCCATCCAGCTGCCGCCAGTCGGCAGCGTCACCACGCCCAGCCGGCGGCGCTCCTTCAGGCCCAGGTACCAGGCCAGCCCCAGCACCGCGATGCAGGCCAGCACCATCGACGGAATCAGCGGCACGAACACATCGGCCGGGTCCACGTGCAGTGCCGTGGCCGCACGCGCGGTCGGGCCGCCCCACGGGGTGAGGTTCATCACGCCGCCGGCCAGGATGGTCACGCACGTCATGTTCAACGCGTTCATGCCCAGCCGCTGGTACAGCGGCAGCATCGCCGACACCGTGATCATGTACGTGGTGGAGCCGTCGCCATCGAGCGAGATCAGCATCGCCAGTGCGGCGGTGCCGAGCACGATCTTCATCGGGTCGCCCTTGACCAGGCGCAGGATGATGCGCACCAGCGGGTCGAACAGGCCGGCATCGATCATCACCCCGAAATACAGGATGGCGAACATCAGCATCACGCCGGTAGGCGCGATCTTCTTGATGCCTTCCAGCATCATCTCGTCGATGTTGGCACCGAAGCCGCCGACCAGCGCGAAGATGATGGGAATGGTGATCAGGGCGACCAGCGGCGACAATCGTTTGCTCATGATCAAGTACATGAACGTAATGACCATGCCAAAGCCGAGGATGCTGAGCATCATCTGCGGACTCCTTGCAACGTAGGGGTGGGGTTAGAAATCAAACTGCAGGCGGCCGGTGACCGCGCGCGTGTGGTCAACGGTGGCCGCGGCCAGCTGGTCGCGGTTGCGGCTGTCGATCAGGTTGAGCATGAAACGCAGGTTCGGGCGCATGTACCAGTTGCCGCCCAGCGTCCAGGATTCGGTGCGCGCGTCGATCAGGTCCGGCTGGCCAATCAGGTGCTGGTCGCCGCGCATCTGGTCATAGCGCAGCGCCAGCTCGAACGCACCGGCCTTGTGGCGGATGTCCTTGATGCGTGCGAAGCGCCCGGTCTTGCGGTCATAGCCGCGCGACTCGCCGGTGACGAACCAGCTCAGCAGCCCGTAGCCGGCCAGCACCGTGGCGCGCTGGCTGCCGTCGTCGAACGTGGCGCCGCTGAACTCGCCCTGCCACGACAGCGGTCCGCGCACCTGCGCGTATTCCAGCGACCACTTGTTGACGTCGGTGTCGCGGCCGGCGGAGAAGTCGGCCAGGGTCAGGCGGCTGTTGTCGGACAAGTGGCCGGCCGGGCGCGGGCGGATCTTCAGCCCGGGCGCGCCGTCGGCGCCCGGGTGGTCATAGCGCTCGTGTGCCAGCGACAGGCCCAGGTGCAGCACGTCGCCGGCGGTGGCGCCCGGCGCCCAGGTGGCACGGCCACCGGCCGCGCGGCCCTTCACCTGCCAGGCGTCGATGCTCTCCAGGCTGTAGGCGCTGGCGGCCCAGGTCGTATCGCCCTTGACCGTCTGCCAGGACGCACCCAGCCGGTACAGCGGCGCCAGCGTGGTGCCGGCGCTGCCGCGTTCCAGGAAGCTGCCGTAGTTGGAGCCGGTGCGGTCATCCAGCGAGAAGAACTGCTTGAACTGGCCCACGCTGAGCTTGCCGCCGCCGAAATCGCGGCTGACGTACACATCCTTGGCTTCCACCCGGTCACCGGAGAAGTCCGCTTCCAGCTTGTAGTCCACCACGAAGAACTTGCCCGACACATCCACCCAGGCGCGGCGGATCTCGGTGTCGTCCTTGTTCGGTGTGCCGCGCGAATCGTTGTCGAAATCGGCGAAATCCAGGTGCAGGCGGCCGCCCACGGTGGCGGTGACCGGGCGGTCGGCATCGGCATCGTCGGCGGCCCAGAGCGGGGCGACGGGCAACAGCAGGGCGCAGGCGGCCAGCCCGCGGCGGCGCAGGAGATCGAAGTGCATGAACCCTCCCAGGTACATGGCGGTGGGAGGGCAGGGCACGGTGGCCCCGCCAGCCCGCAGGTTGTCGGTGAACGCACCGGCACCAAGGGTGCGACGCGATGGCGCAGCCTAGAGCGGGGAAGCTGTCATCCACCTGTCGGCGCCTGCTGCAGCGCAGCGCAACCCACGGGACACCCCGCTCGCGCTAGGATTCCCGCACCGTTTCCGATATCCGCCCCATGCGCATCCTGCTGGTCGAAGACAACCCGGACCTGGCCGACGCCATCGTCCGCCGCATGCGCCGCAGTGGCCACGCGGTGGATTGGCAGAACGACGGCCTGGCCGCCGCCAGCGTGCTGCGCTACCAGACCTTCGATCTGGTGGTGCTGGATATCGGCCTGCCCAAGCTGGACGGCCTGCGCGTGCTGGCCGGCATGCGCGAGCGCGGCGATGCCACCCCGGTGCTGATGCTCACCGCCCGCGACGGCATCGAAGACCGCGTGCAGGCGCTGGACGTGGGGGCCGACGATTACCTGGGCAAACCCTTCGATTTCCGCGAATTCGAGGCGCGCTGCCGCGTGCTGCTGCGGCGCACGCGCGGCCAGGCCAGCGAAGTGGTGCAGATTGGCGGCTTCCAGTTCGACAACGCCTCGCACCGGGTCAGCCTGGACGGCCAGCCGATCGAGCTGCCGAACCGCGAGTACCGGCTGCTGGAAATCCTGATGGGGCGCCTGGGCCATGTAGTGGGCAAGGACGAGATCGGCAACGGCCTGTTCGGCTTCGACGACGAGGCCGGGCCGAATGCCATCGAACTGTATGTGGGACGCCTGCGCCGCAAGCTGGCCGACGCGCCGCTGCGCATCGTCACCGTGCGCGGCAGCGGTTACCTGCTTGAGGCCATCGACGGCGCCGCCAATGCCGAAGGCTGAGCCCCGCGCGCCCAGCTCGCTGCGGCGTACCCTCACCCTGTATCTGGGCGCGCTGCTGGCGGTATTCGCGGTGGCCCTGCTGTTTGGCGCACGCGACTACGGCCAGCGTGCCGCCAACCGTTCCTACGACCACCTGCTGGTGTCCTCGGCGCTGTCGATCATCGATTCGGTCGCCTTGGTGGATGCACAGTGGCAGGTGGACCTGCCGTATGCCTCGCTCGACCTGTTGGCGATGGCGCCGGAAGACCGCGTGTTCTACCGCGTCTTCGACGCGCGCGGCCAGACCGTCACCGGCTATGGCGACCTGCCTGCGCCGCCGCGCGCGCCCAGCGACCAGCCACAGCTGTTCGACGCGCCCTACAGCGGCGAGACCGTGCGCTTCGTAGTGGTGTCGCGCCGCGTGTCCTCGCCGTCGGCGCAGGCCGACGTGCGCGTGCAGGTCGGCCAGACCCGCCGCGCGCGCGAAGCAGTGGCACAGGACATCGTCAACCGGGCCCTGCTGGCCATCGGCGTGCTCTCGCTGCTGTCGCTGGCGCTGGTGGCCTTCGGCGTGCACCGCGCGTTCCGCCCGCTGGTCAAGGTCGAGCGCGAGCTGTCGCGGCGCGAGCCGTCCGACCTGAGCCCACTGGACGCACGCGTGCCGCGCGAGATGGACCAGATGGTGGCCGCGTTGAACCGCTTCATGGCGCGTCTTTCGAGCAGCAACGAGACCCTGCGCGCCTTCATGGCCGAGGCCGCGCACCAGATGCGCACGCCACTGGCCGCGCTGCGTGCACAGGCCCAGCTGGCGCTGGACGACGAAGACCCCGAAGACATGCGCCGCAGCCTGGTGGCCATCGACCGCAATGCCACCCATATGAGCCGCCTGCTCAACCAGCTGCTCAGCGATGCCAGCGTCATCCACCGCTCCAACCTGCAGCGCTTCGCGCCGGTGGACATGGTGGAAACCCTGCACCAGGCCCTGCACGAAGCCTTGCCGCAGGCGCTGCCCGCACCGCGCGTGCAGCTCGCGGTGGGTGTGGCTTCGGCATGGGTGCAGGGCGATGGGTTGCTGTTGCGCGAGGCGATCAAGAACCTCATCGACAATGCCCTCAAATACGGTGGTAACGGCGTACTGCAGCTTGCCCTCACCGAGGACGCGCGGCAGTGCGTGGTGACCATCGCCGACCACGGCCCGGGCATTGCGCCGGGCGACGCCGAGCGCGTGTTCGAGCGTTTCGCACGCGGCGAGGATGCCGCGCCGGGCGGGGCAGGGCTGGGCCTGGCCATCGTCAAGCGCGTCGTCGACAGCCACGGCGGCCATATCGACCTGAGCAACCGGCCCGGCGGCGGGTTGGTCGCCACCATCCGCCTGCCAAGGCTGCACGCATGAAGATCCTGCTTTCCCTGCTGCTCCTGCTCGTGGCCGGCAGCGTTGCGGCCGAACCCGGCCAGACCCAGCGTTTCGCCGCCAAGGGGCCAGTGCAGGCGCAGCTGCGCATCCACGGCTCGACCGACATCGAAGTGTTCGCCACCGTCATCGCCGATTACCAGCGCCTGCATCCGGGCACCGAAATCATCTACGAAGACGTGATCGCCCAGGACATGTACGCGCGCTACCTGCGCGAGCGCAGCGGTGCGAACGGGCCGGACATGCTGATCAGCAGCGGCATGGACCTGCAGGCCAAGCTCGTCAACGACGGCCACGCGCTGGCCCACCGCTCGGCGCAGACCGAGGCATTGCCGTCATGGGCGCAGTGGCGGCACGAGGCCTTCGGCATCAGCTACGAACCGGTGGCCATCGTCTACAACACCCATACCCTGCCTGCCGCGCGCGTGCCGCGCACCCGCCGCCAGCTGCTGGAGCTGCTGCGTGCGCCGGACGCACCGCTGGCCGGCAAGGTAGGCACCTACGACGTCGAACGCAGCAGCGTCGGCTACCTGCTGGCCACCCAGGACGGCCAGCGCGGCAGCATGGCCGGCGCACTGCTGGGCGCGCTGGGCGACAACCGGGTGCAGCTGGAGGAGCGCACCGGCGTTCTGCTCGACCGCGTCAGCAGCGGCCAGCTATCGCTCGTCTACAACGTACTGGGCTCCTACGCGCAGGCGCGCATCGATGCGGGCGCCCCGCTGGGCATCGTCGAACCGGAGGATTACACCCTGGTCGTGCTGCGCACCGCCATCATCCCGCGAACCACCCGCAACGCACCGGAGGCGCGCCGCTTCCTCGACTACCTGTTGTCATCGCGAGGCCAACAAGTCCTGTCACGCGAAGCCCGCTTGCGCTCCATCCTCCCGACCCAGCGCGACAGCGCCCCAGGCCGCAGCTACCGCCCGATCCAACTAGGCCCGGGCCTGCTCGTCTACCTGGACGCCCTCAAGCGCCGCCAGTTCCTGGACGCCTGGAAGGGCAGTACAAGACACCAGGCCCCCACCCCGTAGAGCCACCCCATGGGTGGCTGCCCCGTGTCCGACGACGCGCATCCCAAGTAGAGACACGCCACGCGTGTCCCGCCTCAGCCCATCACCCCGCAGCAACCGTAGAGCCACCCCATGGGTGGCTGCTCCCAACCAGCCACCAAATTGCCCCCTACAATACGGCCATGAGCGAAATCACCATCCTCGTAGCCGACGACCACCCTCTGCTACGCGCCGCCGTCGTACATTCCCTACGCCAGGCACTCCCCGCAGTACAGGTGATCGAAGTAGCCAGCGCCCAATCCCTGGAGACGGCCCTCGACCAGACCCCGGAAATCGAACTGGTCCTGCTCGACCTCACCATGCCCGGCGCGCGCGGCTTCTCCTCGCTGCTCCACGTACGCGGCTCGCACCCCGACATCCCGGTGGTCATCGTCTCCTCCAACGACCACCCACGCGTCATCCGCCGCGCCCAGCAGTTCGGCGCCGCCGGCTTCATCCCGAAATCGGCCCCAGCCGACGCCATCGGCCAGGCCGTCCAGACCGTACTCGACGGCGGCCTCTGGTTCCCGGCCATGTCCCCGGAGCGCTCCGAATCCGACGCCCTCCTGGCAGCACGCCTTGCCCAGCTAACCCCACAGCAGTTCCGCGTACTGCTCTGCCTGGCCGACGGCCTGCTCAACAAGCAGATCGCCTACGAACTGGGCCTGGCGGAGAATACGGTCAAGGTGCATGTAACCGCGATCCTGAAGAAGCTCGAATGCCACAGCCGCACGCAGGCGGCGGTGCTGGTGAAGGCACTGGAACCCGAAGGCGACGCAGGCGCAGATCTGACGTAAAACCTATGCCATGCGAACGGCAGCGGACTAACAGTCCGCTCTACCCCGTCGCATGTGCTGGCACGGCGTCCCCCGAACAAGCCCGTCGCATGTGCCGGCACGGCGTCCCCCGAACAAGCCCGTCGCATGTACAGACACGACGTCCCCCGAACAACCCCGTCGCATGTGCCGGCACGTCGTCCCCCGAACAAGCCCGTCGCATGTGCCGGCACGGTACCCCCCGAACAAACCCGTCGCAGGCGCAGACACGGCGGCGCCCGAATAAATGTTCGCCCGCGCTCCGGTAGGGTCGCATCCCAATCGACTGCCGATATGGCCCATCATCGCGATAACGGCATGACCCAAGCCGAAGACGCGCTCTAACCTCGGACTGCGCGAGCCCGGTAACAACCTCAAGGACGAGCCAAACCATGCCACCAACCGGCGAACAGATCTTCGCAAAATGCCTGAAGGCCGCCCTCCTGATCGGAGCAGGCTACTTCCTGTTCGCACTAGCCAGCCTGATGGCAACGATGGATTGCACATCAACCGGCCCCTCAGGCGCCTTCATGTGGTCATGGCTGCTCTCGCTGCCCTTCTGAGGTTTGTACGCAAGGGCCGACATTCTGTCGAAGGGGCTCTTCAAAGCCAACGCAACCTACGTGCGCATCGCCGCTGCATGTCTGCTATCCACCGAAGTGGTAGTCGCCGCCCATTTGGGTAGCAAACTCTCCGCCTGCCAGGGCGTGAACGAAGGCGCGATCGTACCTCCGGCCGCCTTCCTGATGCTCTACACGGCAATAGCGATCTCACTGCTGTTCGGCGACGGCTGGCTCGGCGTGCTTCGTACCGTACTCCGCCGTGGCAGAAGACCGTTCGACTTCGCCAATCCAGACGGCCCAAACCCAATCGCCATCCCACCCCACACCCCGCGCCGCAAAAGAAAGCGCAGGCGATAGCCCACGACGGGGTAGAGCGGACTGGTAGAGCGGACTGTTAGTCCGCTGCTCTCCGCGCAAGGCCAACCACCATGCAAACGGCGGCGGACCAACAGTCCGCTCTGCCCCGTCCAGCGCTAGCAGGTGCATCTCTACTCTACGTAGACGACGGTCGCGCTGCCTCCCGCGGCAAGTACTTCAACCTCGCGCAGGCTGCCAACCTCCATCACCGAATACGTCACTTCAACCCCGGAGCAGATTCTGCCTGCAGCGGTGCTTTCATCCGACTCGACGGCAATCAGCTTGCGTATCCCCGAGAAACGGTACTCCGCCCTGACTCCGTTCACTTTCAACGCACTCTCAGCCCCGACCATCTCGTGCTCCAGCGCGATCTTCTCTGCGCTCAGCAGGGCCTCGTCAGGATCGGACGCATCAATGAGGTACACGTTCTCGTGCACCGTTATTGAAGTCTGCCCTTCGTACTGATAGCGAAAAATTGCATGTGCGCAGTACCACATGGCTCACCTCGTGATTCGATCAAGAGCATGCGCTCGCCGTAAATAGCTCATCCAGACATCCAGCCAAGATGCGCGCCATTTGTTCCGATAACTTCGCTTCAGGGCGAAGCTGACCCCTTCGCGAAAATGCCGCGCTCAGCCTCTAGGAAGTAAATGGACTCGCGGATGCTCTTCAAGTCGAAGTTTGGAGTCACGATTGCAACCACTCCTCTGTCTTTGTCAAAAAGGTAGGAATTCGCAAGCCTTCCATCCTTTGTGACGTCCACGCGAAGAGTTCGAATTTTCTGGCCCATCAGAGACAAGTTGACAGCGCGCGAAACCTTGAACGAGTAAGCGCCTTCTGAGTAAATTGATCCGACATCCGCGTTGCCCGGAAGGTCGCGGAGTGCCATGAAATCAAAGGTGATGCAGTTTGAATCGCTGCCCGCGCACAGGCCAAGCTTGCCGTAGTCATGTCCGTATCCGAACAGGTCCTTGTCTATCAGGAAAGTGATTCGCGACTCCTGCTCGGCAGTCGCCCTGCTGGAGTCGGGGGCGTGGTTGATGTAAGTCTGCGCCTGTGCGCCCTCCGCTTGGATGAAGAGCAGGAGTAGTGCGGTTGGAAGGGCGAGAATCAGCCTGATCATTGTCTGCAATGCCTCTGTGCGATGCCGCCCTGATGACGAACGCATTCTTTCTGACGCTCTTCGCAGCGATCGCGAGTCGGTCAATCCAAAACGCAGCGCTGGCGATCCTCTTGCTAAAGGAGCAAGAAAACAAGGGCAAATACGAACGGCGCGGCGTAGAGCATCACTCGCGACGTCCTGAGAAGGACCTTGAACTGTTTCGACTGATCCTCGCGCGGCAGCGCTGGATTGAAGATCATCGAAACCAACCTGACAGACGTTGACATTCCGGTCCTCAGCGTTGCGTCCGGGCCCTCCGATTCCCGAGCCATGACTTTTACAGCCCGCCTGGCCATTGCGTAATAGATGAGGTTGTAAGCTGCAAGGATCGAGATCGCGTTGCGTGCTTCCACGTTTAAGGCCCTTGGTTCCCGCGCTCGGTGGTCGCGGTGGTTTGACCGATGGAGGAGATTCCACTTTACCCTAGCTGGCTCAGTTCAACACCAGCCCAAGCGCCAGGCCGCCGTGAGCGCTTGCTTCAGGCTCACCGCAAAAACGAAACTGTATGTGCGCAGTGCCACGGGGCTTACCTCATGATTCAATCAAGAGCATGCGCTCATCGTCAAACGCTCATCCAGGCATCCAGCCAGGATGCACGCCATTCGCTTCGATGGTTCCGCTTCAAGGCGCAGCTGAACACTACGGCGGGGTGATCGTCGTCTGTCGAGGCGTGGATCATTCCGTCGAGTGTGTAATCGTCATAGCTCAGCCGTAGCGTCTGCGAAAGCAAGCCGTTCTCTGGCAAGCTCGTTCTCGCATCCGCACCCCAGGTAGCTTCAGCACTGGGAACGGCAATCCGCCCGCGTGACTGAGACGAAGTGAGCGTCACGCCGGAGAGCGTGTATTGACCGCCATCGCCGTTCGCCGAAAGGCTCAGGCGGTAGGGGGTAGGTCCTGTAGCTGGATCGTCTTCGTAGGCATCGCCCACCAGCATGGCTTCCACGATGACAGGCCCAGCCTTGCACTTCGCAGTCTCGTAGTCGTAGTAGTGGTACCTGTCGAAGAGCATGACGAACAGTGTCAGTAGCGCTCCGACAATCGCCAGGACCATGAGGATGGTATATCTGACTGATTCGCTCATTTTGGCGCCGGCCCCCCAGCCGAGCGTTTCGGCCACGCCCGGCGAGTGCGGGGTGGCGCCCAGCGGATTATGCATCAAGGATCCGGCCAGGTGCGTCTTTCCTTGGCTCGCATGTGATCAACATAGATGCCAAGGCCGTTGTCGCACGCGCCAACGCGACAACGCGTCAGATCACATGCCGCTCTTCGAGCACTTTGATGAGGTGATCTCCGTCCAGTTCAACCTCGGGGATGAGGAAAAGGACATCCCCAATTCGCGTGGAGTGGAACTGAAGCTCGCATTTCCCATTGGGCCAGCATGTAATCCTCCCCCTGAACTCAGCAGAGTCCAGATCCAGACTTGTCTGCCCTTGTGGGTAATCTTTGAAGGTCATGGAGTATCCAAATGACCGCAGTCGTGCGTCATTCGCCTTCATCCAATCTTTCAGCGTGAAATTTCTCATCAGTTCTCTCTCCTCGGCCTGACGCGCCAGACATCGAGTAGTTGTCGGGATGATCCTCGTCCCACACAGTCATGCCATGCCAGCACGCGAGCATCAATGCCCGCTTCCGTTGTAGGGAAACCCCGCATCACATCTAAGGCGCTTCTGAAAATCTGCCGTCTCGGGTTGCAAATGTCCGGAATGGTGAAGTGGCTCACGCTTTCCTCCTTGACCAAGAGAGCCCCGCATTCATACCTTACCCGCGTTTGTCGCCGCCAGCCGGATCGCTGCCTGCCGCGACGTTGGTGCCATCTTGATCGACGAGCAGTTCCCCTCCAGGAAGGAGTATTGGAATGTCCCGCTTCGTGCCGTACACCCCGCACCAACGCGCACTCGTGGCCTTCATCGCCCTTTCATCCGCTCCACTTGCGCACGCGCAGGAGGTGGAAAAAGTGGGAAACCATCTCGGCCTACGGCCAGACGCTAACCACCGAGCGCCAGCTCCCGGGCATCCGCGATCAGTGGTGGAAATGCTTCCATGCCCAACTCGGCGTGAAATGAGAGCGGGAAACATCCAATTGGCGGCCTTGTTGCTCACAAGTACGCTGCTTGTCGGGTGCGATGCTCCGGGTGAGGGGCGACGTGGCGAGCAGGCCAAGCATGAGGGAGATAAGATCGTGCGTGGACTGGATGCCTACTACGATGCGAAAGGACGATATCCTCGCGAACTGAATGAAATTGACAAGAGGCTGTTAGATGTCTCGGAATCTGAGGAGATGAAAGTCTTCTATCAGTCTTCATCCGTTGAACGATATGAGCTAATTATCAAGTACTTTGGGCCGGGGAGTAACATTTGCGCGCATCGCAGCGACATGGGTGAGGGTGAGTGGGACTGCATCGGGGCGTACTGATAAAATTCGACTGAGGTGCTATGCGCGTCTTCCATCGTTGGCGAGCCCGAAAGCGGTCATCGACCCGGTGCGTGATGTTGTCATCTGGGAAGAATAAAGAGGCCGGGATGAGATTCGGCCGCTTGATGGCGTCGACTGTGCTCTGGTTGTCTGCCTGTGCGGCCACTGGCGGCGACCTGATTGTTCGCGTAAGCGGCAGAATTCCGGACGTTGCGGTCGACGATCTTCAAGGTGTCGCCTGCAAGATGGATGCCGTTTCGGCACGTACCGGCGAAAGGTCTGCGGGCAAAGTAGTTGCGGATGAATTTTCAGTACCGATGATGATGGTTGTTGGGCCTGAGGCAGCTCCCTATTTCTTTGAGGTTGCTTGCGAAAATGGCGCAAGGTATCAATCGAGAGAGTTCCTTGTCGGCGGTCGTCAGACTCATGCCAATGGAATTGATGTCGGCGAACTTCAGGCGAAGTAGCTGATTGCTTATTCGTAAGAGCCAAGCTTCTACGCGTTCAGCTTTGCCTGATGGTGCTCCGCTAGTTGTCACCTACCGCCCCTCTGAGAACGCGTGAAGCGCATGAGTACAGGTCAATCAACCTTGATCGCACTTCTTCTGATGGCTCTTGCAGCGCCTTCCGATGCAAATGAGCGCGGCGTCGACTACGTAACAAAGGCCTTCCACGACGGGGGGTTCCTCCCCCACGTCTATGACGAGATTGACGTGATGCGGCGCTATGGGGCGGGCGCCGAGAGCCTGAGTGAGGAAGGGCTTCTGCGACGCGGGTACTGGGATCCCCACACCCAACTGGAAGTGGTGGTCACGTCCAATCCGGATATCGCGCCGAGGTATCGATATGTGGAAGATATTCGAGTTTCGCGGGACGCTATGGGAGCGGAGCCATCCTATACGACCGAGAGTTTGAAGGGCTTGAATCTGAGAGGGGTTGCAATCGGGGACCCGGCCTCCAAAGGGGGTGAGTGCGGCGCGCGCATACGGTCAGACCCACACATCGCAGGTGATGCTGGGCCGACTCGCGGTTGAGGTTGTCTGTGGTTACGATGATGGCTCGAGCATATGCTTCTATGCACATACTGGGCGGGTGGTAGCAATGGCGGTGGGCGCTGGGCCCTAAAGGTGTCCAAGATGATGAATGTCACCATATCGTTGATAGCGCTGGCGGGCGTTGCGACCGTCGTGGGAATATTTACCTCGCGACCATGGTTGCGACGGATCGCTGTTGCCTTCTTGGCTTCTATAGCCATTTATACTGTCTTATTCACTATGGAGGACATGCGAGCACATGCCTCTGAAGCCAAGGAAGCGGGGCGCTCGCCAGACTTTATTGCTGGGATGGCAGAGAGAGATCAAAAGACCCTTCCACGCCGCGTCGTCATCTTCTTCAGCGTCGTTGGCTTGGCTCTGCTTGCGTCATCCGGGACGCGAACAAAGCGATGATCTTGGTGCCGATCCGTGTAGTGGGTCGAGCGGGGCACTCTGGCAGACGCCAGGCTGCAGAGGCACGCGGTGATGAGGACGTGCTGGTCAGTTCAGGGCGTTGCATGGGGCGCAAATTGAGAGGACGGAGTATGGATGCTGGTGGTAGCTTTCGAGCGTGGGCGATCCTTGCCGGCTTGGTGATCTCGGGCAGCACCGCCGCCGCCGAGAGGTCGGCGCTTTTTGTTGAGAATGCCAGCTCCGTCACCGATGGGTGCCTCGACGTTGGCACTCGAGAGCTGCAGTTTTCATGCCACCGAATTGAATCGGGTGTTGGCACCGTCGTTGCTTTCAGTCTCTACAAGCGCTCCTGGAAGACCGACGGCGCGAGCTTTCGCAAGATGACTGTTTATTTGCCGGCGAACCTGAAGGCAGGAGATCACTTCTCTCTGGATGAGGGAGTGGCACGAGTGTTCTTCAGCAGAGGGTCAAGCGCGTTCGCCGGGAAGCGGGGCTGCTATGGGCGGGCGGAGTCGGGGGAGGTGGAGGTTCTATCGCTGACCAGGAAGATGATCGCCATCAGGGTGAGTGCATCCATTTCGATGAGTTCGCCACTCGGCTTCCCCAAGGAATGTACTGGAGCGGAGGACGTAGATATGGTCATTCGGGCCGTCCCCGCGCAGCTTGCTGGGTTGGGCGCATGGGAGGGGCGGCCAGGCCCCACCGACTCCCCCTTTGATGAAGCGAACCCAACGAATTGATTGGGGGCCATTCACCAACGGGTGCGTGCCCGCCATCTTGGGGGCGGGCATGGGATTCGCGTCAGTCCCACGGTATTGCGCGCGTTGCATGCATGCAAATGTAAATCCAGCGCAGCTCCCTGCACTGGATCAAGGAGCTAGACTCGGATGGACAGTGATCAATTGGCTGAGTTAGAGGCGGTGATAGTCAAGTTCTACTCGCCGCACGATGAGCAGTGCTTCTTTGACTGGCTCGGACGAATGGAATGTGTGAGGCGCTTCTACGGGTGCGGTGACACCCTGTACATCGTCATTGACAGAGCGCTGCTCAGTCGGCGTGAGATGCATGATCTACTGGGATTCTTCTACCGGTACAACATCTCAATGACGCAACTGCGGGTACTGGAGACCCCTGAGTTCTCGCGTTTTCTTCGAGATCGAGATGCCTATTGAACCTATCGAATGTTCAGGTCAAAAGATGCGGCCGCCTGGTTGATTGCGGTAGGAGCTGAGTCATGACCATTCTTATTTCTATTTTCGTCCTTGTGCTGGTTCTGCTCTGCTATGTGGCTGTCACTGCGCGGACAACCAATCGGCGGGTTTTGGCGGTTGTGGGAATCTTCCTGCTTCAGTTCATCACGTTCGTCTGGATACAGGTGCTGGCCCGCGCGGCGTCATCGGTAGTGGATCAAGGGTTGCAGGCAATGAGCGCGGGTGCCTTTTTTTACCAGATCCGCCCGTTGCTGGGTCTGTCGATATTGGTTTGCGCGGCTCTTGTGATCGTGACCTTCTGCACTCGCAAGCCCGCCGTTGTCGAAGACGCCGTTGAACCGGAGCGCTATTCAATCACCCTCAGGGTCATTCACCCGCATCGTCGACATGAGGAGATTGCGGCCGTCGTCGATCTTAAGCTGGTTCATGGACAGACTGCAGGCGAGCCGCGAAAGTCCAATCGGGGAGAGACGCTGGGAGGCGCCTACAAAGAAACCATTGCAGCATTTGCACTGAGTGACCGGGTGGAAGGGCATTTCGTCGACGGCGTGCGAAATGCAGTGGAGCTGATTCAGGTGCGACGCGAGTACCTCCGCGATGTTGTGAAAAGCGGCGGAAGGCTGATGCTCTACATTGGTGTTTTCGTGGATGATCATGTCGGCTTCAGCCTCGATCGAGCATTGCTTGGCGCGCTGTCGTCACTGGATGTTGAGCTGGGCGTAGAGGTATATGCAGGATGAGGGCATCGATGTGGCCGAATGGCAGTCTTCCACAGTCTGACGTGGCCGCCACTGATGGTCAGTGAGGTCTGGGAGCGCTGAGCGAGGGTGTTTGAAGATGACGGCTGACGAATATCTGGCCTTGATGCAATTTCCGAAAGAATGGAAGGACTACGGTCTCATTCCAGAGGACCTGTTGAGCCAGCTGATTGCGACGTACCAACCAGGGATGGAGAACTCCTCCGAGCACGACAGAAATGGCGCGTTCCATTGGTGGCTGAAGAGGTCGCCGGACGAAACCGTGCTCGCACAGTTGGTCACTCTGAGCTACTTGGACCCCGATCAGCTGATGGCGGCCGATGTCCGGTCTCACATTGCACTGTCGCCGCACGCCGACAGCGAGGTCAGGGGTCTTCTCAGGCGCGATGGGGCCTAGATGAGCGGAGCGCAGTGATGGGGCGGGCGGTAAGCAACCGGCCACGCGTGGCGGCTCACAAACCGGCGGGGTAGAGCGGACTGTTAGTCCGCTGTGGTTTGGGTGGGGCATGCGTTCATGCGGACGGCAGCGGACTAACAGTCCGCTCTACCCAGTCGGGCTTGGTGGCTGTTCGTGCGCGCAATGATCGTTTGCGGCTTCAGGCGCAATGCGACATGCGTTAGTTCCTATCAACCGAAGCTCGTCTATCATTCGGAACAAGCAATTTCCCTTCGCATGCAGCTTTGCGCATGGTGTTGCCTCGGAGCCTGAAATCTCCTTGAACGCTAAAGTGTGGACGTCCTATGTCGGGAGGGTGGCGAAATACAACACCTTCGCGGAAATACGTCATGCCGTGCGCGTTCAAGCGGATTTCAGCCTCCCGACTCCCTCGCCATTCCGGCGAGGGAGACTTCCTCGGAGGTGGCATATGCGTCGTTCAAAGTCGGATTCACCCTCAAGCCAACAACCCCAGACGCGCATCGGCATGCATGCGCCTGAGCGCCTGCGTGTTGGATCGCTCAAGCACCCCGCAGGCCATGATCTGCCGGATGGTGGCCGCATTCCATGCATCGTTCTGCGTGGCATGTGGCTGGAGCGGTTCGAACTGCCAGTGGGGGCGCGTGTATTGGTGGAGGTGGCGCACAAGCGGGTCACGCTGAGGCTGGATGAGACGCCTGTGGTTGTGCCGTACCGGTATCAGGATCACGTGCCGAAGAAGAAGCGGCGGGTGTTGGATGTGACGACGGGTGAGGTGTTGGAGTAGGGCGGTGTTGTCGAGCCGCGTGGGATGCCTCCTGGTAGGGTCGCATCCCAATCGACCGCCGACCGTGTTGGAACGTTCGGTTATGGCATGACCGTTGGGGAAAGAGCGCGTTTCGTTTTTGGGTCATGCGTTCGTCGCACCGATCAGTGTTACGTGCAGTCGACCGGGGTCCGACCCTACCGGGTTTCGCGGTGGCGCACCAGTAGCTGCGTCATCAACGCCCGCAACGCCGGTGGTCTTACCGGCTTGGAAAGGAAGCCCCAGCCGTTCTCCGCCGCCTGCGCCCTCAACGCATCGTCGCGTTCGGCGGTAACCAGAATCACCGGCGGGCGCGCACGCCACAGGGTGCACAGCTCCTCATACAGATCCGGCCCATGCCACTGGCCCATGCGCACGTCCAGCAGCAACAACTGCGGTACGTTGAGCGCAGAGGCGATCTCCAGCGCGGCCTGCGGTCCATCCGCCAGTTCGACCGAACATCCCCAGCGTTCCAGCAACGCGCGCGTGGCCGCGCACACGCGCGGGTCGTCGTCGATGCTCCACACCCGGCAGCGGCGCAGCGGGCTGTCGTCGCCGGGCTCAGGCGCCGCCACCGGCACCGCCGCAGGTGCGGGAATGTCCGCCGCATGGCCCATCGCCACCGTCACCGCGAACACGCTGCCACGCCCCAGCGTGGACCGCAGGCTGATGCGGTGGCCCAGCAAACGGCCGATACGCTCCACAATCGCCAGGCCCAAGCCGGCGCCGCGTTCCTGGTCCACACCGTCATCCAGGCGGCGGAACTCTTCGAAGATCTCGCCCTGCAGGCTCTCGGGAATGCCCGGGCCCTGGTCGTGCACTTCGATGCGCAGCTGGTCGCCCACGCGCCGGCAACCGATCAGCACGCGCCCGCGCGGGGTATAGCGCAGCGCATTGGAGAGGAAGTTCTGCAGGATGCGGCGCAGCAGCGCTTCATCGCTCACCACCACCGCGCGCGTATCTACCCAGTCCAGCTGCAGGCCCCGGCCTTCGGAGGCAATACCGAATTCGCGTGCCAGCGTTTCCAGCAGCAGCGAGAGCGCGAACGCATGCACGTGCGTCTGCAATGTGCCGGACTCCAGCCGCGAGATGTCCAGCAGGCTGTTGAGGATGGAATCCTGCGCGGCCAGCGCGGCGTCCACATGCTCGCTCAGTTCGCGCGCATCGCCGCTCAACTTGCCGCGCAGCACGGAGACGAACATGCGCGCGGCATTGAGCGGCTGCAGCAGGTCGTGCACGGCCGAGGCCACGAAGCGGGTCTTGTAGCGGTTGGCCCGTTCGGCTTCGCGGCGCGCCTCATCCAGGTCGCGGGTGCGCTCGGCCACGCGGTGTTCCAGCGCGTCGGCCAGCGAGCGCAGCTCACGCGCGGTGTTCTTGTAGGCGGTGATGTCGGCATAGCTGGTGACGAAGCCGCCGTCGGGCAGGGGGTTGCCGCGGATCTCCAGCACGGTGCCGTCGTCTTTCTCGCTCTCGCGCATGTGCGGGCGGCCGCTGCGCAGGTGATTGAGGCGGCGCTCGATGGCCTCATCCACCGGCCCCGGGCCCAGCAGGCCACGGCGCGCGTTGTAGCGGAATGCCTCTTCAATGGGGCGACCCACGCGGATCAGGTCCGGCGGGAAGCGGAACAATTCCAGATACCGCGCATTCCACGCCACCAGCTTCTGTTCGCTGTCGATCACCACCACGCCCTGCGGCAGGTGCGCCAGGCTGCGGCTCAGGCCACTGTCGGCCTGCTGGGCCGCCTGCAGCACGCCGTCCTGCGCGGTGCGCAGTTCCTGTGCGTGCTGCTGCAGCACGGCTTCCAACTCCCGCCGGCTGCGCTGGCGGTGCGAGTCCAGCCGCCGCCGCTGCTGCACGAACAGGGAAAGGAAGCACAGCGCCAGCCAGATGCCGCCGGCCGCCAGCGCGGTGCTGCGGCCCACGGCGGCGCTGGCGCCTGCGTCGTGCAGCAGGTGCAGGGTCCAGTTCGGATCGGCCAGCACATGGGTCTGCCACAGCATGGGGCGCGGCAGCGCGGGCTGCTCCAGCCGCACCATGCGTCCGCCGTCGTCCAGCACCTCCAGCGTGCGCGCACGCAACGGCTGCAGCGAGCGGTCGGCGTACTGGCGGGTGGCCAGCATTTCACTGCGTTCGGCGGGGGAGAGCGGGCGCAGCAGGCGGTAGCGCCAGGCGTCGGCGTTGGCGAGAAACACTACGTCGTGGGTGTCGCTGGCCATGACGATGTCGGTGCTCTGCAGCCATTCCTGTTCGAGCGCGCGCAGTTCGATCTTGATGGCGATGACGCCCAGCACGGCGCCGTTCGCATCGTGGATGGCCTGCGACAGGAAGTAGCCCGGCACGGCAGTGGTCATGCCGATGCCGTAGAAGCGCCCGCTGCCCTTGGCCATGGCCTGCTGGAAATACGGCCGGTAGCTGTAATCCTCGCCCACGTTGGTGGTGGGCTGATCCCAGTTGCTGGCGGCCACGGCAACGCCATGGCGGTCGATCAGGGTGAGGGTGGAGGCGCTGGTGACGTTGTTGGCTTGTTGCAGCTTCAGGTTGAGCCGGTGGCGTTCGGCGTCATTCAACGGCTGCCGCACGGCCTGCTGCAGGTCCGGGTCCAGCGCCAGCACCTCCGGCAGGGTCCGGAAGCGGTCGATGCGCTGCTGCAGGGTCTGGGCGTACAGATCCAGCTGGCGCCGCACCTGGGCGCTTTCGGCCGCCAGGGCGCGTTGCTGGGCATAGCGGCCGGCCACCAGGGCGGCCAGCAGCGTGCCGCCGATCATGACCAGCAGGGTCAGCAGCAGTGGGCGGTAGCGGGAGACGCGGTACACGGCGTCAGTTTACGGTGTGCCGGCGGGTGCACGTTGCGTGCACCCGCCGTGGCGCATCAGAAGTGAACCTGGGCGCGCAGTTCGAAGATTTCCGGCTTGGTGCGCACGCCGCGACGGCTGGCGTCGGCCCACACGTAGTTCGCCTGGAACTTGAAGTGGCTGGTCAGGTACCAGTTGGCACCCACGGTCCAGTCGTGCTGGCGGCCGCCGAGCACGTCGCGGTCGTCCAGGTCGATGCGGCTGTAGCGGGCCAGCAGCTCAACGGCGCCATAGCCATGGGCCGGCTTGATGTTGGCCACGGCGCCGGCGTTGTACGGGCGCGATTCGCCGGTGACCACCCAGCTGGCCAGCGCGTACTGGCCGCTGCCGGTGTAGTCCGGCTTGCCGTCGCGGGTGACGGTGGTCCGCAGCGCTTCGGCCTGCAGCGACAGCGGGCCGTGGATCCAGATGCCTTCCAGGCCGGTGCGGCGGATCTGGTCGGCGGTGACCAGGGCGCCGGAATCGACCAGGCGGATGTCGGTCAGGCCGGCTTCCGGGCGCGCGCGCAGGCGGGCGCTGGCTTCATGGTGCACGTCGCGGCCATCGCTGTAGCCGCGCGGGTTTTCCTGCGAATAGGCCAGGCCCAGGTGGATCACGTCACCCGGTGCCTTCACCGGGGTCCACACGCCACGCACGGCCTGGGTGGTGCCCGGGTTGTCGCCCTGCAGGTCCTTGCCGCCATAGGCGCCTACCTGCATGAGGTACTGCGGGCGCTCCAGCACCCACTCGGCACCGGTGCGGCGGCCGGCGTAGAAGGCCTGCACGGGCAGGGCGGTTTCCATGAAGCTGCCGGCGCGCGAGGAGGTGTTGGCGTCCAGGCCGACCGGAGTCTTCATGTAACCGAAGCGGAAGCGGCCCACGTCCTTGCCGAACACGGCCTTGCTCTCGAAGCGGAAGAAGACGTCCAACCAGGTGTCGGCCTGGAAGTCGTAATAGACCATCGCGTCGTACACGCCCTTCTTCTTCAGGGTCGCGCCGAACTCCTTGCGGCGCACCGCGTCGGAATCTTCGAACGCGTCGGCGCCCGAGAAGTCGTTGAGGTCGTAGGCGATGTTGGCGGTGGCGGCCAGTTCGGTGCCGTCGCTGAAGGCGACCTTGGTCGGCCAGTTGTCCCAGTCGTAATCGGCTGCGGAGGCGGCCACGGGGGCGGTCAGGGCGGTCAGGGCAATAAACAGGGGGGTCAGGCGCATGAGTTCAGGGCTGGCTTCAAAAAGGGGGCAGAACAACAACGGCCGCGCGCGGTGAAACTGTGGGGCCATCCGCCTGTGAAGGCTGGCTCCGGATGACGCGGCAACCCGCCGCCGTGGGGGCGCGGTGCCCCTGCAGTGTAGGCACTGGCTGGGGCTGAACCGGGGGGCTAGTACCAATAGGTTATCTGCGTAGCGGTGCGCCGGGCGTAAAAAGGCCACGCCCGATGCCGCCGTCCGCGGCCGGCATCCCCGTGACACTGCCGGAGCTTCCCATGCACGTTCCCACCGCTGCCCCCCTTGCGGCCAAGCCGCTGCCGTTCTACCGCCAGCTGTATTTCCAGGTGGTGGTGGCCATCGTCCTGGGCGCCATCCTCGGCCACTACGAGCCGGCCTTCGCCGAATCGCTGAAGCCGCTGGGCGATGGCTTCATCAAGCTGGTGAAGATGATCATCGCCCCGGTGATCTTCCTGACCATCGTCACCGGCATCGCCGGCATGACCCACCTGCGCACCGTGGGCCGGGTCTTCGCCAAGTCGATGGCCTACTTCCTGTTCTTCTCCACCCTGGCGCTGATCGTGGGCATGGTGGTGGCGCATGTGGTGCAGCCCGGCGCCGGCATGAACATCAACCCGGCCGACCTGGACCAGACGGCGGTGCACAGCTACGTGGAAAAATCCCACGAGCTGACCCTCACCGGCTTCGTGATGGACATCATTCCGGCCACGCTGGTGAGCGCCTTCGTGGATGGCAACATCCTGCAGGTGCTGTTCGTGGCGGTGCTGTTCGGCATTTCGCTGGCCCTGGTGGGTGAGCGCGGCCGCCCGGTGCTGACCTTCCTGGAGGCGCTGACCGCGCCGGTGTTCCGCCTGGTCCACATCCTGATGAAGGCCGCCCCGATCGGCGCCTTCGGTGCCATCGCCTTCACCATCGGCAAGTACGGGGTGGGCTCGCTGATCAACCTGGCCTGGCTGGTGGGTTCGTTCTACCTCACCGCGTTCCTGTTCGTGGCGGTCATCCTGGGCGTGGTCTGCCGCCTGTGCGGGTTCTCGGTGTTCAAGCTGGCCCGCTACCTGAAGGCCGAGCTGCTGCTGGTGCTGGGCACGTCATCGTCGGAATCGGCGCTGCCCTCGCTGATGGAAAAGATGGAAAAGGCCGGCTGCAGCAAGTCGGTGGTGGGCCTGGTGGTTCCCACGGGCTACTCGTTCAACCTGGACGGCACCAACATCTACATGACCCTGGCCGCGCTGTTCATCGCCCAGGCCACCAACACCGAACTGACCCTGGGCCACCAGATCGCGCTGCTGCTGGTGGCGATGCTGAGCTCCAAGGGCGCCGCCGGCGTGACCGGTGCCGGCTTCATCACCCTGGCCGCCACGCTGGCGGTGGTGCCGGAGGTGCCGGTGGCCGGCATGGCGCTGATCCTGGGCGTGGACCGCTTCATGAGCGAATGCCGCTCGCTGACCAACTTCATCGGCAATGCGGTGGCCACGGTGGTGGTCTCGCGCTGGGAAAACGCCCTGGACCGCGACCGCCTGGCCATGGTGCTGGATGGCCGCGAATCGGAACTGCCGCCGCTGGCCACCGACGACCAGCCGTCGCCGCTGACCGCGCCGCTGCCGGCCCACTAAGCACACCCCTCCCCCCGATGTGTGTGTAACAGGGTCGTGCCGCTCCCCCTTGGGC